>NZ_BATQ01000169.1 GCF_000739635.1 Verrucomicrobium sp. BvORR034 | reverse complement strand
TGGAAGACAGAAGACAGAAGACAGAAGACCTGAGACGGGAGGAAGCTTTGAATCAGGGGCATGGCGTCCCCAAGTCCCGCTTCAGATCACGACAATCTTCAGTGGCCCAGTCTCCCGCAGGCTGAAGCCTGTACTCCGTACAACTGCGTCTCCGACACCTTGACGCACTGACGCACTGGAACTGCGACGTTGCTGCCACCCCTGCCGGGGTGGAATACATTTTTCGACCCCTTTTCCGGAGGTATCAGTCGCTACGCTCCATCAACCGTCCGGCTAATGGCTGGGATGCCTCCGGCATCACCCGCTGCGCGGGAGACACAAGACTGGAAGACAGAAGACCTGAGACGGGAGGAAGCTTTGAATCAGGGGCATGGCGTCCCCAAGTCCCGCTTCAGATCACGACAATCTTCAGTGGCCCAGTCTCTCGCAGGCTGAAGCCTGTACTCCGTACAACTTCGTCTCCGACACCTTGACGCACTGACGCACTGACGCACTGGACGCTAAACGCGTCCATGCCGCGCCGTGACCTCTCGCAGCCGCGTTTCCAATGCGGAAGTCAGCTGGTCCCAGGTGAAACGCCAGTTCCAGAACTCGCCACTTTTGCCAGGGATGTTCATGCGGGCCTCGCTGCCGAGGCCGAGCACATCCTGAAGGGGGCAGATGGCGAGCTGGGACTGGCTTTTCCAGACGTGCTCGATGAAGTCCCAGTGGATCTCGCTGCCGTCCGTCTGGGTGTAGGTGAGGATGGTGCGGCGCTCGGCTTCGATCACCTCCGCGGTGCGGGTGCTGTCCTCGCCCGCCTCACTGCGGAAGAGGCCCAGCACGGTGTCGTTGTCGTGCGTGCCGGTGTAGCCCACGCTGTTCTCCGGGTAGGTGGCGGGGTCGTAGAGCGGCGTCACGGTATCTGGACCAAAGGCGAACTGCATGACGCGCATGCCGGGCAGGCTGTGTTTGTCGCGCAGTTCCACAACGTCTGGCGTGATGAGGCCCAGGTCCTCGGCGATGATGGGGAGCTCGCCCATCTCCTCCTTGAGGGAGTTAAACAGGGCATCGCCGGGTGCTTCCACCCACTTGCCATTGATGGCGGTCGCCTCGCTGGCGGGGATCTCCCAGTACGCGGCAAAGCCCCGGAAGTGGTCGATACGGACCACGTCCACCAGTGCAAGCGTCTTCCGCATGCGGGACTTCCACCAGTTGAAGTTGGTCTTCAGGTGCTTGGGCCAGTCATAGAGCGGGTTGCCCCAGCGCTGGCCGGTCTCGCTGAAATAATCGGGCGGCACGCCCGCGATGACGGTGGGATTGCCATTCTCATCCAGGGAGAAGAGCTCGCGGTTCGCCCAGACATCGGCGCTGTCATGCGCGGTGAAGATGGGGATGTCCCCCACGATGGCGATGCCCAGCTCCCGCGCGCGAATGCGGAGCTTGTTCCACTGGCGGTGGAAGAGGAACTGCAGGGCCTTGGCTTCCTCAATCTCCGCCTCCAGGGAGGACATGACTTGCGCCATGGCCACGTCCTCGCGCAGGGCCACCTCGCGGGGCCACTCCGTCCAGGGCTTGCTGTCGTGCTCCTCCTTCAGGGCGATGAACATGGCCCAGTCGTCCAGCCAGTCGGACTCCCGCTGGCAGAAGACCTCAAAGGCGCGGGCCAGCAGCGGGCTGGCGTTGCACTGGTTGATGAAGTGGCGGGCGGCATTCTTGAGGAAGGCCATGCGCACCTCAATCACTGAGCCAAAGTCCACCCGCTCATCAGGGAACTCTGGCATCATATGGAGGTCAGACGGGGTCACCATGCCGTCCTTCACCAGCGCATCCAGGCTGATGAGGAGCGGATTGCCCGCGAAGCTGGAGAGCGACTGGTAGGGGGAGTTCCCGTAGCCCGTGGGGCCCAGCGGGAGGATCTGCCAGACCTTCTGCCCCATGCGGTGGAGCGACTCCAGCCAGAGCTCTGCCCCCGGCCCGATCTCACCCACCCCAAACCGGCCAGGCAGCGATGTCGGATGCAACAGGATGCCGGCTGAGCGGGAGAGTGGGAGCATAAAGTCACAAGAGCGCAACAGCCGTGCCGTGCAAGCTGCGAAAAGGGGCAGCGGCGTTGCTTTTTTTAACTCGTTCGCGCCGAACGGGCTGGCTGCGCGGGAACTTCACAAGCACCAGGCACTATGTACCTCAGTCCGCATCGCAGGTGTTCAGATGCGGATGCCCTTCGTTGGGGTTGGTGAAGTTGTCAGACTCGTCCTCGTCGCGATTGGGGTCCAGGCAGCGGAAGTCTTTTTCCACTGCCACCTTGAGGCCCCAGGACTCGACGAAATAGATCCCCACCTGGCTGGGGGAGTCCGCCCAGGTGGTGACCTCGGCGGCGGGGAGGATGACGGTGACGGTGGTGCCTCGGGCGTCAGCGGTGTGTTGGACGGACGGGGGGCCGCTGGGGGAGGACTCGACGCGATAGGCCAGGCGCGGGCCTGAGGAGGCTCCCAGCGTGGTGGCTTCCTCGTAAGCGCCCTGGTCGCGGAGAGCCAGCACTTCCGTCTGAGTGAGGCGGAGGCGGAGAGAGTCTCCACGGAGGCGAAGTTTCATGATAGCAGGTTATATAATCCGGTGAGTATATCAAGGCCCGCTTCGCGGGAGACACAAGACTGGAAGACACAAGACGCCAGACCTGAAACTGAGCTGACGCCGGACATCAGATCTGGGGAAGGTCAGAGGAGGGGGCTTCCCGGGGCGATGGTTTGTGCCCTCAGCACTACGGCCGAACGTCTCCGATGGGATGGAGCGTGAGCAGGTTGTCACGAGCGATGGCTGTCTGGGGGGCGCACCTTCCAGCCACGTTGGGCCCGCGTATTCTGATGCTGGACGCGGTCGGGGCACAGTCTGGCGAGTCTGCCGAGGAACGTGCCGCAGGCATTGGGGAAATAGAGGATGCGCTGGGCTTCGGAGCGGACGTCGGGGATGGCGAGGAGTTGGGCTTCCAGGTCGTTGGCCGTGCCCTCCCAGCATTCCTGCAGGTGGAGGGTGAGCAGGGCGCGGTCCACCAGGGCGAGGAAACGAACCTCTGAGGAAAGCTCGCGGATGGACTGGAGGAGCTCGGGATGGTGCCAGTGGCGGATGCCGCTGCGGCTGTCCCGCAGATCAGCAGGGATCTGGAACTCATGCAGCAGGAAGTGCGTGAAGTGGGGCAGCTCGTTCATGAGCGTCTGCCAGAAGGCGGATTCCTCCTCCAGCGAGCCGGTAGGCATGGGCATGGGGCAGCGGGCGGCACGCAGAATCATGAGCTTGTCTTCCAGGCTGTCATCCAGCGGAGGCAGGACCTGCATGTTTTCCGGCTCTTCATTGAGGGCCACGCTCATGCGCCAGACGGGGTCCAGCAGCAGGGCATCCTTGTGCTTGCCGTGCAGGCGCTGCTCATGGCCGTAGAGCAGCTCCTTGATGCGGGCGCCGAACTGGCGGCGGGCTTTGATGTCGGTGTTGCCGTTCTCATCATCCAGACGGAGGTGCTCGCAGCCGAACATGTCGGCATTGAAGTCTGTGGCCCCTGTCATGTAGCCGTAGGGGCGGCATTCGCGACCGCCCAGGAGCTGGGTGATCAGTTTCTGGAACAGGGACTTGCCGCTCTTCACCGGCCCGGCCATGACGAGCACCTGGCCTGCCTTCCGCCAGTGGGCGTGGAGTGCCTGGATGGCGCATTGCAGCCAGCCGTAGAGGTACACGCGCTGGTCATGCTCTGGACTGGCGAAGAGCCCTTCGATGAGCGCATGCATGACCGGCCACGGGCCTGGCATGGGCTGGGGCAGGCAGGGATCGGTAGTGACCAGAATCATCTGGCCGTTCACCCGGCGCAGGCCTTTGCAGTGCCCGGCGAGGGGCCCGGCATAACCCACGGGGCGGTGGCTCTGCACCATGGTCGCGTATTCCTCGAACTCGGAGGCAACTTCGTGTTTGGCGGATGCTGTGAGCATGCCGCGCACCTTGCAGTGGCGGCGCAGGGTCCCGTCTTGCACCGGGAACCAGTCGCCGTTGTGATTCAGCACCAGGTATTCCTTCCGGTACGTGTCATACCAGACCTGATCAAACCAGGCGGCATGGCTCCGCCGCAGGGCCCGGTGGTGGGCGGGGCTGTTGACAATCTCCGCCGTGATGTCGCGGCGGATCTCCGGGTCCAGGGTTGGGGTTTTGGCCTTCGCTCGCGCCCGGGTTTTGGCTCTGGCATGGGCCTTGTCTTTGTCTTTGGTTTGATGGGGCTCGGTGATTGTCAGGGACATGAGGTTTTGGTTTTTGCTGAATGGAGAACCGGGCGCGGGCCATGGGCAAAGCCATCCCATGCCCGTGCGGTGGGGTCGCCTGGGTGATGAAGTTCTGGCTGGCCCCCCGCTGTGGCCGGGTGTGGGGATAAAGGAAATATCAGGCGCCGGGGGCGGTGCCGCCCGGGCTGTTCGTCGCGCCTACGGTAAGCCGCTGCTTGAACGCTTCCACCGCCGCTCGTTCGTAGCGCACCAGACGCCCAAGCTTGATGTAAGGAAGATCGCGCTGGCTCATGAACCGCTCGATCGTCTTCGATCTCACCCGCAGGAGCCGCGCGACCTCCGGTTTGGTCAGAAGCTGTTCCTCACCCTGAGATGCACTGTCAGACGCATTAACAACCATTGAGTAATGTGCGCTAAGCTCGCGTCCCACACAAGGGGGAACTGTGAGGTGTGCGCTTTTTTTGAGCAAGGGGCTCCTGCCCGGGGGGAGGTGCGACACCATCGACACCCTTTTTGGACTTTTTGCCAAAAACGATGTTTTTGCTCATTCTGTTGTATAGGATTGTGCGTGAGTGACTTGTGAATGAAAAATGCGACACGCAGTGCGCCACGGAGACGTATTTCGACTCTTCTTGCTCAGGTGGAGACTTGCGGGACGTGCCGCATTTGGATGCCGGAGGCATCGCCCGCTGCGCGGGAGACACAAGACTGGAAGATACAAGACAGAAGACCTGAGACGGGAGGAGGCCTTGAATCAGGGGCATGGCGTCCCAGAGTCCTGCTTCAGGTCACGACAACCGCTTCAGTTGCCCAGTCTCCCGCAGGCTGAAGCCTGTACTCCGTACAACTTCGGCTCCAACACCTTGACGCACTGACGCACTGGAACTGCGACCTTGCTGCCACCCCTGCCGGGGTGGGATCCTCCTTGTCTCCCAACCGGAGGTATCAGTCGCTACGCTCCCTCAACCATCCGGCTAATGGCTGGGATGCCTCCGGCATCGCCCGCTGCGCGGGAGACACAAGACTGGAAGACACAAGACAGAAGACCTGAGACGGGAGGAGGCCTTGAATCAGGGGCATGGCGCCCAGAGTCCTGCTTCAGGTCACGACAACCGCTTCAGTTGCCCAGTCTCCCGCAGGCTGAAGCCCAATGCCATCAGGGAAAACGCATCGTCTTGCTGTTTTGCCTTGGCGCGGCTCGGAGTCGCGATGGTGCAACCGCCACGACTGC
>NZ_BATQ01000170.1 GCF_000739635.1 Verrucomicrobium sp. BvORR034 | reverse complement strand
TATTTCGTTTTGTACTTCAGGATGCTGGCGGCGGCCAGGGCTGCTTTGGCCCGCTTGTACTCCACGCTGGCGTCCTGGTCGGCCATCAGGCCTTTGCCGGTCTCCCAGGTGACGAGTTCCCCGGCTCCGTTGTACCCGGCATCCAACATGCCGGCCACGACCCCCGCGGCGTAGTTGGATTTGTCCGTGCCGCCCCCGGCACCATCCATGTAGAAGATGCACCCTCGCGTGAGGCGCTGTTTGTAGTCAGGCCGGTGCTGTGGCTTCCAGACGGGCTTGGTCTGGCAGGCGGGGATGGTAAAGAGCAGGACGAAGAGCAATACCAGGCGGGCGGACAGCGGGAGGGCGTTGTTCATGGGAACCAGTGGGTATTCCGGTGATCTAGGGGCGGGCGCGAGTGCCAGCGCATTATTCGCAATAAGGGCGGTTAATGAAAGGGTTTTTTCAATGGAGTATGGGGCGGTGGGTGGTAAGCGGTAAGCGGTGAGCGGGGAGTGATGGAGTGGTGGAGGAAAGGTAGAAGAGCCGTCCCGGCTCTTGGCAGCGGGGGGGGTGAAGGAGATGTCGGGTGATTTGCGATGGGGCAGAGTTGGGGTTGGGCGCGATAATCCGGTGGTTTACGCCACCGGCTAACGTCAGGCGTCCCCTCCGGGACAGGGATGCATTGATGCGAGCGTCCCTCTGTTGACGTGTTGCGTGTCTTCGCAGAGGATAGAGCCGCTCGATTTAACCGCTAACAAACCATGCTCGGATTTGGATGGTGTCACCTGCAGTCTTCCCGCGAACCTCTTCGCACGGCCACGATAGACAGGGGCACGGAGGTTGACGCCAGCATTGCCGCGGCTGACGCAAGGTTGTTTGCTGAATTCAGAGCATGGATGGCGGATCACTGCGATCCCTGGCTCCAGTGGAGCCTCTTTGAAGATCTGAACAATCATCATGGGTTGCTCAACTTCTGCCTTTCCCGCAATCACCGGACTTCCTCGGTTTGGGCAATGCTTGAATGGATTCGCATTCATGCACCGGGTAGTTACGGGTTGTTTTATTGCCACGATGATGAAGACACCATGGGCAGAGGGCGTCATGACCGGAATCCCCCGATGGACTTTGACAATGTCTTCAGAGTTCATCGTTTGAAACTGGGAGTGCTGGAAGAGCTGCCAGACCCTTTCTTGGGGCAGATCCAGGGTGATCTGGAACCGGTTCACCCTGATGAGCGAGTGCTCAGTGACGAGGTGGCTGGGGCTTCCCATATCAGCAGTTGAAGCGAGATCTGCGAACCGAAGCGGTACTTAGAACCTGTTTGGATAAAAACGCTGGGTGTGTTGCGAGGCATTTTGAGTCTGGACAAGGCGCGAAGAGGGCGTGAATCGAGATTCACAACCGATGAGCAACGCAGTCCAGGCTCAAAAGGACCGCAACCCGGAGGGGGCAGTTCTCAGGCTCGGCGAAGCCGCTTTTATCTCATTCCCTTAATTGAACCTGCCACACCCGGATGTTTTTATCCAAACAGGTTCTTAGTGCCGGAGCCTGATTGTTCTTCCTATGCCAGCCTCTCCCCCATTTCTTAATCTCGTGGTGATTCGTTCTCCCGATATTGACCGGGCCGTGCTTTTTTATCAAAACCTGGGGCTTCAATTCACCAAGCACGCCCATGGCAGTGGCCCAGAGCACTACTCTTGTGAAGTGGATGGATTGGTCTTCGAGATCTATCCATTGCGGCCGACCGATGCTCCGACGTCCGCGGCGAGACTGGGGTTCGTTGTAGAACAGGTGGATTCCCTTTTGAAAGCTTTTGTTGAGCTGGGAGCGGAGATCGTGTCGCCACCGAAAGATTCACCTTGGGGAAGACGGGCCGTGGTGAGAGATTTGGATGGGCACTCCATCGAGTTGGTGGAAGTGCCAACTGGTGGGGGATCCGACGGATGAGGGTTGCGAACTGGTGCGTCTCTACCCCAGCCAGGGCTGGCAACGTTGCGCGTCATCCCAGAGTACGCGCTCTGGTCACAGATCGGGAAGTAGACGACATGGGTGGCGGACTGGACAATGCTGCGATGGCTATCGAGAAAATGTTCACGTTGCAATTCGTCACTTCACAGGAGTGGATGGAAGTTGCTCAGCGCTACCAACATCAGCATTCTGCGACTCCATCGATCGCCGGCATGGAGGAGGCAATTGAGCAGCGAATCTATGAACAGCTGTCCAAAAAATGGGAGAATGGATGGGACTTCTGCACAGCCGTAGGTTTCTTCGGAGATCGAGGGGTGAGCATTCTTTTGCAAAACCGCGCGATGGACTGGCAGGGCCTTTGGAACTGGCTTGTGGCAGAGCACCCCTCGATGCCTGAGGGCGTGATGATCAACTTCGAAGTTTGGGATAGCATCAGCGATGGAGTGATGACTGGCTGCGAGATGCTTCACCGGAGGTTGATCTTGTCAGACGGAATCTATGCCGAGCGGATTGATGGCGTACGATGACAGATTGCAGAAGGAGCTCCCTGCATCTCCTTCTCACGTAACAACCTTTCCGAAATCCTGACCTTGCGACATTGGGTGTTGACGACCTCTATCGGTACGGGATCCTTTGTCATGTGCCAAATAAGTGTGAGACCATGAACAAACTTAAAGCAACGGTTTTTGTTTTAGTGACTGTCGGTCTCTTCGTCTGCATTGCTCTGGCAGGCTTGGTGCGTCGTTGCGTCCGGGAGCATCCGATGCGGTTTCCAGGGCCTGGGAATCAGGACTATTCCGGTCACCTTGCTGGAGATTATTGGCTGCACCGGACTTCTCCCTACCAGATCATTATCGCGTCGGAAGCTGGCCGAAGTGAAGGGAACCCGATCATTCCTACTATTGTTACCCAGTGCGTTACCGATGGCAGGTACATTTTGGCCGAACGACATGGTTTGAAACGGCGTAGTCCCGGCAACCCGGCCGACACCTACGAGGTCGAAGATACCTCACAAGTGGATTATTGGATCCTTGATGTCGAGTCTAGGAAGTTGCACGGTCCATTGGATCAGCAGCAATTCGGGATGACAAGAGCATCGCTTTCGATCAACCCCGCCTTGGAATTGCGTGGGGCCTATGAATTTCGGGATGTGACCAGGAAAGATGGGAGTGCCCCCATAGATAGAAAAGCGGGTGCCATTCAGAAGAACACTACTGGAGCCTGACGGTATGTGCCTCCACCAAGAAACAATCAATCAACCTCCTCTGCCCACATTTCGATGCGCCTACGACGAATTCTTGTGGCACTGGTGAGGGTTGGGATGGCTGTGATCTTTGAACAACGATGAGACGCATCGCGTCAGGATATGAGCAACGACGTATGATCTGATGCTTGATCCCGGTTGCTGAGCAGTACAGGATGGCCACCATGAAAACCCAATACTACACTGCGACCACACTTGACGGTTTCATTGCCACGGAGGACGACTCTCTGGAATGGTTGTTTCCCCTGGGGGAGCTGAATGAATCCAGCTATCCCGCCTTCATTGCAGATGTGGGGGCGCTGGTGATGGGCTCGACCACCTATGAATGGATGCTGCGCAACGAGGAGAAGGTCGTGGCGGAGGTCGGCTCGGCATGGCCGTACACTCAGCCGACTTGGGTCTTTACCAGTCGCAAGCTGCCTGGTATCGCAGGGGCGGACATCCGGTTTGTGCAGGGGGATGTGCGCCCGGTGCATGAGGAGATGAAGGCGGCGGCTGATGGCAAGAATCTCTGGGTTGTGGGAGGCGGGGATCTCGCGGGGCAGTTCCACGATGCAGGGCTTCTGGATGAGCTGATCCTGCAAGTGGGCTCAGTCACCCTGGGCAAGGGCAGGCCGCTCTTTCCTCGTACCGTGTTGAGCCCCGTGCTGCGTCTCACGGCGGTGCGGCAGATGGGGCCGAGCATGGTGGAGCTGCGCTATGAGGTGCAGAAGGGGTGAAAGCTCAAAACTTCAAACTGCAAAATTCAACAATCAATGACTGATACAGCGATGAAGAGAGGTTCGGCCCAATGGGTTCCGAGTGCGTTCTTTATCGCTGTGACGTGGTTCCCAGCGCTTCTGTTGTTGTGGGTGATCTTTTCGACACCTGATACGACTCCTTCTGAATGGCGTTTTGTGGTGGCGATGTTGATCGGTGTGCATGTGGTTGGAGGTGTCTTGGGCGTCATTTGGAAACCGGAATCACATCGCGCTCATTTGTGCGTCCTATTGGCTCCCATCGTGTCTTTTTTGGTTTGGGTGGTGGTCGCAAGCGGGTACGGGATTCTTGTCAGAGGAAGCTCAGCGGGAGAAGTGCTGAGAGGATTGGTGTTGAATTCAATTGCTGTCATCCTCCTCTGCGCTCCCGCTGCAGGCATGGCGAGGCTCGTGCAGATGGTGCGGGTGAGAGGGTGACATTTGATGGTGGCCCGGAGTGCTGTCCATTTGGATCAAGAAACCTTGTAACCAATGATTTAAGGAAACCGAACTGATGAGTACTCCCAAGTGCCAACGATGCGATGTTGAGATGGAAAAGGGATTTGTACCTGACTATCATCACAAGATGTCTATCCGACAGCCCACTTGGGTGTCGGGCTCACCAGAATCTTCCTGGCTCGGCGGTCTCAAGGTTCCGGTCCTGCAGATTCCTGTGGCCACGTATCGGTGTCCCGTTTGTGGAAGGCTTGAATCGTTCGCACTCATTGAGTAGAGTTTTGCCCAACGATCGTTCTATGTGTGTCTGCATCTTCTGCCAGATCCTTTCACATCAGATCCCGTCCATCCGCATCGCGGAAAGCGACCGGGCGGTTGCCTTTCTGGACATTCGCCCGGTCAATCCGGGGCATGTGCTGGTAGTTCCTCGACGTCATGTGGCGTCGTTCACTGAGCTTGAGGATGTGGAGGGGGATCAGGTGTTTGACCTGGTGCGGCGTGTGGGCCGTGGGCTCAAGGCGGCGCTGCCGGGGTGTGAGGGGATCTCGTTGTCCCTGGCCGATGGCGAGGCGGCGGGGCAGGAGGTGCCTCACGTGCACTTCCATGTGATCCCGAGATCGACGGGTGATGGGTTCGGGTGGCGACGGTTTGGTGAACAGGCCGGGCGGGAGACGCTGGAGGCGACGGGTGCGTTGATTCGCCAATCGTTGGAGTCACCTTAGACAACCCAATTTTGAGAGTTCATTCACGCAACGGTCACCTCATGATGAAGAATACTGTGAAGCGTCTTGCCATCGTGGTCGCGTGCTACCTTGTCGCCTGGACCTTGGCGTACATCGGCATCAACGGTCCGGACTTCTTCGCACTACTTTGATTACCTTGTGCTGTTCTGGAATCGCGGCGGCCTGGAGCGACCAACGCTGACGGGGATGGTCAGCATCGTGCTTGCCATCCCTCTGGCTGCGGGTGTATTTTGGCGTTGGCGGCGGGTTGCCCGGTGCTGAAAAGACGCGAGTGGATCTTATGGAGAGATGGCAGAAAATTCTGGCTTGGTGTTTGCTTGGGCTCCTGGGGGTCGCGGTGTTTGTGGCCGTCGCGCTCCACCACCAAGTCAAACAGACGGTGCCGGATTGCTATGCGCAATGGGCGACGGCGGAGTTGATCATTGCTCACCAAAAGGACAAGCAGAGGTTGCCTGCTAATTGGGCTGAACTGCAACCTTACTTTAAGGGGTCGGCTCCTCACACAGGTGGCCAGTCCTTTGATCAGATCCGGGCGAGGGTCCAGATCGATTTCGCTGCGTTGCCTCAGTTAGAGCTCGACCATGGTGAAGGTCGTGTACCGGAGGTCATCACCTGTGTGAGCGGAATCGGGGCTCACTGGGCTGGAGGGGAGCCGAATGAGCTCGTGTATGCTGAGTTCAGGAAGTAGGCGAGGCGAGTTGTCCAGATGTCAATAGCCAAGGGCCGATCGGATGGGTGGAGTGCACCCTAATGATACAACTGGAGTTCTGCATCTTGAACCTTGATTCAGGAAATGTGGTCCGACAGAATGTACGGGTTCCCTGAAGAAAAAAGTCTATGAAGACGGAAGCAGATCGACGGCAATCCCCATTCGCCCGTCGGGTAGGTCCAGGGCGGTCCATATGGTGGTTCTATGAAACATCTGGATTCACTCGGGTCTCAGGGACATGATGAACGGAGAAGTGAATGTGCAACTCGAGCCCCGGGATAAAGTGGTGCTCTACCTGCGAGGATCGACTTGACCGATGGCGCGCCCGCATCCGTCACGTGCAAGCATCATTGAACATCATCAATCCGGACATCATGGGAATCTTCCGAAGAAAACAATATCTGTGTGAGAAGTGTGGCGCTCCCATGGACCGGGCCGCGGGATTGGGCGGCGGATCTTCAATCTGTCCCAATGGCTGCACAGCAGTGTTCTGGGACAACTATGGCAATGGACTCCCGATTTGAGCGCGAGCGTTGCTAAGCAGGGTGCGTGGATTTTTTAGACGACGACGGCCTGCTTCGGTCAACAAGAATGGCTATGCGAAGTGCCCATATTGCGGAAGAACCTTCTCTACGGCGCTTCGCCATGGCAGCTGGGATGGCAAGCGTCACACAAGTTGTTGGACGCGACTGAAGCTGGTCCCGAAGCGGGAGGATGCGGAGGGTTGAGGTGGCAGGCGGGAAAACTGCGGCTAGTGTCGACGGGAGCTATGTTGAGAGTCGAAGACATCATTATCACGTCCGCGAGAGCGGAGGGCGGAAATTGCATTTGGATTGAACACAAGCCTACTGGCGTGCGTCGAGGCATGGGGCCTCCACTGCCCAGCCCGACAAAAGTGAAGCTCGAACTGCTGCAGCAAATAGAGACGGAACTGCGTCAGAGGGGGCTGACTCAACATATTCTCGCCGACAAAAGGGCCAAGTAGGCAGGACACGGTGATAGCCTTGTCGTCTGTTGCAATCCGGACGAATCGGGCGATGAGTCGGTGAAGTTTGCCTTGGTGCCCGCTACCTGTTCCCCTATGCACATCCTCTTTGATCTCGACGGCACTCTCACTGATCCCTTTCCGGGCATTACCCGGAGCATTCAGCATGCGCTGGCCAGCCTGGAGGTGGTGCCGCCTCCTGCAGAGAACCTTGGCTGGTGCATTGGGCCGCCGCTGAAGAAGAGCTTCGCTACGCTGTTGGGGCCGGAGAAGGAGCATCTGGCAGAGGAGGCGCTGGGAAAATACCGGGAGCGGTTTGGGACCGTCGGACTGTTTGAGAATGCGGTGTATGCCGGGATTGTGGAGACGCTTGAGCAGCTGCAGCAGAGCGGGCACATCATCCGAGTAGCCACCTCCAAGCCGACGGTCTTTGCCCGGCGGATCGTGGAGCACTTTGGGCTGAGCAAGTATTTCCACACGGTGGACGGCAGCGAGCTGGATGGCACGCGGACGGAGAAGACGGAGCTGATTGCCTACATCCTGGAGCGGGAGGCCATCCGTCCTGAGGAGGCAGTGATGATTGGGGATCGTGAGTACGACATGAAAGGCGCGAACCACAATGGGGTGAGGGGGCTGGGTGTTCTGTGGGGCTATGGGACGCGGGAGGAGCTGCATGCGGCGGGGGCGTTTGCGTGTGTGGCGGAGCCGGTTGAGTTGCTGGCGCTGGTGGAGGGGCGGTGAGGGGGACGGGGAGTGATGGAGTAGTGGAGTGATGCCGATCCGGCGGGGTGAGAGGGAGGTGGTGTGCGAAGTGGAGTCGGGAACTGACTTTGCTTGATCTCGGAAGTATGGCTATTCTTGGAGTCGTATGCCCCGCGAACAGATCAATCGAGGACGACTGAGAGCGCAAATTGCTATTCAGGATCTTCATGATGAGACCGTGTGTTTGTTTTGCCCCATTGAGGTATCGGGGCTGCTGTTTCAGCACTTTGCAGCCAAGGGCATTCCTTCGACGGTGCCGAAGGGAGCTATGTTTGGACGTTTTCCTCAAGATGAATTGGTGGTCTCCTTGTCCGTTGAAAGAGCGTCGGCGGAGGTCACAGAGTTTGTCGCCAGCCTGTCGGAGATTTGCTATGAACGGAACCCTGCTCCGCCCGCCCGTGATTCGGCAAACTTGGTTTCGGATCATACCGGATACAAAGCGGAGCCGCTGTCATGGGAAGTTGCGCTGGCAACCTTGACCAAGTGGGTGCCGGGATTTGCTTCCATGAAAACGCTTAAGCAGCTTAGCTTCGATGCTGTCGCTTCCATCATGGCAGCGGCTCCAGGCGGCTTTCAGCGCATCGTTCAGGATGTCTCTTCCAACCTTGAGACTTTCATCATCGAAAACGTGTTGCCTGGAATTCTGCCGCGAACTCGGGAAGTCATCGTGATTCCGGACTGCGGAATGGTGTCGCTCCTGCCTTTGCGGTTGACGGATGATGATTTTACCCGGTTCGTGGAGGAGTTTGAGCGTCAGGAAGGCGGCCGTCCGATTGGACTGTTGGATGGAGTTTCCGATATCCTGTTCGTTTTCGATACCGGTGACCTGCTTTTGATCGACCACGACGAGCGGATCTGGTTTTCATCTACAGCAAATGGCGCAGTGTCCCAGCCTGAGGTCTGATCTCACTCGTACTTGACTATTGTGATTCAAGCTGGCAGCAGAGTCAGGTTTGTGAAGATGCCGGATTGGGTGGATGAGCTTCCTGAGGAAAGCCGCCGCATCTTCGAATTCTGCTTGGGGAGAATTTATTTGGTTAAAGAGGTCGAAGATCGAGGGCTGTGCGTCCTCGACGTGAGCTTGGACGTGGACGGACGGTTCGGTGGTTTTCTCAATGACCTTCGGCTTGAGGAGGATTGTTTGGAACAATTGTGATGCTGGGTTTTGTTGGCACTGCTGTGAATGAGCGGAGCTGGGAGCCTCGCTAGTGGAGCCGGGGGATGATGGGTTCCGGTGAGTGTCTTGAGGTGGAGAGCAAGTGTGGTCGGCTTCACACCTGATGGATCGTGTGGCGAGGTACCCAGGGTTGACTCGCATAGGGCTCATCCAACCACTGGGCTGTGGTAGATATCCCTTTCAGGGATGAGCTTCGAGCGGTGCCAGGTGTTTTTAGCGAGGATCGGGCGGAGGCTTGGAGAGCGTAGAGTGAAGCCGATCCGGCTTCCCTCCGGGACGCGAGGGCGGTGGGATGGTGTGATCCGGTGGTTGTCACCACCGGCTACAGTCCAGCGTCCCTCCGGGACGAGGGGGCAGAGAGGGCAATAGTAGGGTGGAGTGGTAGATGTCCGTGTCCGGGTGCGCTCGTGAGTTTGGAGCCGGGTTACGGAGTTCTGGGAATTGGCACTGAGCAGGCCTCCCCCACTCGGAGGAAGACGGTAGAGGGAGCGGCGTATTGGAGCGGACGGCATGATCAGATTTCGATTTGTTCGATCGATAGGCCGTCATAGATCTGGTGGTTGGGCAGAAGGTGGGCTAGTTTGCTTTGGAAATTCTTCCTTTCTTCATTCCAACCACGTCTCTGAAATTCACTATGGACAGCAAAGCTCTTGTCACCCGCATCGCCCTTTTGATCATCGGCTTCTCACTGCTCAATGCTGTCTTGTGGGGCGTCTTGGTCGGTACCCGTGGGTTGGCCGGAAATGTGGCGGGGCTGGTGATCAACGTCGTGCTGGCCCTGTTTCTCATCTCTGGCCAGGGTTGGGCGCGGTGGATCACGGCTGCTCGTTGTGGTGTGGGCGCCATCCTCACGTTTGCCTCCTGGACTCAACTGGGGAATCTGAACGTGAACTTCTTCGCCATCATCCGTTTGTGGCTGCTTTTCTCCGCCGTGCTTTCGGCCGCGATCGGGGTTTATCTTGTGCTCTCAAAGCGGGTGAATGATCATTTCAATCCGGGGTCGGGCTTTTGATCGAGGCGGCGTATGTAGACATGGTGGAGCGGGTGAGGGGTGAGAAGTGGAAAGCGCCCGATTAGATCTGTCCCAATGAGAGAGCTGGACAGGGGTGCTCTTGCGCCGAAGGTCCATGCTTCTTACAAAGCACGTATGGATCCTCTCCCCATCACCAAGTACGCACTGTTGGTGCGCACCGATTTTGCAGACAACGAAGCCTGGGAACGCCTCATGGAGCAGGTGAATGACCCCATAGACCCGTTTTTCTTTACGATGGAGGTTCTGGAGGATGCTGAGCGTAGTGGTGCCAGTGTGGATGATCTGGTTGCGGCGGCTCCAGATGGTTATCCGCACAGCTTCCTGGTGGTGGCGGATGCGATTGCGATGTCGAAGTCCAGGTTCCCATTGCTGGTGGTAGATCTAGCCGAGAATCGCGGAGCGCAGTTTCGGGCAGCTGCCAAGCATGTGGCAGAAATTGAGAACAACCTTGCGATCGGAAACATGGACTTCGAGGAGTTTGCCGAGGCCGTTCGTAAGGACGGGGTATTTCGTGGATTTTAGTGTGCGGGAGATGGGCCGGGGCAAGGTGATGGGGAGGCGTGAAAGTGGCGTATCGCATCTGTTATGGAGGATTTTGTTCCCAGTTATGAGCTTGTTGATGCGGTGGAGTATCGGAAGCTACACGCGGCGACCTTCGAGTTGCCCGATGAGTGGAATCGTCAGCGCCTGGAGGTGGGAGAATGGTGCAAGCTGATGTTTCGCTTTCCCGTTAATCGTGATCCTGAGGTGGAGCGTCTGTGGGTGCGCGTCACCGGGTACACGTCGTTGGGCTACAAGGGGGTGCTCGACAACGATGCGTCAAACATTGAGTTTATCAGGACTGGTGAGGTGATCGAGTTTGAGCCGAGACATGTGATCAGCATTTGGCCGCCGAGGTCTTATTTTGATTCGCTGACGTTGGAGGAAGACAAGGGGAATGAGGGAGAGGCGAAGTGAGGGGTTGCTCCAGCGTCTTTCGCGTAGAGGACCAGAGTCTTTCGAAACTTGGTGATACGGTGAGAAGGCGAAGCTTGCAGACGCTTCAGCTAGTGCCTGCCAAGGAACCGGGGGGACTGACGTGGGGGTGTTGATGGCGGTGGGGAGAAAGGAGATGCTGTCAGCCTTCCCACCTGATCATCCTCTGCGGGGGTACCCAACGTTGACTCGCTTGGGGCTCGTCCAACGTTGGGCTGTGTTAGAGATCCCCGCTGGGGATCAGCTTCGAACTGAGAATGGCACCTCCGGGTGGTTCCTTGGCGGCCACCCAAAATTCGCGCGATTGGTCTGTTCTCCTTACGTCGACGACTACAGGGGCGCTGGGATGGAGGGTGATCAAAGACCAGTAGGTGGCTGCCAAAGAACTGGCGACTTCCACTGGGCTCAGTTTCGAAGTTCTTCCTCGAAGAGGATGGGGCTACAAGCCCAACGTTGACGAGCTTCCAGCGAGTCTACGTTGGGTGCCGTCCCACGATGAGACTCAGGTGGGAAGGCCGACAACATGCGTATTTCCTCCCACCACCTTCAACGCCTCCATGTCGCTCGAATGCGATGTGGCATGAATGTTTGGTTGCCCCTCGCGAGGCCCCGCGCTGACTGATGTTCCCGGCAAGATGCCGGAAACAGCATTCCAGATGCGTGCGCTCCCCTGGCTTCTCCGGCACAGGTCGTTTTGAGAAATCGCCAGACCGCGTTTCGCCACCCAGGTTCCTTGGCAGGCACTAGATTCCCGCTATGCGATGTGTCCCTCGTGAGGTGCTGCCAACTGCCTCCAAGGGGATCAAGACTCCAGACGTTGTCGATTGAGGAGACGTCACGGGTGGCTTGTAGAGTGAGCCGCGTAAACGCGGTACTCCAACCCTGTTTGCGGACTTCGAGGGGATGAGAGGTTGCGCTTTGGCTAGAAGGAGCTCTTCCGCCGGGAACGCGGGCTCAAAAGCCATGGGCGTCTGCCCTGCCTTCAGATGGTGATTTCACGAAACCTCTGTGCCCTCTGTGTCTCTGCGGTTAAACCTGAACCCACAAAGCAAAAAAGCATGCCCTCTTGCGAAGGCATGCTTTGGGGTATGATTCCTGAGCTAAACCGGAGGCGGTGCAGGTCTGCAGCTTATTTGGCGGCGGTTTTTGGTGCCTCGGTCTCAGCGGGGAGTGACTTGTCCTTGAGCCAGACGTATTCTTTCCAGGCGCCTTCGTAGAGGCGGACGTTGGGGTAGCCAGCCACATGCTTGAGGTAGAAGCGCAGGAGGCTGCCTTCACGGGAGGTGCCGCAGTAGCACATGATTTCCTTGTCTTTGGTGATGCCTGCGGCTTCGAGGTCGGCCTTCACTTCGGAGAAGGGTTTGAACTTGTGGGTGTTGTCCTTCTCGGTGAGGCGGGCCCAGTGGAAGCTCACCGCGCCTGGGATGTGGCCCTTGCGCAGCCAGACTTCGTCCTGGCCGAGGTATTCGTTGATCGGACGGGCATCCACAAGGATAACGCCTTTTTTGTCCTTTTTGGCGATCACTTCATCTGCGGTGAGGGCGACTTCAGGGTTGCCTTTTTCCGGGAGCTTGCCCGCGGGGTTGCCGAAGTATTCCTGGGTGGGCTTGAACCCGGCGGCTTTCCAGGCGGGCAGGCCGCCATCGAGGATGCGGATGTTCTTGATGCCTTCCTTCTCGAGCACATGCACCACCATGGTGGCGCTGAGGATCTCGTCGTTGGGCAGGGCTTCACCGGTGGCGTACACGATGTGGAGGCGGTCCTTGTCGGCACCGGCGCGCACGAGGAGGGCTTTGGTGATGTCCTCGGGCAGGTATTGCACGGGCACGGCGTGGTCGGTGCCACGCAGGGTGTCGAAGTTGATGTGGTGGGCGGTGGGCAGGTGGCCGCGGAAGTAGTCCTTGTAGCCGCCGCGGGTGTCGAGCACGATCGGGCGCTTGGCGGGATCCGGGTTCTCGATGAGGGCCTTGGCGTCGGCGGGTGTGATGAGGCCGATTTCAGCCTGGGCCATGCCGGCCAGGAGGGTGGTGATGCCGACGAGGGCGGCAACGAATGATGTGGGTTTCATGGGTGGTTGGCTAAGGATTGGGGCAGGTTTGCGGTTGAGGAAAAGGAGGGGGGTACCGTGTGTGGTCTAGAACTTGAAGACGAAGTTCAGCTTCACGGTGTAGATGGTGTCGCCGTCGTCGAAGGGCTGGCTGGCCCAGGACTCGAGCACGACGTTCTCATGCAGGGCGTAGAGGAAGCCGAGGCTGCCCATCCACTGGGACTCGTCCTGGATCTGGATGAAGTCGCTGCGGAGGGTGAGGTCGCGCTCGAAGAGCTTCACGGTTTTGTCCAAGCCCAGGAGGACGCTGTTGTTGTCTGTCTGGAAGCCGTAACCGGCATGGGCGCGGAAGAGGCCGCCGAAGTCATGGGAAAGCACCAGGTAGCTGAAGGGATCGCCCGCGCGGTCGTCCTCCGTGATGGCGATGTTGGCGACGCCCAGGCCGAGGGTGGGGAGGCCTTCACCCAGCGGGAGGCTGTACTTGGCCTGAAGGACGATGGGGCCGCCTTTGTCAGGAACGATGTGGGAGTCTGCCCCAAACTCGAACTTCTGGCCGAAGAGGTCGAGCCCAGTCTTGAAGCCGAGAGTGAGGTCGGCGTCCTTGTCGTTGCCAAAGTTCGTGAAGCTCTGGATGACCAGCACGCCGGGAGGGGTGACGTCGGCGGTGGGGATGTTGTTGAGGCCGCTCGGGGTGGCGAAGGCCATGGGGGCGGCCAGGGCAGTGCAGAGAGCGACCAGGAGTCGTGTATTCATTGAGGAAGTGCGGTGGATGGATCTGAGAGTGAGAATGATATCGTCTATATGCGCATAAGCGCAGACAAACAAACAAGCTGGTCGCTGGAGATCTTGCAATCCAATTTCTGACGGTTCCGTTTGGTGGTGCCCCCTCATTTTGGGGGTTGCGCCCGCGCGACAGCCGCCTTTGTTTCACCCCAGTGAGCCAAAATCCCCCTGCACGTACCAAACCCGCGCGCATCCTCGTGGTTGAAGATGCCAATATCATCGCGCTAGCCATGAGCTACGCCCTGGAGGGGGCGGGTTTTCATGTGGAACTGGCGGCGGATGGCGAGGAGTGCATCGTGAAGGTGCGGGAGGATCTGCCGGACCTGATTTTGCTGGATATCATGATGCCGAAGATGAACGGCATCGAGGCGCTCAAGATCCTGCGCGCGGACGAGAAGACGAAGGACCTGCCCGTGATCGTGTGCAGTGCGAAGGACTTCAAGACCGAGCGTCAGGCGGCGGCAGAGCTGGGAGCGCTGGACTACTTGATCAAGCCTTTCAATCCCGCGGATCTGGTGCGCAAAGTTTCTGCTGCCCTGGGCGGCACCATGGTGGCTGATGCCCGGGTGGCGGGAGCAGGTGTGCTGCCCGCCTCGGCGGTGCCCATCAGCTACCAGCCGGTGCTGGATACGCGGCGCACGCATTTCACCCTGTGGGGCACCCGCGGGTCCACGCCCACCGTGGGGCATCGGTTCCAGCGGTATGGCGGGAACACGTCCTGCATGTCCTTTGCGGTGGGGAATGACCTGCTCATCTTTGACGCGGGCAGCGGCATTCGCGAGTTGGGGAACCACATTCTGGAAGGCGGGCCGCGCAAGCTGCACCTCTTCATCACCCACACCCACTGGGATCACATCCAGGGCTTCCCGTTCTTCACCCCAGCCTATCTGCCGGGCTTCGACATCACGGTGTACGGCTCCACGGGTTTTGGGAAGAACCTGGAGGCGCTCTTCCGCGGTCAGCTCGACCGGGACTACTTCCCTGTGCAGATGGAGGACATGCGGTCGAATCTGCGCTTCCAGCACATCGGCGAGAAGCCGGTGGAGATCGGCAATGTGCGGGTGACCTGGGAGTTCTCCCACCATCCGCTGCCGACGGTGGGCTACAAGGTGGAGACGGGCGAGCAGTCGGTGGTGTGGATGCCGGATGACGAGTTCCTCCAGGGCTACACTGGCGCTCCCCACGCCCTGAGCCGGTATCACCCCCAGGTGGCACCGTTTGAAAAAATCGTCTCCTTCCTGAACGGGGTGGATGTGGTGCTGCACGAGGCCCAATACATGGCAGACGAGTACCCGTCCCGGATCGGCTGGGGCCACTGCTCCCTGCCGAATGCGTGCGCTCTGATGAAGCTGGCCCGGGTGCAGCGCTGGATTGTGACCCATCACGACCCTATGCATGATGACGTGTTCCTGGACCGGAAGCTGTGCCTCACCCGCCAGATCCTGGAGGACATCGGCCACGCCATCCCGGTCTCGCACGGCTTTGACGGGATGACGGAGTTTCTTTGAGGTGCTCGGGGGGGCTGCCATCACCAGGGGGGCATGAGGCCCGGTCAGGCAGGCCGGGCTTGCATCTGGCCTGAACTGGCTGCAAGAGGTGTGTGACACCCGCTCGCTCAGCCCCCTTCCGCTTCGTTATCCATGAAAGTAAAACTCCACTCCCAGACCCATGAATGGCATGAGCGGGATGAAGACCACCGCCGTCTGCACTTCCGCGCCTGCTGGGATGCGAGAAAGTGGCACTTCTTCCACACGACGAATCAGATGGATGAGTGGGAGCCGCTGCTTGAGCCGAAGCTGGAGCACTATGAGGCCCTGCGGGACGTGCTCTGGCGCAAGTACCAACGCAAGCGCCTGCCCTGGCGTTTTGTGGAGGAGATGGATATCCGCCTGGGCGAGATGAGGTTGCAGTTGGGATTGCCGCCCAAAGGAGCGGAGGAGGATTGAGGACGGGGGTTCGGTGATTCGGTAATTCGGTAAACCAGTGCGTCAGTGCGTCAGTTGGGGTTCGAGGGTATTGCGGGAGTGGTGCGGCCGCCCGCAGCTGGTGGACATTGGGGTGGGAAGATCTAGGACGGTGTTTGCGACCCTGAGGCCTTCTGCAGGATGCTGAAGGCGACGCGCTGGAAGCATGTGGTCCCCGAGTTTCGCTGACCTTGGGGACGGGAGTTCTTCTTCTTTGGTGGAGCATCCTGCCGTGAAGACCAGTTTGCCTGGAAGTGGGGCGTCAGGAGTTCCTCACTCCCGGCCTTTGACTTCGGCAGCCGTGCCTCCGCCAAAGGGGGCGCCGAGGCGCAGGCCGACGTGGACGTCGGGAAACAGGTAGGTTTCCTCTTGAACGGCGCGTTTGTGCCGGATGCGGCGGGAAAACCAGAGGGAGGCGAAGCCGAGCACGGCAAGCACGATGATGACCACGGTGGCCAGCTGGCGGTCGTCTTTGGTGAAGACCTTCAGCCGCTGGCGGCGGATCGTTTCCAGACTGCCAATCTGGTGGGCGGAGGCTTCGATCGCGGCGACCATGCGCTCATCTGGAATGGGGTTCCCCTGGGTGAAGACGGTGCTGTTTCGCAGGACCATCATGGTGATGTCATCCGCCGGGTAGGTGTTCCAGAGCCCGGGGGAGACGGCGATGGCGGGTTGGGAGGAACCACGGTCAAAAGCGAAGACGAGGCCGGGCTCATTTCCCAACCAGGCGGCGGCCAGTCTCTGGGCGCGTTGGCTGACGGTGATGCCGCTGGTGTAGGTGAAGGTGGCAACGGTGATCCTGACGCCCGTTTGCTGCCGGGTGGTGGCAAGCAGAGCGGTGAGTTTCGCGGTCTGCTCAGGATTGAACAGCCGGGCGTCGTCCTGGATACTCGTGGGCGACAGGGGCGGGGGCTCCTCCTGCGCAGCCTGGGTGGTGACGGCCAGCAACCATGCGAGCAGCAGCTGGAGCATGGGGAAACGCATGGCGCAATTATCTTTCGTTTCTGGCGCGGAGCAAGAGAATCCAGTGTGTCAGTGCGTCAGTGGGCAGTGCGTCAAGGTGTTGGGGGCGGAGTGGTCTGGAGGGCAGGGGTTCAGCTTGCGGGGGCCAGGGGTGGCTCTTGGTGAGCTTGCTTATCCCTTCCCCCATGCTCCATCACCGGCGGGCGGTGATGGAGCGAGGAGTTGCGTTTATGGGACCTTGTGACGGGAGCCTTAGGGCTTGGTCGCGGCGGTCTTGGCTTCCGCGGGGGCGGGCTTCCACTGCCAGGCTTCATTGAAGAAGCCCGCGTCAGTGATCTTGCCAGGCGACACCACATTGGGCGCTTCGCTGAAGTTCACCACGGCCCAGTCGGGCAGCTTGGGCACCTGGCGGGCGTTGTTGAGGTAGTCATACTCGCGATACGTGAAGCTGCTGTTGATCACCACGTAGCGGGCGGGGTTCAGCGGGTTCGGGTAAACAAGCACCGGGGCGTTTTCGCCGGGGGCGTGTTTTTTGCCGTTCACTTCCAGGCCTTCGGCGGTCCACTTGATGGGCAGCTTGTCGGCGATCTTCTTGAGCACGGCGTTGCTGGAGGGGTCACCCCAGAGGATGAGGTTGTTGCGGGCGATGTCCTCGTCCTTCACCTCGGTGTCCTTCTTCTGCGGGGCGTCGCCGCGGAACTGCTTCTGCCACTCCACCACGGCGTGGTTGAGCTCGCTGCCCACCCATTTTTCCACGGCGGGATTCAGGGCCGGGCCGGTGGGGGTGACAAAGAGGAAGGCGTCCATGAAGGCGTCATCCACCGGGCCGCTCAGGCCGTGGCGCTTGGCCAGCACGTTGCCAGCGGCGGGGGCAGGGCCGGCGGCAGTTGTTTCCGCGAGCTGCCACTTGCCGTCCTTCTTCTGGAAGGCGGCGGTGAAGGAGCGGTCCAGCTTGGTCGTGCTGGTGGTGAAGGGGGTGCCATCCAGCGTGACGGTCACCTTCTTCTGGAGATGGAAGGGACTGTGCCCGGCGTCGAAGTTGAGCGTGAGCGCAGTGACCTTGCTGGTCTTCACCTCCACGGAGGCGTCGCCCTTCACCACGGCATCCACGCGGCCTTTTTCCCAGTGCTCTTCGAGTCCGTCCACCGTCACCCAGTTCATCTGGTTGTAGCGGAGGGTTTTGGTGGCGAAGTGCACCTCCGCAGGCGTGCGATTGCGGCCCAGTGCGACGATGTCGGCCAGGCGTCGCTCGATCTCGATGAGGCTGTCCGGATGGATCTTGTGCGCGGTCTGCGGCCCGATGATGTGGGTGAGGTCCAGGCCTTCCACCTTCAGGAACCGGTCCATGATGTCGGCCGCCTGCTTCTGTTTGTCGATCTCGCCGCTGTAGGCCACGGTGGGGCACTGCATGAGGTTCACGGCATAGTCCGTGGCGTCATACCAGCCCCAGAGCTTCTTGTGCCACCAGGGGACGGTGTTCACGTCCTCCGTCTGGAAGACCTTGAGGAACTCCGCAGTCTCCGCGAACCCGGCTCCGGGATTGGCGGCGCACCACTGGTCGGCAAAATGCGCAGCAAACTGCCAGGCGGCAGCACCGCCCATGCTGAAGCCGCGCATGACGATGCGGTCTTCATCGATGCGGTAGAACTTCTTCGCGTGCTCCAGCGCCTCAAAGAGGTCCACCTCACCGGCGAACTTGTTGGCGCAGCAGTAGCGGCCGTAGGGATGCAGGACGATGGCGTCCTTCGGCAGAATCTGACCCTTCTGCTTCATGCGCTGATCCACGAAGCTGAGCTCGCTGAGCGTCTCGCCGCGGCCGTGGATCCAGAAGTCGAGGCGCACCGGGGCGCCGCCGCTGGTGTCGTAGCTGTCGGGAATGACCAGGCCATAGGGCTGTACGGAGCCGTCGATCTTGGAGCGATAGGCTCGAACCACGAGCCCCTTCTGGCGGGTCCACGGGGCGTCGCCTTTCTTCAGCGCTTCGGCGCGGGACTTGCCTTCGGCCAGTTGCTCAAAGGCGAGCTTGATCTCTGGCGGCTTGCTGAAGAGCTGGTAACGCAGCGCCCAGTCCACGGCCTTGTAGAAGACTTCCACATCCGGCAACAGGTCGGCCAGTTGGGGGTTCTTGGCCTGAGCCTTCTTCGCATCCTCGATGGCGGCCTTGAGCTCCTGCAGTCCTTTTTCAATGGCCTCGCGGTCGGCCTGGGGGACCTCCACTCCCACGGGCGGGATGGGGCGGACGTTGGTGGGGATGTTGTCTTTGGGGCCGTCGGCGAAGGCGGGGCCAGCCGTAGCGGTGGCCAGCGCCAGAGCGAGGAGGATCGAGGCAGATGGTTTCATGAGTGGGAGAAAAGAAAGCACGCGCCCGGTTTCGCCAAGCGCGGAGCAGTCTAACGTCCCGGCCCGCGAGACCCTATCTGCCGCTTCGCACGTAACGGCGGAACTCGAAGCCCTCTCCGCGGCCAAGCACCTCCTGCAGGGTGAAATCCCCTTCAAAGGCCGGGAAAAACGCATCGCCCTCATAGGCCTGGTCGATCCACGTGAGCAAAAGTTCATCGCAGACGGGCAGCAGCGCGGAGTAGAGCTGGGCGCCGCCGATGAGGTACACGGGTGAGGTCAGGGCGGACAGTTGGGAAAGGCTGGCGAGGTCTGGGATGACCTCGATGCCTTCCTGCGGTGCAAGGGTGCTGCTGAGGACGATGTTGCGCCGGTTCGGCAGAGGCTTGCCCAAGGCGGCCACGATGGATTCGAAGGTCTTCCTCCCCATGAGCACCGGGTGGCCAGCGGTCGTTTTTTTGAAGAACTTCAGATCCTCCGGCAAGTGCCAGGGCAGAGTGCCGTTCCGGCCGATCACACGGTTGGAGGCCATGGCGGCGATGGCGATGAGCTGGACGTCCGGGGCGAGCGGGGAAGGCATGGGCCAATCTAGGAGGCGGGACGTGTGGCGCAATGTTGGTTTTCCGGTGGTTGCGCGGGACAGGACTTGCTCCAGAGTGGCACCAGATGATTGCCACCCGTTTGGGCCTTGTGCTGGTGCTTTTAGCTGTCCAAGGCTGTCGGGAGGAGCGTGTTCCTGGGGCTGAACTGCAAGTGCTGGCAGAGCGCACGGCGGTTTCCAAGGCCAAGAAACCCATGGATGTGGTGCCCTATGATGACGCGCTGGTCTGGCATGAATACCAGGTGAAGAAGGTCTGGTTTGGGGACTGCAAGGCCGAGAAAATCCGCGTGGCTCACTGGAGTGTGGCCGGGGCCAAAGAGGTGCCGGTGGACGAAGAGGTGGGCAACGAACTGGCCCTGAGTCTGCGGCCTTTCGAGGCCAACTCGGCCCTGCAAGAGGTGGCGCAGAGCGATGACCTCGCCTTTGATGAGGAGGTGCCGCGCTTTATCGATCTGGGGCAGACCCTGCGCGTGGACAAGACTCCCAAATCCCTGCGGCTGGACTACAGCGGCCTGTTTTCTGAGCAGATGACCTTGTACTGGAAGCTGCGCAGCCAGCTCCGGCTCGTGGCGATGGGGAACTCCCTGGTGACCAAGGGGATCAACCCCCGCCTGTTTTTCCCGGCCGAGAATGAGCGTACTCCGGTGGCTCTGAACCTGGCCCCGGCCGGTGCCAACAACACGCTGCAGTGCCTGATCGTGCGGGAGTATGTGCTGCCGCTGCCCAAGCTGGAGTGGGTGGTCTGGGGAGTGAGTCCCCGGGCCTTCAATGCGGAGCGGGAGGACACCATGAAGCTGGAGGTCTTCCTGGCCAGTCCGGGATGGAACTATGATCAGGAGAATGAAACCAAACTCTGGCCAGCCCCCGCGACCGCGCCCGTGACGGTGGAGGAGCTTGCCTCGCTCAAGGTGGCCAAGTTTGACGCCTGGGGATGGGAGGGGCGCGATCAAATCGCCCTGCCCAGCACCAGCAATGCGGAGACACGCCGCGCTTTCATCAAGAAGGAGTTCAAGGAGCCCGACTTTTCCTGGGGGGAAGACCGCTGGCAGGAGTTCGTGGAAACCGTGCGGGCCCTGAATGCCAAAGGGGTGAAGGTGCTGCTGGTGACCACGCCCATGCACCCGGTGGTGAAGGAAACCGAGGCTGCCGACCCGGACTGGACGAGCCACGAAGGCATGGCACAGCTCGTGAAGCGGCTGGAGGGCCTGGACCAGGAGCTCTCTGGGAGCTGGTACCGGGACTACAACCTGGCGGGCCACCATGACTTCACTCCCGAAGAGTTTTATGACGCCGACCACATGAACCGGGCAGGCTCGGTCAAGCTGACCCAGCGGATCGTTGCCTGGATGGCGACCTGCGAGGGCAAGTGAAAAAGGGGGTGGCGTCGTTTCGATGGGGGGTGAATCGATTGGATCAGTTTGGATTCGAATTGATTCCGCAGGGCATCAGGCCGGTTTGACCGGGCTTGAATGCGATGGGATTTGTTTCAGATTGCCCTTCAATGACTCCCCGCTTGCTCTGTTCCCTCTGGCTCCTGGCCCTGCTGGTGGGTTGTCGCGAGAAAAAGAGCGTGGAGAGGGTGCCGGGGGCAGATCTTCAGGTGGTCGCCACGAGGGTGGCCATCTCCAAGAAGAAGCTGCCTGCCGACATCCTGCCGTATGATGATGCCCTCGTGTGGCACGAGTACGCGGTGAAAAAGGTGATGTACGGCGTGTGTGACGAGCCAAAGATCCGGGTGGCCCACTGGTGTGTGGCGGCGGCCAAGGAGGTGCCGGTGAATGAGAAGCTGGAGGAGGAAGTGACGCTGAACCTCCGGCCGTTCGCGGAAAAACAAGAGCTGGAAGACGTCAGCCAGAGTGATGACCTCGACGTGACCGAGGACCTGCCCAAGTACCTGGACATGACACCGCTGCCGAAGGGCAAGGAGGCCCCCCTGGTGTTGCGGGAGGACTACGGCGGCTTCTTCTCAGAGCAGATGCGGCTTTACTGGAAGCTGCGTCCCCAGTTGCGGGTCGTGGCCATGGGGAACTCGCTGGTGACCAAGGGCATTTCCACGCGCATGTTCTACCGGCAGATCAATCAGGGCACGCCCGTGGCGCTGAATCTGGCCCCGGCCGGGGCAAACAACGCCATGCAGTGCCTGGTAGTGCGGGAGTATGTGCTGCCGCTACCCAAGCTGGAGTGGGTGGTGTGGGGCGTGAGCCCGCGCAGCTTCAATGCGAAGCGGGAGGATCCGCGGAAGCTTTCGGAGTTTCTGGCCAGTCCGGGCTGGCACTATGATCAGGAGAACAAGGCCAAGCTCTGGCCGGTGCCGGCGGCGACCACACCCGTGACCGTGGATGAAGTGCGCCAGCTGGAGGTGAACAACTTTGACGACTGGGGTTGGGAAGGTCGCAAGCGCGGCGGCATGCCGGATGCGACGGAGCCCGAAAAGCTGCGGACCTATATCAATGAGACGTTCAAGACCGCGAACTTCGAATGGAGCGAAGAGCGCTGGACGGAGTTCGTGGAAACAGTGAAGGCGCTCAATGCGAAAGGCGTGAAGGTCCTCCTGCTGGTGACCCCCATGCACCCCTGGGTGAAGGACGCACCGGCCGCAGATCCGGACTGGAGCACGCACGAGGCCATGGCGCAGATGGTGAAACGGCTGGAGGCGCTGGACAAGGACCTGCCCCTGAGCTGGTTCCACGACTTCAATCAAGGGGGCAATCATGACTATCCGCCCGACGAGTTTTATGATGCGGATCACGTGAACCGTACGGGCTCGTTCAAACTCACCGAGCGTGTGGTGGAGTGGATGGATTCGGTGAGCGGAGGGGGCAAGGGAAGTTGAGGTGTGCCGCAAGCGGCACGTTGAGACGCTTCGCTTGTTGAGACGCCGCCCCGGGGCGGCGGCTGGTTGAGGCTCCTGCAGCGTGGGATGGGCAGGAGGGAAGTTCTCACACGAAGGCACGAAGGCACAAAGGCACGAAGGGTTGATGGAGGCAATGGGCTTCGTTGGGAGTAGTGAGGGGCTCGAACCTCACAAGGTGTAGCCAAAGCGGTGATGCTTACCGCACTCCACAGCGACTTCGTCGCCAGGTGTTGGGGGAGGTGGGATTGGGGGAGTGTCGAGGGGTTGGTGATGTCGGGGGGACGTTTGACTGAGGGCTTCTGCAAGATGCAAAAGTCAGCCGGGCCGAAAGTGGTGATTTCCTGAAATCTCGCTGGATGGCGGATGGACCATCACCGGGCAGGCGGCTCAGGCAATGATCTCCCGCAGCACCTCTCCATACACGTCTGTCAGACGGAAGTCTCGGCCGGCGTAGCGGTAGGTGAGGTGTTCGTGATTGAGGCCCATGAGATGCAGGATGGTGGCGTGAAGATCATGGACGCTGGTGGGCTTCTCCTGGGCGGCGAAGCCGAGTTCGTCGGTGCTGCCATGGACGGTGCCGCCCTTGATGCCACCGCCAGCCATCCAGACGGTGAAGCCATAGTGGTTGTGGTCGCGGCCCAGCTTGGAGGTGCCGCCGCCCATCTCCACGGTGGGGGTACGGCCAAATTCGCCGCCCCAGATGACGAGGGTCTCATCCAGCAGGCCACGCTGTTTCAGGTCGCTGAGCAGGGCAGCGATGGGCTGGTCAATCTCGGCGGCGAGCTTGCGATGGTTTTCCTCGATCTTCTCATGGTTGTCCCAGGGCTGGCCCGCGCCGTGCCATAGCTGCACGAATCGGACCCCGCGCTCCAGCAGACGGCGGGCGATCAGCGTCTGCCGGCCGTGGACGCCATTGCCATAGAGGTCGGTGATGTGTTTAGGCTCATGCGAAAGGTCAAAGGCGTCCGCTGCCTCTGTCTGCATGCGGAAGGCGAGCTCAAAGGACTGGATCCGGGCGTCAAGCCGGACATCGAGCCGGTCCTGGCGATGGGCCTGGTTGATCCGTTGGAGCAGATCCAACTGTCGACGCTGGACCCCGGCGGTGGCATGGGGACTGCGGATGTTCTCGATGAGCCGGTCCAGTTCACGGTGCTGGGTGTCCACATAGGTGCCCTGGTAGATGCCGGGCAGGAAGGCGGACTGCCAGTTCTCCGCGCTCTTGATCGGCTGGCCGCCGGGGCACATGGCGATGAAGCCCGGGAGGTTCTCATTCTCCGTGCCCAGACCGTACATGAGCCAGGATCCGAGGCTGGGCCTCGGCTGCACCGAGTCGCCACAGTTCATGAGCATGAGGGACGGCTCATGGTTGGGCACCTGGGCGTACATGGAGCGGATCACGGCGATGTCATCCATGTGGGCGGCCGTCTTCGCAAAGAGCTCGCTGACCTCGATGCCGCTCTGACCGTAGCGCTGGAAGGTGAACGGGGAGGGGAAGGCTGCTCCGGTCTTCCGCTCAGTGAGGCGGGTCTGCGGAAGGGTCTTGCCCACATACCGGGCCAATGCGGGCTTGGGATCAAAGGTGTCCACATGAGAGGGCCCACCATTGAGGAAGAAATGAATGACGCGTTTGGCCCTGGGTGCGATGTGACTGAGCTGCCCCGCGCTCGTGCTGGCCACGGCCAGTCGTTCAGGCGAAGCCACCAGCCCCGCCAGTCCCATCATGCCGAAGCCAAGCCCGGAGCGGCGCAGGAACTCGCGTCGCGAGAGCGGAAGAGGGGGCGTGAGAATTGGGTTCATAGCCATTCAGTCCACAAACATGAATTCATTCGCCAGCATCAGGACCTGCACGAGCTGGGCCCAGGGATCAAGGGCACCGTCGGTGTGTTCAGGGAAATCAGCTTCCGCATCCCACACCTGGGCGTCCACATCGCCCCCGGACCCTGCACTCCCGGCGGAACGGATCCGGGGTGACCAGAGGAACTGGTCGCTGTTCAGTCCGTTGCCGATGTCCACCACGAAGTCGAGTGTGTCGCCTGCCTTGAGGGAGAGTCCGTCGAGGTTCATCACCGATTCCGACTGATGCAGGGTGACGGCTCGCAACTGACCCCGGGAGCCCTGGCTGACGAAGGCGCGAATCCCGTCACCGGCCGCCGGCTCGTGTTTCAGGAGGGATTCCACGATGTAGTCGCCATCGGCAGGCGCTGTCCAGCGACGCACCACGGCGTGCTCCTTGTCATTGCCGGGATGGCCTCCCTTGGGCGTGAGCTGCACCCACCCGAGCTTCACATCCGGCCAGTGGCTTCCGCCCTGCCAGGCGCGGTCTTTGAGCTGGGGCAGGGCCGTGAAGCTTTTCAGGCGTCCCGCTGCTTCATCCCACCCGCCGTAGCCGTATTGCCAGGCCTTGGCCGTTTCGCGTATGGCGAGACGCTCCGGCACTGCGGCATCACGCACATAGTCCAGTGCCGCCTGTAGCTCCTCGAACTCAGGGCTTCGCTGATAAAGCAGAGCATAGATCAGGGCAATCCGTTCTGCATCCGTGCGGCAGGCCTGGACTTCCTTCCGGCCGGCCAGAGCCCGGGCCTGCGCCGCGAGGAAGGGATGGTTCATGGCGAACAAGGCCTGCTGGGGCACCGTGGTCTCCGTGCGCCGGGGAATGGAGAGGTCGGGATTGGCAAAATCAAAGGTGCGCAAGACCGGAGCAAGATCCTCGCGATCGACCGTGGCATAGAGGGTGCGCCGGGTGTTGGAGTCAGCGAACAGATCCTGGGGGCGGCCGCCGACACGCCCATCCAGATGGCCTGCGGCGGCGAGCCATGCATCGCGGGCCTCTTCAAAGCTCAGGCGATGCACATTCATGCGCCAGAGGAGCCGGTTGTCGGCATCACGCTCCTGCGCCAGCCGGAGCGCTGCGGGATGGTCTGGGCCTTGCGAGCTTTGTTGATAGGTGGACGAGAGCATGATGAGCCGGTGCAGCTCCTTGATGCTCCAGCCCCTGTCCATGAAGCGCAGGGCGAGCCAGTCGAGCAGTTCCGGATGACTGGGCGGTTCCGCCCGCACGCCGAAGTCGCTGGGGGTGGTCACCAGGCCCTGGCCAAAGTGGTGCATCCACACGCGGTTCACCATGACGCGGGCGGTGAGCGGGTTGGCGGGATCGGTGATGGATTGGGCAAGCTCCAACCGGCCGCTGCCACGGGTGAAAAGGCGGGGCGTGTCACCGGAAAGCGCCTGGAGGAACTGGCGCGGTGCCTCATCGCCCTTGGTCAGCGGGTTGCCTCGCTTGAAGATCCGCGCGGTGACTGGCTGGGCGCGGTCCTCAAGGATGACGGCATGGGCGGGAGCGTGGGAGGGCTCCATGAGGACCCTGTCCACCTCGCCTTGAAGCCGCCAGAGCTCCACGACGACGTTGTTGGGAAAAAACATCTCAATGTTCGCAATCGCTTCATCCGGCACCAGGCAGGGCGAATCCGGCCCATAGAGCACCTGCCGCAGCATTTCCGCAGAGGGATCGGGCAGGGCCTCGGCCTCGGGGTGGACTTTCAAGTGGGCTTGCCATTGCTTCTCGAGATCGACAAACAGGGCACCGTAGCGCTCCGCCACCTCGACCATGCTCGCAGGCGGCTTCGTGAAGAGCGCTGTCACCAGAGGATGCCCTTCATCTTGACGGTGAGCCAGGTTAGAGGAAACAGCCGCGGACTGTTGTGGGAAGTCCGCGGGAGTGAGTTTGGCAAAGGCATGCCACGCGGTGAATATCGGGTCATGGCGCACCCGCGCTTTTTCCAGATGGCGTTGCCAGCGTCGGACCACCACCGGATTGAGGTCCTGCGCATCCAGGAGCTGTCCAAAGGCTTCCTCGAGATATTTCTCCAACTCCAGTTGGGCGGTCAGGTGCTGCGAGAGGGTGGCCCGCACGCGAGCAGCCTGTTCATCCCGGCGCAGTCGGAGGGTCGTTTGAAGTTTGGCTTCCAGCGCATGGAGCTTCGAGGCGAAGGCCTCATCCCGGGAGGGGGGCGCACTGGGCACGAGCTTCTCGGCACAGCTCTGGAAAACCCCGTAGAGCGCGTAGTAGTCCCGCGTGGGGATGGGGTCAAACTTGTGATCATGGCACCGGGCGCATCCCACGGTGAGCCCCAGCGTGCCGCGCATCAGCACGTCGATGCGGTCGTCAATGATGTCATGAGTGACTCCAAGGAAACGGCGTCCCAACGTCAGGAACCCCATGGCCGCCAAGTGCGGTGAACCGGCGGGCTCCACCTGGTCCGCAGCAATCTGTCGGAGGAGGAAGCGGTCGTAGCCCATGTCCTCGTTGAGCGCCTTCACCACCCAGTCACGGTAGGGAGCGGCATGGACGAAGCGTTTTTCCTCACGGGCATAGACATAACCCTTGGTGTCGGAATAGCGCGCCACATCCAGCCAGTGCCGGGCCCAGTGTTCTCCATAGTGGGGACTGGCCAGCAGACGCTCGATCACCCGGGCGTAGGCCTCCGGGGAGTCATCCCGCAAGTACGCCTCCACCTCCGCAGGAGAAGGTGGCAAACCGGTGAGATCAAACGTGGCCCGTCGGATGAGCGCCACCTTGCCCGCAGGCGGAGAGGGGGAGAGGCCGGCGGCATCCAGCTTCGCCAGGATGAAACGGTCCAGATCGCCCAGGGCCGCCGCAGGTTGCTTCACCTCCGGCGGATCTTGATGCACCGGCTTCCGGTAGGACCAGTATTGCGGCTCCGGTCCGACCTTGGCCGGGGACTTCACCGTGATCTTCGTCCTGCCTTCGCGAGGGTCCGGGGCGCCCAGGCTGATCCAGGTCCCCACGTCCGCGATCACGGAGGGAGGGAGTTGCGCCTTCTTCTTCGGCATCTTCAGATGCGGATCCGTGTGGGAGATGGCGGTCAGCAGCAGGCTCGCGGACGGAGCGCCAGGGACGATGGCCGGGCCACTGTCCCCGCCGGTGAGCAAGCCCTGTTTTGAGTCCAGCAGCAGCCCGCCCTTGGTCTGGCCAGATTCGGCCGAATGACATTCGTAACAGTGCTCAATGAGCATGGGCCGGATCTTCGCCTCAAAGAGAGCCAGCCCTGCGGCATTGTCCTTGGTTTCAGTGCCAGCGTCCACAGCGTGAATCTGGCCCGCAGGCGCACTGCCTAGGAGAAGCAGCAAGCAGGGGCTGATGCGGAGAAGTTTCATCGCAGGGGCAGCATGAGATTCAGATCAACCGTTGCGGGTGATCATTACGCCATGGGATGCCGGGTCCTTGCGATGAGGGTTGAGACGCTTCGCTGGTTGAGACGCTGCGCTGGGGTGGGGAGTGGTTGTTGCGTGGATTGGCAATCGGCAATGGTGAGCGGAGGGGAAAGGGAGGGTCTCACACGAAGGCACAAAGGCACGAAGGCTTGATGGGGGCATTGGGCTTCGTTGGGGGTGGTGAGGGGCTCGAACTTCACAGGGCGTAGCCAAAGCGGTGATGCTCACCGCAGTCCCAAAGCGACTGCGTCGCCAGGTGTTGGGGGCGGTGGGATTGGGGGAGAGTCGAGGGGCTGGTGAGGTTGGGGGACGTTTGACTGATGGCTTCTGCAAGATGCAGAAGCCGGCACGCTGGAAGCGCGCGGTCCCTGAGATTTTGGTTGAGGCGTCGGCAAACGAGGATTGCCTCCATGCTGGCATGGTCTCATACTCTCCGAAAATCAGCCCCCTTTTTGTCGTCTATGAGGAACGTCAATTCGATCTGCTCCCGGTTGTTGCTGCTGGCTTTGCTGGCCTTGGGTTCCAGTTGTGCAGGGTTCCAGCAGAAGGGCGAGAAGCGGCGGGCAGCGGTCCCGGCTAGTCAGGTGATGGATGACCTGCGGCGGGGGCCGGAGCGGCTGGAGTCGGTCTCAACGCAGATGGACGAGATCCTGGCGGAGTTCAGGAAACTATCGGCCCGCTCCGGCGGTGCGTGGAGAGCTCGGGGGTATCTGGATGCGGGGGAGAGTGACCGCATGGAGACGCTCCTCTTCAAGTACATGACGGCGCGGGAGGTGTTGTGCGAGATGGTCGCCACACTGGGAGGAAAGCGATCGCTGCCAGCGGGTGCGACGGCTGAGGAGGCGCGCGCGGCGCATCTGCTCACGGTGGATGCCCAGTGGGTGCTGGTACGGCACAGTGCGGACCTGGTGGCCTTGTTCGCCGGGGACAAGGTGTCGATGGCAAAGCTGAATGAGGCGCAGTTCGAATCGCACCTTCCCGCAGGCAGTTTCGAGACGTTGCAACTGAATGTGACCGCCGCAGATCTGGAGCGGCGGTTGGAGGCATCACAGGTGTTGTTTGAAAAGGAAACGCAGGCCGCAAAGCAGGGGACGGGTGCGTCATTGCTGAGCAGTCCGGGGTATGAGCGTTTGCTGTCGCGGGCGCCGCAGGATCATGAGCGCGCGGTGGCGGCGGTGCGTCGTGCGCAGGGGTTGCGACCGGGATTGAAGGCGTCCGCGGAGAACCGCATGTCGCACACAGAGGCGGCCAAGGTGGCCCGCGAACTGGGGGCGGAAGGCGGAGATCTGGCGTACTCGGCGCGGTCGCTGTTGTTCAAGGTGGTGAGCCGCATGAAGAATCCACGCGTGAAGGTGATCCAGTTCAGCAAGGCCCAGCATGCGGAGGTAGAGTCGCTGCTGCAGCCGGGGGATGTGATCCTGACCTACACGGCGGGGTACATGAGCGATGTGTTCATCCCCGGAGCCTTCAAGCACGGCATCACCTATGTGGGCACACCGGAACAGCGTGTGGCAGCGGGCGTGAGTGTGGACCGGTTGCCCGAACTGGCCGCGCCGGAGAAGGCCGCGGTGCGGCAGCGTCTGCAGCAGCGGGAGACAGTGAGCGGGCAGAAGGCGGATGTGATTGAGGCGGTGGCGGAGGGAGTTATTTTCAATAACCTGGGCCACATCATGGACACGCATGTGAACCGCCTGGCGGTGCTGCGGCCACGGCTGTCCGAGGCGGACCGGGCGGCGTTTGTGACGGAGGTGTTCGCCTATCAGGGCGATGCGTATGACTTCCTCTTCGACTTCGCCGATGCCTCACGGCAGGTCTGCACGGAGGTGATCTATCGCGGACTGGATGGGAGACAGGGCATTCGTTTTGCCCTGACCAAGCGCGGCGGACATCCCACGTTGAGCGCGGATGATGTGATGAACTACCACTTCAAAACCGGCGGGCGGCATTTTGATTTTGTGTTGTGCGCCGAGGAGGATTTGGCCAAGGGCGGGCACCGGGCGAAGGTGATGACGGGGAAGGAAGGGGAGGGGAGGTTGAAGGAAGTGATGTCGGTAAAACAGTAATTCGGCAGGACGGTAAATCGGCAGGGCGGTGAGGGAAGCGGTTTAACCACAGAGGCGCAGAGGGCACAGAGATTGAAACTGAGGGTTAGACAGAATTAACAGAATTTACGGAATTGGAGTTTCGGTTTTGGGGTGCTGGAAGGTTGGGGGCAGGTTGTTGAGGGTGCATTCCCCTTGCGACAAGGTGGTACCCCTTGGGAGCATGATCGTGCTCCGTGAATCAAATGCCACATACGAGGAAATAAGTGCCTCCTCACGTCGACAACTACGGTCGTGTTGTGAGGGCTCGGGCAGAAGGGAAGGTCTCGCGGGCTGATGGAGCCGTAGGCAAGCTGACGGCTGACGCTGTGGTGCTTCCCCACTGGTGTTTGGTGATCAACCACCCAGCGGCCATGTAGTTGTCGACGTGAGGAGGCACTCACTGAAGCGTCTGCTGCGTTGGTCTTGTGCCAGGGTGCCAAGCTTGACTGGTGCGGGTTCGAGGTGCTATGGACGGTGAGTCCTGACCGCCTAAACGCGGAATTCCAACCCTGCTTTTGGAAATGGGATGGCGGAGATGTTGTCGATCAGCTCGAGACGCTACGGGTCTCTCGATTCCTGATCGCCCAGTTGGAGCAGTCGTTCGGCCCGCATCACGTAGACGATGAAGATGGTATTACCTGCAACCCGGTAAAACACGCGAAGCGGGTTGATGACCAGGTGCCGGTAGCGTGAATCAGGAAGGTCGTGGGGTGTGGTTCCGAGTTCCGGGAAGGTGCGGAGCATCTCCACCTTCTTGAAGACACGCTGCACGAGCTTTTTCGCGGCGGGCGGGTGGTCCAGCGCGATGTAGTCGGCAATCTGATCCAGGTCCTGAAGGGCGGGTTCGGCCCAGACTATTCGAGCCATCGGGAGAGCCGGTTCTTTGCTTCCTTGTGGCTGACCGTGCGGCCTTCCTGAATGGCTTTCTCTCCTTTGGCGATGCCTTCCAGAAGCTGAAGTCGGGCCTCCATGGCGTCAAACGTGGCCACATCCACCAGGTAGGCGGCGGGCAGTCCATGCTGGGTAATGAGCACGGGTTGATGGTCAGCGGTCACCTCGCTGATGAGTTCGGTTGCCTTGCGTTTGAGCGTCGTGACGAGCTCGGTTCTCATGAAAGTGATACTAGAGTATCACTTGGTGGGGTGCAAAGGATATGGGGTTAAACCACAGAGGCACAGAGAACACAGAGGAATGCTTTTTAGACAGAATTAACGGAATTATCAAAATTCAGGTTTTAGCTTCGAACAGGCCTGCGCTAACACCGTCATCTGGAAGCTAAACCTAATTCCGTAAATTCTGTTAATTCTGTCTAAACCTCAGTTTCAGTCTCTGTGGTCTCTGTGGTTAAGTCGAATTCTCTGCTGTCTCAAAGCCCCAGCGCTTTCCGCGGGTTCACCACAGAGAGGGTGTGCAAGTCTTCCTCGCTCAGGCCGAGGTGATTCGTGTTGTTCTCCTGGATGCGGGGCCAGGTGACGGTGGAGCCGACGAAGTGGGAGCCATCGGGGGAGCGGGCGACGAGGTCTTCGCCGATGACGATGTCCCAGCCAGCGAGGGTGAATTTACCGGGGCCGAGACGGGAGGCGGAGATGGCGTCAGTGACGAAGATACTGTGCTCCACGCCGGCGGCGCGGAGGTAGTTCTGGAGGGCGAAGAACTCGATGTGCACGCCATCAGGAATGAAGCAGAGCCAGAGGCGGTCGCGGAGACTGAGGGCGCGCTGCACAATGTTGTCATGCCGGTGCATGAGCATGGGGCAGCCATTGCCCACGTGCGTGAACATCTTTAGCCCGTGGTTCGTGGACTCACGCAGGATTTCATAGGTGGGATTGCAGTGACCCGCGGAGACGCACACGCCCTGGAGGGTGAGCCAGGCGGTGGTGGCAAATCCGGCATCGTGCTCCGGGGCCAGGGTGACGAGTTTGGCAAGGCCTTGGGAGGCATCCAGCAGGCGGCGGGCATTGTCCACCGTAGCGGGCTTGACCGCGTGGGGAGGATGGGCACCAACATAGCCTTTCTCCGGGTTGATGAAGGGGCCTTCAATGTGAAAACCTGCGATGATCTCCTGCGCGAGCGGATCAGCCTCACGCAAACGGGCCAGAGTGGCGAGCCGGTTCTCCATGGCCGGCAGTTCATCCGTGATGATGGTGGCGAGGATGCCGGAAACACCATCCGCCTTCAGGCATTCGCAGGCGTGGTGCAGGGCTTCCGCCGTTAGGCCATCGCGGTTGAAGTCGGTGCCGGCGTATCCGTTGACTTGGAGATCGAACATGGAGGGCAAATTGGGCGATTGCCGTCGGGCGTAAAGGTCAAACGTTGGAAGCGCTGGGCAAAGAATAGGAAGAAGTCATATTTGTACCGATTGGATTAAACCACAGAGGCACAGGGAATTCGAAATTATGAATGATGAATTAGGAATTATGAATGTGGGGAGCGGAGATTTGGGCGTCACTTGCAATCCAGGTGCCTCAAGGAATTCCATTCCTAATTCATCATTCCTAATTTCCCAATTTTTTGGCTTTTCACTCCGCTTCGCGCACCTCGCTGATCATGAGCTGCCAGGACTCCTGTCCGCGCCAGACTTGACGCTGGACTTTGAGAGCGACGTCCCAGGGAGGTGGAGGGACGTCGTTGAGGGGGGCGTTGAACCACATGGCGGGGCGGGACTGGCCGCCCTGGCGGAGGGTGAGTTTCCAGTGTTTTTCCTTGAGCACCTGGCCGGGCAGGACGGGCTCCATGCGGCGGCAGAGGAAGACGGGCTCGTGGTTGCCCATGCCAAAGGGTTCGAGGAGTATGTACTGCTCGAGGAAGCGCGGGGTGAGGTCGGCGAGGGAGATTTCCGCGGAGAGGTGGAGCCGGGGCGTGAGCTCGTCTGCGGTGATCTGGCGCTCCACGGCGGCGCTCATGGCGGCGCGGAAGTCGGCGAGATTTTCCTCCTTCAAGGAGACGCCCACGGCCATGGGGTGACCGCCGCCTTTCAGCAGGAGATGGCGGCACTGATCCAGAGCGGCCACCAGCGAAATGCCGGTGACGCTGCGACCGCTGCCTTTGCCATGGCCATCCTGCCCAAAGGCGAGGAGCAGGGTGGGCCGATGGTGATCGCGCATGAGGCGTGAGGCGACGATGCCCACCACGCCCTGATGCCAGGTGCGGGAGCCGAGTACAATGCAAGCGGCTTCGCCCAGGCTCGGATCGGCCGCCATCATGGCTTGTGCCTCCTTCTGAGCGACGGACTCGACGTCCTGGCGTTCGCGATTGTGGGCGTCCAGCAGGTCGGCGCACTCGCGGGCAAACTGCGGATCCTCGCACAGCAGAAGGTCCAGCGCGGTCTGCGCGGTATCCAGGCGACCGGCGGCGTTGAGCCGGGGCCCCAGGCGATAGCCGATGTGATGGGCCTGGATGAAGCCGTCCACGCCCGCGACCTGCTTGAGCGCGCACAAGCCGACGCGGCGGGTGGTGGCGAGCTTTTCCAGGCCCTTGCGCACGAGAGCGCGGTTTTCATCCTTGAGCGGCACCAGGTCCGCCACGGTGCCCATGGCGACGAGGTCCAGATGCTCCTTGAGATCGAAGGTGTCCAGCCTGCGGGTCTTAAGCAGGGCGTGGGTGAGCTTGAAGACAAGCCCCACGGTGCAGAAGTAGGTGAGCCCGGTGTGGGCCTCCAGCTTGGGGTTCACCAGCGCCACACAGGTGGGCAGGCGGTCGGCGGGTTCGTGGTGGTCCACGATGATGCAGTCCACCCCCTCTTGCTGGAGCCAGTCGGCCTCCGCCACGGAGACGGTGCCGCAGTCCATGGCGATGAGTAGGGCGGGCTTGCCGTGCTCTTCGAAGCAGCGGACGAGGCCGTCGTGGCTGAGGCCGTAGCCCTCCTCCATGCGCAGGGGGAGGAAGGCGTGCGGTTGCAAACCGTAGGCCTGCAGCACCAGCGTCATCAGGGTGAGGGAGGTGACGCCGTCCACATCATAGTCCCCATAGAGCACCACCTGCTCCTGCCGGTCCACGGCGAGGAGGATGCGGTCCACGGCCTGCTGCATCTGCGGCAGGACGAAGGGGTCGCCTAGTTCGGCCAGACGGGGTTGCAGGAAGCCCTTGGCCTGGGCCTCCGTGGCCAGGCCGCGCAGGGCCAGGAGCTGCACCAGCAGCGGCGGCAACGTGGTTCCCAGCGCCGTGCCCCTCAGACTGGTCAGAACCTCGGGATCAACGGGTTCCAAGATCCAGCGGACGGCTTTCTGAGAGGAGTTGGGCATGAGGAGAGGACGGCGGCAGAGAGGGAGAGTTTTCACCCTAGCGGTTGTGGAGCCTGCGTACATGTCTTTTTTGTTTCCGAGGTGGGGAGAGTGGCATCTTGTCGCTCGACAGAAGGGGGTTCGCGCGCACCATCAGGCATGACTTCCAGCAAGGGTTCCTGTCTCATCAAAGTGCTCCTCGGCCTGTCTCTGGTCCTGATGGGCTGCGGTGGGACGGGCTGGCTGTGGTACACCTACCAGAAGGCGGAGGAAACCCGGCACTGGCAGTCGGTGGAGGCGGTGGTGATCAGCTCCCAGATGCTGACGGACCGCCCCACGCCGCACTCGCCGCTCTACTACCGGGCGGAGGTGCACTATCGCTACACGGTGGATGACAAGACCTACACTGGCACCCGCCTGGGCGCGGACGGCCCATCCAACAAAACCGACCGCGCGCTGGAGAATGTGAAGAACTTCGCCGTGGGCAAGACGGTAACATGCTATGTGGATCCGGCCGATCACACCAAGGCCATCCTGAAGCATGCGCCGGACTACGGGATTTACAGCATCTGGTTCCCGCTGTTGTTTGTGGTAGGCGGGTTCGGCATGATTGTTTCCGCTTTCTTCCGGCCCAAAGCTTCGCCAGGGGGCACGCCCACGTCCACGTCATGAGTCGCTCCTGGAATCCTTCAGAGACCAAACTCCGGGTCTGGGACCTGGTGCTGGCGCTGCTCTCCATCTACCTCCTGGTGGCTTTGGGGGTGGAGATGATTCTGGATCTGGATGACGACATCCGGTGGGGGTTGAACCTCACGGATAACTTGATGTGTTTCATTTTTCTGGGCGACTTCTTCCACCGCCTGGCCACCGCGCCGAACCGGCTGGCTTACTTGAAGTGGGGCTGGATCGATTTTGTTTCCAGCATCCCCTCGCTGGATATCTTTCGTTGGGGGCGGTTCTTCCGCCTGTTCCGCATTTTGCGCATCATCCGCTCTGGCCGGCAGATCATGCTGGTGTTGCGGCAGAGCCGGGCGCAGAGCCTGCTGTTGAGCGTGCTCTTTGGCTGCTTCCTCATTGTGGATGTGGGCGCGATGGCGATGCTCCACTTTGAGAAAGGCGTGACGGGCTCCAACATCCAGACCGTGCAAGACGCCTTCTGGTGGGCGGTGGTGACGATGACTACCGTCGGCTATGGTGATCACTACCCGGTGACTCCGCAGGGGCGTCTGGTGGCCGCGTGCCTCATGATCATGGGCATCGGGCTGTTCGGCTCGTTGACCGCGTATCTTTCATCGAACCTTTTGAAGAAGGATGCGGAGAAGGAGGTGGGGGATTTGAAGGCGGTGCTGGCCAAGCTGGAGAGCGTGGAGCGGAAGCTGGAGGCGGTGGAGGCCCGCCTGGCGGGAGAGGCTGGACGGAAGGAGAACAGTTGAAAGGTGCCGCAATGAGCCCGTTGGATGGGGGCGGTTTCCCCATTTGAGTCCGGGAATGTCGCGCCTGGGAAGCTTGAGTCCCCGGCGAGTCGCCAGGAATGGCAGGTCAGCGGCCTGCGCTCCCCAATACATTGATGTGTTCCCGGCATCTTGCCGGGAACGTCAGTCTGTTTGGGCTCGATGAAGCGTTTTGGGTCCGCGAAAGCGGCGGTTCCCGCATGCACTCCATAGCGACTTCGTCGCCAGAGGTTGGGGGCGGAGGAACTCCGGCTCCTGCAAGTATCGCAGGCTGAAGCCTGTACTCCGTACAACTCAGCCCCCAACACCTTGACCACTGACGCACTGCCCACTGACTCACCGACTACTGACTCCTCTTCTGCTGCAAATTCCTCCCCTCATACCGCCACAGAGCAAGAGTGGACTCCTCGTCCAGGGTGGCGAAGGTCCAGAGGTCGGCGCAGGGCATGACGGCGGTGACCCGTCTGGGAAGGTCGAACTGCCAGCGCTGGATGGAGCCGGTGTGGTTGGCGAGGACGATGGTGCCCTGGCTGCCGCTGATGACGTGCAGGGCGCCGTCGTTGGTGAAGGAGGTGACGGCGGTGGGTTCGAGGTCTGACGCCACCAGCATGGCGTGGGGCTGGGCGCCGCTGAGCCAGAGGACGTGGGCCTCTGCGCCGGCGGCGACGGCGACGCGGGGGCTGCTCCAGGCGGGGGCGGGCACGAGGGAGCGCACCGGGGCGTCGAAGGTGATTTCCTCGAAAGCCCGTTGAGGGGCGCTCCCCAGCGGCATGAGGATGACGCGGTTCACGGCGGCAAGGACGACGTGTGTGGCGGTCACCACCATGGGCAGCGGGGCGGTGGGAATGGGCAGGTCGTCCAGACCTTCGACGAGGCGGTCGTTGGAGATGGTGCCCTGGGGGGAGAACTGGCTGAGCCGCCAGCCCACTCGGGTGAGTCGCAGTGCCCAGAGGTAGCCGTTGGCATCATAGGCGGCTGCCCAGATGGGATCGGTGAGCCAGCCCGGGGTGCCAATCTCCACCTGGGGGTCCGTTGACACACTGCCCGGCAGGGAGTGCAGATGCACCACTGTGGGTGACTGGGGCAGGTGGACCAGATATTTCCTCGTGTTCCGCGCGGCCACCAGCAGGGGCATGGGGGCGGCGGACCAGTCATCGCTGGACAGGTTCCACTCGATCTGCCGGGCGGTGGAGGTCTCACGGAAGCCCGCATGCAGGCCGAGAAGTCGGGGCTGCCTGGCATCGTAGGCCAGCAGGCAGAAGCTGTCGTGCACAGCGGCTGCCTGCACCACCTTGAGCCCCTGTTTCTTCCAGGGCAGGCTGGCGCTGAAGATGGACACCAGATCCACTCTGCCCGCAGGGGCGATCTTCGGGTTGCGTTGCGGGAGGGAAGGGCGGCGTGTGGCCTGGTGTTCGTCCAGGTGACGGCGTCCATCGCGGGCCAGCAGGGTATCCGCGGGGCTCAGGCACTGGAGCAGTCGCATGAGGGTGCTGCGCTGGCCGTCCGGCACGGTGGGCAGGAGGCGGGCAATCTCGCGACGTCCCAAGTCCTCGGCGCGGGCTTTGACGGTTCGGTCTGGATACGTGCGCTGGAGATTGCCGTACACGCTCAGCATCTGCTGCATCTTGGAGGCATCGTGATGATGCGGCAGAGATTCCAGCAGACGGGTGGCCTCATGGTGCTCACCAGCGGCCCCGCGGAGCTCCAGGGCGCGCTCGATGCAGTTCATGGCCAGGCGGCTGGTGGGCCACGCATCTTCCAGCAGCTTCAGTGCGCCGGGGCGGTCTTGCAGTTCATTGAGGGTCAGGCTTGCCGCTTGCAGGAGATCATCCGCCCGGACCAGCTCGGCGATCCAGGTCTGATACGCCTCGCGCATCTTCTTCTCCTCCCCCAGTTCGCCATAGAGGGAGGCCAGCTTATCCCAGCGCCGCCCTTCCTCATAGAGCTTCACCGCCTCAGCGATCTGGCCACCCAAGGCGAAGCATTCTGCGGCTTCCAACGGGCGGTGCAGGTGATCGCGGAAAATCACGGCGGCTTCTGCATGATGTCCGCCGTTCTTCAGCACGATGGCGGCGGTGCTGAGGTCTCCCAGCAACTCGGCGTAAATGTACGCGGCGCGGCGATGGCGGCCCAGTTGGACCTCGCGGCTGGCCAGCTCCATGTACTGCCTGCGCAGCTCCTGCTGGTGCTGCTGTGAGACATCCCACGCATCGATGGCGCGTCCGCCGCCCAGGCGGCCGAGGTCAAAGTTCGGCGCTCGGGTCCCGAGCTTGGAGGAAGGCGGCGCGGTGCCGCGATGCATGCCGCTGCCAGTGAGCGGCAGGGCGTGTTTCAGGCCTTCATCCGGATTGTTCTTCAGTTCATCCAGCAGCCGTTGCAAGGCCCGGTTCCGGTCCTCGCCCAGACTGCGCTCCGGACCGGAGAGCTTGCGGTTCACCCAGTCTTCCAGATCATTCCAGAAGGTGCGTTGACCGCCCGTGCGGGGAAGGCTTTGGACAATTTTCTGCGCCAGCCAGAGGAAGGGTATGGCAAAGGCACTGGCTGCCTTGGAGGGCGTCTTGCCTGGGGCTTTGCCCGCCGTCTCCCCGGCAGGTGGATTCTGAAACTCTGGTGCGGGATCCGAGCCGATCTCAAGGGAGTCATCACCGAAGAGGTTCTCGAGTGACGGGGCCTTTACCAGCACGGACTGCAGACGCGGCAGGGGCGCGACGCCGGGCAGCGGGGTCGTCCATTCCTCGACTCTCTCTGGAGGTGGGATCAGGAGGTCTCCAAGGGCGAACTCCTCCCCGGCATCAAAGCCGACCGCGCCGAGGCCGGGATGAAAAACCAGCGCACCGGAATAGGAGTTCACGGCGTCCGCCTCTGCTGGAGTCACCGCCGGCAGCAGGAGGGCATCCACCGGTACATAGAGCGCGCGTCCAATGCAGGTGAAGCCCAGGGCTGCAGGCCGCACTTGGGGGACTTCTCCTGTGGCGGGGATGACAAACAATCCCGCAGGTTCACGAGACCGGATGGAGGCTGGCAGCACGTACAGCCTGAGTGCGGACTCGTCCTTGAGCTGCCAGCGTGTGATTTCATCGATCCAATGCTCCGCCTCCGCCCCGGGCAGACACCAGGCGGTGGCGGGCGTGCCCGCGGGATGGCGGGCGGGTTCGAGGTGGAGCGTACGGGGGATCATGTGAGGGTCTCCGTGACGAAGCGACGGATGTGGCGCTCGATGGCCTGGGCGTGTCCTGTGACGGGGCGTCCGCTGTCCATGGAGGCGGCGGGTCCCACCAGCAGGCCGTCGGAGCTCCAGGCGGGCAGCATCATGTTGGCGGGCAGGCCGATGCTGACCTCCGCCAGGGCGGGATTGGACGCCTGGAGATGGAGGATGCCGCGATCATCCAGGAAGGCGCGGCTGCCGCCCGGCCATTCGGCGATGCGGACAGTGCAGAAGTGTCCGGTGGGCTCCGGTTCACCGAAGGTGCGCCAGTCCTGCACCACCGCGTCTGCCTTGTGCTCCAGACGGAACCAGGTGTTGGACAGGGTGACGATGGCGGTGCGTCCGCGTGAGGTGCGGAGGGCGACCTCCCCGCCCGGGGTGAGGCCAACGGCCTCAAACCGCGTGCGCATGGAGAACTGGGCGAAGGCCGTCTTCTCCACGAAGAAGAGCCACTGGCCCTGGTCGACGGCGTTGGAGCTGAGCTGGCCCGTGTCCAGATCCCTGGTGAAGCAGGAGCCCTGCTGGGTTCGCATCCAGACCTTCTTGCCATCGGCACTGGCCTTGGCGGCCGAGAGGCGGTGGGGGAAGGAGAGTCCCTCCATGTGATGGTTCCCGGAAGGCGAGATGATCACGCCATTGGCCCCCACGCTCCACATGCCGAGCTGCCCCTTGCGATGGAAGGCGAGGACCGGGCGGGTGATCTTGGTGGTGCCAAAGGCGGGCAGGCTGATGCTGTTTCCTTGCACCAGGCAGTGGTGCACGGTGTACGGCTCCGCACTGCCGGAGTAGAAATGGCGTTCCCCCAGATGGTGGAGATTGGGCGGCAGATCCAGGCTGGGGAGTTCTGCGCCGCTGCTGAGGTGCACGGCACGGAGGGTGCGGGAGGTGAGGACCACCAGGCAGTCACCATCCACCCAGCAGGCGCGGGGATGGGAGTCCACGCCATCCAGCACCCAGGACTTGGGGAGAGGGGGCTCATCGCTGGCGGGGGCTGGGACCACCACCACCTGCACCTGGGCGCGGTCCTGGTCCCAGGAGGCCGCCACCAGATCCTTCTCCGGCTCCTGGCGCGCGCAGAACTCCAGCACCTTCCCGCGCAGGGGCTCGATGGGCATGGGGCGGGCACCGGTGAGGAAATTGCGCATGTACCAGATCTCCCGGCTCTGAGTGAGGCCAAAGGTCGTCTGGCGGCTGTCGTGCCGCAGGGTGAGGGCGGCCACGATGGGCGATGCCGGCGCGAGGAGGAAGGGCAGCTGGGCGGGGCCGAAGACGGCCGGCCACGAGCGCATGGCGCGGAGCCGGGTGCCGGAGCGATTGTTTCCTGGGTCCAGGGACAGGAGTTTCTCCAGCTTCAAGCGGGCCTGGTGCAGCAGCTTGATGCCCTGGCGTGAGTACTGGTGCAGGGTCAGACGTCCCTCGGCATCCACGGCGACGATGTGAAGCGGGCAACAGGCGTCCAGATGCGCGGCCAGCTCCTTGCGAAAAGCGGGGTCACGCAGTGTGGCATCGTGAATCACCAGGACCAGGTCCTGGGCGCGGTCGGGAGTCTCCGGCAAGTAGTCCGGCAGATTGGCCAGGGCCCCGGTCAGGTCGTAGGAGGTCTCCAGGACCTTGAGCTGGTTCTTGACGCCTTCCACGGAGTCCAGGTCCACTTTCTCCCAGTACACCCCTTTGGCCCGCCAGACCTCGTTACTGGTGCCAGCCTTGGCCTTGAGCCGCAGGGCGAGCGCGGCAGAGAGGGCGAAGATGCGGGCCGCACCCCAGAGGCGCAGCCCGCTGTCCATCACCAGCAGTTGAGTGCCCGGGGGCCGGTGAGCTGGAGGCTCCGGTTGGAGATAGAGGGCCTCGCCCAGAGCCAGCCGGGCGGCCAGCATGTCATCGTCATGCGCCAGCTCAGAGAGGAGCAGCCGGTGAATGGGGCCGCGGTTGCTGAGGTCCGACACACCGGAGGTGGCGCGTTCTTCCTTGAGCGACATGACCTGGGGCAAAGTGAGTGCCGCCATGATGTCCCGCGTCAGCAGGGAGAGACCAGCGGTCTCTGGATCCTGCGCGAGCGCTCGCATGAGCGTCTGGGGCGAGTAGCCTTCCGGTTTGGGGAGGTCCGGCGCGGCCTGGACCATGCCCTCCACCCCTGTTTCCAGGCGCAGCCGGAGCTGCTCAGGAGAGACGCGGCTGATCGCCACGCGGATGCGCTCGCGGCTCGTGTAGCGGGTGTTTTGCCGTTGTAGACGGTCTTCAACACCGGGCCGCCAGTTGATCCGGATGAGTTGGGCGATGGTGTCCCCGGAGGCGGGCAGGGGATCCTCCAACTGGTGGAACATCAGGTCCAGCAACGCGTGCTTGGCGGCAGGAGTCTTCAGCAGATCTGCCGGCCAGTGGGGCGCGGCCTTCTCTGGGCTTGGGGGGATGGAAGGGCCGCGGCAGCCCTTCAACATGGCCAGCGCGGAGACGATGGCGGAGAGGGGCGGCGGGGGTTCATGGTGATAACGCTCGCAGATGATCGCCAGCTCCTCGGCCATGACCACGGTGGTGTCGTCCTCCCACAGGATCGCGCTGCCGTCCAGGTCCCAGTGCCAGTCCGCCTCCATGGCAGGGGTCAGCCAGGCGGCGGCGTTGGCCATCTCCCCGCTGAATCCGGTTTTGGAAACCACCGTGTTCATCGCTTCAAGGGGGCGCAGTTGGCGCGGATGGCGCTGCGGCTGGCGGGCCGCCAGAGGTCCGCGCTGATGCGGGCATACGTGCCGTCTTCATCGAAGAGGGCGGTCTCGCCTTCGGCCAGACGCAGCCAGGAGGCCAGGGTGGAGGGCTGGAGTGCGGGAAAGGGCGCATGTCCACACGGGATGGCGGCGGGACCGTGGAAATAATAACGGCGACCGGGCAGCGGGGGCAGGGGCTCACCGCAAACCAGGACCTGGCCCTGGGCTTCGTTGAGCACAAAGCTGAGGCGCTCCAGCCGCAGGGCCGGGGCGCTATGCGCATACTCGTACCAGTCCGCGGCGGGCAGCATGAGCAGGGCGGCGGGAGTGGCGAGGTCACTGCGCTGGATTTCCAGCAGTGCCCGGTTGCGCAACTCCCCGGGGAAGGACGAGGGCGGAGCCAGCGGTACCAGGAGCTCGGCCAGGGGACGCCAGGGACCCTCTGGGAGCTTTCCCCAAGGCAGCGCCTGATCGGACTCAAAAAGCCAGCCCTCCGCAGCGGAGGAAAAACGGTTGTGCCACGGCACGGTGGCATAGAGCGCCTGCTGGGAGTCGGTGAGGGGGCCGCCCTTCACCCAGATCCACGCGCCAGTGAGCCGTCCTTCCAGACCGGGCAGCAGCCGGAGCGGATCCAGCGTCGCCGCCAAGGGAACGGCCAGTCTTGCCACCCAGGAGGTGGCAGAGGGGGCGACAGGCGCAGGGGGCGACGCAGTCATGGGGCGAGGGTTTGTCGATGGGAGATGCGATCGGTCAAGACATCAGACACCGGCCAGCGCTTCGGGTTCCTTCGTTTTGAGGGCACCCCAGAGCTGATGGATGCGGGACTGGAGGAATTCGCGCTGATCGGTCCGTTGCACCCACTGCACGCTGCCTTCCAGAATGGCCAGCCGGTCGCGCAGGTAGGCCTGGCTCGATGCAGCGGCACCGGGGTCCAGACGGCCTTCCAGCCAGGTCAGGCTGCGGGCCAGGGCTTCGGCATCCGGCTGCCCGCTGGCAGAGGCGCGCGGGTGATCGGTGGCATCGGAGGTGTCCTCACCCCGGCTGGTTGATTCCTGAACCAGGGAGCGCAGCACTTCCATCTGTTCATCCCGGTCCCAGAGGTAGCGCAGCACCCAGAGGTCAGAGTGCCGGGCCTCCATGCGGCCACAGAGCAGGGCACTGGCGGCCACCAGGCGCTGCACCTTCACGGCGCGGCGGTCTGAGAAAGCAATGCCCGCGTGGCGGATGCGGTGGACGAGGTCCACGTAGTCCTTCAACACCGGCTTCAGGGAGACCCGTGATGTGGCCTGCTGAATGAGGCGGATGTGCTCCGGCCCCAGAGAGGACATCTCCGGCGGGGTGGACTCCAGCCGCCAGCCAGCGTCCAGCACCTCCATGAGGCGGTCTTCCGGGGCGGCATCGCAGCGCACGCGCAGGAGGAAGCGGTCGAAGAGGGCGCGCAGGGCGTCTTCCTCCGGCAGGTGGTTGCTGGCGCCCACAAACATGAGGGCCTGCACCTTCAGGCGCTCGCGCCCGCGATGCAGCACGCGCTCGTTCAGCACCGTGAGGAGGCTGTTGAGGATGGCGCTGTTGGCATTGAGCAGTTCGTCCATGAACACGAGGGACGCCTCGCTGAGCATGCCCTCGGTATTGGTCACCAGATCCCCCTCGCGGAGACGCCGGATGTCGAAGGGGCCAAAGAGCTCGTTGGGTTCGGTGAAGCGGGTGAGCAGGTACGAGAACGTATCACCCCGCAGCCTTTGACCCAGAGCGTGCACGAGCGCGCTCTTGGCCGTGCCGGGCGGACCCAGGATGAAAAGATTCTCCCCCGCTGCGAGACAGACGCCCAGCAGGTCCACGACCTCATCTTTGGCGACAAAAGACTGGCGGAGGCCTTGCAACACCTCCGTCTGGAGGCGGGCGGCGATGTGCGACGCGTCTGAAGAATCAGGCGATGTCATGGAGATAATGGCGGTGTTTTTTCTAATTCAAAGCGGAACGTCCATCAGAGGCAAGCGCAGATGCTGGGCCACCTTGGGACTGAGATCAGAATATGCTCCCACGGTGTCCTCCGCGGCCTGTCGGACAGCGGACTCCTCCAGACGGGCCAGATCGGCGGTGCGGAGGATACGGTCGGTGTAGAGCGCGAGAAGGCAGGGGTGATTCACGATGGGTTTCACCCCGTTCCAGGATTCCAGCATCATGCCCACGGAGCTGAGCGGCCAGGCGGCCCCCAGTTTCTTGATCCGGGCCACCAAGGGGTCATCCGGGGCCATGCGGGCGGCGAACTTGGCCACCTCCGGCAGGTGTTGGAAGAGGAGGTCCACCGAGTAGTCCACCGAGGCGCTGCGCGGTACGGGGCACGGCTCAGACAGAGCGACCTCCATGCCGACCGCATCGACGTCGCGCGCGGCGAGCAGGTGAATCGCCTGGTAGAGCAGTCCAGCAGCCCAAGATGCGGCCGGAAGGTCCAGCACCGGGGCGTCGTGGGCGAGGTTGTCACGCTGCCGCTGGTCAAATTCCGCCAGCAGTTCCGCCATCTCTTCGGGGGTTGCCGGGTCAGCCGGACCGAGCTTCACCACGGCGAAGCCCTGATCGAGGAGAGATTGGAGAAATTCGATCACAGGAAAAGTATCCCGCTCCGGGAGGCGGGAGGCAACTGGGCAGTGAAGGATACGGAAAAAAGTGCCGGTGCGTCGGGGGGCAGTGGGCAGTGGGCAGTGGGCAGTGGGCAGTGGGCAGTGGGCAGTAGGCAGTGCGGCAAGGTGTTGGAGCCGAAGTTGTACGGAGTACAGGCTTCAGCCTGCATGGGTGCGGGCTTGGTTGGCGCTGGCACGACGCGAGAATGTGATCAACGCACCTGGATGCCGGAGGCATCGCAGCCGTTAGCCGGACGGTTGAAGGAGCGTAGCGACTGATACCTCCGGAAGGGTAGAAGAGGAAATTTCCACCCCGGTAGGGGTGGCAGCAAGGTCGCAGCTCCAGTGCGTCAAGATGTTGGGGGTGGGGTTGTGAGAAGTACGGGCTTCAGCCTGCGGGAGACTGGGCCACTGAAGTGGTTGTCGTGACCTGAAGCGAGACTTGGGGACGGCCATGCCCCTGATTCAAAGCTTCCTCTCGTCTCAGGTCTTCTGTCTCGTGTCTTACAGTCTTGTGTCTCCCGCGCAGCGGGTGATGCCGGAGGCATCGCAGCCATTAGCCGGACGGTTGAGGGAGCGTAGCGACTGATACCTCCGGAAAGCAGAAAGAAATTTGCATCCCGAAGGGGATGCCAGCAAGATCCTCTTTCTCCACGCATCATCAAACATGTCCGGCACCTATGTCTCGCTGCACTACCATGTCGTCTTCAGTACCAAGAACCGGGAGCCTCTGATCGGTGCGGAGTGGCTTCCCCGATTGCACGAGTATTTAGGTGGTACGGTGCACGGACTCGGAGGATTTTGCCAGGGGGTCGGAGGCATCAATGATCATGTGCATCTGTTGATCGGCCTGAAACCCACGCACTGTCTCTCCGACTTTATGCGGGAGTTGAAAAAGGCATCATCCATATGGGTGCACCAAGAGGTCGGACTGAACCATTTCGCCTGGCAGGAAGGGTATTCAGCATTCTCTGTCAGCGCCACTTCACGGGAGGCGGTCAAAGAGTACATTGCACAGCAGCCGGAGCATCATCGGGTGAAATCGTTCAGGGAAGAGCTGGTGCAAATGCTGGTCAAAGCGGGGGTTGCCTTCAAGCCGGAATACCTTGATTGACAGGGGCGGACGTTGCTGCGACCCGCTGCGCGGGAGACACAAGACTGGAAGACAGAAGACAGAAGACAGAAGACCTGAGACGGGAGGAAGCTTTGAATCAGGGGCATGGCGTCCCCAAGTCCCGCTTCAGATCACGACAATCTTCAGTGGCCCAGTCTCCCGCAGGCTGAAGCCTGTACTCCGTACAACTGCGTCTCCGACACCTTGACGCACTGACGCACTGGAAC
>NZ_BATQ01000171.1 GCF_000739635.1 Verrucomicrobium sp. BvORR034 | reverse complement strand
ATGAACCCGCACCGATGGCTGCGCCCAGTAGCGGGTTCAGAAAGAGCAGGCCCAGCAGAGTTCCCCAGAACATTCCGCCGACGGCACCGCTGACGGTGAGATTCACGGCCTGATGCAGCTGTGGCTTACCTCCCGCATCGCGAGTCACCACGACCGCGTCTTCCATTTCGATCAGGTACTGGGTTTGCAGTTTCGCAAATTCCGCACGCATGGCAAAGGCGCCGGCTTCGTTGTTGAACCCAATGACAATGAGGCTGCTCATGGAGCGACGCTACTTGTGCGGTGCGAGCTGTGCTATCGGACTTTGGCCTTATGCCGTGCCAAATCCTACCGGTAGTGAATGACCCGTCCGTAGCCCATCGGCCAGCCTCCCCAGGCACCCCAGTTCATGTGATGGTAAGCAGCCGCCTGGTCCATCTGTTCTGCGGCCCGTTCCTCCTCGCGCAGCTTCTTCATGCAGAGGTGTTGATACGTCGTGAACTCCATCTTGCCCCCTACGAAGGCCTGGTTGTTCTCTGCGTCAGGCAGGATGTAGTAGGTCTTGCCCTGGTAGTTGATGGGTGTGACTTTGTCCTTGGGGAGTGACGAAAGGATGGCGACCTGGTCCGGCTTCACCGGGTTGATGACCTTGAAGCCAGCGGAGTAGGCGATCGTCTTGTGTTCCTCGAGCCGGCTGCTGGTGGCGCAGCCCGCGATCAGCATGGCGAGAGCTGCCGTGGCGAGGGATTTCAACGAGGTCTTGAACCTCATCAGGGTCGGCGATGGGATTGGGTGTGACGCAGGCTTCATGAAGTTCGTGTTTGCAAAGAGTAACAACATTGCCTGCGTACTCGAGTAGGACCTAGGTCCGATGGAAGTGCCGGATGAACGTGCCGGAGAGATTCCCAAGCTGATTTCAAACCTTCGCGGCGGACTGAGGCAGAGGTTGTGGAGCTGGAGCGTGAGGCTCACTCGGAGTTCGATCTGTGCTTTCGCAGCATCCTTCTTCGATACGATCTTGGGGAGTCGAGCGCGGTGGCGTGTTTATGGGCTGAAAGTGTGCCAGTAGACGGGCTATTCCAAGGGGCAGCAGCCTGAAAGATGACGGAGGCTGCCATTCGCGGAATCTTCTTCGGAAATCTTTACCTGCTTGATCGTAGAAGTGCAGTTCACTACAGTGCCTCGTACGAAAGAGTCTGAGGAGCAGCGACATCTGATGAAGCCTGCGCGGTTCGGTTCCAAAACATTATCACAGTGCACAGCCGGATTCCACCGATTCAAATGCTCTCCAAACTTGCTCTCGCACTCCTGGTGGCCGCGCTCGTTTCGTGCAGCGTGCATCAACGGAATTCCTGCCTCACTTCTGCTGGGTTGAATTCGATGCTTCGACTGAAAGCATCAAGGATGGAGTTGGTCGATGCTGACGTCTTGCTAGGTGAGAAGCCTGCTATCCTGGCCCAATGGAGGGAGGCACATTCGCGAAGACGTTGGAGCACTTACAGTCCGCTCGACCATCCACGCCGTATCCTGGCAACTTCTGTCGAGGGCGGCATAGCGCGGAAGCTTGACGTGAGGTTCTCTTTGGATGAGAGCCTTGAGTTCCAGAATCGCCTGTCCGAAGAAGCGGCTCTGTTGTCGGCTGCTGCTCCAAAGGTGTATCATGAGAGCATGAACGAGGAGCAGAAGAAAGCGTTCTGGACTCGCCATGCGGTGGAGAAATGGCTAATTTCCCTGAAACGACAGTCGCATGAGCAGATAGAGGGAAATGCATCTGAACGCTGAAAAAGAGCAGGCGGTGACCCCCAGAGAAGGCGTAGAGCAATCAATCAAAACCGAATCAAAGACATGAAGCCGGACTTTCCTATGAGCAATAGGTCCCCATCTGAGCTGCGAGAATGGGCGGTGCAGCTGGCCCGAGCTGTCTGTGAAGAGCGAGGATGGCCTTTCCGGGGGGCGGGTGCTATCAGCCGGGCATTTTTTTGGGAGGCGGTTCAAGATCAGGACGAACGTCGACGCGATAGGGATGAGTGTCATCATCGTCACCGACAACGCAGGGAAGATTCTTGAGACATGTCTTCTGCCCCGGTAGACCAATGCGCGGTGGCCAGTGGCACCGTAGACCGTGATTGGCTTCGGAGGAACGAAAAATGCTGATCATGTACACGGTGCCTTGATCAAAGTGAGTCGTCGTCAGTCCCCACGCGCGGGCGTTGTCCAGATGGTCTGGCAGATGGATTGTCTCGATGTCATCAAGTGTCTGTAGATGAATGTGCCAGAAGCCGGGCTATTCCGAAGGGCTTGCTGCCAGCGCAGCAAATCTGGTTCCCGGGTCAATTCAATCCTGTACCTTTGAAACTAATCTGTTAATCAAGTATTTGAATGGTGCTCCCCTTTGCGGTTCTGGCAGCTTTGTTCGTCAATACTTGTGCGACGATTCTCATGCACAAGCTGGCCGGGGCGTGGCGGATGTTGATCCACATAGCAGTTTGGTGCACTTTTGGGTTTATCGCGTATATTGTCGATTACGCGCATAGCGTAGGTGATGAGGCTCGCTTTGCCGCCATTTATAGCAATTTTACTTCCGCCTTGGCCGGAGGGGGGTTCCTCTTTGTGTTCATGCATGATGGGATTGTTTCTCTGGTTGTGTCTTTTCTTCGTTGGTCGATTCTGAAAATGCGGCGGATGCGGCGGCATGACGCTTGAAAATATCAACCGGTGCGGTTCCGACTTCGGAGTTCTAGTAGGAACTGACATTTCGGATTTCTTGAGGGCAGTTTCCAGGGCTTTGGAGAGATGCCTTGACCCCACACAGGTGCTTCTGGAGCGAGATTCGACTCTTCATCGTGACAAAAAGGCCGGGTCGCTCTCGTAATCTGTGCGCTCGCCTTCCTTTCCATGAACCTTCGTCTCTCCCCGCCGGTTGATGTCCGTTGCCTCCTTGCGTGGGCCGCGGCTTGTTTGATTCCCGCGTCTTTGCACTCGCAGTCTGCCAATGGAGATCTTTCGCTGTGGAGCGATGGCAAGACGAACTATCAGATCGTGCTGCCTGATTCCGGCTCGCAGCCGGCCACGACCCTCGCTGGATCCCTGCAACAGACAGCGCGCATGTTGCAGACCGCCTTTCAGTCCAATGGCGTGGAGATCCCTGTGGTGCAGGAGTCGCAACACGAGCCGTCCAAGCCGGGCATTTATCTCGGGCAGACGAAATATGCTGCCCAGCAGGTTCCTGACGCCCTTCGACTGGAAGGTTGGGGCTATGTGCAGCAGGTCGTCGGAGAGAACGTCATCATTGCCGGCCATGACGCGCCCTCACGGCTGCCTGTAGAGGCCAAAGACCGTCGCCAACCAGGGTGGGACTTTGTCGGCACCGCCAAAGGAGCGGCCGACTTTGCCCGGCAGTATCTGGGGGCGCGTTTCCTCTATCCTGATCTTCCTTCGTACAGCCAGGTGGCGGATGCCGCCAAGGTCGATCTGCTGAACTCCCCGGCCATCGAATTTCTCAAAAAGCCGACGGCCTCTGTGCCAAGGGATCTTAAGCTCCGTCACAACCCGTTGTTGAAGGTCAATACGTCGCATCCGGCGAATGCGAGTTTCTATGACCTTTCCTTGAACCGTTTCCCACGGGTGGATTCTCTCTTCGGAGGGCACACCTGGTCACGGGCGATTCCTCCGGAAGAATACTCCAAAAGTCACCCCGAGTACTTTGCGCTGGTGAATGGCGAGCGGCAGAGTGTCCCCGCAGGCAATGCCCAGTATTGCCTCTCCAACCCCCAGGTGCAGGAGTTGATCTACCAGGACATGGTGCGGCAGTTGGAGAACGGATACGCCTCGGTGGATCTGGGGCAGCCGGATGGGTATCAGGAATGCCAGTGCAAGGAGTGCGGGGCGCTTTATGGCACGGGGGACGACTGGGGTGAGAAGATCTGGACCTTCAACAAGCTGACAGCGGAGCGCCTTCTGAAATCGCATCCACAGGGGCGGATCACCATGATGTCCTACATCCTGACGGCGCGCCCGCCCCAGACCTTCAAAGCGTTTCCGGCGAACGTGAACATCATGCTGACAGGTACGAATGAAACCGACATCGCTCCCTGGCGGGACTATGAGGTGCCGGGCGGCTTCAGCGGCTACGTTTACAACTGGTGCCCGAATCTGGTGACCCGCTATACGCCTATGCGTACGCCGGGTTTTGTGGAGGCACAGGTCAGAAGGCTGGCGGAGAACAAAACACAGAGCCTGCTGCGCGACGGGCCGGGCCAGCTCTATGGGCTGGAAGGCCCGGTGTACTACACCATGGGCCGTATGTTTGATGATCCCGTCGGCAACTCGGCTGCCAAACTGGTGCCAGAGTTCTGCGAGGCCGCTTTCGGGGGCTCGGCCCCGGCCATGCTTTCGTTCTACGACCGGCTCTACCACGCCATAAATCTTTACTCAGATCACATCGGCACCCGGGGCGATGCGTGGAGCTACCAGACCTATGATGGTCGGCGGCGCAAGACGGTGACGGATCCCTTTCCTCTCATTGCTTTCCTCTATCCTCCCCAAGTCCTCGCCGCGCTGGAGGGTGATCTTGCACGGGCGGAATCGCTGGCCGCGACGCCCAAGGTGAAGACCCGCCTGGCGCTGGTTCGAACGGAGTTCGACTACCTGCGCCATCTCGCCAAGGTGGTGCATCTCTACCAGTCCTTCGTCCTGCTCGCAGATGCTCCCTCCCGGGACCAGTTGCTGAACGCGATCGATGCCCGCAACGAGGCGATTGACGCGCTTTACAAGAAAGGCGCGCGCACCAGATCGGAAGGAGATTGGGCTCAGGTCTTTTTCCCTTTCTCCGGCCATTCGGCTGAGCACTTGAGGCTCGCTCACGATGGATACCAGGAGCCCTTCGCGAACACCTGCTTCAACTGGGACACCAAGAGCATGCGAGACGCTCCGTTGCCGGGCAAGAAACGTCTGGCGGTGGTGGCGGCCTCGTCAGGTGTGACGCTGGAGTCCGGTGCCTGGGCAAAAGCGGAGGAAGCGGATTTCACGCGTGTTCCTCCCTTCCACAAGCTTTCTCGCAAGTCGTCCGTGCGGGCGCTGTATGACCAGTCGAACCTGTACCTCCTGCTGACCAGCGAACTGGAGCCTGATACCAAGCCTCCCTTGCCCGGCACACGGCGTGAGCAGGCCTTGGGTGACAAAGAATCCGTGGACATCTACCTGGCCCCTCATGCAGGCCAGGAGCTGGCCTATCGGTTCATGACCGGCATTCATCCCACTGCACGATACGATGCGCTGAATGGGGCGGTGGCGGACGTCATGGACCCGCGTCATGGCAAGGATGATCCCGCCTTCAAAGGAGAGTGGGAAGTGCATTCCCGCACCGATGTGGCAACTCGAACCTGGCAGGCGCTGGTCACCATCCCTTTCAAGACGCTTGGTGCAGGGGTGCCCACGACCGGAACTCTCTGGAGAGCCAACTTTGCCCGCAACCATCCCCTCATCCGCGATCAGATCGACCGCTACATCTGGTCCTCAAACATTGGCAATGGCAACATGAATGACCGGAGCCTGTTCGGCGATCTGGAGTTCCGGTAGTCGAAGGCCTTGAAACATCCGGCATTCGATGAACAGTTGAGCACACAAGGAACCCGGAATGTTGCGTCGCCACTGTCTCTCCGTGCTCATAGCCCTGTCGGGCTTGGGCTCCTTGCCGCTTCTTGGTGAGTCAAACTTCGCGGTTTCTTACGCGGAGACTCTCGCCCAGCAGGTGACCGAGGCGATTGAGAAGAAGGATGAGGCCCGCTTCGATCTGGCCAGCAACAAGCTGATTGCCCTGCTCTACGCGAAGAAGAGCAACGAGGTGCACAAGCGGGTGGGTGAGCTCTTGGTGCAGTTTGACATCCAGTGGGCCCTTCCTGTGATGGTGGAGTGCATGGATCAGACCGAGTCCATCTGGACCCAGCAGATTCCCAAGGAGTTTCCCCTCACGACCGCGGTGGTGGCATTCGGTCGGCCTGCTGTGCCAGCCCTCCTGGAGGAGATGTCCGGTGGCAAAGTAGGTGCGTATCGTGCCAGCATGCTGGGGGCAGTCCTGGTCGGGATTGTTGGAACCGAAGAAGCCGAAAAACTTGTGAGTGAACGAAGGTCGGTGGTTGCCGGGAAGGCAGAAGTGGAAGGACTCGCGCTGGTTCACCAATGGATTGTTGAGGCTGGTACCACCTCGATCTTTCTCCGCATTGATCGCTCCAAACTCCCGGTGCCGAAAAAACATCTTTGGAGCCCGGATCCTGAATGAAGATGAGGTTTGATCTAGAAAACGGGTGCTTGGGACAGCATGAGGGGGCGGGAATGGTTGCCCGATGTGGACGATCTTTTCTATTTCCTCTTACCCCGCCTTCACTGCCAGGAACTCCCCTTTGCCCACTGGCACCAGCGCGGTGGTGAACGCTTCATCGGCATTCACCACTGCCACGAAACCCGCGACTTCCTCGGGGTGGGAGGTGGCGTTGTCCACCACCAGGGTGCCGCCGGGGCGCAGAAGGCGTTTCAGATGGGGCCACCAAGCCAGGTAGTCGGCCCGGTTGGAGTCGAGGAAAATCAGATCGGTGCTGCCACTGTCGGCGTTGCCCAGGAAGTCGCCCGCATCTCCTTCCACCAGGGTGATCAGTCCCTGCAACCCGGACTGTTCGTAGTTCTCCCGCGCCATGGCCACCTTGGCGGCGGAGCGCTCCAGCGTCGTGATGCTTCCTCCCAGCGGTTGGGAGGCAAAGGCCAGCCAGAGCGTGGAGTAGCCGTTGGAGGCACCCACCTCAAGGATGTTGCGGGCTCCGGTGGCGCGGATGAGTGCGGCCAGAAACTCTCCGGTATCGCGGGTGATGTTGAGCATCTTCGACTCCCGCTTCGTGTCGCCGTGGTCATGGTCTTCCCCGAAGCGTTCCAGTTCAGAGAGCAGGCTGTTGAGGGCGTCTGGGAGCTTCGACATGAGTGGCAAGTGGGCTGGGTGAGGGGGGAGATGCCAAAAGAAAAACGCATCTCAACCGGAGTTGAGATGCGTGAACTTGCCTGGGCAAAAATTCGCCCAGGGCTGGCTTAGGCGATCGCTTTCACCAACCCACCTTCCACGCGCACGGAAGAGCCGTTGATGCCGGAAGCGAGGGGACTGCAGACGAAGGCCACCACATTGGCAATCTCATCCACGGTCTCGAACCGCTTGAGCAGGGAGGTGGGGCGCACTTTCTCAAAGAACTCCTTCTCAAACGCCTCGAAGGGCTGACCGCCGCTGAGTTTATCCACGAACTCTTCCACCCCTTCGGATCGGGTGGGGCCGGGTAGAACGCTGTTCACGGTCACCTCGGTTCCGGCGCTCAGCTCCGCCAGGCCACGGGCCACCGCGAGCTGGGCGGTCTTGGTCATGCCGTAGTGGATCATCTCAGACGGGATGTGCAGGGCGCTCTCGCTGGAGATGAAGATAATGCGACCGCGATTGCGCTTGATCATGCCGTCGAAGTAGAGACGGCTGAGCCGCACCCCGCTGAGAACATTTACGTCGAAGAAACGTTGCCACTCCGCATCGGGGATCTCGGAAAAAGGCTTGGGATCAAAGATGCCCAGGTTGTTCACGAGGATGTCCACCTCAGGATAGGCAGCCGCGAGCTTCTCCGCCGTGGCGGCATCGGAGAGATCGCCGGGGAATTTCTCAAGCTGCGCGTTCGGCACGGCTTCGAGAATGCGGGCCACGGCTTCATCCACAGAGGCGGCACTGCGACCGTTGACAATGACGCGTGCGCCTTCGCGGGCGAGTGCTCTGGCAATGGCCAGACCGATGCCCTTGGTGGAGGCGGAGACGAGGGCGAGTTGATTTTCGATTTGCAGGTTCATGGTGGTGATCTGGGTGAGGTGTTAAGAGTTGAGAGCTAAGAGTGGCGTGGCGAGTTTAGGCCCAGCCTGTCAGCACGGTTTTGCCAATGCTGCGTTTGCTCTCCAGCAGCGCGTGGGCCTGCCGCAGATTTTCGGCGTTGATTGGCTTTAGTACGCCGCGATGGATCGGTTTGATCTCTCCCGCATCAATCAAGCGCGCCACCTCAGTGAGGATGCGGCCTTGCTCTGCCATGTCGGGCGTCTGGAATTTCGAGCGGGTGAACATGAACTCCCACACGAACGTGGCGCTCTTCGCCTTCAGTTCATCAATGTCCACCGGCTGGTCGTTCTCCACGATGCCCACGATCTTGCCCTGGGGCCGGATGAGCTCCGCCATGGCCGACCAGTAGATGTCGGTGTTGAAGAAGTTAGCGATGTAGTCCACCTCGGCGAACCCAAGCTCCTTGAGCTGCGGGCCCAGAGGCTCGCGATGGTCCACAATGTGATCTGCGCCCAGCTCCTGCACCCACACCGTGGTTTCAGGGCGGGAAGCCGTCACGATCACCACCAGACCGGCACGCTTGGCCAGCTGGATGGCGATCGAGCCCACCCCGCCGGCGCCGCCGATGATGAGCAGTGTTTTTCCTGCATCCTTCCGCCCTGCTGGGTCGATGCCAAGGCGCTCAAACAAGGCCTCCCAGGCGGTCAGGGTCACCAGCGGGAAAGCGGAGGCACCGGCGAAGTCGAGGGACGACGGCCTGTGTCCCACGATCCGCTCGTCCACCAGTTGATACTCCGCATTCGAGCCGGGGCGGGTGATGTCGCCAGCGTAGTACACCTCATCCCCGGGCTTAAACGCGGTCACTTCCGGGCCCACGGCTTCCACAATGCCAGCCGCATCCCATCCGAGCACCTTGGGCGTGGTTTCCACCACAGGCTTGGGGGAGCGCACCTTGGTGTCCACCGGGTTCACGGAGACGGCCTGCACTTTCACCAGCAGGTCGCGGCCGGTCGGGGTGGGTTGGGGAAGGTCCGTGTCGAACAGGGACTTCTCGTCGGCAATGGGCAGATAGTGGGTGAGGGCGATCGCTTTCATGGCTGGTGGGAGCATCTCTCACTACGCCCATCCGCACAATTCTGGATCCCGGCACATTCCGCGGACCAACCAGTACTTTTTGAGGATGACGTTCCGATCCGGGTGGGGCAACGCCCTCATGCACCCACTCCGGCCCGACAGGTCTCACGGATGGCGGTGCGAAAATCCGCCGGGGCCTGGCCGGTGCTTTTGCGGAAGACCCGGGCAAAGTAGGAAGGGTCCTTGTAGCCCAGTTGATAGGCAATCTCCGACACGCTGAGCTCTGTATGCATGAGCAGGCGCCGGGCCTCCAGCAGCTCCCGGGCGTGAATGAGCTCGCCGGCGGTGCCAGCGGTGAACTGTCTCACCACATCGTTCAGGTGCCCTGCGGTCACCCCCAATCTCCTGGCGTAGGAGGCCACAGACATCGGCTGGCGGAAGCTGTTCTCCACCTCCGCCTGGAACCGCTGCAACAGCTCCCGTGAGCGCCCTGTCTCTCTGGGCTCCGGCTCATGCCGCAACCAGGCACGACTGGCGAGCAGCAGGATCAGCCGGATGCTGTGTCGGCACATCTCCATCCACCCCTCACCGCGGGTGGCGTACTCCTGTTCGCATCGCGCGATGAGTGGGGCGACACCTGCTTCAAGGTCGGCGTCCGCCGTCAGCACCGGTGGGTAACACATGCGGTTCACATAACCCAGCTGCATCAGGCGGCTGGGCGGAGGCTCCCTGCCATCGAAGAACGCCGTGGTGAAGGAGATCAGTGTGCCGCGGATGTCATCGGCACCTTCCCAGCGGTGCAGTTGACCGGGGCTCACCAGGATGAAGGACGGGCGCGTCGCTGGGAGCTTGAAGTGCTCGAAGTCATTAAAGTGTGCCGCAGGACCATGCAGCCAGAAGAGCTCGAAATGCCCGTGGCGATGCATGCCGGGCGGGCGGTCCATCTGGGTATTGAGCACTTCGAAGCGACCCACGTACAGTCCCAGCTCGGCGATCTCCGGCTGCACGTAGTCGGTGAGCGGGTAGTCAGGGATGTCACGCGTCTCGGCCATGATGCACTTGGCATGCATACATCAGCCCGGGCGGCGTTTCACGGAAAATAGGCACTCACGCCCGGGTCATGGTTGCACGATGTCGTTCGCGTGGCGGGCGATCCAGTCCCGGGACCATTCCACGGCCTCCAGCTTCATGCCACAGAGAGGCGTGCAGTGGAAGATGAGCCCTTCGATCTGGCCCTCCTTAAGCCAGTCCAGACCGAGCCGGCACTGGTGCTCCATCAGGGGGATCGGGATCGTCTTCTTCTCGCCAAAGTCCCACATGTAGATGCCCAGCAGCGTGGGCTTGGTGGGGGCAATCTTGCGGTACGCGGCGAAGTTCGCCTCCAGATTCTCCAGCTCCCGGGCCTTCCAGGTCCAGAGGTACACCTTGTCCACGGGCTCCACATGCGCCTTGATGATGGGGTGGAGCTGGTTCGTGTAAATCACCATGGAAAGGTCCAGCGGTCGGCCAAAGGCCTGCAGGTCCTTCTTCACCTGGGCAATCTGCGCCACGGTGAGATGGGCGGCGGCCTCTGTGCCGCCGTTCTTGGGCAGGGCATCGCCCAGGAAGAGGTCGTCCATGTCCAATCCGGTGAGATGCGGGTTCTTCTTCGCGAGGTCGAGCGCCTGCTCCAGCTTCTGTGCGGTGGTGAAGTTCTTTCCTCCATCCACGAAGCTCCAGGTGAGGCGGCGGGTCTTGGCGAACTGCTTGACGTAGTCGTCGAAAGGAGGAAGGGGCGTGCCCGTGAATCGCACCATGCAGCAGTTGGGGATGCCCATGTATTCCAGCGCCGCCGCCGGCTCGATGTCGCTGTCTTTGCCACCGATGCCGTATCCTTGGGTCAGCGAGCCAGCATCATGCCCCCACATCCAGAGCCGGTCCCGCAGGGTGCGTTCATACGGAGGCTGGAAGGCCGCAGCCTGCTGACCGGCAGGAAGAAGGCAGGCCCCGGCAGTGAAGGCGGCGTGGGTGAGGAACTGGCGACGGCTTGGAGAAGGCAAGAGGGGATGCATAGAGGGTGATATCCGGCACAGGTGGGAATGGGAAATAACTAACGGGTGATCCGCTCACCGTGGAGTCAGCGCGCGGGTCAGGAGATTCCGCGTCATCCGCTGCACGCGCTCATCGGGGCCATGGGGGCGGCTCCAGTGCGACCAAGGCAGCACATGGCCGGGGGGCGTGGAGAGGCCTTGAGCCCAGAAGATGGTGGAGGCGTTGAAGACGAAGTTTCCACGAGGGCCGGGATAGATCGTGGCAGTCCATTGCTGGGGAGTCGTGCCGCCCACCCAAGCCGTGCCTCCGCCCACCACCTCCAGTCCGGGAATCTCGGTGGCCGGTTGTCCATGATACTCCCAGCCAATGAGACCGGGGATGGCTTCCCCCTTCTTCATGCCGGTGCCTTCGAAGATCCAGTGGTCAGGCTTCTCGCAAATCCAGTCTCCACCGCCGTTCACGGGGCGGACATTTCGGGCCCCCATGAGGAGCCCTTCATCCGGTCCCCGCGCAGGAAACGGGCCGTGGTTGGCCTCCCGGTTCCTGGCGTAGTCCTGCTCGGCCCCATAAGGGCCATCGCGGGAAATGATGCGATGCGGCACGCCATCGCTGCTGGGGCGCATGGGGGTGACCCAGCACACCGAGTTGCCAGAGAGGAAGAGCAGGCTCACCCCCGCATCTCTCATGGCCTCCACACTGCGGTACTGGCGGAGATCCCAGTACTCATCATGACCCACGCTGAGGAAGGCTTTGCAGCGCAGACCGCGATCTGGAGTGACCATGTCACTGTTGGAGCAGTAAGTGACATCGTAGCCGTGTTGCTCCAGCCAGTAGGCGAGGGGGAACTCAAAGGGGAGGAATTCCCCGGAGCCGACGGTGAGGGGATCGTTGACGACGCCGTTGTACTGCGACTCCCGGCCATAGGGGCGGTCAAAGCTGACATCTGCCCATGGGCCCTGGCCGCCCTGCGGATGGGTGTAGAGGGAGAAGTCACTGGGCCAGCGGTTGTAGGCCTGCCAGGTGTTGTCACTGCACTGAAAGAGGATGTCAGCAGGGCGTTCATCCCGCACGATGAAGGTCACATAACTCTGCCAGTAGGCCTCGTCTGCAGATTCAGGGACGGTGGTCATGCGACCGATGTAAACACCGCTCCGCCAATCAGTCGGAATGGTCAGGGTGACCGTGGGTTGCCAGCGGCACTCATGCAGGTTTTTTGCCCCCGGCTGCGGCGTGGCCTGGGTGGAGGCCTGAAGGGGACCCAACTCATGCACTTTCCTCGCACCCCGCCCCCCGTAGTAGCCGAGGCGGAATATCTCCAGCTGGAACTTCCGCGCCGGCTTGGCGGAGACCATGATGTCCAGCGTCTGGCCGGCCAGCACGCTCTGCCGCGAGCAGTAGCCTTCGATCCAGGGAGACCGGAAGTTCTTCCCGTCCACCCGGACCCGGGTGAGCTGCCAGTTCAGAGAGCCCGGCAGGGCGTTCTCCTGAGGAATCAATCCCGGACTGGGGGCCGCTTGAACCGACGCGGACCCAAGCGGCCCCGCCATGACTGCGGCACCGGTGGCAGTGAGAAAGTGACGTCGGTTCAGCGGAGGAGGCGTGCTCATGGGAGGGTACGAGGAAACAGAGGATAGGCTCTACTTGGCGTCGGCCACAGCGGCAGGCTTGGACACCTTGACGGTGCCCAAGGGGTGCAGCTCAAACTGGCGCACGATCATTTCGGCACCCTCGGTCTGGAGGAGGATCTTGCCCTGGCTGGGCTTGCACTCGAAGGCCTCGTTCACCTTCACGCCATTGACGAAATACTGCAGGGTGTCGCCCTTGGCGATGACCTCCAGACGCGTCCATTCACCAAAGGGGGACTCCACGTCCTCCTTGCCGCGGAAGTTCACCACATCCGCCCAGTCCACATCGCGTTTTTCCCAGTTGATGCGGCCCGCCGTCACGGTCTGGCGGGGAGCGCCGGGCTTCCAGATCTTCTCCTTGTCCCGATCCAGTGCGAACTCGGCACTGAGGGAGGTGGTCAGCGTCGTGCCATCGGGCATCTTGGGGGAGAGGACCAGAATGTCACCGACCCCGCCTTCAATGATCTGCGCCTCGATGCTGGCCATCCAGGTGTCGCCGTAGGCACCGTGAGGCCCATGGGAATGGAGGAGGAGGCCGTTATCGCGTGCCTTGGTCTCGCGTTTGCCCCAGGTCTTCGCGCCCCATTTGAACTCAAGCACGAGGTGGTAGTCACGATAGTTCTGCTTTGTGGCCACATAGCCGTAGCCCCGCCCGCTCACGTGGAGGTTTTTGTCTGGTTGGATGGTCCAGATCTCCTTGGGATCATCATGGAAATCCGCCTTGGGGTTCACGTGATACTCCACATCACCGGTCTTGACACTCTCCAGCAGGTCGATCTTGGTTTTGACTGGTTCTGCGGCGCTGACAGGCAGCAAGGAGGCCATGGGAAGCAGCAGGACACTGAGGGCCGTGGCCGCGGATTTTTTGGAGGGGATAATCATGGCCGATACTTACGCAAGGCCACGGCCGACGCTGTGTCGTCATTTCCGGCGAAGAAGTCTCCTTTTCCGGCGTGGATGAATTGGTCATCCGCGGGCTCTTACCGCAGCGCGGTAGGCGAGCGGGGAGCGCTGTTGATGCCGATGAAACTGCCGCTGAAAGTTTGCCGGGGATGGATAACCGCAAGTGGTGGCGATGCGGGCTACGGTGTCGTCCGTCTCAGCGAGCAGTCGACAGGCCCGGCCAATGCGCAGTTCATTGAGGTACTGTGGCACGGAGCGGCCCGTGCATTTCTTGAACAGACGACTGAAGGCGCTCTCACTCAGCCCCGCCATGATGGCCAGATCGCGCACGTGGATGGTCGCGGCCAAGTGGGACTCAATGTGCGTGATGATGGGCGCGATGCGGTCTGTCGAGCCATGGTGGGCCGGTGCGTGGAAGCCCGGTGAGGCGATCTCCACCAGATCCTTGGATTTCGCCAGGTCTTCCAGGATCTCAAGCAGTAGCACCACGCGTCGCAGCCCGGCGGCACGGGACAGTTGTTTCAATCTCAAGGCAGTCCGCCTACGGGTGACACCACGGACCTCCAGACCAAGTTGAGAGCGATGAAACAACTGATGAACCCGTTGCATGGAAGCATGCTGGAGCCAGCCCTCCCCCAGCAGATCCGGCATGAACTGCACCACAATCGCCTCCACCCGCGGCCGGCGACCTGAAACGGGGTGATCGTTGCGATAGTCGTGCGGCAGATCTGACCCGAGCAGCGTGAGATCCCCCGGGCGGAGGCGGGTGAGCTTGTCCCCCACCATGCGTTCGGTCCCGCCGCGCAGCACCAGCGTGATCTCGCACTCTGGGTGGTGGTGCCACACGCAGCCAAAATCCTCACCCCGCACGATTTCACACACCACGAGTTCCGTGGCGGCCAGAGGGGAGGGTTTTTCGACAACGAGACGCACAGCTTGAAATGTCCGCCCAGATCAGACTGTGACAAGTATTTGCGCCGAAGGAAGTGCGCTGCCATTTGCATGATACTTATGTGCCCATGACTGGTCATCCCGGCACCGGCCGTGCAAGCTTGACTGGGGCGTCCCGTAGAGGCAGGACGCTTATGAAATCATGGATGCCTGCTTTCCTCGTGATGTGCCTCTCCGCAGGCTTGGTGGCTGCTGCGGGCCCTTCATCAACCCCGCTGCGTGCCGGGGCCGCCACGAGCAATATCACGCCTGAGCTGGGGGCGAAGATTATCGGAGGGTTTGTGCCCTTTCCGGCCACAGGTGTGCATGACGAGCTGCATGCCCGCTGTCTGGTGCTGGATGACGGGAAGACAAAGCTGGCGCTGGTGGTGTGTGACCTTCTCGGACTGCACCGGAGCGTGAGCATTGAGGCGCGACGCCTGATCGAGGAGTCAACTGGCATCCCACCTGCGCAGGTGATGATCTCCGGCACCCACACCCACTCGGCAGCCAGTGCCCTGGGGGACAGCCGCTATGCCTCTGACCAGCCGCTGGATGACTACCAAAAGTTCATCGCCCGGCGCATCGCCGACGGCGTGCGGCGGGCGGTGAATGGCTTGCGTCCAGCGCAAATAGGATTCGCCACGGCAGAAGCTCCTGAGCATGTCTTCAACCGGCGCTGGGTGATGAAAGACGGGACGGCCCCCGTGAACCCGTTTGGCAAGGTGGACAAGGTGAAGATGAATCCGCCGGGAGGCAGCCCGAATCTGGTGGAGCCAGCCGGACCCACAGATCCAACGGTGTCCATCATGGCCTTGCGGGAGCCGCAGGGGCGGTTGATCTCTGTCTTTGCCGCCTACTCTCTGCACTACGTGGGCGGTGTGGGCAATGGCGAGATCTCCGCGGACTACTACGGCATGTTTTGCTCGGCGCTGGCGCGGTTGAATGGGGCAAAGGATGATGAGTTCCCGCCGTTCGTGCCCATCCTGGCCAACGGCACCAGCGGCGACATCAACAATGTCAACTTCCGCACCCCGCGCCCCTCGTCTCCTCCCTACGCCCAGATGAGGAAGGTCGCGGAGGATGTGGCGGCAAAGGTTCAGGAGGCCCTGGCCGGGACAGAGTGGAAGGATGAGGCAGAGCTGGAAGCGCGTTTCCGCGAACTCGAGCTGTCCTGGCGGGTGGTGAGCCCCGAGACTCTGGCTTGGGCCAAGGAGAAGCTGCCCAATGCCGACGTGCCGTCTGTGAAAGCCGATCTGCCCGCCATCTATGCCCGGCGTGTGCAACAGCTCAGTGCCGCAGAGGGCCCAGCACGCATCCCCCTGCAGGCGCTCCGGATAGGCGATATCTGCATCGGGACTTTTCCCTGCGAGACCTTCGCGGAGACTGGGCTGGAATTCAAAAAGCGCAGCCCGCTCAAGCACTCTTTCATGGTGGAGCTGAACCATGGCTATTTCGGCTACCTGCCCACGCCACGTCACTTTGAACTCGGTGGGTATGAGACCTGGCCGGGAACGAACTCCCTGGAGCCGCAGGCCGCGGTGAAGATGCTGGACGCCCTGCTGGAACTGGCTGGGGAGCTGAAGCGATGACTCCTCGTCTCCGGGCGTCCAGACGGTTTGCCCTTCCAGGTTGAGGGGCCGTTGCCGCAACGCTTCCGCGTTGTACTTGCACTTTGCCTCAGCGTCCCTACCATCGGGCGCGTGAGCATTGCCCCTGACTCTCCGTCCGCTGCTGTCCCCGGCTCAGAGCCCGTCATCGTGGCCCGGGCCGTGGCCAAAAAGTTTGGTGACTTCGCCGCACTGCAGGGGCTGGACCTGGAAGTGCGCCGTGGCGAATGCGTCGGGCTCCTGGGCCCCAACGGCGCGGGCAAGTCCACCTTCATCGGCTGTCTCTATGGGGCGGTCCTCCGCACTGGTGGCGATCTCACCGTCTTCGGTCACGATCCCGCGCAGAATCCGCGGAAGATCAAAGAGCGTCTTGGAGTCGTTCCCCAGGAGAACGCCCTGGATGAAGGTCTGACGGTGATGGAGAACATGCGTCTTTATGCGCGGTTTGAGGGGGTGGACAAAAAAGCCGCCCTGCCGCGCATCAACGAGTTGCTGGCCCACATGTCCCTGGATCACAAGAAGGAGGCACCAATCAAAACCCTCTCCGGTGGTATGAAGCGCCGGCTCGCCTTTGTGCGGGCACTTCTGTCTGACCCGGAACTCCTCATCCTGGACGAGCCCACCACCGGCCTGGATCCCGCCGTGCGGCACCTCATCTGGGAGAAAGTGATTTCCTATCGCCAGGCGGGCAAGACCGTCATGGTCACCACCCACTACATGCACGAGGCTGAGATCCTGTGCGACCGCATCATCATTCTGAACCGCGGAGCGGTGGTCGGCGCAGGGGCTCCACGCGCACTCATCGACAAAGAGACGCCCGGATTTGTGGCTACCTTTGCGCACGACTTTGATGCCCGGATCAAAGCGGAGCTCCAGCCCAGCTGGGAACTCTTCCACCAGGGGCGGCAGTGCTGTGTGCGCGCCCCGAAGATCGATGACCTCCTGGCCCTGCAGCAGACGCTGGGCACCACGGCGCTCCAGTTGCGCCCGTCCAACCTCGAAGACGTTTACCTGAAACTCACCGGCCGCGAGCTCGACGACAATGACTGACGAATTCCGCACCTCCTTTCAACTGGCCTGGCATGTGGTCGTCCGCAACTGGGGGGTCTATCGCAAGGACTTCCTCGCGAACATCTCACCCACCCTGGCGGATCCCGCCCTCATGCTCACTGCTCTGGGGATGGGGCTCTCACCTTTCATCGGGCAGATCGGCGGCCTCTCGTATGCCCAGTATCTGGCTCCGGGCATGGTCGCCACCACGGCGCTCTTTACCGCCTTCTTTGAGAGCAGCTATGGGTTCTATGTAAAAATGACCTTTGAGTCCGTCTTCAAGGCCATGCTCACCACGCCCATTGGCGTGCGGGAGGTGGTCATGGGAGAGTTCCTCTGGGGCTTCATCCGCGCGGCGCTGATGGGCGGCACGGTGGGCGTCTTCCTGCTCCTCATGGGGCTGCTGAGCAATCCGTGGGCGGTGTTCCTCTTTCCGCTGATTTCCGGTCTGCTCGCCGTGCCCTGCGGGGCCATTGGTCTGCTGGCCTCCGCCATGGTGCGGAACATCAACCAGTTCCAGACGGTTTACTCCTTCCTCATCGCCCCTATCTTCTACCTGTCAGGCGTGTTCTTCCCGTTGGGAGACCGTCCCGTGTTGGGCGTGATTGTGCAGTTGTCACCCTTCTACCATGGAGTGCGGTTGCTCCAGCTCAGTGCTTGGGGCCAGTGGCAACCCGGCGAGATCGCCTGGCACCTGGGGCTGCTGTTGTTGTTCACCGCGGGCTTGGGTTACTGGGCCTACCGCAAGGTGGTGAAGATTCTAACGACGTAGGCGGGGCGTTGGGTGGATGAAGGTCGGTCGACTACACCTGCCACAGACGCTTCAGCTAGTGCCTCCTCACGTCGACAACTACATGGGAGATGCGTGGTTGGGAATCAATGACCAGTGGGTATGCGTAGGGGCGTCAGCCGCCATTGGCCTGCCTGCGAACACATTGGCTCCTTGATTCCTCCTTCTGCCGGAGTGCTCACAACACCGGTGTAGTTGTCGACGTGAGGAGGCACAAATTTCCCGGTATGTGGCGAGGAGGCAGGAAAGGGAACCAAGAAGCCAATGTATACGCTGGAACCTGGCGCTCGGGTGCCTCGCCTGACCCAGGCTGTTATGTTGACGCCGTTGGCGTCAGAGCCTCCAGCGTTAGGTGACGGTCAATCTCGTCCTGTGCCTACGCCTCACCACCCCCTCATGCCAGCACGCCCTGCACCACGTGCCCGTGCACATCTGTGAGGCGGAAATCCCGCCCCTGGAACCGATAAGTGAGCTTCTCGTGATCAAAGCCCAGTTGGTGCAGCAGGGTCGCATTCAAGTCATGCACATGCACGGCATCCTTGACCACATTGAAGCCCAGCTCGTCGGTCTCGCCGTGGATGTGCCCTTTCTTGAACCCGCCGCCAGCCACCCACATGGTGAAGCAGCGGTTGTGGTGGTCGCGGCCATCATTACCTCCTTGAACCATGGGTGTCCTCCCAAACTCGCCACCCCATACCACCAAGGTGTCATCCAGCAGGCCCCGCTGCTTCAGATCCTTCACCAGTGCAGCGCTAGCCTGGTCGGTGTTCTGGCAGTTCTCTTTGATGGCCTTGGTCAGGTTGCCGTGCTGATCCCACGCCTCGTGAAAGAGCTGCACAAAACGCACCCCGCGCTCAATCAGCCTGCGGGCCAGCAGGCAGTTCCGGGCATAGGACGCTTCCTTCACATCCTTGATTCCGTACATTTCCAGGATGTGTTTCGGCTCCTGGCTGAGGTCCATCAGCACCGGTGCGCTGGTTTGCAGCCGGTAGGCCATTTCATAGGCATCGATGCGCGCAGAAATCTCCGGATCCCCGGCATCGCCCAGCGCCAGGCGGTTCAGCTCATTGAGGGTGTCCAGCGAGGCCCGCTGGGCGGGGGCGTCGATGCCTCGCGGGTTCGAGAGGTATAACACGGGGTCCCCAGCGCTGCGGAAGGGGACGCCACCATAGGAAGTGGGCAGGAAGCCGCAGCCATAGTTGCTCGCACCGCCGCTGGTGCCCTTGGCGCTGGTCAGCACCACATAGCCCGGCAGGTCCTCACACTCGCTGCCCAGCCCGTAAAGGGTCCAGGCACCAAAGCTGGGCCTGCCAAACTGCTGCGACCCGGTGTTCATCAGGATCTGGGCTGGCGCGTGGTTCACGGCGTCAGTCTGCATGGAGCGGATCATGCACAGGTCATCGGCCAGACCCGCGGTGTGGGGCAGCAGTTCGCTGAAATCGAGTCCGCTTGCCCCGTGTTTGGAAAACTTGTACTTCGCCCCGAGCAAGGCGGAGTTTGGCTTGATGAACGCGGCGCGATACCCGTTGAGCAGCTCGGGGGGCGGCAGCTTGCCATCGCGTTTGGTCAGCTCCGGCTTGGGGTCGAAGAGTTCCAGATGACTGGGGGCTCCAGCCTGAAACATGTAGATGACCCGCTTCGCCTTGGCGGGGAAGTGCGATGTTGGCGCGCCGCTGGCGATCGCGGAAGACGCCGTTGCCGAAGCCTCGCGGGCCAGCAGAGAATTGGCGGCGATTCCGGCCAGTCCGAGACCGCAGTCGCGGAGGAACCAGCGTCGCTTCAGATAAGTAGGGGCAGAAAACATGGTGGGGCAGGAAGGGCAGAGTCTGGGACCGTCAGGACTTGGTCATGGTTTCGTCCAGATTCAGGAGGACGCGGCTGACCACCGTCCAGGTGGCAATGTCCACGGGCGTGGCGTTGGGCGGGAGCGACTCCGGCTTGGTAAAGTCCGAGAAGGCGATCTCGCCAGCCTTGAGTTCGCCCTTGAGGAGTCTCTCGCGGGTGACCTTCACCAGATTGAGAATTTGCACCTGCTCGGCTGGCTGGATAGGACGTGAGGTGCACAGGCGGTAGGCATAGTTGGCTCGCGCGGCATCGTCATTGCCGCCCTCTTTCAGCACCCGCTGCGCCATTGCCTGGGCGGCCTCCACGAAGATCGTTTCATTGAGCGCCGTCAGGGAGGAGAGGGGAGTGTTGGATCGCGGCCTGCGGGCGCAGGCCGAGTCTCCATTCGGTGCATCGAAGCTGCTCATCACCGGGTCCGGCATGGACCGCTTCCGGAAAAGATAGAGCGCGCGCCGATAGCGCTCCGGTCCGGTGGGTGGCAGCCAGTAGGTGGGCTTCACATAGTTGTAGTCCAGCACGCTCTGCGGTACGGGCGGGAAAATGCTTGGCCCGCCTTCCTCCAGATGCAGCAGGCCCGCTACGCTCAAGGCGGAGTCCCGCAGCACCTCCGCCTCCATGCGGAAACGTGGACCCCGGGCCAGCAGGCGGTTGCGGGGATCCCGCTCGCGAGCCTCTGGCGTTACTTTGGAGTCCTGTTGATATGTGCCGCTGGTCAGCACCGTGGTGAGGAGATGCTTGTGACTCCAGCCGTGGTTCATGAAATCCACGGCCAGCCAGTCCAGCAGTTCCTGGTGCTCCGGCACGGGGGCGCGCATGCCAAAGTCCTCCGAGGTCTCCACCAGACCGCTGCCAAACAGCGCCTGCCACACCCGGTTCACCGCCACACGTGCCGTGAGGGGTGCTTGGGGATTCGTCAACCAGCGGGCAAAGGCCAGTCGATCGCTTGCGGCAGGTTGCTCCTGGGCCGCCCCGGGGATCTGGAGCGCTGCGGGGATGTGAGGCGTGATGACCTGCTTGGGCCGGTCCCAAGAACCGCGATCCAGCAGGTGAGTGGGCCGCAGGTTATTTCCACGACGCTCGGCCAGGTGCAGGATGGAGGTGGTCGCGGGCGGCAGCTTCTTCCACGCGGCGGCGATCTGGTCGTTCATGGGCGCGGCTTCCTTCACCGTCTTCCGCCAAGCAGTGAAGATCGCCTCCTGATGGGCGGCAGTCCGCTGGTCCGCTGGAGTCTCCATGGCCAGCATGGCGGCGTAGTCCACTGGCGGGGTTTCTGGATTGGCGGACTCCGTCAAGCTCACCCGACAGCGGCCGAGTTGCGTGTTATGCCTACCGTTGTCGCTGCCGCTGTGGTAGAACTTGAGCAGCACTTTCAGTTTGGTGCCAGGAGGCAGATCCAGCGGCTTTTCAAACTGCACCACCGCCACGCCTTCCTGATTGCGCAGTCCCGGGCCGCGATCTGCTCTCCACCCTGTATCATCATTGCCATCGATGAGATAACTCACGGGACCGCGCACCCGTTTCTGCTCCTTGTCGAAGTCCGCCTTCCAGTCCTCCTCCATGCGACCATCGGGCTCGGAGAAATCCGCTGTCGCGCGGGCCAGTTTGACCGGATTCCATTGTTCTGAACCAGGTGCCTGCGTGGTGACCGCCATCTCGCTGATGGCCCAGGTGCCGTATTTGCTCCGGCCCGGGCCATTGAACGGAAGATCCCCGTGGCACAATGCCTCCAGTCGCAGACCGGTTGCTCCTTTGAGGGTGGGTTCAAAGATGGCGTAGATGTCGCCCTTGGTCGTCGGGTGCCCTTGGGTGAAGATGGAGAGATCTGCTTCTTGAGTCGGATGATTCAGACCCGAGGTGCTGCCCAGATCCGTGGCCTTCAATGGCGTCCAGGCCGGTTTGCCAGCCCTGAGCCCGGCTTCCCATGCCGCGATTTCTTTCGACCAGTCCGGCCGGGATCGTTTCAGTTTCTCCTCCACGCCTTTCACCGTCGCCTTCACTTGGGCCACCTGCTTCTGTTCGTCGGGCGTGTACACCCAGGACTGCGCCTCGTACGCGTTGTTAAAATAGGCAAAGATGCCGAAGTACTCGTCGTGGGAGATCGGATCAAACTTGTGCGAGTGGCACTGGGCACATTGGAGGGAGATCCCCAGGGTGGCCTTGCCCAGGCAGTCCATGCGGTCGAACATCTCATCCATGCGGAACTGCTCCGGCACGATGGCGCCTTCCTCATTGACCATGCTGTTCCGGAGGAAGCCGGTGGCGACGATTTGGTCCTGGCTCGCCTGAGGAAGCAGATCGCCCGCCAACTGCTCCGTGACGAATCGGTCATAGGGCATGTCGGCGTTGAAAGCGCGGATCACCCAGTCCCGCCAGGCCCATTGCTCCCTGGGGAGATCCTTCTCATACCCATTGCTGTCGGAATACCGGGCCGCATCCAGCCAGTGCCGGGCCCACTTCTCCCCATATTGAGGGGTGGCCAGCAGTTTGGTCACCAGGGCCTTGATGGCTGCCGGCCGATCTTGGCTCGCCGCAGTTTCAAAGGCCGCCACCTCAGCAGGCGAGGGTGGGAGGCCAGTCAAATCAAGGTACAAGCGTCGACACAATATGGCCGCCGTGGCAGCAGGCACGGGGGCAAGCCCGGCCTTCGCCAGCTTGGGAGCCACCAGAGCATCCACCGGATGCTGGCCGGGCTCCACCAGGGCTTGGGCCGGCGGGACAAAAGCCCAGTGCTTCGCGTAGTTGGCCCCTTCCGTGATCCATCGCTTCAAAACTTCCGCCTGGGCTCTGGAGACAGGCTTTTTCTCCTTCGGGGGCGGCATGATTTCATCGGAATCATGCGTCAGAATTCGGGCGATCAGCGCGCTGGCATCGGGTTGCCCTGGGACGAGGGCTGGGCCATCGAACTTGCCGCCTTTTAGAGCGTCTTCCCGCACGTCCAGGCGAAGTCCCCCTTTTCGGGTCGCTTCGTCCTGACCGTGGCAGTGGGTGCAGTGCTCCGCCAGGATGGGTTGCACCTCACGGACGAAGTCCACGGGGGCAGCCGCCAATGAGGAGCCGAAAAGAGCGAGGGGGGCCAGCAGGCTCTGGGCAGGAAGGAAACGCATGGTTAGACAGCGGGCGCGGGGAGTCCCGAGCGCAGCCACCCTCGAGACAGGGCGGATCTGGTCGGAAAGTACTCATACGTGAACACGGGGGTGGTTCTTGTCCCGGCAGCCTTTGACACCATGAAGACTGGGGGTGTTGGTCAATTTGCCCATTTCAGGCAACCATTCTCTCCATTAGGCCTCTGTTTGAAGGGTCGCCGAGGTCTCTGTTGGCGTAAAAAGGAGGCTCTGTTGAGGCGAGAACCCAAGATCGGGCTTCGATGGCTTCCTCCGCCCTCGTATGCGAGGGGCCAATACCTATGCCGACCTCATTTAATAATATAGGCCAGGGAACCGCGGCAAAGTAAGACTGACTGCCGTTGCTGCCTTCCGGCCCTGGCGGGATTCGCCAGCTCGCCCTCCACGGTCCCTGACGGCCGCAGCATGGCACGTGACGGGTTGAATACAAACGGGAAGTGACAGCCGCGTTGCGATTTTCAAAAAAAGGTTCAAGGCATATTAACGCAACGAACTTTTATGTTGTGTGGATTGGGCCTTTTCGATAGAAAGACCACTGCATCACGAATTTTTTATCAATCTCTAGGTCACCATGCTCTGGAAACTTCTCTCTGGTCTCGCCGCTGTCGCCCTCCTTGTGGGTGTATGGTCCAGCTATAATAATCGGGTCAGCCTCGAAGAAGAGTTGAAACAATCCAAGCGGGCCGTGGAGAACAACAAGGCCGTGAAGGCTGAGTTTCCGAAGGTAACCGCCCAGAAAGAGCTCAAGACCAAGCAGTTGGAAGACCAGAAGAAAGCTCTGGATGAGGTGAAGCTTGAGAAGACGAAAGTTGACGGCGACACCGAGCTCAAGACCAAGGAAGGTGAGCTGGTAAAGCAAAACCTTGAGGACGTGAGCAAGCAGCTCACGCAGCTTGAAGACCAGATCAAGAAGGTGGGCGACGTGAAGAAGCTCCTGGCTTCGGTTCAGGAAGAAACCGAGAAGAAAAAAGCCGTCGACGCCGCCATCGCCAACCAGCAGCAGCAGCTGGCGCTCTCCGATGAAAAGATCGGCAAAGTGCAGGCTGAAATCACCCGTTTCCAGGATGTCGAAAAGCGCCAGCGCTCCGGCGTGGTGGAGCCCGGCTTCACCGCCCGTGTGGCCCAGGCCTTCCAGGAGTTCGGCTTCGTGGTGCTGAACAAGGGCAACGCCAGCGGCATGTTCGCTGATGCGATGCTTGATGTGAAGCGCGGCCGTACGATCGTTGCCAAGCTCAAGGTGCGTGACGTGGAGCAGGGCTTGTCCGTTGCGGACCTTGTTCCTGGCTCCCTCGCCCCTGGCGAATCCATCCGCTCCGGCGACCTCGTGGTGGCCGCCCGTGAAGTGCCCAAGCCCGCTGCTCCTGCGGCACCGGCTCCTGCTGCTGACCCTTCCCAGCCCGCAACTCCCGCCCCGATGGCACCTGGTGGTGCCGATCCTTTCGGCGGTGCTCCTGGTGCGGCTCCCGCTCCTGCGCCTGCTCCGATGGCCCCTGGTGGTGCTGATCCTTTCGCACCCGCTCCTGGTGCGGCTCCGGCAGCTCCTGCCGCCCCAATGGCCCCGGCCGCAGCCGACCCCTTCGCCCCGCCAGCTGGCACGACGCCTGCCGCCCCGGCCACGATGGACCCATTCGCTCCCAAGCCCTGATCTGATCTCTACGAGGCCTGACTGCATTTCCGCCCCTGTACTTGATATTCTTCCAGCCCCGACAGCAGCAACACCATGACCAAAGTTCTTTTCCTACTCAGTGCCGTCGTGATGGTGGTAGCAGGATTTTTCAGCTACCAGAATCGCGATACATTTGTCAAAGCCCGTCAGGAACGTCAGGCGGCCGATGCCTCCACGAAGTCCGAGATGGTCAAGTTGAAGAACGAGGCCGGCATCGTGGTGGGCCTCCAGGGCGATGTTGACAAGGTTACCGGAGAAATCACCAATGAGACCGAGCGTCTTAACCAGGCCAAAATCAAGCTGCGCAACGTCCAGGCGGAAGCTGATCGCTCCCAGGACCAGTTGAAGGTCGCCCAGGAGAAGATCAACGCCTACAAGCAGGAGCTGACCAACATCCCTCCTGGCTTCTCGGTGGAAACGATCAACGAAGACATTAACAAGCTCAAGCAGAGCATCGCCGACGGTGAGGCCCAGGTGGCCAAGATCCAGGAGCAGGTGACCGCCAAAGATGGCGAGCTCAAAAAGGTGCAGGACACCGTCAACGACATCAAAGAGCGCATCGAGGCCCGCAAGAAGTCATTTGATCGCAACTCCCTTGTGTCCACGATCATCGCCGTGAACAACGATTGGGGTTTCGTGGTGGTGGATGGCGGTACGGACAAGGGCATCACGCCTGAGACCTCCCTGTTGGTGACTCGCGGCACCCAGACCATTGGCAAGCTGAAGATTGTCTCCATCGCAGGCTCCAAGACTGTGGCTAACATCGACCAGAAGTCCCTTCGCTCCGGTCTCTCGGTCGCCCCTGGCGATCGCGTGATCCTTGAGACCCTCTACCGCTAAGCTGCAAGGCCTGACGGTGAATGGACCGACTGGGGGCAATGACATCAAATGCCCCTTGAAGCCATCTCAATTCTGGCTACCTGATTCTCCATGAAGCGGACTCTTTGTCTCCTGTCGAAAATCGTGTTGTGTGGCGCCTTGGTTGCCACCGTGAGCTGCGGAACTACGGAGCCGGCGAAAAAGAAGAAGAAAGCGGTGCCGCCGAGTGAAGACTTGAGCGGCCTGCCTTGGAACCGTCCCCGGTCCTTCGAGAGCAGCGCTGGCATGGGCCGCATGATGCCACAGAGCCGATAGTCTGAGTCTCGCAAGTTAAGACCTTTCAAATCCCCGCCAGATCTGATCTTGGCGGGGATTTTTTTGTTCTGGGGGCAAGTAGCGCGAGACCCAGAATGCGCATCTCCGAAGGCAACTGTTCGTAGTTCAACCTTTGGTTTACCTCCGTTCACGACAGGCCATCTGAGGCAGTTTGAACTACGAACAGAGCTTCGGCAGCAACGCTCCCAGTTGTCAGCGAGATGGTAGAGCGGAGAGCGCTGCTGCGGGAAATGGGGATCGGTGATTTGGACCTGCAATCCTGCGGCGACTGTGCCGACAGAGACTGTCGGACTACCCCTGTGGCGATGCTGCGGAGTAGTCCGACGGTCCCCGTCGGGTTTGGGAGCGGAGGGTGTTGCGGAAAAACATCGAGGACATGCTGGCTCTTCACTGCGCTCTCCGATATCAGGCCGGGCATCGGCGCCCAAACCAAGCCTGCCATCTGATAGAAGCTCTTCCTCGAAGAAGATGTGGCCACAAGCCAAACTTAGACTCGCTCAAGGCTCGTCCAACATTGGGCTGGTGGTGTACGCATTCTCTTCAGGGAAGATGGCAGCACAACCTTCGCAACGGCGCCAGTCGCTACGTTATTCTTTCTCTTCTCCCTCCGCCGCCCCGACCATGGACTCTTCAAAGTCCACGCGGAAATCCACGGGCAGTGATTTCAACAGGGTCAGCAGCTCCTGTTTCTGGCTGGCGGGAAGCCACATTCCCATGTCGAGGAAATAAGAAGCGCCGGCGTAGCGGCTCACGGGTTTGTTGAGGCGCTCGAAGCCGAACTTGTTGAAGAACGGCTCGTTGAGCACGCTGGTCTCCATGCCGACGAATGCGGGGTCATGGTCCTGGGGCACCAGGGCCAGGCGGGTGAGGTTGAGCAGGGTGCCCAGCCCCTTGCGGTGATGCGAGCGCCGCACCTGGCCGCAGTTGATCTGGTTGGAATTTTTACTTCCGTCAATCTCCAGCCCGCCACAGGCCAGCACCTCGCCCCCCTGCTCGATCACCAGCATGTAGGACGTGCCCATGTCCAGCCAGTCTGCATACGCCTCGATCAGGTCGGCGGGCAGCAGGTCCTCATTGGAACGATAGATGTCCAGACAGGCCTCCTTGTCATCCGGAGTGTATTCGCGGACGACAAGGCCGGACGGCAGGTGGGAGAGATTCATGAAGCGGAACGACTCAGTTTACTGGAGGGTGGTGACCACCTTGGCGGCTCCTTCCAGCAGTTCCACCCGCAGGGCGCTGACATCGCCAGCGGACTTGGGCACGAGCACGGTCACGACATGTTTGCCCGCCTTCAGGTCGAGCTTCATCTGCGGGGTGACTTCCTCGAACTTCTGCTCATCCACCACCAGCACCAGACCGGGCGTGGCGGGCAGGCCGAGTGTCACGGGGCCGTCAGCGTCCAGCTGGAGATCAAACTGGGCGATGCGCGGGAAGATGGGGTACATCTTCGCAGCGATCGGCAGTTCGCCGAGCGGAAGGTCGCCGTTGACCTTGCTCAGAGTCATCTGCCAGGGGTAGGCGTACTTGCGGTCGCTCAGGGCCTGGAGGCCCACGTGACGCACGTGGTCGTTGTCGGCCTGCTCGATCTTGCCCATGGTGCGCCAGGTGCGGACGTAGCGGTTGGGCTGCGTCTTGTAGTCGCCCTCACGGCCCAGTTCTGAGAGGAACTTTACCAGATCCACAAACTCGTCTTCACGAAGGCTGGCGGTGAGGCCAGGGGGCATCATAGAGACAGGGCTGATGATCTTCTGGGCGATGTCGCCCTTGGCCACCTTGTGGAACTGGTTGGCGGCATCACGCACCACCACCTCATCCCCGTCCTGCACAATGCCTCCCGCGACCACCTGTCCGGCCTTGGTGGTGATCATGGTCATGTGGTAGCCTTCCTTGACCTTTTTGGAAGGTTCGAGGAGAGACTCGATGATGTAGTCCACCGGGGCGCTGGAGCCAAGGCTCACCATGTTGGGGCCGATGAGGCCACCGCTCTCGCCGATGGCGTGGCAGCTCATGCAGAGCAGTTGCTGGCGGCGGTACACGTCCTCCCCGCGGGCGGCGTTGCCTTGGGCCTGCACCTTGGTGACCAGGGCATGCATTTCCTCAGGGGTGAGGGGGCGGTCCATCTGTTTCACACCACCCGCCTTGCGCAGCGATTCCTCAATCAGAGACTGCAGGCCGCGTGAGCTGGCCATGCGGATGCCTTCCACCGCGACGAAGTCGGGCACCTGTTTGTCCTTCAGCTCATTGGCGAGCAGCACCGGGAGATGCTTGTTCTTCAAGAACGCCTCCAGCACGGGGCGGGCTTCATCCACGGACTTGGCGGTGCCAAGGAACTGAACGGCGAGCTTCGCCGCGAGGGGCGGGGAAAGCTCGGAAAGTCCAGAGAGGGCAGAGGCGCGAGTACCCACGGCCTTGTCCCCGGAAGCCAGTGTCTGAAGGTAATTTTTCGTGGGTTCACCGCCGAGGTACACCAGGCCTTTGATGGCACTGTCGCGAAGCGCAGCAGACGTCTTGTCGCCGCTTGCGATTTCCTCGAGCCGGCTACGCAGGGGCTCCTGCTTCCAGAGGCCTGCCAGCAAGGCGCCACGCGCTGCGAGGTCCGCGTCGTCAGGAGTGCCGCTGATGAGAGCGGTGAGGAGATCCTTCAGGGCGGCGGCGGCATCCGGCGTGGCTTTGCGTTGTCCGGCCTTGATGAAGGCGTCCAGAATGCCCACGCGGCGTGTCTTCGCGGACTCGCTTTTGAAGATGGGGAAGAGCTGGCTGAGCTCCTCAGGGCTGGCCACGTCACCCACCATGGCGAGCACCGCCGCGGCGTCTTCTTCGGCGAGCTTGCCACTGCCGAGGGCCTTGATCAGCGGAGGCAGGGCCTCCGGACGACCGGTGGCCTTCAGGGCGTACACGAGATGCTTGGGATTGGCGTCGAGCTTGATGCCGCCATTCACGAACACGGGCAGCCAGATGTCTGCCTGTTCACGCGCGGTGAGTTCGAGGAGAAAATCAATGCTCTCATCCACCGGCTTGTCCAGAGCCCGAAGCGCCACTTCCAGGGCCTGGGGCTTGAACATGTCGCGAGCGATGGCCACGGCCCAGAGACGGACCTGCGCGTTGTCATCGCCAATGGCGGTGGCAAGGAGGGCATCGGTATCAGGAAACTCCGTCAGGCGATGGCGCAGGATGCCAAGGGCACCAGCGCGGATGCGATGATCCGGGGAGCCGAGGAGCTGACGAACGAGGGCAGGGGAGCAGGCGTTGAGCGTTTCCCGGGCCCAGGCGGCTTCCAGGAGGTTGTTCCAGTAGTTGGGATCTTCCTTCTTCAACGCCAGTGCCCATTCGTCGATCGATGCCAGGGTCAGCTGGGGTTCACGGGTGCGGAGTTCGCGCTTGGCGAAGAGGCGATTCCATCGGCGGGGGCTCTTCAGCTCTTCCAGCAGCGCGGGAGTTTCTGCCTTCGCGAAATCCGGGCTGGTGCTCAATTTGCGATCTTTGGCCGTGAGTTTCCAGATGCGGCCGTTCACACGGTCGCGACGGGGATCGCGGAAATCCACCTCACCGTGCTGGATGATGGGGTTGAACCAGTCAGCGATGTAGAGGGCGCCATCCGGACCGGTGCGCACGTCGATGGGGCGGAAGCCGCGATGGGTGCTGGCGAGCACATCGGGGAGTTGCTTGCTGACGTAGCTGCTGCCACTCTCGGTGAGGTGGAAGCGATTGACGCGGTTGCCGCGGAAGTCGCAGGTCACCAGGGTGCCCTGCCAGTCATCCGGGAAGTGGGAGTCTTCGATGATCTCCAGACCGCACTGTTTGGGCTGGCCGGGGTTCAGACCCTTAACAATGCGTTTGGCACCCGGGCTGGTGGCGAACACCGCTCCGGGGAAGATGTAGTTGATGCCCTCGCTGCCGGCGCCGTCCGTGGCAAAGCTCTGGCCCCAGCGGTCGAACTCATAACCCCAGGGATTGATCAGGCCCTTGGCGATGATTTCCAGTTTCCGGGTCTCTGGACGAAACTCCCAGACGCCGCCGCCCATGAGACGGCGCAGGCCCCATGGGGTCTCAATGTGGCTGTGGATGTAGATGCTCTGGTTAAAGTGCATCTGCCCGTCTGGACCATGGCGGAAGGTGTGGACGAGGTGGTGAGTGTCCTCGGTGCCGAAGCCGCTCAGCACCACCTGCCGCTCGTCGGCCTTCAGGTCCCCATTGGTGTCCTTGAGAAAGAGAATTTCCGTGGAGTTGGCCACATAGCAGCCACCATCTGCCGGGATCACGGCGGTGGGGATCTGCAGATCGCTGGCGAAGACGGTGCTCTTGTCCGCTTTGCCGTCCTTGTCCGTGTCTTCAAGCACCACGATCTGGTCGATGGGGTCATCGCCGGGCTTGATCTGCGGGTAGGTGACGCTGCTCACCACCCAGAGACGGCCCTGGGCATCCCAGTTCATCTGCACGGGCTTGCGGACCAGGGGTTCACCTGCCCAGAGGGAGATTTCGTAGCCCTCTGGCACCACAAAGGCGGCCTTCTCTGCCTCCACGGAGGGGTCAGGAAGGTCAGCCATGGATTTGGGCTGCGAGGCATAAGTCAGCTGGACCAGGGAGGCGGCCAGCAGGAGCGATGCGGAATACTTCATAGTCGAATCAAAAAACGGTCAGTACAGGGTAAGGGCCCAAATGAGGGCGCAGACGCGGAAGTCAGCCGGCAGGGCGCAGGGAGCGCTGCCGGAGCAGAGGGTTAGGGAAGTCGTTTTGCGGCTTCCAGTGCCGCCACCTTTTGCTCGTGGATCTTGTCGTCCTCCGCCGTCACCAGGGGGTCAAAGCGCTCGATTTCAGCGGCGTTCTGCCCTTGTTCGTGTTTCCGGAATCCATAGAGGTAGGTCTCGTTGGCCGGGCGCCAGCGGTTGAAGAAGAGCTGGTCCTTCTTGATGACGGTCTGGCGGAGCGGATCCACGGCCGCCGGGGGCAGCTTGGGGGCGGTCAAGCCGAGGCCCTCGACGATCTTTGAGGCCCAGGCGCGGTAGCCTGCCTCACCATAATGGATGCCGTTGTCGGTGAGCGGGTGCTCAGGGCGTTGTTTGCTGGCACCGCCCATGAGTTCATAGCTGTCCACAAAGGTGGCGGCCTGTTTACCTGCGAACTCCTTCAGCGCATTGCGCACCGCTTCCATCTTCTTGTTGGCGGCGGTGAGGTCCGGCAACGGAGCGCCCAGGTTCTCCAGGGGCGGAGGGGCGATGATGATGACGCGGACCTTCGGGCTCTTGGCGCGCACGAGGTCCAGCATCTCCCGGTAGCCGGAAATGAACTCTGGCATCTTGATGAGGCCTTCAAAGGGGAGGTCTGCCCCGTAGCAGGCGATCAGAACCGTGGGTTTGATCTGCTCCACATGGCGGCTCAGCCGTTCCAGCCCCTCCTTGGGCGGGCCAAAATAGGACCGGGCATGGCCAAAGACGGTGTCCCCGCTCCAGCCCAGGTTGCGGAAGCTCAGGTGCTTGCTTTCGCCAGCGGCAAGGGTCAGGGCGGACTCCAGGAAGCCGTACTTCTGCTCCCGCTCAACGAGGGTGCCTCCCAGGAGAATGACGCGATCGTGGTCTTGAAACTCAAAAGTGGGGGCGGCCTTCAGAGAGGCCAGCCCGGAGAAAAGGGCAATGATTCCGGCGAGGAGACGTTTCATGGTTTGGGCAAAGAGACTAGACCAAACGCCTCTCACCCTGCGATCATTTCTTTCTCTATCGTTTGAATCTGGCGGCGGTAGTCCCCGCGGCTGAAGTACTTCTCCAGCCAGACGTACAAAATGATGAAAAGGTAGCGGCTCCCCATCTCCTTCAGCTTCAGCTTGGCCACGCCCGCCCGGCGGTTCTTCCATGAAATCGGCATCGTAGCCCACGTGTATCCCCGCACGATGGCCTTGAGGGGGATCTCCACGGTCAGGTTGAAATGCGGTGCGATGAAGGGGCGGCAGCCTTCGATGACCTCCCGACGGTAGGCCTTGAAGGCGTTGGTCGTGTCATTGAGGCCGATATTGAAGACCAGCTTGATCCACCAGTTGACCAGTCGGTTGAGTACGAGTTTGTGCGGCGGGTAGTCCTGAACTTCACCGCCGCGCACGAACCGGCTGCCAAACACGCACTCGTAGCCCTGGTTGAGCAGGTTGTAGTAGCCCACCACGTGGTCGGGGCTGTCGGACTCATCCGCCATCATGATCACCACGGCATCGCCACGCATGGCGTTTAATCCGCAAATAATGGCCCGGCCAAAACCATTGGGACCTTCGTTATTCACGGGTGCCAGGGTGGGGATCTCTGATTTCAATTCCTGAAGCAGGTTCCAAGTCCCATCCGTGCTCCCATCATTCACCACCACGATCTCATGTCCGATGCCGTTAGCCGTCAGTTTTTCATACAGGTGCCGCACCGTGTAGGGCACGCTTCCCACCTCATCGCGTGCGGGGATGACGATGCTCAACAACTTGACCGGATTTAACGCATTCATGGCGGAATTGCTCTGGCGACAACGGGCTCAGGGTGAGACTCTCCGGGCGCGCGCCGAGATTAGAGAAAATCTTTGCGGCATCAACGGAAAACCGTAGCATGGCGGACTCATGAAATTGGCTATTGTCACTGGATCGTGTGGATTGATCGGCTCGGAGACGTGCAAGCGGCTTCATGCTGAAGGGACTGCTGTCATCGGGATCGACAATGACATGCGCAGCTATTTCTTTGGTGCCGAGGCCTCCACCTCCAAGTCACGTGACACGCTGGAGTCCCTTCCCCTTTACCGGCATGAGTCCGTGGACATTCGCGACTGGGGTGAAGTGACACGGGTGTTCAAGAAATACGGTTTTGCCACCGGGGCAGTGATTCATACGGCGGCCCAGCCTTCGCATGATTGGGCCGCGCGCGAACCGCTGACCGATTTCGGCGTGAATGCAGTAGGCACCATGCATCTTCTGGAGGCCACGCGATTGCACTGTCCGGATGCGGTTTTCATCTTCACCAGCACCAACAAAGTGTATGGCGACACCCCGAACCGCCTGCCACTCGTGGAAACCGAGACGCGGTGGGAGATCGCGGAAGATCATCCGTATTTCACCAAGGGTATCGATGAAAGCATGAGCATCGATGACAGCAAGCATTCCATCTTCGGTGCCAGCAAGGTGGCTGCGGATGTGATGGTGCAGGAGTACGGCCGCTATTTCGGCATGAAGACCGGTGTCTTTCGCGGAGGCTGTCTGACCGGCCCTGCCCATGCCGGGGCGGAGTTGCACGGTTTCCTGGCCTATCTCATGAAGTGCACAGTGACCGGCAAGCCCTATTCGATCTTTGGCTATAAGGGCAAGCAGGTGCGGGACAACATCCACAGCCATGATCTGGTGGATGCCTTCTGGCACTTCCTGAAAGCGCCCCGCAGTGGTGAGGTGTACAACATTGGCGGCTCCCGCCACTCCAATTGCTCCATGCTGGAGGCCATCAAGCTTTGCGAAGAGATCAGCGGCAAGAAGCTGGACTGGAGCTACAAAGAGGACAACCGCATCGGCGACCACATCTGGTACGTCAGCGATGTCAGCAAGTTCCAGCAGCACTATCCGGAGTGGCACTACAAGTACGACTTGCGGCGCACGCTGGAGGAGATCCACGCTGCCTGTATAGCGTCGCTGTGAGCCCGCTGCGCGGGGGAGACAGAAGACTTGAAGACAGAAGACGAAAGACCTGAGTTGGGGGCGCTTCAAGCGGCCCAGGGGTTCTCTCTCCCTGAGTTTGACGCTTCCTGCTCAACTCAGCCTGCCGACACCGCCATCCAGGATGGCTGGGCATCAGCAAAGGCGGCGACCTCTTCAAACAACTGGTCTCTTGTGATCTCCGGCTGCCAGTCCCAGACCTGGCGGGCCTTTGCGTCGTCGAGCAAAAGCCACGCGATGTCGAACGGCCGTTCGCTGCCATCCTTCACCACCGGCACCTCCCGACCATAGCGGGTGGCGCACCAGGCGCTGAGCTCCGCCAGGGAAAAGGAGCTCTCCGCCCCGCCGGCGACATTGACGAGACGCGGTTTGTCTTTGGCGTCACTCGCCTGCACCTGCTTGAACAGAAGCCGGGCGAGATCATCCGGATGTAGCGCATCCCGCACCTGCCAGCCGTTGCCGCCGAACCCGAGATAACGCAGAGAGCGCCGCTCTCGCCAGGAGTGGATCCAGAAGGCGACGATGCCCTGATCAGCGCGGCCAAACTGCCCGGCTCCGGCCATGACACCGCAGCGGTTGATGTACACTGGCAGCTTGAAGGTGCAGCCGTATTCCAAAGCCAAGTCTTCAGACATCTTCTTGCTCACTCCATAGAGAGATACCGGAGGGGTGGTGGAGAAACTCTCATCCACCCCACGGGCGGACAGTCCCTGCGCGAGCGTTTGAGCTTCATCCACCACGAAACGATCGCCCTGTTGTTTCAAAGGAATCTGGCAGAGGGGTTCGATCCCATACACCCGGCTGGTGCTGAGCAGGATGAAGCCTGCGCCATGACGGCGGCAGTACTCCAGCATGTTTACGGTGCCCAGGAGGTTATGCTCGATCACTTGACGGCTGCTGGACTTGCCGTCCACGCCAGCCAGCACGCTGGGGTTCGCCGCCGCATCAATGACCCAGTCCACGGGAGGCAGCGATTCAAAGTCGCTCGCTGATCGCACGTCTCCGTGGAAGAACTTCACCCCGATTTCTTTCAGAACGGCGCGGTTTTGTTCACTGCCCGCCCGGCAGAGATTGTCCAGTCCGACCAGAGTCCAATCCTCAGACATGGCGCGCAACTGGCGCAGAATGCGGCTGCCAACAAACCCACAGGCTCCAGTGACGAGAATACGCATGACGGTAAGGAAAAAAGATAAAAGGGAGAAAGACGGTGCCTCTCCGCCGATCCCCTCTGGCAGTCAACCTGAGCAGAATAGTTTTTTCATCGTTGCACAAGTCATTCAGATGCGATTTTGGGAATTGTGACCGTTCCATCACGACTCCCCGGCTCCCTTTCGACCAAGCTTTGGCACGTGTTTCTCTGGCTGATAGCCTGGGCTCCTGCGCTGGTTGTTTTGTACTGGTGTGCCGCGCACGCCTCGCGTTTGCCCTATCACGATTCCTGGGCGTTCGTGGAGCAATACCAGGACTGGTTGGAAGGCCGTGCGGCGTGGCAGGAAATCTTCCGCCCTCACAACGGGCATCCCGCGACGGTGGGCAAGTTGCTCTATTTCGCGGCGCTCCATGGGCTGAAGGGCGATGTGTCCGTCCTGCCGCTTTTGAGCTGGGGGTTCTCGCTCCTCATTTCTCTATCAGTGCTGCTGCTGGCCCGGCCGATGTGGAAGGGTGCGGGGGCACGCGGTCCCGTGCTGATGTTGCTGGCTAACCTCAGCATCTTTACGGGGGCTCATGGGCACACGTGGATCTGGGATTTTGTCTTCCAGAACTTCATCCCCGGGGCCTGCCTTATGGCAGGTTTGGCGTTGCTTCGCCCGGCAGAGAGCTGGCGGACCTGGAGGTGGGTGGCGGCTTTGGGTTTGAGTGTGGTGGCGACCAACTCATTTGGGTCGGGTTTTCTCGTGGGCTTCCTGCTGCTACCCATGGTGGGAGTGGCCTTGCCGGCAGAAATGACCTCTCGCGAGAAGGCGGCCGTGCTGGCCATCTGGACGGTGACGATCATGCTGGCCACCTGGCTGGCTCATTTTGCTTTGCCTGGGGTCAATGAGGAAGTGGTGAAGGGTACGGGTGAGAATGAAGCCATGGCGCGGCCCGTCATGGCCTTTCAGTATGTCCTGGTTTTGCTGGGGCACACCTTGGGGCAGGGGTCGGTGGTGGAGGCTTTTCAGGTCAGCATGATCGCTGGAGGCGTGTTGCTTGCCATCGTTTTGGCACTCGCGTTCCTGCTGGCGTGGAAGGCTCGCCAGCGCGGTGCCTGGCGGGCGGCGCTGCCCTGGTTGATCTGCGTGGCGTGGGCGGGTGGGAATGCGGCCTTGATCTGTTACCTCCGGATGGGATCGCTTTTCGAGACTGCCCTGGCTCCGCGTTACGCCACCTTCATGCTCTTCATGGTGCTTGGCGTGGTCTTTCTGGTGGCAGCGTTTTGTTTCCATCCTGATCTGCGCGGCTTGATCCGGCTGCCGGAGGGAGTGCTGGGGTTTGCCGTCGCGGGATTGTTGATGGGGCATTTCTCCGGCTGGTCCGCGGGTTATCACTCCTTCTTGCTTTTCCACCAGCGGATGGTGTCGGAAGCCGCCGCCACAGATTTTGTCCGAGTGCTGCCCATCAACCCCTTCGTCCAGTGGGATTCAAAGAAGCATCAACTGGCTGGCTGGTTGGAGTTTTTGCGATCCCAGGAGCGGCTCAAGGGAGTGAAATTCGCGGAGGACGTGCGCGTCAGCCGGTGGCGGCAGGGAAGTCTCATTCCGGATAAATTCGCCAGTTTCAGCTCCTTGAGCCCTCTTGGCGGTGGGCGTTGGTTGGCTCGCGGCACCTGCGGTCTCACGAAGGACCGGGTAAATCTGGCAGATCTGATCCTGATCAGCGCCGTAGCCCCTGGCGGGGAGGAGCAATTCATCGCGCTGACCGCCCCGGTGCTGCCGGAGGACTTTCATCAGCGCATGCTTTTGCGCAGGATGTTTCCGGAGCACTACCTCGCGTGGGAGGTGGTCATCCAGCTCCCGCTGCGCTCGCGGGAGGGCTCACAGCAAATTAAGGCCTACGGCTACGATGCCCATACCCGGCGGGTGCGGCCCATGGCAGGAGAGCATGCCGCCCAGCAAGGCGACGCTCTTCTCCCAGCTCCTTGAGCAAGCTACTTGGCGCTTTCGCCAGCGGGTGCTTTCATGCGGAATCCTTGGACGGAGCCCTCGTTGACAGGGAAGTAGATGCTTTTGACGTCATCCAGCTTCATGAGAAGCCAGGGGGACACGAGGTTTTCACCGTTTTTGGTGAAGACGATGTCATCCGCGATGTACACGCAGGAGTGGATGGCCTGCCCGTGGGCATCCAGAAACATGAGCACGTCCCCGAACTCATAGGGGGTGGCCACGCGGTCGTAGCTGTTCAGCACATGGTCAGCTGCCAACCGGGTGTCGAGGAAGTACTGGCGGGCATAGTGATTGAAGAAGTTCAGAGAGGTCCAGTGGCAGTCCGGCATCCTTCCCATGATGGCCAGTTCCATCGGTGGATAGGTATATAGATAACGCCGTGCCATGGAGGGCAGCAGGTGGATGATGTCGATGAGGGCCACGCTCTCCGTCTCCTTGGCGGACTGGAGGATGGGCTCGATGTCCTTGTAGCGATTGCGCCCGGTCCAGTAGGCGGCCAGTTGCCGGATGTCCGTGTTCGCGTCCACTGACAGGCGCAGGATCATCGTGCGGGTCCGGGTGACGGTTTTGAAAAAGTCCTGGGCCTCCTTGTCGCTTTTTGCGTAATTGAGGACGGCAGACAAGTCACTGAAGGCCAGGATGTTGCCCCGGCGGTAGGTGAACTTGGGGATGACCTCCAGCAGTTCCGGGCTCAATTTGGTGCCTTGGAGCCATTCGGTCACACTGTTGCCCGTGATGAGTACCGGATTTTTGTGATACTCGTTCAGGTCGGACTTGGCCAGTTCCTCATAAATCACCTGCCGCTGCCCGGCGCTCATCGCCTCTAGATCAGGAAGCGGGGGGAATACTGTGAGAACACCGTTTTCCACCACGGTCCGCTTGGGGTCCAGCAAGTACTGTTGAAGGGCATGAGGCAGGCCGGCGCGGGTGAAAATCGCCCGCAGGTCAGGTTCGGTCAGACCCTCAAAGCACCATTTGGTGACCGAGTTGGGCATCGGGAACTTGGCGGTGAAATGGACGGGAGCCTCCAGGTAGATGTAGTAATACTTGAGCTCACCCCAAGGCCCAGGCTTGCAGTCGTACACCTTGCCGCTGACCTCAGGAACAGCTCCGGTCTCCTGCGCTGGCATCGCCTGCACCGCAAACAGGGCGGAGACAGGCAGCAAAAGGGATGTCAGCAGGGAGGTGACCGGTCGGGAACAGCGTGGGAACATAGGGGAAGGCGCGCGCACTAAGGTGAGAATCTGTACTTTCTCAACGTGCTTGTTATCAGAAACTTGGGTGCAGGACGCATCAAGCCCCCAGAATGTTCAAAAACGTGTTCGTGAAGATTGTATTTTTCAGCCCGGTACGCTCTAATGACGTGCTTTATCGGGAAAATGCAGCCAGGCAAACCAAACATCAATACATCCTCGAGCTGGGGAACTCCGGTCCTCGCCAAGTACGGGGTCTTCGGTTTGTGCATGGGACTGTGCGTCGCCGGGACCGCTCTGGCGGGCCCGATGGGCAATCCCCACGCGAGAAACCTGGCTGACCAAGAGCTGGTGCGCCGCAATGCGCGTCTGGCGGAGGCCCAAGCCCTTCTGGTCGAGGCGAATTCTTCCTACGACAAAGGTGACTACGAAAGCGCTCTGCGCCTGTATCGCCAGGCGTGGGATCTCCTCCCAGACGCCCCGCTTTCAGCGGCAGTGAAGCTTCAGGCCCGGGACGGATACTCCCGTGCCGCTGTGGCCCAGGCGGCCAAGCTGGCTGATCAGGCCAAATACGCTGAGGCTCGCACGCTTTTGAGTTCTGTCCTGGCGGACGACTTCAATCCTGACTACGCGGATGCTCTCACCTTGCAGAAGCGTCTTGATGATCCGGCCCGGTATGAGCCTGCGCTCACTCCGGAACACATCGCCAAGGTGAAGCAGGTGGAGGAAAAACTCCGCCTTGGCCAAGGGCTGATGTCCTTGGGTGACTTTGACGCGGCCACTGAGCGTTTCCGCGATGTGCTGCGCCTCGATCCGTACAATGGTGCGGCCCGGCGTGGCATGGAACGGGCTGAGCAGCACAAGGCCCAGTATTATGATGTCGCTCGTGACCACACAAGAGCCAAGATGCTGAATGGTGTGGACTCCCTCTGGGAGGACAATGTTCCCGTGATCGATGTGTCGCAGCTTTTCGGCTCCGGTGGCGTGGCCATGGGATCGCTGGAAAACACGAAAGAGAACATTCAGATCAAGCTTCGGACCATCATCGTGCCAATGGTGGATCTGCAGTCCGCCAGTCTGGAAGAAGTGATCGAGTTCCTCCGCATTCGCAGTCGTGAGCTGGATCCCAAGAAAAAGGGGGTGGCCTTCGTCATCAAGGCCTCTGAGGAGACCCGGGCCAAGCCTGTCTCCATGAGCATGACCTCCGTTCCGCTGGAGGAAATTCTTCGTTACGCCACAGAAATGACTGGTTCGGTGTACCGTGTGGACGAATATGCAGTGACCGTCACGTCCCGGGCAGAGAAGTCTGAGACGCTGATTTCCAGGCAGTATCGCGTGCCCCCTGATTTCCTGCAAACCGCTCCAGCGGGTGGTGCAGCTCAGGCAGTCCCGGTTGATCCTTTTGGCGCGGCTCCCCCTGCGGGTGGCGGCGGTCTGCAGATGCGTCGTCTGGGTGCGAAGGAGTTCCTGGAACAGCGCGGTGTTCTTTTCCCACCAGGGGCCAGTGCTTCCTATAACCCGGGTACCAACATTCTGTTGGTCAACAACACCGCGGAAAACCTGACCTTGGTGGATGAGTACGTGGATCAGGCCGTGAATGCCACGCCCAAGCAGGTGGAGATTCAGGTCCGGATGATCGAGATCAACGAGACCCGGCTGAAGGAGTTGGGTTTCGACTGGCTTCTGGGTCAGTTCAACGTTCCTGGTTCGGATCGCGTTTTTGCCGGTGGTGCAGGTGCGGCGGATCCCAATGATCCCGCTCCGTTTCCCGGTCAATCCGTCACGAGCGGATTGCGCAGTTCCGGCGCTATTCTGGGGGTGCCCAGCATTGATGGCCTGATTGGTCGCGCCACCGTGCCGGCGGCAAACTCCAAGTCTCCTGGTTTCTTCGCAGTTTCTGGAGTGTTCACCGACCCGCAGTTCCAGGTGGTGCTGCGCGGCTTGAAGCAGAGCAAGGGAGTCGATGTTCTGGCTGCTCCGACGGTCATCGCGAAAAGTGGCCAGCGGGCCAACGTGACGGTTGCGAAGGAATTCCGGTATCCGACAGAGTTTGACCCACCGCAGATTCCCCAGAGCTTGAACGCCACGGCCAACGGTGTGAACTACACGGCCAGCTTTGCCCCCATCACGCCGTCCACTCCCACCGCCTTTGAAAAGCGCGACGTCGGCATCACGCTGGAAGTTGAGCCTGTTGTTGGCGCGGGCAATCGCACCGTGGATTTGAACTTGGTCCCTTCCTCAGTGGAGTTTGAGGGCTTCATCGACTACGGCACGGACATTCAGAACACAGCACCCATCGGCATCGGCGGCGCAGATGTGTTCTACAATGTGCCCAACGACATTCTGCAGCCGATCTTCCGCACCAACAAGATCACCACTTCCGTCTCCGTTTGGGATGGCAACACGGTGGTACTGGGTGGTGTGACGTTTGAAAAGCGGCACAAGATCGATGACAAGGTGCCAGTGGTGGGCGATCTCCCGCTCGTGGGCCGCGCCTTCCAGAGCAAGGTTTCCAATGTGGAACGCAAGAACGTGCTCTTCTTTGTGACCGTGCGGGTTATCGACCCCGGTGGCAACAGTGTGGGAGCCTCCGCAGCGGCGACAGCTGTTCGCTGACCTAAGCGGAACAGAACAAAATTACCAAAAGGGCGGCCCGATGGCCGCCCTTTTTACTTTGCAGTCTCGCAAGGTCACCCAAAACGCAAAAGTCCAAGGAGCGGCGGCGATGTCGAGATCGTGGTGATATGGGTCCTTTGCGTTCCACAACTGCTCGCACGACCGTGATGCCTGCTCCAACCGCACACATCTCACCTATTCCAGCCCTTGGCTGCCATGGGCCTACCGCTCCGCGGTAGATCTTTCAGCCCAGGCTTCCATGGGTAGTCCTCGCTCCACTCGCCCAACCCATGGCTACGCATGGGCGAACCCTTCCGGTTCATGAGGGTACCACCCTGCAAACACGGGTATTGTAGGGCGACCGCTCCGATTGCCTGATTTCTGCGTGTTCACTGTCACCCAGCAGCGCTCAAGGTGCGACAGTCCAAGGAGCGGCGGTTTGTGCCTCGGGCACAACCACCGTAAGGGGCGGAGTGGGGAGTTGCCAAGTGCCGAGTGCAGGCTGCAAAGGCAATTGGCGGGCGTCGTTCGCCGATGAAATAACGTCCTCCCTCCGGCCAGCTGCGGCGGTTGTGCTCGCACAAATCGCCCCTCTCAGGTTGAGCTGGAGCGATGCGTCGAGAAAGGAAAGCACGAGGGCGACCGCTCTGGTTGGCCTCCTTTGTGGACATTCGCTGTCACATCACAGCGCTTCGTCCACAGGACAACCCAGCGACACTACCAGAGACTGATGGTCTCACCCGGCTCTGGGGAGATGATTTCGCTCTGAGGAAGCGCGGTCGAAAGCGTCTGGTGGAACCAGGCCTGGGCGGGCGCGTCACCATGAACGAGGAGCACCTTGCGGGGGCTGACCTTGGTCACGTAGGAGACGATGTCCTCCCGCACCGCGTGGGCGCTGAAGTCAAAGCTGGCAACCCGGCAGAGGAGGGGCACCTCGGGAAGCTGAGGATCGAGTTTGATCTTTTCACCCTGCTTCGCGTTCCGGATGCGGTAGCCCGGAGTGGCGGGATCTGTGTAACCCACGAAGGCGATCGTGTTCTTGGGATTGTCCATGAACCGCATGGCAAACTGGTTGGACGTCGTGCCTTCACTCATCATGCCGCTGGAGAGGGCATAGATGGTCCGGACATTGTAGAGCAGCTCCTTGCGGCGTTTGCGCGGGGCCACCAGCGTGTCCATGTCCTCCAGAATGCGGAAGCCCTCATAGCTGCGCCGGGTTTTGCTGGCGTAGTTGTCGTACAGAACGGTCATCTTGGTGCTCAGGCCACCGATGAAAACTGGAGCGTTAGGGATGAGGTCCATCTGGTGCAACTCATGCAGCATCACCAGGAGTTCCTGGGATTTGCCGAGGGCAAAGACGGGGATCATCACGGCGCCACCCTTGTCAAAGGTCTCACGAATCACCTGGGCGAGACGCTCCTTTTCCGCTTTGCGGGAAAAGTTGGCCGGTCGCTGGAAGTCGCCTCGGGTGGTTTCAATGATCAGGGTATCAATGCCCGTAGTGGGGAAATCTGCCTCCCGGGCGATTGTTTGGGGTTCGAAGTTCACGTCCCCTGTGTAAAATGCGGTCTTGCCCTCGTGCCGGATCATGATGCCGGCAGAGCCGATGATGTGGCCAGCGTCAAAGAAGGTGCATTCCACCTCGGAATCCGGCAGAAAGAACGGACGGCGTAGATCGCGGTAGTTCCAGCGGCCTTTGATGCCGTCGATCTCCTTGTGGGTGAAGAGCGGGTACTCTTGAATGCCCTGCTCCTCCCGCTGGCGGGTCATCACGTTCACGGAGTTGTGAAGCATGGCTGCGCCCACTTCGCCCGTGGGCTCCGTCATGTAGACTGGCGTGCGCGGCTGGCGGCGTTGAAGCACAGGCAGGGCACCGATGTGGTCGTGGTGCGCGTGCGTGACCAGGATGGAGTTGACGGTGTCATGGGGCACCGAATTGAAATTGGGCAGCGAATCGTGACCTTTTTCCTTGGGGTGGGCACCGGCGTCGAGAATAATGCGCTGGCGGCCGTTCTCGATGAGATACGAATTGGCGCCAATCTCCCTGCGGCGCAACAGACTGCGAAAGGTCATGTGATAAAGCAAAAACTGAGGTACTGCGGGAAAATCGATCCGTGCAGTTCTCGCTACCGGAAAAATCAGGGCTTGGCAAGGAGCATTCCTGTCTGGCGATCAGGCGGGCTCCGGTTCAGCTGGCTGAATTTCTTCCCGGCGTGGTGCCTTCCGGTGTGGCCACAGGAAGCACCACAGGGTGCTGGGGGCAATGACCGCAACCACCGGGAGGGGAGAACACCAGATCAGGCTCGTCTGGAAAACCAGAATGCCTGCGCCCACGCAAAGTACCACCATAGCGAAACCGAAGACCAGTGAACCGAGGCGGCCCTGGCGGGCCTGCCAGAAGGCGAGTAGAGCGGTGACACCTGCCACGACCCACTCCCACCGCTGGGAAGCCTGGTGGTAGGCGGGGGCGGAGAGGGCGGCCGCAATGGTGCGAGCTTCCTCTGCGCCAGCCTTGGTGTGGGAGATGACGATGATCTTTTTTTTGCCCAGGGCCTCCTTGTTCACCGCTTCCGACGGCACCCCGAGTTCAGGAGTGAGCAGGTCGAGGGCATTCACGACCGGCACATCGACCTCCTTTGGCACCCGCACGGCGGCGGTGCGATCGAGGGGGATGACATAGCGGTCGCCCAGGCTGAGCCGGGCTCCTGCGCCGAGGCGGAGTCGCATGACGGAGTAGGGGATGCGGCGGTACAGGGTGACGGCCTGGGCTGCGACGGTCGGGACGATCTTGGACTCGTATCGGGCCAGGAGGGGGACGCTGCCTTCCGGAGTGTTGCTGGTGCCGGCAATGGTGGTGACTCCCATCTGCCCTACCACGCGGAGCGTCTTGGACGGGATGCCCACCACCTGGTTGAAGGATGGCATGGCTTCGATGGAATCCTCTGCTTCACCCATGGAGGGCATCTCGGTCTCGAGGAAGGCTTTGGTCTCCGGCGTCAGGGCCGCGGCTCCGGCGTCTGAGCTCGATACTTCAAACCCAAAGACGACCGAAGGCTGCGCCACCAGCGTCTGCCGCAGCGGCAGGACGAACTCGGGTGATTCGTTGTCCCAATGGAGACTGTCGGCAAAGGCCACCACCTCGGGCTCGTGGTGTGCGATCCGCTTCATCGCCATGATGTAATCCAGCGGGGCAGGCGGCCAGGCGCTGTACTCGGCCTTTTCATCTTCGCGGAACTGGACGAGCACGACATCGCTGGAGAGGGCCTGGGAGGTTTCGGCGTCCTTGCTCCGCGTGTTGGCCACCAGGAAGTCCACGTACCAGGGGTCCACCTCCGGAAACTGGCCCCGCCCGCCACCGACGTAGAGCCAGGCAAGGCTGCCGCCGATGGCGGCGAGAAGCAGGATCAGGCGAACAGGGTTCATGAAATCGGGGCTTGGGGAGGCCGGGATCAGAGTTCGATGAGAAACAGATGCATGAACGTGCCCCGGGGATCCAGACTGACGAAGTTCGAGGAGCCGTGCCATTGGTAGCCGCCACCGTGGATGAGATCGCGCACCCGGTAGGTCGCATCGTACGACAGGCCGAGGGCTCCCATGTCCAGCTCCACCATGGCTGAGGCCGTGTCGTGCGGACTGAGATTGATGATGGCGAGCACGCGGTTGCTGAAGTCTGACGTCACCTTGCTGAACACGATGATCTGGTCGTGCCCGCAGTGGTGGAACTTCAGGTTGTCATAGAGCTGCAGAGCCCGGTTGTCCTGGCGCGCGCGGTTGAGTTCGCGGATAAACCCTTTGATGTTCCCAGGGGCGTTCCAGTCCCGTCCTTTGACCTCGTATTTCTCGGAGTCCAGGTACTCTTCACGGCCTGGCAGCGGCTGGTTTTCGCAGAGTTCATAGCCGCTGTAGATGCCCCAGCTGGGGACCAGCAGGGCGGCCAGGGCGGCGCGGAGTTTGAAGCTGGGGGCGCCGGCGTTCTGCAGGTGGTGAGGCAGGATATCCGGGGTGTTGGGCCAGAAGTTGCCCCGGTAGTACCAGCGCATGTCACCCTGGGTCAGCTCATTGGCGTACTCGGTGAGCTCGTGCTTGCTCTCACGCCAGGTGAAGTAGGTGTAGCTCTGGCTGAAGCCGATCTTGCCCAGACCCTGCATCATGCGGGGTTTTGTGAATGCCTCGGCCAGGAAGATCACATCCGGATCCTTGGCCTGCACCTCGGCAATCAGCACCTCCCAAAAAGACACGGGCTTGGTGTGCGGATTGTCCACGCGGAAGATCTTCACACCTCGCTCCACCCAGAAGAGCACGACATCGATCAGTTCACGCCACAGTGACTTCCAATCTTCGCAGTGGAAGTTGATGGGGTAAATGTCCTGGTACTTCTTCGGCGGGTTTTCGGCATAGCGGATCGAGCCGTCTTCACGCTGGTGGAACCAGCCTGGATGCTCTTTCACATACGGGTGGTCCGGAGAACAGTTGATGGCAAAGTCCAGGGCGATCTCCATGCCGCGCTGACGAGCTTCTCCGACCAGCCATTCAAAGTCCTCCACCGTGCCCAAAGCGGGCTCCACCGCCCGATGGCCACCATGCGAGGAGCCGATGGCCCAGGGCGAGCCCACATCACCCGGGAGGGCCACGAGAGTGTTGTTCTTCCCTTTGCGATGGGTGACGCCGATGGGATGAATCGGCGGGAAGTAAATCACATCGAAGCCCATCGATTTGGCATCATCAAGACGGGCCAGACAGTCGCGGAAAGTGCTGTGGCGGTCGGCACGACCCTCAGCGCTGCGCGGGAAAAACTCATACCATGCGGAGAAACGGGCGCGCTCGCGCTCCACCACCACCTGAAACACCTCGGACGTGGTGCTGAGTGAGCGGTCGGGGAAGCGCTCCATGATGAGCTGGAGGTCATCGCCCATGATCACATCAATCAACTCCCCTGGCGGCAGCCGGCGCAGCATGTCAGCGAGTTCCAGCAGTTCCGTAGAGGAGGAGCTGGCTCCGGCCGTGCGGGCCCGGCGGGCGGTCTGGTCCAGCAGCTTGGCCCCTTCCCGTGCCTCAATGCGAAGCTCTGGGTCGTTGGCGTCAAACTTGGCCTTGAAGTGCTTCCGCCAAGTCAGCCAGGAGTCGGCCCAGGATTCCACGGCGTATTCCCAGCGTCCGGCAGAGGGAAAGCTGCAGCGGCCCTGCCAGCGGTCGTTTTCCTGGGGGCGCATGGGGGCCTCCGTCCAGCGCGTGTCACCAATCTTGTGCCACTTCAACAAGGTGCACATGATGATGTGGCCGTCGGTAAACGCATCGGCATAGACGTCCAACGGCTCATTGATCACCCGCTTGATCAGGTAGTTGGAGGCACCCAGTGACGGGTGGAAATTCTCAATCGTGACGGTTGGAGCGTGGGCATGCTTCGGTTCCATGAGAAGTGGTCAGAGGCTGACCCCTCACAAGGACACATGAGACGTGGCAAAGCAAAGGCTTTGTGGCCTCTCTTCGTGCGCCTTTTGGGCTCAACGGAAGTCCGTCAGTGTGCGCCATTGAGCCGCGTCAGGGCACCCACGGGGGCGAGGAGCGGGTGGCGGTCGCAGATGTCACGCAGACGACCCAGCGCGACGGGAATATGCTGCTCAAACTGCGGTTTGCCCAGGTTGCGGCTGAGATTGGCGTAGGCCCCGATGGCCTGCATGAGCCTTTGAGCGGCGCAGAGCTGGTAGGTCTCGCGGAGCTCTCCCAGATCCCGCCCTGTGTGCTGGGCATACCAGGCAAGCAGGTCTTCCCGCTCATTTTCCGCGAGGTCCACATAGGGATCCAGCAGGAGGGAGGCGAGGTCATATTCGGCCAGGCCGGGACGCACGCCTTGATAGTCGATCAACCAGGCAGAGCCTTCCCGGATGAGTACGTTTTGGCTTTGGAAATCGCGATGAACCAGGCCGCGGGGGAGGCTTGCCAGGTGGTCCCGGAGCGCTTTGAGTGCTTCGTGGGTCTCTTCCAAGCTGGCGCTGGTGGGGTCTTTGCCCAGCAGGCCCTGCACGTAGTGGTTGAGGAAATAGTTCTGCTCCCACTCATAGAGCCGGTCATCGAAGCACAGCTCCATCTCCGCGATGTCCTCTGCGCTCAGGGCACCGGCATTCACATTGTGGAGCTTGGCCGCTTCTTCCAGGGTGGATTCGTAGAGGGGGCGTCGGGTTTCCCAGGACTGCTCCCGGAAGGAATGCAGATCCACATGCCCTAGATCCTCCAGCCACACGCAGAGGTTCTCGGTATCGTGGGCAAAGATGCGGGGGACGTGAATGCCCAGTTTCTCCAGACGAAGGGTGGCCGGGACAAAGCGGGGGTTGTCCGGGCGCGCCATGGTGTAAACCATAAGGATCACGCCTGACTCGGCCGGGCTCTCAAAATGCACGCGGTAGAACAGCCGGTCGGACCCGCCCTTGAGGATGGCATCCAGGCGAACGGCCTTGGGCCAACCGGGGAGCTGGGTGGCGGTCAGTTCGAGAAGTTGGGAGTCCGTGAGCATCAGGGGCGCGGAGTTTTCGGCAGTCTGGAGCGGATTGCAAGTACGGTCTGCACCCGGAGCCGCCCTTCAGAGTTTAGACATCGGTGTTGGTCAATTCCCCGCTGGCTTCCATGCCGCTGCGGACGATGCAGCGTCGGAGCACAGCGCCGGGGGCGACGCGAGCATCGGACCAGAGCAGGCAGTCTTCCAGCTCGGCATGTTCCCCAATCTGCGCGTGCTTAGAGATCAGATTGAACCCTCGAAGGGTGGCGGAGGGGTGAACTTGCGCCTCTGGGTGGACCGGGCTCCACGAAGCACGAGCCTCTGAGGCATAGGTGGGGAAGGTGCCGCCCTCTGAAAAGATGGCGCGATGGGCCTCCAGATACTGAGTGCGATCCCCCAGGTCCCACCATGAGCCGTCGTTCACGACCACGCTGCCGATCGGGGCGCCCGACTGGATGAGCGAGAGGAAGATGGGGATGACTGATTCGATCTTGCCGGGTGTGAGGTGCTTCAAGAACGCCGGGTGCACTGCGTAGATGCCGGTGAACTGGTGGGTGCCGTTTTGTCCCGTGCCGAGCATGTTCCGGATATCCGTGAGACGTCCCGTCTCGCGATCTCGTGCGATGTGCTGGCCGGGCCCATCGCTGCGGAGCACGAGGGTGACGAGGTTTCCGGAGGTCAGATGGTGCTCCCAGAGGGGTGCCAGGGGCAGGTCCGTCAGAATGTCCCCGTTGTACACGACGAACGACTCCTCCCGGATCAGGTCTGCGATGTTGGCAATGCCACCGGCGGTTTCGAGCAGGACGGGTTCGTGGCGGAAGGTGATGGGCAGTCCCTCATATTGGGAGTCCGGGAACGCCTCGGTGTAGGCCCCGGCCAGATGGTGCGTGTTCACGATGAACTCACGCGCTCCTGCCCGCCTCAGGTGTTCAAAGGCGTGGGCGATGAGAGGTTGATGGCAAACGGGGATGAGCGGCTTGGGGAGCTGGTCGGTCAGCGGTCGCAACCGCGTACCAAGCCCGGCACCCAAGACAAAGGCCTGAGTCATGCATTCGTACTACGATCTCAAGCAGGGGCTTGCAAACGGATGGAACGTGGCGGAGAGAATTCGTATCTAAATTGAGGCATGAACGGGTACGAACGGAGCATTCTCGCAGCACAGGGTTACCTGGAGTTGGGCATGTTCCAAGCGGTGTGGCACGAGTTGCAAGACCTTCCGGGTGAGTATCTGGCGCGGCCAGATGCGCTGGAGATCCTGACCTTGAGCCTGATGGGCCAGCTCCGCTGGGAGGATGCCCTGCGCGTGGCGCAGCGTCTCTGCCAGGAAGCACCGCAAGAGCCCGGCGGCTTCATTCATGAAGCTTACTGCCTCCATGAACTGGGAAATACGCTGGGGGCGCTCAATGTGCTGCTCAAGGGACCTCCTTCCCTGCGAACCAAGGCGGTGTATTTCTACAACATCGGCTGCTACCACGCCCGGTTGGGGAATCGTGACGAGGCGTTGAACATGCTGGAAAAGTCGTTTGAGATGGATTCCAGCCTGAAGAAGACTGCCAAACGGGATCCAGACCTGGTCAACATCAAGGACGAGCTGTAGGCCATGGGGGATCACCAGCTCTCCTCTCGTCTGGAGCAGACGCTTCGTCCGTTGTTCGAGCGGAACTTCGCCGAACGGGGCGAGCTTGGGGCCTCCATTTCTGTGTATCACGAAGGGGAAGAAGTATTGAACCTCTGCGGCGGCACCTTGGATCGAAGCGGTGCCCGGGCCTGGGAGGCTGACACTCTGGTCCCCGTGTGGAGCGCTACCAAAGGGGTGGCCGCCGTGACCTGTCTGCTGGCCCTGGAGGAAGCGGGACTGTCTCTGGATAAACGGGTGGTGGAACTTTGGCCGGCCTTCGCCGGGGGAGGCAAGGGGGAGGTCACTTTCCGGCAACTCCTGAGTCATACAGCAGGGCTTTCCGCGCTGGATGGTGTGGTGCCGATTGAGGATGCTCCCGCCGTGATCGCTGCCCTCGAGGCACAGGTGCCGAGTTTTCCCCCTGGCACGGCTCAGGGTTATCACGCCCGCACGTTTGGATTTCTGCTGGATGAGATCGTCCAGCACGCCACACGGGGCCTCACGCTGGGCAACTACTTTCGGGAAAAGATCGGGGAACCGATGGAGCTCGATTTCTGGATTGGCCTGCCTGAGTCCGAGCTCTCGCGGGTGGCTACGCTCTATACGGGTCGGGTCAAGGCGGGTGAAGCTCCCACGCCGTTTTTAAAGGCGTTCTCTACCAAGGGGACCCTGACGCAGCGGACGTTTGTTTCCCCCAGCGGATTGAATGCTGTCCAGGATCTGAACAAGCCGGAGACGCTTCAGCGGAGCTACCCGAGCATGGGTGGGGTAGGCTCCGCCCAGGCGCTGGCGGCGTTTTATGCCATGCTGGCTGAAGGCGGGGTGTGGAAGGGGCGTCGCATCGTGAGCGAATCCCTGGTGCGCTCGCTTTCTCAAACGATTTCCCAGCAGGAGGATGCCGTCCTGTGCACCCTGATGGCGTTTGGACCCGGGGTGATGCGTGATCCAGTGGCGGAAGATGGCGTGACGAAATTGCGCCAATTGTTTGGGCGGGGCCTCCTGGCCTTCGGGCATCCCGGGGCGGGCGGCAGTCTGGCTTTTGGCGATCCGGGGCGGCAGTTGTCCTTTGCTTATGTGATGAACCAGATGGAACTGGGCGTGCTGCCCAATGCCAAGAGTCTGGATCTGGTGCAGGCGCTGGATGAGGTGGTGTAGGGGAGACAAAAGACTGCAAGACAGACGACGCAAGACATGGGCTGTCGCCCAGTTGGACGGGCCGGGCGTTCGCGGGAGTTTTGGGCTTCGCTGGTATGCGGTCGTCGTTCACGTGCTGTCGCGGTCAGAAAACGGTGTCGAGCCACCGTACTCCAAGACGCTTCGCGATGGTGGGGGCGGTGAGGAGGAGAGGGAGTGCTTCGGTCGAGTCTGTTTTGCAGCTCGCCTTCCGCGACAAACAAAAAGGCCGCAGACGGGAGCGTCTGCGGCCTCGAAAGGTTCAATCAAAAGTTGGAAAAGGCCGGTAAAACGGCGGGAAGCTTATTCCCAGTCGCCGCCGCCGAAGCCGTCGCGCTTGCCACGGTCCCAGTTGCCCTTGTCTTTGTCGCGGAAACCACCACCGCCGCCGCCTTTGTAGCCGCCGCCACCGCCGCCGCCCTTGTAGCCACCACCGCCGCCGCCGCCACCTTTGTAGCCGCCGCCGCCACCGCCACCACCTGCGCCGCCGCCGCTTTTGTAGCCACCGCCACCACCACCTGCGCCGCCACCAGCGGGACGCGGGGAGAAGGGACGCTCTTCACGCGGACGAGCTTCCACGACTTTCAGAGGGCGCCCAGCCAGCTCAACGTTGTTCAGGCCATTGATGGCAGCACGAGCTTCTTCATCATTGGGCATTTCCACGAACGCAAATCCACGCGAGCGCCCCGTCTCACGATCGAGGATGATCCGGGCGTGGGAGACAAGACCGTAGCGCTCAAAAGATTCGCGCAGCTCATTATCGGTCATGTTATATGAAAGATTACTGACGTAGAGGTTCATCTGGTTTGTCTTTGACTAGGGCCGCCATGTTTTTTGCACAAAGTGATTCGAGTCATGGCGAAAACCAGAATGCACTGCCATGCCGTGGCCAAAAAAAATGAAAACGGCGGTGACACATCGTTCGCCGCCGTGGAAAGTCAACCGATTTGGACAGCCGAGTCTGGCAATCCTCTTAATTGGTTGGGGCTAATAAAGTAGGAGCGCGATCTCGTTGTCGGTGAGGGCGCTGGTGTCCTGCTGGGCCAGAAGAAGGCTCATCTGGTCCATGCTGGCCAGTTGGGACGCCACGGATGTGGATTCTTCCACAGCGGTGAAGTTTTCCTCTTCGACCGTCGGGGAGGCAACCGCCCAATCCGGAGTCGTGCTCTTGGTTGAATGAGTGGCAACAGCCGCTGGGCTGGTGTGGGGTGTTTCCACCTCTGGGGCGCGGACGCCCAACCAGATGGCCAACGCAGCGGTGACCGCCAGACCGGAGCCCGCCCAAGTGCTGCGGGCACCGAACCCATTGGCCAGCCAGCTTTGGCAACGGTCCCACCATGTCTCACGCTGGGGCGTCTGCCGCACGGCGCGCAGGACATTCTGCGTGAAATTGGAACGCGGTTCCACTGACTTGGTTTTACCAAGCAGCTTAAAAACCGGATCGTTGGGAGAAAGTGGCTCCATGGCTACCTGTATCAACCTAAGGGGAGGGAGAAAGTTGCGGGAATTTGCAAAAACGTCAACAGGCACTGGGGGAGAAGGGGCTGACCGGCTCTGCCTGAGGTTGACCACCGCCCGGGAACATTGCACATAGTGCGCCAGATGATCTCCCGTTTTCTCCTCCTGTTCAGTCTGTTTGCCCTCCTCGGGTGCGAGTCGGGCGAACCCGGTGCCATGTCTCTGGATGATATGGAAGGTCCGGAGGGTGAGGCGATGGTAAGGCACCTCCTAAAGACGCTACCTCCCCTGGATCCCCAGGTGCCCAAGGTGTACTCCGTGGTGAAGGGGGACCGGCTTTACAGCACCAGCATGAAATTTGTGGGCCGCATGGATGACTTGCGCCTGAACTTTGTCAGCGGCGAAGTGCTCACCATGCGTGATCCTGACAAGAGCATTGTGGACCCGCGAAGCGGCCTCTCCCCCGTGACGCTGCAGATGACTTCCATGAAGGCTTCTGGAACTGACCGCTGGGATGTGGTGGCGGGATGGGCCTATAAAAAACTCTTCGAGCGCAGCCTGTACCGCCTGGAGAAGAAAGGGGAGGGCTACGAAGCGACTTTGTTGCAGCGGATCGAGGGCAACTATGTGAAGCCGGATGAACCAGTACCGGGCTCTGCGATACCTGCACCTGCTCCGGGCCCGGTGCCAATTCCCGCGCCGGCTCCTGCCGCTGAGGTGAAGCCCTAGAGGGGCCGCCTCATCCAACCTGGAACTGCGGTTTCTGCTCATTTTGCATGGCCTCCAGCCGCTTTCTGCTGCCTTCTGGGTTCACCCTGCTGCTCACTGCGGCGGGGTGTGTTTCGTCTGACCCCTTGGGAACTGAACGTAAGTCGGGCGATTTGGAGGTCGTGAAATCTGGATCGCCACGTCAGTGGACTGCCGCGGCCAGTGTTTCTTCATCGAGTGCCACCGGGTGGCTGAAGGATTTCGATGATCCCGACCTCCAGCGTTTGGTGCGGCTGGCACTGGAACGCAACCATGATCTGAAAGCGGCGGCTGCCAGAGTCACTCAGGCGAGGGCTCAAGCCAAGGCCGCAGGGGCGGATCTCTGGCCTCAGGTGGGTGTGGACTTTGGCGGGCGGCGCAACCAGAGCGCCTCTGGACAGCGATTCGTCGGCTCGGGCGTGCGGAGCAACCGGTTTGAGCTGGGGACGGACATCAGTTGGGAGCTGGACCTCTGGGGGCGCTTGCGAGATCAGCGCGGCGCGGTGGTGACAGGCGCTGAGGCCGCGGAGGAGGATCTGTATGCCGCCCAGTTGTCCCTGGCGGCGACGACGGTGAAGTCCGCGATCACCCTGGCGGAGGCCCGGGCCCAGATTCAACTCTCGGAAGAAAACATTGCCACCCGCCGCATCAACCTCGGGGTTCTGGAGAAACAACTCGACCGGGGCATCGATACCGAACAGGTGGCACTGGATGTGAGCCTGGCGCGGGCGGACCTGGCCCGTGCGGAAGCTACCCTGGCCTCCCGGAAGCGGGAGGCGGACGAGGCGCGGCGGAGCCTGGAACTGCTGCTGGGTGCTTACCCGGCGGGCAAGGAGCGGGGTGTGGCGGATCTGCCTGGCATGCGCAAGAGCGTGCCGGCGGGCCTGCCTTCGGAGATGCTGCTGCGCCGTCCAGATCTGAGGGCCATGGAACGCCGCCTGGAATCGGCACTGCGTTCGGAGAGTGTGGCAAAGAAAGCTTTCCTGCCCAGCTTCAGTCTCACTGGCTCTGGTGGCCTGAGCAGTGACGAACTGTCCCTGCTGCTCCAGCGTGAGGCCGTGGTCTGGAGCCTGGCAGGGAGTGTTGCCCAGCAGGTCTTCCAGGGTGGCAGGCTGCGGGCCAATGCCGAGGAAGCCCGGGCCAAGTACGATGAAATACTCTCCACCTACTCGGGCCAGGCCCTCCAGGCTTTCAAGGAGGTGGAGGGAGCCCTGGCGGCCGAGATTTACCTCAAGGAGCAGGAGGCGGCGCTGACCACAGCGGCGGCTGAGGCGGAGCGTGCGGTGGAACTGGCGATCGGCCGCTACAGCCGGGGGCTGAGTGATGCCCTCACGGTGCTGGACTCGCGTCAGCGGGCCTTCGATGCCCGCAGTGCCCTGCTTGCCGTGCAGGCCTTGCGTTTGAGGAACCGGGCTGATCTCCATCTGGCCCTGGGTGGCTCGTTTTAATCTCCACGAACCCGAAACTTTATGGCATCGAACCCCAGTTTCGAGTGCGCAGGATTCACCCGGCTTCCGGCGGTTTTTACCGCCGCGGAGTGTGGGCATATGACGCAGGTGCTGGGCGCGGTGGCCGGTGCGGGTCGTCGGGGGCTGATGGAAGTGCCCGCCGTGCGGGAGCTCGTGGACTCAGGGCGGGTGAAGGATTGCCTGCAACCGTATCTGGCGGGAGCTCCCCGGTTGGTTCGAGTCATTTACTTCGACAAATCACCCGGAGCCAACTGGCTCGTGCCCTGGCATCAAGATCTGACCTTCGCCGTGCGCGAGAGGAAGGACGTGCCGGGGTTCGGCCCCTGGAGCATGAAGGACGGGATCCCGCATGTGCAGCCGCCAGTGGCGTTGCTGGAGGAGGTCGTGACCATGAGGATTCACCTGGATGCCTGTGACGTGGAGAACGGAGCGCTCAAAGTTCTGCCGGGTACCCACGGGGTGGGAAGACTCGGAGCAGAGCAGATTCAGGATTGCCGGAACCGCGTGAATGAGGTGCTGTGCGAGATGGACGCCGGGGACGTCTTGCTGATGCGCCCGCTGCTGTTGCATGCCTCAGGGAAGTCCACTTCGGAGCGGCATCGCCGCATTCTGCATCTCGAGTTCTGCGGCGTGGATTTGCCAGGCGGACTTGAATGGAGCGAGTGAGGGAGAGGTGAGGCTGTAGAGAGTTCTAGATTCTCACACGAAGGCACAAAGGCACGAAGGGATTGGCCTGCAACGAGCCAAGGACATCGAGCAGCGGTGTGCCCTGCAATTTCCTGCTACCGCAAGACTACGGTTGTCGCGCCGGTGCCGGAGGGGTGGCCGTAGTCGGAGGCGGCGTTACTGCGGGAACTGGGGCATGCACCGGTTTTGCCGGTGTCACGGGTGCTGCCGGGATGACCTTCGTGGGGGCACCTCGGATGTTGGGGTGGAAGATCTCCGCCTCCTTCATGTGAAGCCAGATGCTGAAGACGAGGGCGCCCAAGCCGGTGACCAGCACGCCGTATCCCGCGAGTTGCCCAATTTTTCCGCTGCTGATGAGAGCAAGGATCGCAATGCCGGCCACCGTGAGGTAAACCCACTGGGTGTCTCGCCGGAAAGTGGTCTGGTCTTTGATGGACTTCTTCAGAGGCATCATCTCCAGCACCCGGGGCTGGGCCCGCTCACGGTAGGTGGTGTAGGGAATGACGCTGGCGCAGGCCCCAGCGATCACCAGCAGGGCGATGACCCGGGTCTTGTCCTCCCGGCCCCAGAGGCCGACAGCGAAGAAGATCAAACCGAAAAGCAGCCCGAACAGGGGTACGGGTTCGAGCAAAAGATGCGCATACTCAGCATCCTTGATCCGGCTGATGAGGATGTCGAGATGGGAGAGAAACATGTCGTTGCCGGACCAGTTGTTGGTCTCGGCACGATTGTCGGGAAACCCTTATTTGGCAACCGTGGAAATTCAGAGGATGTGTACCTTTTTGGTGTGCAGCCCTCACCAAAGCCCCAGGCTCTCCATGGTCCGGGTGACATTTCCCGCCCAGTCTTTGTTGGCGGCGGGGCTGGCAGGGCTGGGGTGAAGGATTCGCCCAATCTTGAGGTTCGGGAAGTCTGCCTTCAGCAGCTGAGCGCGTCCTTCGGCGAAGCCGCCTACGCCAATGACCCACTCTGGCTGGAGAGCAGTCACCACCTTCCGGAGGTGTTCATCGCAGGCCTTGTAGAGCGTGGCCATTTCGGGGGCGGGGAGTTTGTCGGGCGTGCGGTTTTTGCCACCCTCTTCCATGAAGACCAGTGGGCAGTAGTTGGCCACGAAGTGCCGGGCAAAGAAGGTGTCGGCGGTGCCGAACTTGGCTGCAAACAGCCCCCAGAGGCGCCGGCCGCTGACCTCACTCTGCGGGCAGTCGAAGCCCACCACGGGGCGTTTGGGATGCTCGGGCATGGGCTTGCCAACCGGGCTGGAGATGCCGAGCCAGTCACGCACCGCAGGGATCTCGCCAAAAGGAACGCCAGTCTGGGTCATTCCGTAGGGGCCAGGGTTCATGCCCAAGAACATGATCTGCTGTCCGGCGCGGCCGTAGCGGTTCAAGTACTGCTCGTGTGGGACGGAGGCGTACTCCAGCGGATTGTAAACGTGCGTGACGGGCTCGCCGAATTTGAGCGGGGCCAGTTTACGGCTGAGTTCCTGGGCGGCTTTGACGAGGGCGGGAGCTGGGCTGGACATGGGGCTGGGGACACACTGGCCAGCCAATGAGAAGACTCAAGATAGAAAGATGCGAGACCTGGGGTGGTGGGGGCGGCAAAGTAGAAGATCCGTCCTGGCTCTTGGGTTCGCTGGGGTTTGAGGAGCAAGAACCGAGACGGTTCTTCTACTCTGGGAGTCGAAGGGAAGCGGGGGGTATTGAACTGCAGGACAAACGCGCCGCGCATCATCCGATGCTCCACCTATGGCTGCAACAGCGGCCCTTGCTCCCTCAATACCGGGGACCGGGGTTCTCGAAGTAATACTGCATGAACTTCATCTCCTGGGCGGTGCGGTCCTCCCAGCCCATGGCGAAGGGCCACACAACCAACTCGACGACATCCCCTGAGAATTTGTCCTCCGGGGCCACCGGCTTCGCGGCATCGGTGGTGAAGTCTCCGATCCGCAGATCGTTGAGAACGCCTACCGTTTCCTTTGGAGTGTCCACTTCGGCACGTCCCTTGGTGCCATCTTCGGACCTCACATTGATGACGGCTTTGTTGACTGCGGTGTCCCAAGTAACCCCCACGAGGCTGTATTGCTTCGTGCTGCGGTTGGTTACCTTGGCCTCGCGACTGGTGTTGCCCGCACGAACCCCGAGACGCCATTCATTGTTGGGGTAAGCCCGGACGTTGATGTAGTTCTTGTTGTCCTCGGTACGGAGGCGGAAGCACCGGATCTCTTTGCCGTAGATGGCGGGGCGCACCAGCATGATGATGGTGACGCCTTTATTGGCGCTACCCTCACCAAAAGGATAGTCGCGACTGTTGGTCGTCCCTTTGGGCATGCTATGCATCATGCCCTGGCCTGTGGCGAAGCGCAGCACGTTCAGGCCAGCCTTCAGTCCGGCGGGTTTGTCAAAGACCAGGGTGGGGGCGTAGGCGGCCTGACCATCAAAGGTCTCCATGGCACCCTCGCCGCTCTGTGGTTGCAGATCGCCCCAGGACTTGATCTGAGAGTTCAGTGCGGCGGGTTTCCCAGGTGCGCCAATGGCTTCCATCTTCTCACCGGCCCGATATTGGAGAATACTCCCGGGAACGATGAAATCTGCCGGACGCGAAGGCAGGGTGGCTGTTGGCGCAGGAGTGGAGGGGGCGCTGGTGGTGGTGCCAGACTGCACCTTGGGCGGGGGCTTGGCCGGATTCTGAGGCTTGCCTTTTGGCCAGACACCCCAGATGAGGCCGATGACCGCGAGACCAGCAAGCGGGTACACCCACTTGGGCACGCCGCCGCCTGCATCCTCGTCATCCGTCTTGGGCTTGCGGGCGGCAACGATGGTGGAGGCGTTGGACAGTGAACCCGGGGCACCCGGACCGGGAGGGTTCACACCTGGACGCCGGGGTTGCAGGCCGGTGGTGCGCTTGGGCACATTGGCGGTCAGCCGCTGGGAAACGCTGCCCGTGGGTGGGCGCGCCATGCTCTGCGTGGTGGAGCCTCGCAGCGGGCCAGTTACGGATCCGCCGCCCACGGGGACGGCCATGGGAATGGCCTCCGCGACAGCGACGGGAGTTTCACTGAACCAACCGGCGGAAGCGAGATCCCGCAACGTTCTGAGGGCCTCGGAGGCATTGGCCGGCCGGTCGTTGGGTTCGAGATTGATCAGCCACATCACCCAGTCACAGATCGGGTCGGGCAGGCGTGGAGCCAGGGTCTTTAGAGGATGCACCCGATGTTCCAGGTGCATGTTCATGATGCCCTGCACGGTAGCGTCGGTGTAGGGGCGGTGGCCGCAGAGTGCCTGGTAATACACGCAACCCAGGGCGTACAGATCGGCACGACCGTCCAGCGGCTTGCGCAGGAATTGCTCGGGAGCCATGTAGTAGATGGACCCCATGATGTTGCCCAGCTGGTCCTCCGTCATCTTCTTGGCACCGTAGGAAAGACGGGCGAGGCCGAAGTCTAAGACCTTGACCTGGATGCGACCGCCGGGCAGGCGCTGCACCTTGATGTTCTCCGGTTTGAGGTCCCGGTGCAGCAAGCTGAGGCTGTGAGCCGCCAGCACGGCCTCCATGGTCTGGGAGGCCAGTTCCTGGAAATCGCCCAAGTTCATTGGCCCGTTGGCAATCCAGTCGGCCAGGGTCTCGCCTTCCACGAGCTCCATGACCATGAAGAACCCCTCGTCATCACTGCTGAGGTCGAAGATGGAGACGATGTTGGGGTGTTGCAGGGTGGCGAGGGAGCCCGCCTCCTTACGCAGGCCGCCAGAATGGGCGTCGGACTGCTCCATCTCTGCCTTCGTGAAGAGACGTTTGATGGCGACATAGCGATCGAGCTGGGTGTCGTACGCTTTGAACACCGCACCCGCCCCGCCTTTGCCGAGCTCTTCGAGGAATTTATACCGTCCTGCCATTCTATTGGATCAAATCAAGAAAAACTCTACCTGTGGCACCTCCACCTTGCCAAGTGCGAATCAAGCAATCTCAATGGTTTAGGGCTTTTTGGCCATGTCTGGGAGCGGCAATTTCACAAAGTCGGCCCACATGGACTCGCAGCGACGCTGATCTGGCACGCCCTCATGGACCCACAGTCCATGCCGCACGTGCAGCGGAGAGGCATCTCCTACAGCGACGGGCTTTTCAAGGGACAGGGCGTTGCACATCCAACCATCGTTCCTCACGTGGTAGGCGGTTGGATGATTTGGATTGCCCGGATGGTTCATCAGGGTGATGCCGGCGAAGCCGTCTGCCGTGAGGCGGCCGCTGTAGTCGCACCAGCGGGCGGGTTTGCGGAAAATCTGCTCCTCATTCACCTGGCCTTCGGAGTTGAGAATACGCCCGCCGCCGTCGTGCACACCGATGGATTTGGCCATGCGGGCGCTCATGAGGCCGAAGCCGCTGCCTTCCAACGTGGTGGTTTGTCCTTTGGGAGCGAGGAATTCACTGTCCACAATGAGCAGCCAGGAGCTGGCATCGGGCGCCGGACGGATCTCCATGTGGCGCTTTTCTATGAGCAGGACCTTTCCATCCTCCTCGTTCACCCAGTGATTGAGTGTCATCATCATGGCAGATTCATCCCCGTCCCAGCAACCCAGCACTTTTTGATGTCGGATGCTGCCGTTGCCCTTGCCGTGCTCGTCTGCCCAGAAGTTGACGCCGCTCACGGCATTGTGGGTGATCCAGATGCCGTAGTGATGACGGTGGCCGTGGGCATCATGCGGATGCCCCATGCGAATCACAGAAGGAGCCAGGGAGGTCTGGGCGGGATACCAGAAGGGGCGTTTCGCAGCCGGATCGAAACGGAAGCGGGTCAGTTCATGACCACGAAAGGTGAAAGACGCCTGGTAGTCCGGCAGCGGCGTCACCTGCACCAGCGGAATGGGCTTAGCGTCAGGGACTGGGGAGGGCTCCTGGGCAGAGCCCTGCACGGGAAGGCTGGCGGCGAGAGCGACGACGAGCCAGAGAAAATGAGGTGCGCGCATGAGGCAGACATACGCGAGGTGGAAGGGGACTTTTCAGCGGTGTGATGGTTAATCCTGCAACCGTCTCTCTGGGAGGTGTCAAAACGGAATATTGTCGTCATCCCAACTCGGTGCCGCATCGGCGTCATGAGGTTCAGCGGATTCGTTGTCCGGTTGCCATGTGGTTGGATCGGTGAGGCGTTGCAATGGAACGGTAGCGGCCTTGGGCCAGACAAGCTTGTTCCCCTCGATGAAAAAATGCCCCCGCTCCCGCAGTGCAGTGATAATGAGCTGGCGCTCTGCTTTGGTGACGGGCTTGGGCAGAAAGGATTTCAGGCTGTTGTGCAGCCTGGGGAGGGTGCGAGGGCCGTGATGTGATTGATTGCTCAACCAATGTTCGACTGATTCGAGGAGCCTTTCAAGCGGGAGAGGGATGAGTGTCTGTGCTGCGATTACGGCATCGAGACTTTCGCTGCGAGATACGGCAGCTTGATGTTTGTTCCTCAGGTGCTCGATCAGGGGATCGAACCGCGAATCATTGGAGACGACATGGATAGGGGAATGAGGATTGTCGCACGTGATCTTGCCCAAGTAGTAGGCGATGTGAAGATCGAGTGCCTGTTGCCCCTCCCCTGGGGCGCGCACGTACTCGCCGTTCGCCCCAAGCATTTGAAGGGCGGTTGCCAGTTCCAGAGACACCGTGTCTTGGTTCCTTCCCAGGAAGACAAGGACCTTGTGCCGGGCCTTCGCCAGGTCGGGTAACCGGGCTGGCTGGCGTTTTCATAGTCAACCAGGACGTAGGTGGCGATCATGGGAAGAGCAGGTCTCCTAAATCTACTGGTCGAACAAGAAGTGCCAATGCTTTCTGGTGCCCCGTTCCGTTTCCACCCGGCAGCGAGACTGCCGCAACTCTTTCGGCGTAGCAATTCGTGATGTTTTCCCGACGTAGGCTCGCTTGAGGCTCACCAACGTCAGGCAACACATGAGATCGCATCCGCCTGGCGTGGAGGTGTTGATGGCGGTGGGGAGAAAGTGGATGCTGTAGGCCTCCCCACCTGATCATACTCTGCGGAGGTACCCAGGGTTGACTCGCTTAAGGCTCGTCCAACCACTGGGCTGTGCTAGATATCCCCTTCGAGGATAAACTGCGGACTGAACCGACGCCTTCCACGGGTTCAGTCGAAGTTCTTCCTCGAAGAGGATGGGGCTACAAGCCCAACGTTGGCGAGCTTCCAGCGAGTCTACGTTGGGTGCTGTCCAACGATGATACTCAGGTGGGAAGGCCAACAGCATGCGCTTTTCCTCCACCACCTTCAACGCCTCCACGTCGCTCGAATGCGATGTTGCATGAATGTTTGGTTGCACCTCGCGAGGCCACCCGATAACTGACGTTCCCGGCAAGATGCCGGAAACAGAACGCAGGGATGCGTGCGCTCCCCAAGCTTCTCAGGCAAAGGCCATTTTGAGAGATCGCCAGACTGCGTTTCGCTACAGAGGTTCCTTGGCAGGCACTCGCTGAAGCGTCTGCTCCGATTCTGATCGGTTATTGACGCTGCAAGGAATATATTAGCCCCGGAGGCGGGGTCTGTCCGGTGCTCATTGATGCGGGTCAGTTTCAGACATTGCGAATGCGACATCGAGCTGTGCTGCTGGGAATCTGAGCCTATCTCATCAATTGACTGCCGCGTTGGTTCAACAACTGAAACGTGGGATTCGCAGGCTTCTCGATGGTGGTGGCTAGCGTTGGTTCGCGGTACTACGAGGTTTGCTGAAAAATAGTCAACGGTCTTGGACTTCTCTGTATGGGACCTTCCATGGGGGCGTTCCCGAGGGCGGTGCTCCCCGGGCAAGCCACTCCAGTCGTTCCACAATGAAATTGAAACGGTCCACGACTACAAGGGTGAGAAGCAAGCTCAACCAAGCTGAACAAGCCAGGCTGCGCAGCCGGGGTTCGTTGGAAAATCGGGGCGAAAAGTGCGTATGCCGTGGGAATCAACAAGATCCCTGTGTAGCGGACTTCCAAAGAGGTGTTGGGGCAGTCATATCGGTTTATGGCGAAGGCGATAAGAAGCAAGGTGGCTGAAAGTGTCAGGCACAAGGAGGCCAGAGAATACCAGGTTGAGAAGTTGCGACGCATGATTGTGGGAGGGGATCGCATGGGCTTGGGGAATGGATCATTTCCGCGGGGCAGGCGATTTGAATCAGGAATTTTGGTGTGAGGATTGTAAGGTGAAACAGTGAAAAGGGAGAAGATGAATGTGTTGTAGTCCGTGAATGCGTGAAGTGGATGGCGATGGCGACATAACGTCGGAGCGCGCATCTGTTGCGGCCGAAATGGATTCTTTTTTGGGCGAATCTTTGGAGCAAACACTGTTGGCCTTCACACCTGACCTTTGGTCACAGCAAGACCCCAATGTAAACTCGCTTGAGGCTCGTCAACATTGGGCTGTGTTAGAAATCCCATTCTGAGATCAGCTTTGGGCCGCGGATTGGCTGACCGTGATCTCATGTCGTCCGTGTCGTGAGGGCGGGGCAGAGGCGTGCTGACTGCGGGAAATGGGATCGGTGCTTTGGGCGTAAGTCCCTGTGGCGACTGAGCCGGTTGGGACAATCGGACTACGCCTGAAACACGCTCGCAGAGTCCGGTTGAGGCAAGAGCGACGGAGATGGTGTCACGTCTCTCCGCCACACCATCCCACGTCGGCGGAAGATTCCCGCGCCGCAGCGGACTTGCTTACCCAACTTTGGACAACTCAAGCTTATTGGCCTCTGGCTTGCTTGCGACTTCAAATTCGAGGCCGAACTGTTTGCTCAAGACCTCGGCGAGGAGGGCTGCATCCGATTTGTGCGGATTGTAAGTGACCTTGCCGAGGTGGAAGGCAAAGGGTTCATCCCGTATGAAGAACTGTTCCCAACGCTCGTGAACTTCAGGAGGGAGCATGGCGAACGTTTGCTTGGTCCAGTAGTGGTTGCGCTTGGGGTAGGCGGTGCAGTGCTGGGGAACCAGAGCCTTGAGCAGCTTGAACCAGGCGGGGAACGGGCGCGAGTAGTGCATGGCAGTGTACCCGACTTTGACCTTCTTGTGATACTGCTCGTACACGAGGTGGCCAATGTCTGGACGCTTGTCCCAAGCCCATTTGAGATTGGTAAGCCGGAACATGTCAACAAGCCCCCTGATGCCTGCTTCTCGCGTGATGGCGATGGCTTTGCCAACGGATGAGCGGCTGCTCTTGGCGGCGTTCAGGATGCGGTCCCGGTACGTGAAGGAATTGATCTTGCCCCGCACAGGTGGAGTGAAATCCAGGCCGAAGTGCAGGTTCTTCTGAAGCCTTGCCCGGTCGATGAACATGCAAATCGCCGTGGGGAAATACATGTAGGTCCGACCAAAGACATTGTACGCATTCAACCGCTCGGGGTGATAGGGGGTGCCCCAGAAGCAGAATTGCTTGCGCCTCATCAGCGCGGGCACCTCACGGATCCATCGGTCCTTTACGATGAAGCAATCGGGATCGAGCAGGAGGATGTGGCTGGTGATGGCGTAGGACAGGGCCATGTTGAGCGCCTTGCCGTGGTGGAAGGATCCGTAGCCGACGTTCGACTTCTCGCGTTTTGTGATGCGAGGGCCGGGAATGACATAGAAGTCCGGGTCGTCTTCCTGAAGGTCTGATGCGTTGTCCGGGGCGGGCGTGTTTTGCACCACCATCCAGTGAACCCGCGTGTCCGGATTGAGCTTCCGGGTCAACGCCAGATTTTGTCGCAGAAGGGAAGCGGAACGAAAGGAGACCGAAATGATCGTGAGATCATCCTCGCCCACGGCATCGAAGTACTGATGGATGTTCATCTGGCAGCGGCAGGTCAGGCGGCGTCGAGACCCAGTTCAAAACGCATAAGGGTGGGAGAGTCGTTCCCGGTAAACTGAAATCCCAGCTTCTTGTGCAGATTCAGGGATCTCTCGTTGTCGTTGCGGACCACGGCCACCAGTTTTCGCGGCACCAGCGGCGGCCAGTCCTGACGCCTGAGGAAGTTGAGCAAATCCACGCCGAGCCCCTGACGGCGGAACTCGGGGGACACGCACACGGTGAGAAGGCCCCCCTCCGGCTCGTAAGCCAGGGCGGCGTAGGCACAGGGTATGCCCTCCGGAGTTCTGGCCAGCCAGACGAAGTAGTTCTTTGGGGCCTGCCGGGAGTATTTCCTCTTCCACCAGCGCGCCTGAGTGAGGGGGCTGATGTGGCCGGTGAAGTTGGTCAACCACTCCCGGCAGTCATTGCGGATCCGCGCCACCGCCAGGGCGTCAGCCAGGGACGCCATTTCCTCAATACGGACGTCGTTCATCGGGATTTAGGAAAGAACTCGTCCACCGTGCTGATGATGTGCTGGACCTGATCCTCCTTGAGCCACCACCCCACGGGGAGGTTGACCTGGCGGGTGGAGAAGGCATCGACACCGGGGAGCTCCGTCTGGAAATCGCGGAATACAGTGTGGCGGTCGTTCCTGGCATGAACCTGGGAGACGGTGATGCCGCGCTCCGCCATGAACTTCATGAACTCCTCGCGATTGTCCACCAGCATGGTGAAGAGCCAGAAGGCGGATTTGCGGTCGTCCTTGTAGTCCAGCAACTCCAGTCCACTCTCTTCGCGCCCGGCGAAAGCCGCCCGGTACGTTTCGCCGTTCTTCTGGTGGGCACCCACGATGCGGGCCGCGTGGTCGAGCTGGGCAACACCGATGCTCGCGGCCACGTCGTTCATGTGGAATTTGTAGCCGAATTCAAGGACATCCTCTTCGCAGCGGAAGTCCTTCCGGGGGACGTCGCGGTCGATTCCGTACCACCTCAATAGCTTGCCCCGTTTGTAGTCCTCTTCCGACCGGCAGATGAGGGCTCCCCCATCCACGGTCGTGACGTGTTTGATCGCCTGGAAGGAGAAAGTGGTAAAGTCAGGGAGTGCCGCCATCTTCTGGTTCTTGTAGGTGGCACCAAAGGCGTGGGCAGCGTCTTCAATGAGGGCGATCTTGTGCTGATCCGCGATGGCACGCAGCTCGGTAAAGTCGCAGGGATAGCCACCCCAGTCCACGCAAACGATCGCCTTGGTTTTCGGCGTGATCTTTTCCGCCACACTCTTAGGGCAGAGGTTGCCAGTCTTGGGATTGATGTCCGCCCACACGATCCGCGCACCATTGGCAAGGATGGGAACGTTCGTTGCCATGCAGGTCATGGCGGTCGAGATCACTTCATCACCGTGCTCAACCCCCGCCAGGCGGAGCGCGAGGTGGAGGGCGGACGTGCCGGAATTGAGTGTGAGGACGTGTGGCGACGTCACCCAATCTTTCAATTTCGATTCAAACGCTTCTACCTGGGGCCCCTGACCAATGAAGCCGCAGCCGAGCACTTCGGCGCTGCGCGCAATTGCCTCTGGAGACATGAAGACACTGAACAACGGGATTGATGGAGCCATAAAAAGGCATCGAAACTACTACTTTTGCGGAAGAACTACAAGATGTGTCAGATGTAAATTACTCATTTTAAGTATTCACACATCCGCGGTCATCTCATTGGCAGTGCCCAAGAGTGCAATGCATTACGTGCAAAAGGCAAAATTGGGGTGCCGCACGGTCGCAAAGGTGGGTTGATCGGTGGTAGGGGCGATTTCACCTCCAAGCGCCGGTCTAGACAATCGTCTGGCGGTCCGGTGCTTGAAGAAGGCAACTAATGGCTTAGAGGCTCGCCGTTGCTGTCGGGGCGCTCATGCCACCCTTCATTCTCCACTGGATCTCCTCAATCGCCCACTGCGCATGCTCCGAGATCAGGGGATGCTCATCGGTTGCGGCAATTTTCAGGGCGGGAAGGTCGTCCGCGGTGCCGATGTTTCCTAAAACCACACAGACGTTTCGCAGGAACGCGGGGCGTTTGATGCGCTTGATGGGGGACTTGGCGAAGAGGGTGCGGAAGGCCTCATCATCAAGGGCGAGCAGGTCGCGGAGGTGCAGGTTGAAGACGGAATCGCGGGCCTGGAACCAGGCTTCGTGGGAGGTCTGGGCGAAGCGGTTCCACGGGCAGGCGGTCAGGCATTCGTCACAGCCGTAGAGGCGGTCGCCGATGGCGCGGCGGAACTCAATCGGGATGGGGCTCTTGCTCTCGATGGTGAGGTAGGAGATGCATCGGCGGGCATCCATGCGCCGTGGGGCGGTGATGGCCTGGGTGGGGCAGGCGGTGATGCAGCGGGTGCACTTGCCGCAAAGATCGTGAGCCGGGGAATCCGGCTCCAGCTCCAGGGTGGTGAGGATCTCGGCCAGAAAGAACCAGGTGCCGAGGGCGCGGTGGATCTGCATGGTGCTTTTCCCGCCCCAGCCCAGTCCTGACTCACTGGCGAAGTCGCGTTCCAATACCGGGCCGGTGTCCACATAGAAGCGCTGGGTGCCTCCCTTGCTCTCAAGGAAGATGTTCACGGCCTTGAGCATCTTGTCGATGAGGTCGTGATAGTCGTTGTTCCACGCGTAGCGCGCGATCCGGCCTTCCAGCTGACCGGGCTGCGGGCCTGCGCCTTGAAAGTAGTTCAGCGCAAAGACAACGATCGACTTCGCACCGGGTAGCACCAGCCGGGGATCCATGCGCCGCTCCATGTTGCGGGCCATCCAGGCCATGTCGCCATATTTGCCATCGGCCACCCACTGCTCATACAGTTCCCGATGCGCCGCAGGCAGCGCGAGGGCGACCCGGCAGTCGCTGAAGCCGAGCTCGCGGGACAGCTCCTGAAGTTCTGACTTGAGAACGGCAGGGGGCATGGGGGGGAATGAAGAGTTAAGGGTTATGAGATGGGGAATCGATTCGAGGGCAAAAGGCACTACGACGCCTGCTTCATAACGTCTAACCCATAACTCTTAACATTTACCATCCACCCACTTCACCCTCTAAAATACACGCGCACACTTTCCGCCAGGCCATAGGCCACATCCTGGGCAGTCAGGTCGTCGGTGCCAATTTGAAGATCGCTGGCCTTCTGGTACATGGGGCGCCGGGTCTCGTACAGGTGGCGCAGGGTGGCGGCAGGGTCCTGGTTGCGCAGCAGTGGTCGGTCGTTGCTGTGCACCGTGCGCTGGTAGAGCGTGTTGGGATCGGCGTTCAGCCAGACCACATAGCCCAGTTGTTTGAGGATGGGCAGGTTGGCAGCCTGGGTGACGATGCCGCCACCGGTGGCGATGACAAGACCCTCCTTGCCGAGCAGGGATTTCAGGGCCTCAGTCTCGCGCTGGCGGAAGCCGGCCTCGCCTTCGGCAGCGAAGATGTCGGGGATGGTCTTGCGGGCCTTTTCGATGATGATCTGGTCCGTGTCCACAAATCCAAACCCGAGGCTGTGGGCGGCCATGCGGCCCACGGTTGATTTCCCTGAACCCATGAGGCCCACGATGATGATGTTGCGTCCGCGGCGGGCGCTGGTGACAGGCAGGCCCAGCTCGGTGAGGATGGACGGCACCAGGGCGGCGTCATTGTCCAGGGCGTCGAAATAGCTGGGATAGGTGAGCGTGAACCCAGTGGCGCGCAGGGTGGCATTGGAGACGCGCTTGTTGGTCCAGGCGCGTTTCCGCTCGTTGTTGGGCGGGGCCACTGGCGGCAGAGGGCGGGCGAAGCGGGCGGCCAGGTGCTTGAAACAGTCCCGCTGGGTCATGGGGAGATCGTCCGCCACGTTGTAAACTCCACGGTGCCCCCCCAGCAGCAGGTGCATGATGGCGCGCGCCACGTCATCGCGATGGATCTGGTTCAAGACGCGGCCCTGGCCTTCTGCCCCTTCGATCGAGGCCTTGCCTTCGAGGAAGTTCTTGAGCACAAACGAACGGTGGGGACCGTAGATGCCTGCCAGACGGGTGATGGTGCCGCCGTGAGAGAGGACGAGATCTTCCGTCTGACGAAGGAGTCGGCCGGTTTCACGCTCAGGCTCCGCTGGGCTGGCCTCGTCTACGAGCGAGCCGTCCACCTGCGGATAGACGCTGGTGCTGCTGGTGAAGAGCAGGTGCGCTTTGGGGAAGAGGGCGATGAGATGGGTGCAGCCCTCCAGGTACACCTTGCGGTACATCTCGGCACCGCCCCGGTTCGAGGAGGCACAATGTATGACCACGTCCGGGTGAGGGCTCAGGTCTGCCGTGGCCTGCGCGAGGCTGGCTTCGTCACTGACATCTGCCGCCAACACCGGGTAGGGCTTGGAGGCGGTGAGCCGCTCCGCCGATTCCGGGGAATGGGTGATGCCGGTGACCTCGTGACCTGCTTCATGCAGCAGGTCCGCCAGCTTTTCACCCGAGTAGCCACATCCCACCACGAGGCAGCGCATGATCAGGCGCCTCCTTTCCGGGCTTGAGTGAAGTATTCCACCAGACCGCGCTCCACACCGCGGGCATAGTCCTCCAGCGGACTGGTGACCAGCTTGCCATCCAGGAGCGTGCGCCCCAGAAAGTGGCCCAGCAGGAGGCGGCGGTAGGTTTCGCCGTGATTCATGACGTAGGGCTCAAAGTAGAGGACCGGGCATTCATACATCCGGTTTGCCAGCAGGTTCCGTGCATACACGAAGGGGCTTCCTGACACCCGACGAGCATTTGCGGTGGTGTAGAGGTAAGGCGGCAGTCCGGTGGCGGCGGCCATGGCGGAGGCAACGGGGGCTGCCATGGCCATTTCCTGCTCCTCAGTGCGGGAGAAAAGGCGGCGCAGCATCTCAAAGCGCACGTCCTCATACTGCAATTCATCCGGGCTGTAGCAGCCGTTGATGAGCAGGTGAAAGTGGTTGGCCTCCACGAACGAAGGCTGCTTGGGATCGCCCCAAGGCTCCGCGTTCAGGTGCAGGCAGAGGACAAGGTCGGGTCGCAGTTCTTCGTTCACGCGGCGGGCGCGGGCGTGGATCTCGCTCACGCGGTAGAACAGTTTTTCCGACTGCCACTGCACGCTGAGGATGCGGGCCTCGTCGCGGGGGTCGGTGTAGGAGTCCTTCGGGCTGGCGATGCCGGCCTCGTGGAGCAATCGGAGGGCTTCGTCCTGAAGGCTCTGGGGGGTGTCCTTGGTGAGGGGGTTCTCCGACTCCCGCACCATGCTGACGCGGGCGCCGAGGGCCTCCAGGCGGGGTTTCAGGAGCTGGGCCACCTGTAGGACGATCCGACCCTCCATGATTTCCTCACCCGGATTCATGCTCAGCCAGCGCTCCTCCAGGCGGGCGTATCCGCCACCGATGTGGCCGGGGTCCAGAGCGATGTGCACGCCCTTCAGCGGGGATTGACCGGGCTCGAGCGGGCGCAGATCCTTGGCGGCGCGCCAGTAGTGGGGGACCTGCTTGGGCTCGACCGTGGCGGGACGAAAAGCAATGCGCACGGGCAGTTTGCCAGGCGTGGTGTCCACGATGACACCCTGGTCGTCCAGCTTCCACGGTGGCGGGAAGGTCGAGCCATTGCCATAGACATGAGAGATGGCTTTCTCAAACTGCGCACGGGTGAGCACGCCATCGTAGGCCTTCAGCTCGTCCCATTTAGGCGGGGTCGCCAGCGGGCTGAGTTTTGGTTTGGCCAGGATCGGCGGGACTGGGGTGAGCGGGGCGGAAGGGGAGTCTGCCGCCAGGGGGCCCACTGCAGGTGCCTCTGCGGATGTGGGAGCCGCAGTGGGTGCGGGTTTGGAGGCGGGTGCGGCGGCCGGTCCTGTCCCGGAAGCGGGAGCGGGGGCGGGCGCTGGCGCCGGGGAAGTCTGCGCCATCATGCCGCAGTTCAGCCCCATCAGGAGGGCAACTCCGGTCATCCATGGTCTGCAGCGTCCGTCCAACATGCTGGCAGCCTAGACTTGATTCATGGACAATTCATCCTCAAATACGTACTGCATGACAGACGCCCCCTCTGACCAGACGATTCGCATCCTTTTTTTAGGTGACGTGATGGGTGACCCGGGACGAAAAGCGGTGGCGGAGATGTTGCCGCGGCTTAAGGAGGAGTTGCACATCGACTTCGCGATTGTGAACGGCGAGAATAGCGCCGGCGGTCGAGGCATCACGCCGAAGATCGCCATCGGGCTCATGCGAGCCGGGGCGGCGGTCATCACGACGGGGGATCATGTGTGGGACCAGAAGGAGATCGTGCCGTACTTTTCTGAAGAACCCCGGCTGCTGAGGCCGGTGAACTATCCCGCGGGCACGCCGGGCGAAGGCACGCTGGTGCTGGAGACGAAGAAGGGCAAGGTGGGCGTGATCAACGTGCAGGGTCGCACCTTCATGAAGATGCTGCTGGAGAACCCTTTCACCGTCATGGATGAGGTGGTGGCAGAGATGCGCAAGGAAACGCCGGTCATCTTCGTGGACATGCACTCCGAGACCACGAGCGAGAAGATGGCGCTGGGCTGGTATCTGGACGGCCGGGTCTCCGCTGTGGTGGGAACCCATACGCATGTGCAGACGGCGGATGAGCGGGTGCTGCCCAATGGCACCGCATTTCTCTGCGATGCGGGCATGTGCGGCCCGGTGGACTCGTGCATCGGCATGGAAGTGCAGACGGCGATCGAGCGGTTCACCAAGCTGCTGCCCAGCAAGGGCCATGTGGCTCGCGGTCAGGTGAAACTGTGTGGCGCAGTGGTGGATGTGGATGCGACGACGGGCAAGGCGCTGAAGATTGAGCGTCTGCAGCGTGTGTGGCACGGCAGCACGGAGGGGGCGTAGGGGAGAGGGGGAAGTTGAGATGTGCCGCAAGCGGCACATTGAGACGCGTTGCTGGTTGAGACGGTGCCGCCAGGGCGGCACCTGGTTGAGAGAGAGAGAGTCGGAGGGAATGGGCTCCGTTGCTGCAAGTAGGGGGATCGAACCTCACAAGCCGTCCCGAAAGCGGTGATGCTCACCGCAGTCCCAAAGTCCCGATAAATCGGGACGCCGCCAGGTGTTGGGGGTGGTGGATTTGAGTGGATCCGGGGGCTTGAGGTGCCGGAGGGACGTTGACTGAAAGGTTCTCGGCATCTTGCCGGGAACGTGGGGCGGGTGTCTTGTTGCCCTGCTCGCCTCATGAGGTTCGAGGAAGCGCCTCGGGTCCACGAAAGCGGCGCTTCACGCGCGCACTCCACAGCGACTTCGTCGCCAGGTGTTGGAGGCGGTGGGGAGGGAGGGAGGCAATCAGCCTCTGAGGCGCCTATCCACTGTTTACCTCTATCCTTAACTCAGCCCTCTGTGTTCTCTGCGCCTCTGTGGTTAGATTCACAGCGCCACTTCTGCTGGTTACCGAATCCACCCACTGGCCCCCACCGGCGTCTTGCCTGCCGCCAGTGGGGTGCTCAAGTTGGGGGCCCCACCATGAACCAAGTTCGGACGAACTGCCGCCGCGAGGAGGCCCAAGGCCACACAGGCGGACAGGAGGATCCTGACGATGCGAGCGGTGGAATCGGGGTTCATGGTGAAAGGGGAGGTTTGAGGGTTTTTTGATCGGCAGGAGCGAGGGGGTTCACTCCTGCCTTTCAATGACTGCATGTCCGGTGATCTGCCTTTGTGACGGGCAGGCTGCTGTTTTTATTCTGACTTTTGTTTACCGAGCTTGAAGGTTTCCAGGTCGAGCAGCCAAACAGACCAGGGACAGGGCGGCGGCTACCCCGGTGAAGACGGAGTAATTGAGGGGAGCTTTGATGCCCAGGGTAACCGTCATGGAGAGCGCAAAAACGAGCAGCAGGGCAGCGCTGCCCAGGGCCGCCCAACGCAGCTTCACCCCCACCAGCAGCCAGACGGCCAGCACGATTTCAGCAATGGTAGCGATCCAGCCCAGGGGGGCGTAGAGCGAGGCAGGCAGGAAGGCGTTCAAGGTTCCGGTGTAGGCGACGAAACTGGCCCAGTCACCCCAGGCTACATTCGGTGCGCCGGGTGGACCCCAAAGGCCGAAGCGGTCCGCTACGGCGGAGAGGAAGGCAGCGGCGAGGCTGATGCGAAGGGTCCAGCCGGTGAAGAGGTTCAATGTCATAACCTAAGTGGGGCCTGGGGTGACGAGTGTGGAGGAGGGCTCAGTGTTTGTCCACCGGGCCGGTTGGCGGGGTTCCCTTGGGCCCGACCACGAAGGCGAGCAGCTTGGCGGGCTCGGTGGCACTGGCGTTGCGGGAGACCAGATGCACGCCACCAGGGGGCTCGTAGTAGGTCTCGCCCTTGGTGAGTTTGGTGAGCGGTCCGTCAGTGATCTGCATCTCCACGGTGCCCTCCAGTACATACACAAAGACGGGGCCGGCGTGGCGATGGGCTGGGGAGCTGGCCCCGCCGGCGTACTCCACCAGTACCATGTTGACCTCGCTCTCGGGATGACCAGCGAGGACGCGGGTGAACAGGGAGGTGACCTTGGAGCCGGTCTGTGCAGCATCCGGGTGGGTGGCGGCGGAGGCTGCCGCTGCGAACGCGGGCACGCCGGAGGCGGCGGTCAGCAGGGTCATGAGTTGGCGGCGGGAAAGGGAGGGCATGGGAATTAGGAATTAGGAATGGGGTTCGAGGGTATTATTTCAACTCTTCGGGCATCTTGCGGAAGCTGATGGCGAAGCGGTTCCAGCCGTTGATGGCGACGACGGCGAGGTTGAGGTTGGTCAGTTCTGTTTCTGAGAACACCTCGCGGGCCTGGGCGTACACCTCGTCGGGCACGTGGGTTTGGGAGATGAGGGTCACGGCCTCGGTCCAGGCGAGGGCGGCGCGTTCCCGGCTGGTGTAGAGGTGGGGCACCTCATGCCAGACGGGCAGGAGGTTGAGGCGGCGGGCGGACTCGCCGCGGGCGAGCGCCTCGCGATTGTGGAGGTCGATGCAGTAAGCGCAGCCATTAATCAGGGAGGCACGGAGGTTCACCAAGTCCAGCAGGGCTGGCTCGATGCCCATCTTTTGTACGGCGAATGACAGGGCAAACATGGCCTTCACGGCGTCGGGGCTGGCCAGGTGGTATTCCATGCGGGGCTTGCCTTCTGGGGTGTCGGAGATCTCGCTCATAAGGATGTTGGTTTGATTTTGGTGTTTCGAACTGAAGAAAGAATCGCTCTCGAATGGTCTTGCTGGAAGGTCCATTTACCTGATATGTAGTGGACCACTTTCAGATCCCTCAAGTCGCGTTCATGTCCCGGAAAGCATCTCTGCAGGAACTGGCGCTGCGCCCAGCCCCAGAGGGTACGCCCCTGTTCCGCTGGATTTATGAGGAGCTCCGATTGGCCATTGCCGAAGGGCGGCTCAAGCCCGGCATGCGCCTGCCTTCCACCCGGGAGCTGGCGGCGCAGTACGGCGTGGCACGGGGCACGGTACTGGTCACGTTTGAACAGCTCAAGGCCGAGGGGTATGTGGAAAGTGAGGTGGGATCTGGCACGCGGGTGGCGGGCAATCTGCCGGAGCGTTTCTTTGCCCCGGCTCCCTCGTTGCAGGCGGTGCCGGCGAGTGTGATGCCTTCACGGGCCAGACTTTCGGCATGGTCCCAGACACTGCGCCCCCTGTTTCCCCTTCACGGAGTGGCCCCCACAGGCGTGGCTTTTGAGCCCAACCAACCCGCGCTGGATCTATTTCCCACCACCCTGTGGAGCCGGCTGGCAGGGCGTCGGTTGCGACAGGCCTCCGGACTGCAGCTGGGGGTGGCGGAGGCCCACGGGTACCGGCCACTCCGGGAGGCGGTGGCGGCGTATCTGGGATCGGCCCGGGCGGTGCATTGCACGGCGGACCAGGTAGTGATCGTGTCCGGCACCCAGCAGACGCTTGACCTCACGGCGCGACTGGTGCTGGACCCTGGTGACAAGGTGTGGATGGAGGACCCGGGATATATCGGGGCAGTGGGGGCCTTTCGGTCCGTAGGGGCACAGTTGGTGGCCATCCCTGTGGATGAAGATGGGCTGGATGTGGCCCGAGGCCGGAAGCTGGCTGCGGATGCCAAGCTGGCGTACGTGACGCCGGCGCATGAGTTTCCCCTGGGGACAAGCCTGAGCCTGGAGCGTCGCCTGGCCCTGTTGCAGTGGGCGCAGGAGGCGGGGTCGTGGATCTTTGAGGATGACTATGATAGCGAGTACCGCTACCGGGGACGGCCGCTGCCCTCCATGCAGGGGCTGGACGGCAGTGGGTGTGTCATCTTCGCGGGGAGCTTCAACAAGATGTTGTTTCCTAATCTGCGGCTGGGTTATGTGGTGCTTCCGCTGCGTCTGGTGGAGCCGTTTGCCGTGGCTCGCTCGCTGAGTGATCGTTTTCCGCCTCTGCTGGATCAGGCGGTGTTGTGTGACTTCATCACGGAGGGGCACTTTGGCCAGCACATCCGGCGCATGCGGGAGGCGTATGCGGAGAGATTGGGCACGCTCATGGAGATGGTAGCGACAGGGCCTCTGGCAGGGCTGATTGAGATTGCTCCGATTCATGCTGGTATGCAGACAGCGGGGCATCTGCCGCCCGCGAGGAATGACCATGCGGTCGCGGAGGCGGCGGCGCGCCAGGGGGTGCGGTGCATGACGCTCTCCATGTTCCAGATCCAACGCAAGGATGTGAACGGCCTGCTGCTGGGCTTCGGCGGTTACCGGCCGGAATTGATCCGGGAAGGTGCGAGGAAACTCGCAAAGGTGCTGGAGGGGAGGTAGCCGGTGCGTCAGTAGTCAAGGTGTTGGGGGTGCCGTGGTGGGGAGGACGCGTCATTGGCTTCAGATGCAATTGGGTGCCGGAGGCATCCCAGCCATTGGCCGGAGGTTGAAGGAGTGAAGCGACTGACACCTCCGAAATAAGAGGAAAATTGTATTCCACCCCGGCAGGGGTAGCAGCGAGTTAGACCACCGTAACTCCTGCGGAGTCGAACTCGATCGCAGCTACCCGACGCAGCCTCGCTTGATGCGCGTCCAACGTTTGGCTGTGCTACAAGATCCCTTTCAGCGCCGATAGCCTATTGAAATCGGAGCAATGATATTGGAATTGGTATCGTTTCCGCCTCCTGCCCGTGACGCCCCAGGGTCTGTCGAAACTTGGCGACATCGGCGAGAAAGCAAAGCTTGCAGACGCTTCAGCTAGTGCCTCCTCACGTCGACAACTACAGGGTCGCTGAGTGGTTGGCGATCAAACACCAGTGGGTGGGAGTTGAGGTGTGAGTCATCGGGGTGGGTGCGGATACAGAGGGTGTTTGAGGATTCCTTCTTCCGTGCGACCGCCAAAGCCGGTCGTAGTTGTCGACTTGAGGAGGCTCTAACTTCCTGGTATGCGATGCCTTCCGGTAGAGTGCTGCCAAGTGCCCAAGGGGTGCTTCATGGCCGCGAGGCGTGGCAGAATCAATCACTCCAGACATCCACTTCCCGATAATGGCGCAACTTCGGGCTGAGGCTGGCGATGGGTTCAGGTACTAACTCCAAATCACTTGGCCATGGGTTGAATTGGACCGCCAGTTACTCCTCAATCGCTTCCACGCCTGCCAGCTTGAGCTTCTCAAGATGATCCTTCATCTTCTGCAAGACTTCGGGTGGATGGCCTTGCCAGTCGGTGATCTCGCCGGTGACTCGCAATGGTTCCCGGGTGCGGTAGGACTTGGTCGGATTGCCGGGGAATTTCTTGTCGGTCAGGTTCGGGTCATCTTCGAACGGCCCTGTGGGTTCGACGATGTAGATTCGGCCGCGTCCTTCGCCTTGGGCCAGTTCGGCTCCCCAAGTGGCTGCATCGAGCGTGGCGGTCAGATAGACGAAGTTTGCCTTTCTCCTGCTGCCGTAGTTGGAGTTGTAGCCGGGCGCGATGATGTCGCCGGGTTGCAAGTCGGCCCGAGTACCGTGGTAGTAGGTCGGGGTGTTTGGAGCTTCGGGGAGGGCCATGGGGGCACTTACTTCAATGTCTGTAGCTTGGAGAATCGCGGATTGAACTCTTCTTTGGAGGTGCTGATGGCCGCGACTCCAGCCTGCAGTTTTGCAGGCCAGCTGGAGGGGATCTCTTTGGGTTCTAGGACATTCCAATTCACGCCGTCGGTGCTTGCGGCTCCGAGGAACTTGTTGCCGCGGCGTTCGAGGCGGAGGAATACGGGGCCATCTTTGGGCAGTGGGTAGTCTCCGGTCATGCCAAGGCGTTGAAGCTCGCCGCCCACCCGGATTTCAAAGTTTGCGTAGGGCTGCGCTTCCTCGCCGGAGTGTTGCAAAACGGCGCGGGCCAGGGTGACGACGTTGTTCGAGTCGGCCATGGCGATGAGGGCGGCGCCATTGTAGCCGGTGCGACCGGCTTTGGTGGATTCATCACCAGGAGTGAAGCGGCCCTCCACCTTGACCTGCAGGGTGAAGTCGCCATGAACTTCTTGGAGAACGCGTGGTGCATTGATGACGCCAATGTCGGCAGCCAGATCGTGAGGGCGGGCTCCAGGGACGCTGATGAGCAAGGAGTCCTTGGCGAGAAAGAACTTGCAGTCGTTGTCCGGGTCCAGAGCCGTGCCCCAGCCAGGAAGCTTGCGCGGCACTTCTTTCGTTTCTGATGGCTGCTGGGCATTGCCACAGAGGCAAATCAAGCAAGCGACCGTGAGAAGATACGGAGTGGCGTATTTCATGGGGTTTGGATCTGAGCTGAGGTTGTCTCAGGGCTTGATGCCTGGATCAAGCCGCACCGCGAAAGGGTGTCGGCGCAAATAGTAAGGCTCAGCCAGGCGCGGGGCGAGCCAAAAGTGCCTGCTGCGCGCAGGTTTGGCTGTTGGGGGCTACTTAAACGCCACCGGAGAAGAGACCATGGCGTCGCGTTCATCGGTGACGGTGAAGAACCACATATCTGATCCGGGCTCAGCGGCAGGGGCGGTCACGATGTCATTTTCGACGGTCGCCGGGACGCTCTTCCACTCTCGCTTGTTCACCGCCTCGCCCGGCAGCGCGTAGTTGAAGGCAGCCGATTTCACCGGGAGCGAGTGAGTGATTTTCGCCGTCACCCTGCCATCGGCGAGGACGGGCGCGGTGCAGGAGGGGAGCGCTTTGCCATCGCCGATGCCAAGCTGCTGGTCCACCCAGAGGCCGATCTCCTTGGGTTCCCAGCCCACGCCGTGGCCGTGCGGCATCTTGATTTGGACGCGGATGTTTTTGGCGGTCTTGGTCACGGCATCGTAGCTCTTCATGTAGCTGTCGAGCGGGTAGGCGAAGTCGTTGGTGCCGTTCATGAAGAAGATGGGCACCGTGCAGCGGGCGAGGTGGCTGGAGGGGTCGTAGCGCTCGACCCATTTCTTGGTGAGATCCGGACCGAGTTTAGTGAACTCACCGAGCCAGCAGCTGTTCTGGTCCAGGAAACCACAACCGTAAACCGGGACGGCCGCCTTGAACCGGCTGTCCACGGAGGCCACGATGCAGGTGGTGTAGCCGCCCCAACTGATGCCGGTAACGGCGGTGCGTTCTTTGTCCACTTCAGGAAAGCTCAGGAGGAGGGAGTGGGCCAGGATGCCGTTGGCCACGGCGTGAAGCGGCCAGTCATCGGTGATGTCTTCAGAGCGGATGGTGTCAAATTTGGCGGGATGGCCCTGGTCGGGGCCGCCGTCGGGAATGCGGGTGCGTTTGTTGGGATCGGCCTCCTCGGGACGCATGCCGCTGAGGTCCATGGCGATGGCGGCGTAGCCGCGCTTGGCCCAGAGTTCCGCCCAGGCCTTGAAAGCGGTGCCGCCGCCGCCGTGGATGAGGACGACGCCGGGATATTTCTTGGGGGCGTCGGTGGCGGGGGAAAGCGTGGCGGGGGAGGCGTAGTAGGCGAAGACCTGGGAAGGTTTACCCTGGAAGGGGAGGCCCGTGTAGGTGAGGGCGCGCATGGGGCCCTCTTTGACGAGCCAAGTGATGGCGGGAGCCTGGGAGAGTTGGGCGAGGTCCCAGGGGGATGATGCCGGTTCGGCTCGCAGGGAGGTTGTGGCGAGGGTGACGATGCCGAGTAAGAGAGGAAAGAGAAGCCGGGTGCGCATGGGTGTAACCCAAACCAGATCGGAGAAAGACACAAGACGAAAAGACACAAGACGCAAGACCTGAGGAGGTGGGAGAGGAGGGAGCGTGGGGTGTCGCCGCAGAGAAAGTAGAAGAGCCGTCCCGGCTCTTGGGGTTGTGGGTGGATGACGAACAAGCACCGAGACGGTTTTTCTACAGTGAAGTCCGCCAGGGTGGTGGCGGAACTGAATGAGGCCGGGCCTTCAGCTCTCAATGATCCCGTTATTGCATGAAACCTGGGGCGTTGCCCCAGGCTGGTATGATGCCGGGCCGTTGGCCCTCGGGAGGTGTTGGGGCCAGTTGGTCAGGTTGTTTCACGAGACCATACCCGCCCCGAAGCCTGAAATCCCATTCTGTTAATTCCGTCAATTCTGTCTAAAAAACCCGACCTCTGTGTTCTCTGCGTCTCTGTGGTTGATTCCTCATTCCCCTGGCTCATGCCTGCCTCAGCAGGATGGAATCCACAATCAGGTCATCGTGCAGCACGTCGCTGAGGATGACGATGGGATCGCCGGCGAGGACGAGGCTGCGTTCGCGGAGAGTCTTGATGGCGGACTCGATGGTGGCGCTGGGGTTCTTGCTGTTGAACTCCATCACGAACGGGAACACCCCGCGGGCAGACATGAGCGTGCGGCTGATGTAGAGGTTCGGGGTGAAGGCAAAGATGGGCGCGAACTCCGGGCGCTGATGGGCGCAGAGGTGGGCGGTGGTGCCGCCTTTGGTGAAGACCAGCAGCTTGGAGTTGGGGATGCTGTTGGCCAGGCCGATGGCGGATTTCACCGCGCGATGTTTGTTGGTCTTGATGGGGGCATCGGAGGCGAAGCGACCGGAGGGATAGCGCTTCTCCGTACGGCTGATCACCCGGTGGAGCACGTCCACGCAGCGGTCAGGGTACTTGCCCACGCTGGTCTCTCCACTGAGCATCACGCAGTCCACCTGCTCAGTCACGGCGTTGAAGATGTCGGTCACCTCCGCCCGGGTGGGCACAGGGTTTTCGATCATGCTCTCCAGCATCTGCGTGGCGACGATGACCTTGCGACCATGGTAGGAACAGCGCTCAATGATGTCGCGCTGGATGATGGGGAGGTCCTCCACGGGACACTCGCTGCCGAGGTCGCCGCGGGCCACCATGATGCCCTTGGAGGCGATCACGAGGGCGTCCAGATTGTTGAGGGCCTGCTGGTTTTCGATTTTGGCGATGACCCGGGCGTGGGAGTTCTTCTGCTCCAGGAGCAACTCCAGGTGCTGGATGTGCGCGGGCTCGCGGGCAAAGCTAAGGGCGAAATAGTCCACACCCAGCTCGACACCCAGATCCAGGTCCAGGTAATCCTTCTTGGTCAGCGGCGGGAGGTTCACATCCACGCCGGGCAGGTTGATGTGACGGCGGGACTTCATCTCCCCGCCGGTGAGCACCTCGGCCTGGATTCGCTTGCCGATGGCGGAGACGGTCCGCATCTGGATCATGCCGCCGTCGATGGCAATGGCGTCGCCCGGCTTGAGATCATGGGTGAGGCCGGGGTAGTTAACGGTGGTGGAGTAGGTGCCGATGGGGGAGAGTGTTTCATCGGTGCGGAATTCCACCGTGTCGCCCTTTTTGAGCTGCCAGGGGGCCTCCACATCGCCGGTGCGGATGGAGGGGCCGGTGAGGTCCATGAGCACGGCCACGTCCGAGTTGAGCTGCTTGGCGGCGTCCCGGATGCTGTTGTACACGTTGCGCGTCCACTCATGGGAGGCATGGCTCATGTTGAGCCGGAAAATGTTGGCCCCCGTTCGGATCAGGGCCTCGATCTTTTCAACGCTTTCCGTGGCCGGACCGAGGGTGACGAGAATTTTCGTTTTTCGCATGAAAATCTTTCTGGTGCTGGCACTCCCGCGGGCGGGCGATGCCATTAGGTCAATTTCAGCACAAGACATGCCACGGACCGGCTGGCTGAGGCAAAGGATTCTTCATATGACTTGGCCGGGTCGGACTCCTTGGGGAAACAGGGCTCCCGGGAGGTGTCGAAGACCAGAGTCCAAGTACCGTCCGGCATGGGGAAGTCAATGTCCTCTGGTGAGCTGTTGAACAACAGCAAGATGGGGGCGGCTTTGTCACGCTTGCCTCCTTGCGTATCGTCCAGCACGGCGGCGATGAAGCGGGTCTCTGCGGCGTGCCAGACCTCGCGGCTCATGGTCAGGCCATCGCGGCAGAGCCAGCCGATGTCCGGTCTTCCCGTGTAGGGATTGACGCGCCCGTCAAAGAACTTGGCGCGACGCACCACGGGATGGAGCTGGCGGAAGCGGGCGAGCTGCTTCACAAACTCCAGCATGCGGGTGGACTCCCGGTTGGTCGTCCAGTCCATCCAGCTGATGGGGTTGTCCTGGCAGTAGCCGTTGTTGTTGCCCCGCTGGGTGCGCCAGCGTTCGTCCCCCATGGTGAGGAAGGGGACCCCCTGGGAAAGGAAGAGCGTGGCCAGGCAGGAGCGGGAGAGCCGCCGCCGCAGGCTCAGTGCAATCGCGTCGCGGGTGTCGCCCTCGATGCCGCAGTTCCAGCCGTTGTTGTGGCTGTCGCCGTCCCGGTTCTCCTCGCCGTTGTCTTCGTTGTGCTTGTTGTTGTAGCTCCAGAGATCCCGCAGCGTGAAGCCATCGTGCGAGGTGAGAAAGTTCACACTGGCCGAGGGCGGGCGACCGCCGGGGCCATAGATGTCCTGGCTGCCGCAGAGGCGCTTGGCAAAATCTGCCATGCGTCCCTCGTCGCCTTTCCAAAAGCAGCGGACGTTGTCGCGGAAGCGTCCGTTGAGTTCATGCCAGGGCTTGGGGAAGCCGCCGACCTGATAGCCATTCGGTCCCAGGTCCCAGGGTTCGGCGATCATCTTCACGCGGCGCAGCACGGGGTCCTGTGCGAGCCCCTGGAAGAAGGAGCAGCCGATGTCGAATAGCTCACCGCGACGTCCCATGGTGGCCCCCAGGTCGAAGCGGAAGCCGTCGATGTGCATTTCCTGAACCCAGTACCGCAGGCTGTCCATGACCAGGCGCAAGGCGGGCGGGCTGGCCGCGTTCAGCGTGTTGCCGCAGCCGGTGTAGTTCACCACCTTGTGGTCGTTGTTCAGGAGGTAGTACCCGGCATTGTCCAGGCCGCGGAGGAAGAGCATGGGCCCGTTCTCATCCCCCTCCGCGGTGTGGTTGTACACCACGTCAAGGATGACCTCGATTCCTGCCTTGTGAAGTTCTCGAACCATCGTCTTGAACTCCGCCACCTGGGCCTGGGGGTCGCGGGTGCCGGCGTATTCACTGTGCGGGGCAAAGAAGCCGATCGTGTTGTAGCCCCAGTAATTCGTCAGACCTTTGGCAAGGAGGAATCCATCGTCCAGGTGCTGGTGCACGGGCAGCAGCTGCACGGAGGTGACGCCGATGGACTTGAGGTAGGTGATGATGGCCGGATCTGCCAGCCCGGCGTACGTGCCCCGCTTGTCCGGGGGCACATCCGGGTGCTGCATGGTCATCCCTTTGACGTGCAGCTCATAGATCACGGTGTTCTGCCAGGGGACTGCGGGCAGGGCATCTCCCTCCCAGTCGAACTCATCTGAGATCACGACGGATTTCAACGCGGCCGGACCGCTGTCATGGAAATCGCGGACGGTTTTTTCGCTGACATTCTGGTAGGTCTCCTGCCAGATGGGCTCTCCCAGGAGGGCCTTGGCGTAGGGGTCCAGCAGGAGTTTGTGGGGGTTGAACCACTTGCCCTGCGTTGGCGACCAAGGGCCGCGGGCGCGGTAGCCGTACACGGCTCCAGCGGTGAGCCCAGGCACGAAGGCGTGCCAGACATCATCATCGTCCCGCGTCATGCGCACCCGGCCGGTCTCCTCCGAGGGCTCCGCCGGGTCGAACAGGCAGAGGTCCACCCCATCTGCCGCCCGGGAGTAGATGCTGAAATGGACGCCGCCTTCGACGATGGTGGCACCCAGGTGGTCGGGTGTCTGCCGGGAGACGGCCATCTGTCGCGCCGCGACCAGAGCGTCATCCCCCAGACACAGTGTTGATAGTTTGGAAAACAGTCCTCTCATACCCAGTTCATCCTCTGTGAATGGCACCACTTTGCCTGCTAGCAGGAAGCTGGCCACTGACAAAAAGGTTGGATTTCAATCTCCTTGCAGGGAAGGCACCAGGGGAAGGGGCGGCGGAGTCAGGGTGTCACCGCGCTGGTGGGGCTTTTGATCCAGCCAGCGCTCGAAGTCCGCCTGAGACGGAGAGACCGGCACTGGTGTCCCCTGCAGAGGGGCGGGTGGGGCGGTGTCCCTGCCATTCAGCCCTGGCGGAATCACTGGCAAGACCTGAGGAAGAGGCGAAGGCGTGAGAAGCCTGTCCTGGAGTTTCTGCTGCTCCACCGCCTGACGGAGTTCACGGAGCCTCCGTGCGCTGCGATCTTTTTCTTCGTGGGACGGCATCGGGGCGTAGCTTGACCCGGTGCGGACTGGGTCACAGTGCCGCAGCACCTGGAACAGCAGCACCACAATCGCGATAATGGGAAAGGGGCCGATGCTGGCCAGGGAGCTGCCCGCGCCTTCGGTCTGTCGCTTGGGTTTGGGTGACTTCCTCTGCCAGGACCAGAGCCCGACCCCAGCGTGGCCGGCCATCGCTTCAACGGCCTGGGTGTACTGTCCTGACAGGATGGGAGTAGGTGCAGGGAGGGATTTGGCCAGACCGCGGAGCCGGTTGATCTGCACCTTGTAGGCCGCCTTGGCTTCGTGGGGTGGCAGAGGCATCACTTTGGTCAGTGCATCCCCCAGGGTGTGCAGCAGACGCCATTGGGGCGGCACATCCCCCGGTGGGACCAGCTTGAGCAGGGACTGGGCCTGGTCATGATCGCCAGCCAGAGCAGTGCCAAAGCCAGCTTGACTCACGTGCAGGGGCCAAGTGTCGTCCCGCACTCCCAGCCTCACGGCGGCGAGGCTGATTTCCGTGGCCTCCGGGCCGCGGTTCAACTGGTTCAGAGCGATCTCGTAGATGGCGAGCATCCAGCCGCGGATGTCGGGGCGGGTCTCGGCCCCCTTCATCCAGTTCACGGCTTCCACTTCGAGGTTGGAGGTGGCCAGAGCGCGGCCGGCCGCGGCCCAAAGCTCGGTGTTGGGATGGATGAAATCACGGTGCTCTCTCAGGAGCTCGGGCAGGAAGGCACCCGCCTTTGACGTATCTGCCGCCAGATCGATGAGCTGGTGGATGGCAGGCACCGCTCGCTGCTGCATGCGCGGGATCCACGTGCCGAAATGCCGCCAGCACTGCCACTTGCCCTGCCGGGCCTGCTCGCGGATCCAGAGCAGGGCGAAGGCGGGCCCAATGGTGTCCGCGGCGACAGCGGCGTCCATCACCTCCACGAGGGCCTTCTTGTACCGGGTATCGTTGAGCACGGTGGTGTCAAAGAGGCCCAGCAGATCGAAGATGTCGTCCTGGCACTCCACGAGCTCCTTCAGTCCCGCACGTGCACCTTCCAGGTTCCGGCGATGGCAGTGGGCCAGCACGGAGTAAGCCTTCCGCACCCAGCCTGTGGGGCCGGTGGCCAGCATCAGGGTGGAGGCTTTTTCCAGCCCGGCCAGATCCTTGCGCCGCCAGTAGAGATCGAGCAGCTGCCGGGCGGAGAAGTCGTGGGCGGGTTCGAGGTGCAATGCGCGCTCCAGGTGCTGCACGGCACGGGCTTCATTGCCGCCGGCGCCCAGCTCCACCAGGGCGGCGCGGCTGCACGCATCAGGATCGCGCGGGCTCAGTCGCAGCAGCTCACGTGCGGCTTCGCGCATCGCCAGGGGCTGCTCCACGTGTTCAGCCAGTTCATAGAGCCGCTCCCAGCCCCAGTGGAAGTCGCGGTGTTTTTTCAGCACCTTGCGCAGGACGATCATGCCCTCCTGAGGCTTGCCCTCAAGGACGAGCAGCCAGGCCTCGCGGCCCGCCAGCTGGGCGGGGCGGTCAGTGCCCCAGGGGCCGGACCACAGGGCCTTGCGTGCTTCCTCGAACTTGCCCTGCTCCGACAGGAGGATGGCTTTGAAGTCGTAGGCCTCCGCGAGGCGCGGTCGGATGGCCAGGGCGCGGTCCACCGCCTGAAGACGTTCTTCCACAGCCTCAGGTCCGAGAATGCGGGCCAGCATCATCCAGAGGCGGGCCTGGGCGGGGTGCTCGCGGGTGACGGAGCGTGCCAGATCTTCGAGCGACTGCTGGCGGTGCAGGAGGGGTGCCCAGGCGGAGAGGATGCCCCAGGCTCTCTGCAGAGTGGGATCATCCCGCAGGCAGGATTCCACCAGTTCCCAGGGCTCCTGCCGCTCGCCAGCGCGCCAGAGGAAGATCGCCAGCAGCATACGCAGGTTGTTCTCCCGCGGCATGCGCTTCAGGGCGGTGCGTACGGTGTGGAGGGCGTCCTCCGCCTGCCCCAGGTCTTCCTGAAGCTGGGCGAGATCCTGCCAGGCCTGGTCCCAGTCAGGGTTGAGCTCGGTGGTGCGACGGTAGGCCCGCAGGGACTCCTCATTGCGCCCCTGCAGCCGCATGATCTGCCCCAGATCACGCCAGGCACCGGGCAGCAGGGGAAAGCGGCGGCTGGCCTCCTCCGCCAGCCGGGCGGCTTCTTCCAGCTCGCCTGCGTCCTGGGCTTGGGAGATGAGCACGGACCACGCCTCCCACAGGTCGGGGCGTGCCTGCCATACTTCCCGAAGATGAGCCATCAGTTCGCGGGGCTCGATCAGGCCATAGGCAAGGACACGGTAAATGTGCAGGGTCTCGCCGTTGAGCACCTGGACGATCATTTCATGCCGGATGAAATCGAGCGCGCCGTCCCGCTGCGTCGAACCGTTGGTGCACTCCAGCAGCTGGATGAGCGCGGTGCCGAAATTGATGTCCTCCTGCAAGGCCTTGCGGCAGTGCTCCTCTGCCTCGGCCGTGCGGCTCATGGCCTGGAGGACCATGGCCATGGTTGCCAGGCTCTGCGGTGCGCGGGGAGCGAGATTGAGCGCCGCCGTCGCATGGGTCATGGCTTCCTCGAACCCGCCGGTGGCCTGGCAGATGTGGGCGATTTCGCGGTGCAGCCAGGCATCGTCCGGGAAGTGGTCCAGCATGGCGAGGGCCGGGGGGCGGGCCTCCTCCGGAGCGTGCTCCCTGAGCCAGGTGATGTAGGTCTGGTTGAGCTCGTAGTGCTGCGGGAAGCGGGTGCATGCCTCCTGCAGATGTGCGCCTGCGGCCGCGGTTCCTTGAACCAACTCAAGGAGGGCCACCATGGACTGATGGGCATCCATGGCCAGCGGCTCGGTCTGCAGGATCTCCCGCCAGATCGCAAGCTGGCGCGCATGGTCGCCCTCCCGGCCGGCCAGGGCGGCATCCGCACGCAGCCATTGGCCGTGGGAACATTTCTGCCGGGCGCGCTGGAGGCGGAGCTGGGCTTCGTACATCTTGCCAAACCGCGCGGCCAGACGCGAGGCATGCACCAGGAGTTCCCCGTCATCCGGACGGCGGCGCACCGCTTCCTCTACCACTGCCAGGCTTTCCTCGGTAAGGCAGAGGCGCTCCAGACACACGGCCAGCGTCAGGGCCGGGCCGGAGGACTGATCGCCGTAGGCTTGATTACGCTGGCGAAGCCATGCCAGCGCCTCCTCTGAGCGGTTGAGGGCCACGCAGGCGTTGAACCACTGGACGGACCAGGCCTCCACCTTGTCAGAAAGCGCGGCTGCAAACCGGAAGAAGTCGAGGGCCTCCTGGCGCCGGGGTTCCCGCCAGTGCCACACAGCCAGGGCTGAGAGCACGGCCGAGTCCACCGGGCTGCAACGATGAGCCCACCAGAGGAGCCGCCGGGTTTCGTGGCGGTGCCGGTAGTCTTCAGACAGCTCCACCGCCAGTTCCCGAAGGAAGCTGGGATGGGCTTGCTCCAGGGTGATGATCCGGCGCAGCAGGCGCAACCGCTCCTCAGGCCGGCCGAGTTCCCGCAGGGACTGCACATGCCAATGCAAGAGCCGCATGTCGTCTGGATACTGGGTAAGCATGTCCAGCAGCACCTGGTGGTGCTCCTGGGTGTTGCGATCAAACCCGGCGAGGCTGAGCCTTGCGAAAAGGGTGAGCCGGTGGAGAGGATCCAGGGCAGTCATCCTCTCCAGAATGCCGCATGCTTCATCGCGCGAGTGGCGGGCCAGGGCACGGTTGAAGGCGAAGTTCAGATCGTAGAAATCTGCGTCCGGCAGGGGAAGGGAATTGACCCAGGCCCGGCGGTCTGCGGGAACGACGGCCATGCCCCGCGGTCCGGTGAGCTTGTAGCGGCCCAGAAACTCCTCCGCCACGACCTCCCGGTAGTGGGGCTCACCGGGATCCTGGATGAGCAGCGTCTTTCTTATTTCATCGTACCCGATGACGGTCTGGAGGTGCGCGGAGCCAACCTCCACCGTGGCGAGGGCAAAGGGCACCCCGGCGTTCAGCAGGAGCCGCAGGCTGTCCCACGTGACGTGAAACTCGCGGGCGGCAAACCCGTTTTCCTCGCACCACTGGCGTTCGGAGTAGTCGTAGGTGCCGTCGTAGCAGATGGCCTGTGCAATCTGTTCCTGGGTCGCAGGATGGTGCCAGAATTGAGCGATGAGCGCCAGGGTGGCAGGACCGCAGGTGCGGTGACCCTGAAGCACGAAGCTGACAGGCAGGCGCACGCGGGGGCCGGACGAGGTGGTGTTGCGGTAGCGGTTCGCCAGGGCCTCGTAGTACTCGCCTCCCAGTTTCTCCGCCTGCTCTGCGGCGGCGGCCAAGTCGCCGCGCATGTAGTAGGCGTCACTGCGGCAGGCGGCCAGCCACTCCCGATGCTGCAGGGAGGGCATGGGAGTCCATTGCTCGCACAGATCCAGCAGCTCCAGCATGCCTGCGTCGTCATCGATCTCGCGCTTGAGCACGGCCAGTTGCATCGCCACCGCACCGCTTTGCAGATGATTCAGGGCCTCCGTCAGGTATTCAACGGCCTCGCCATGCCGGTTCAGCAGGTGAAGCAGGCGGGCGCGATGTTGGACGGCGGGCCGAAACCACGGCCGGAATTGGAGCGCTTCGTCGAGCCGGCACAGTGCTTCTCCACGCTTCTCCTGCGCCTGGAGGAAGCGGGCCTGCTCGGTGGCCAGCCAGGCAGATTCCGGATCCAGCTTCAGCGCGGAGGCGAGCAGGGATTCGGCGACGTTGAAGTCCCGGTAGAGCACGGCCACGGCGGCCCGCAGGGCGATCAGGTCGGCATGAAGCTCCGGGGTGAGATTCTCACAAGATTCCGGTTTCGCGGCAAGGGACCAGGCGGACATGGGACCGCGCCGGTGCAACACATGGTAGCCGTAGTGAAGCCGCGTCTCGGCATCTTGCGGGCGCTCCCGGTGGGCGCGGGTCAGGAGAAGGCTGCTCAGGCGGTCGGCACCCAGGTTGTTGCTGAGCCGGGCGGCAATGACCTGGGCCTCATGTCCGCGCCAGGCCTGCAAGGGACCTGCTTCGGCCATGGCGAGCGCATAGGCATCCATGTAGCGGCCGCTGTCATAGGCGGCTCGAACCTGCTGCACCACTTCACCGGGCACCGATACGCGTCGGTCCGTGGTGAAGCCATCCTTGAGTTTGTAGTTTTTTTCCACGCCGGGGGTTGCGGAGTTGGGGCACTACAACGCACAGCTTTTTGCGGCAGTGTCAATCCTTGGATGGGAAACACAAAAAAGAGCGGACCCTGGCAGGGTCCGCTCTTTGAATAGGGTTCAAGCTGGAGAACCGAGGGGCTACACCTTGGCCGCAGCCTTGTTGTCAGGGCTGGCAGGAGCGGCCTCACCTTCGTCTTCCGGCGGCAGGGCCACAGGCTCGACTTTGGGCGTCACCTTGACGAAGAGCGGGCGGAAGTGATCCCAGCGGTCAAGGAGGTCCTTGGCGCGGGCGCTGTCCGTCTTCTCGAGGTGGCTGTAGATGAGCTGCTGAAGCTGTTTGATGTCTTCGGGCTCGGACACCTGCACGCCGCGGATCATCTCCGGGTTGTGGAGCTTGTCGAACATGCCTGCTTCATCCAGCAGGTAGGCGATGCCTCCGCTCATGCCGGCACCGAAGTTCTTGCCGAAGCTGCCGAGAACCGCCACGAGACCGTTGGTCATGTACTCGCAACCATGGTCACCGATGCCTTCCACGACGGCGGTACCGCCGGAGTTACGGACGCAGAAGCGTTCGCCAGCGCGACCAGCAGCATAGAGGCTGCCGCTGGTGGCTCCGTACATGACGGTGTTGCCGAGGATGGAGTTTTCCCAGGACTTGAAGCTCGGGTGCGTCTTGTTGGGGGTTCGGATGACGATCTCGCCACCGCAGAGGCCCTTGCCGACGTAGTCGTTCGCTTCCCCGGTGAGGTTCAGCTTCACGCCGCCACACAGGAAGGTGCCGAAGCTCTGGCCAGCGCTGCCTTCCAGGTTCACCTCGATCGTGCCGTCGGGCAGACCGTGGTTGCCATGGTGGAAGGCGATCTCGCCGGAGAGACCGGTGCCGATGTTGCGGTTCGTGTTAACGACCTTGTAGGAGAGGGGCTTGATCTTGCGCTTGTCGCTGATCGCCACCTGGGCCGCCTGGAGGATTTTGTCGTCCAGCGGGTGGTTGTTGATGCGCTCGTTGCTGTTCACGCGGCAGATGCGCGGCAGATCTTCATCCGCCTCCTTGCCCACGTCGCGGAGGATGCGGGAGAGATCCAGCAGGTTGGCCTTCTTGTGATCCGGCACATGGCGCTGGCGGAGGAATTCCGGACGACCGATGAGGTCGTTCATCTTCGCGATGCCGAGCTGGGCCATGATCTGGCGCACTTCGTGAGCCACGGAATTGAAGAAGTTCACCACATGCTCTGGCTTGCCTTTGAACTTCTGGCGGAACTTCGGATCCGTGGTGGCGACGCCGACCGGGCAGTTGTTCAAGTGGCACTGGCGCACGTACACACAGCCGAGTGCGATGAGGGCGATGGTGCCGAAGTTGAACTCTTCCGCACCCAGGATGGCGGCCATGGCGATGTCGCGACCGTTGCGGAGACCGCCGTCGGTGCGCAGAGTCACACGGTCACGCAGACCGTTGAGCATGAGCACCTGCTGAGCTTCAGCCAGGCCGAGTTCCCAGGGGAGGCCGGCGTGCTTGATGCTGCTCAACGGGGAGGCGCCCGTACCACCGTCGTGGCCGGAGATGAGAATGATGTCCGCGTTGGCCTTGGCCACACCGGCGGCCACCGTACCCACGCCAGACTCTGCCACCAGCTTCACGCACACACGGGCGCGTGGGTTCACTTCCTTCAGGTCGTGAATGAGCTGGGCAAGGTCTTCGATGGAGTAGATGTCGTGGTGCGGGGGCGGGCTGATGAGGGTCACGCCGGGCTGCGTGTTACGCAGGCGGGCGATGAGCCGGTTCACCTTCATGGCCGGGAGCTGGCCGCCTTCGCCGGGCTTGGCACCCTGAGCCATCTTGATCTCGAGTTCCCAGGCATTGGCCAGGTACTCTGCGGTCACGCCAAAGCGGCCGGAGGCCACCTGCTTGATCTTGCTCATGGCCCAGTCGCCGTTTTCAAACGGTTTGAACCGGCGCGGGTCTTCACCGCCTTCACCGGAGTCTGACTTGCCGCCGATGCTGTTCATGGCAATGGCGAGGGCTTCGTGAGCCTCAGGCGAAATCGCACCGAGTGACATGGCGGCGGTGGTGAACCGGACGCGGATGTCTTCGATAGGCTCCACCTCATCCAGCGGGATCGGGCCATCGGAGGACGGCACGAATTCCATCAGGTCCTTGAGAGCCACCGGGGTGTTCTCAAGCTGGGCCTTCACGTAGGTCTCGTAGTCCTCGGACTTGCCGGACTTCACGAAGGTGTGAAAATTCTTGATCACTGGGCCGGTGACGGCGTGCACTTCGCCTTCACGACGCGGGCGGTAGAAGCCCGGGTCAGCGAGTTCGATTGCGCCTGCTTCCGGCACGGCGGTGCCGTAGCCAGCCGCGTGACGGGCGAAGCTTTCCTCAGCCACCTCATTGAAGCCAATGCCGGCGATCTGGGATGGGGAGCCGGTGAAGCACTTGTCCATGAGCTCCTTGCCGAGACCAACGGCCTCGAAGATCTGGGCTCCCGTGTAGCTGCTGAGCACGCTGATGCCCATCTTGGACATGATCTTCAGCACGCCCTTCTCCAGCCCCTTGCGGTAGTAGGTGAGGGCCTTGGCGAAGTCAAAGCCTTCGAGGATGGGCTTGCGGGCGGTCTTGTCCTTCTCCAGCACTTCCTGGACGGTCTCAAAGGCAAGGTAGGGGCACACGGCGGAGGCACCGAAGCCAAACAGCAGGGCCATCTGGTGGGTGTCGCGGGCTTCGCCGGAATCCACCACGATGCTGAGGCGCATGCGCACCTGCTTGCGGTTCAGGTGATGGTGCACGGCACCGGTGGCCATGAGCGAAGGCACGGGCACGCGGGTGTGATCGACGGCGCGGTCGCTCAGGATGAGGATGCGGATATCGTCATTGACGGCCTGTTCGGCCTCGCTGCAGAGGCGATCGACTGCCTTCTTCAGACCCTCGGGGCCTTCGCTCACCGGGAAGGTGATGTCGAGCACGCGGCAGGGGAAGTCCTTGAGCCCCTTCAGGGTCTCGAGCTCGTTCTCAAAGAGGAACGGCGAGGTCAGGTGCACCACGTGGGCATGCTCCGGCGTCTCGGCGAGCCAGTTGCGCTGCCAGCCGAGCACGACGTCGAGCGACATCACGCCGCGTTCGCGGATGGGGTCGATCGGCGGGTTGGTGACCTGCGCGAAGAGCTGCTTGAAGTAGGTGAAGAGCAGCTTGGGCTGCTTGGAAAGGATCGACAGGGCCGCGTCGTCACCCATGGAGTAGACGGCTTCCTCACCACGAGCGAGCATGGGGGCGAAGGCCATTTCGACCTCTTCTTTGTTCCAGCCGAAGGTGACCTGCTTTTGAGACAGGCTGAGGATGTCGAGATCTTCCTTGGGGGCGTGCGGGGCTTGTGCGGTGAGTTCCACGCGCTGCTCCTTGAGCCACTCGCCATAGGGCTGGCGGGACACGAGCTGCTGCTTGATCTCCTCGTTGTAGGTCACCACGCCTTTTGCGATGTCCACGCTGATCATCTCTCCGGGGGAGAGGCGGCCTTTCTTGATGACCTTGGCATCATCCAGCGGCACGATGCCGACTTCAGAACCGAGGGCGAAGACGCCGTCTTCGGTGAGCTTGTAGCGGGAGGGGCGCAGACCATTGCGGTCCAGAGTGGCGGCGATGACGCGGCCATCCGTGTAGATGAGGCCGGCGGGGCCGTCCCAGGGCTCGCTGAAGCAGGAGTGGTACTCGTAATAGGACTTCTCTTCCTCCGTGGTGGTGGGATCGATGCCGTACGCCGGGGGAACCAGCATGGACATGGACTCCGTCACGCTGCGGCCGGAAAGGACGAGCAGTTCCAGAGCAGCGTCGAGAGACGCAGAGTCACTCTGCTTGGGATCGCACAGCCCTTTGAGGAGGTGCTCATCGCCCTCCCACCAGGGGTGCTCGAAGTCGCTGGCGCGGGAGGCCATCCAGTTGCGGTTGCCACGCACGGTGTTGATCTCACCGTTGTGGGCCAGCATGCGGAAGGGGTGGGACAGCGCCCAGGTCGGGAACGTGTTCGTGGAGAAGCGCTGGTGGAACACCGCCAGAGCTGTCTCGTAGTTCTCGTCCTGCAGGTCGTAGTAGAACTTCTCCAGGGCGGTCGCGACGACGAGGGCCTTGTAGATGACCGTGCGGTGGGACATGGAGGGGACATAGAAGTCCGCCAAGCCCTGTTGCTTGCCTTTCAGCTCGATCTCGCGCCGGGCGAGGAAGAGGGCGCGCTCGAAAGCGGCGTCATCCATGTCTTCCGGCCGCCGAACCAGCAGCTGGGTGATGAAGGGCATGGTGCGGCGGGCTTTTTCGCCCAACTCGCGCTCGTTGACCGGCACCTTGCGCCAGCCGATGACGGTGACGTCGCGCTTGTCGACAACGCTCTCAGCCACGAGCTGGATGCGCAGGCGGGCGGTCTCGTCCTGCGGAAGGAAGAACATGCCGACACCGAGGTCGAGCTCATGCTCCAGCTTTACGCCAAATTTTTCGACCTCAGGGAGGAGGAGCTTGTGGGGGATCTGGGTGAGGACACCAGCGCCGTCACCGGTCTTCATGTCAGCCTCCATGGCCCCGCGGTGCACCACGGCACAACAGCCACCCAAGGCGTAATCAAGAATTTTACGACTACGTTTACCATCCACCTGCGCTACAAAGCCCACACCGCAGGCGTCGCGTTCCATATCCATGTTATGGAGCGTGCCTTCATTCGGAATTGGTTCGTCGTAATAGGGATGCTTGGTCATGTGGCCACAAGGGGATGCGAGGTTCGCCCCTTTGCCCGCTCGGGAAAAGGGGGGAGCCAAACTAGTCAAGAACAGGCAAGTTAGCAAGCAGGGAGTGTGCCGAGGGCGGCTCACTGCATAAAACCGACACCCTGTTCCCCCAGAGAAACGCCCCCGGGGCGGGGGCAAGATGCGCCGGTGTTTGGCCCGGTCATCCAGTGAGTTCTGACGATTTTGGCATCTGGATGAGCGCCAGCTCTTTAAGAAGCGCAGGACAAATGCCGGGGCCTCAAAAAACTTGCGGAAACCCTTCAAAATCCGCTTGCATGTTTTGCCGTCACGAGCAATTTAAGGGCTCGCTTCTAGCGTGTCTCACGCGGAACGACGGGTAGGTGCCGGAGCGGTCAAACGGGGTGGACTGTAAATCCACTGGCTTACGCCTACGATGGTTCGAACCCATCCCTGCCCACCATTTCCTCAGGAGAGGAATGGAGATTTCAGAACAAGGGTTCTTGGTTCACTTGGGTGAGTTATGCCTTGAACCCGGAGGGTTCACCATGCGTAGCCATAGGTCGGCCGAGCGGAGCGAGGACTATCCATGGGGTGGGGATTTCTACCGCAGAGCGGTAGGCCCAGTGCGGCCAAAGGGCGGGTAGGGTGAATCGGGGGATGGGCCGACGCTGCGACCCCTCCGGGGTCGGGGAGACTATTTGACGAAACCGGAGGTATCAGTCGCTACGCTCCTTCAACCTTCCGTCTAATGGCTGGGATGCCTCCGGCATCGGAAACAGGGAATGCAGACGGTCATCGAAGGTGGGGACGTGGTTAACCCAAGGGATGATGGCCGGTAATAGAGGTGAGGGTTCCAATCGCCGTTCAGGCGTGCGCCGGGTGTGTTGGTAGAGAGGCGAGGTGAGAAAGGCGGGGAGGAACTTCGGCCGACTGAAGTCAGTGCTCCAACATTGAAGTCGCTTGTGGTTGGGGAACGCTGGGTATGTGGCTCCTGATCTGTCCCGCATGCGGGACGGAACTCCAACCCTGCCGGCGGGGCCGGAGAGGGTTGGAGTTTCGCGTTCAAGCGGCGAAGCTGTTGTTGGGACGTGCGACTGAGCGGGGTTGGAAACCCCGGCCTTCTCTGTCGCTTACAGGAGAATGGCTTGTTTTCAGCGAGGGCGGATGGTGCCGATTGCCAATCGGCGGCACAGCAGATTGACAATCTGCGCTACATCCGCGGGCAGCTCGCGGCGTGGACGAGCTTTCTTTACTTCGCTCGCACGGGCATCGCTACGCTATCTTCTGGCAGTTCCCCGCGCAGCATCTTGCCAGCCTGGCCGGTGAGCCACAGGTAGTGGTCCTCCGGCACGCCGGGCTCGGTGGCGAAGGGGCTTTCGCCGACGGGTGGGTCCTGGCGAGTCTTGAAGATGGCGGTGCCTTCGTCGAGTTCGTCAAACATGGCCACGTACTGCATCCGCACGCCGAGCTTCTTGGTCTGGGCAAACTGGGACCAGATGAACTCGCCGCCCAACCGTGGGATGGCGTTGACCGGGGCTTCTTTGCCGCGGCCTTTTTGCAGGTTGTGCCAGCTGAATCCGGGGAAGGCCACGGGCAGGTAGTCGAGGTTTCTTTCCTTGCACCAGGCCAGGTCTGGCGCGGCAGTCTTTTCAAAGTGTGAAGTCGCGTTCTTGGGGTTGTTGAATCGGCCGATGGTCCAGGGGCTGACGACGTCTGCTTTGGCAATGAGGGTGTGCAGCTCGGGATCGGCGATGCTGTCGCGGGTCAGCGTCCGCCAGTAGGCGGGAACGCCCAGCATGAGGGAGACGTTGCCGTATTGCGGATCGCTTTTGAAGAAATCGATGAGTTGTTTCCACTCATCCAGCATGGGGGCGCGGTCGGAGAAGCCGAGACCCCAGAGGGCGACGAGGGGTTTGCCGCGGTGCCGGAGGTAGGCGGGGTTTTCTTTGGCATCGGCGAAGTGGTAGGTGTCCACGAGACGCTTCCAGTCGTTGATCAGAAGCTGGGTCTCGCCGGGTTTGAGGCCGGAGAGGTCATACATGAGCACCCACTCACGACCGTGGTCGCGGGCGGCGGTGCGGGTTGTTTCCAGAACCAGATCCTGCGCTTTGGCATGACGCGGGTCCTTGGTGGAGACGACGAAGCGCTGGAGGAACACGCCATCGACACCGTACTCCTTCATCCACTGGTGATGGAGGTTGACGACGGAGGGTTTTACCGAGCTGTACACGTCCGCAGTGGTGCCGTCGGCGAATTTGAACGGGGTGGGGGTGCGGTCGGCCGCGGAGATCTCGCGCACGTCCGGCCAGAGGTCGATGCTGCAATTGCCGGGGCCGAAGTTCCGGCCGCCGTAGTGATGCCAGCCGGTGTTGGTGCCGTCATCGGGCGTGCGAAACCAGCCCTGGTAGCCGCACATGATTTTGCCGTCCAAGCCTTCGGCCCAGGAGGAAGTGGTGGCGAAGACCAGGGTGCAGAAGAGGAGGAGCAGGGCAGATTTCATGAGAGGGCGCGCGTTAGTCCATTCACCAACCCGCCTGCCTCCGTCAATCTTGCGGGAGTAGTCCGAATGGTCTGCTTCAGACGGGTGCCCGGGTAGCTGTGGCACCCGTGGACACTTCAAAGACATGTTCCTGGCCGGCGTCGTCGGTGACGATGACGGATTCACCTTGGGCTTCGAGCGGGCCGGTAAAGGGGGACTCGCCGACGGCCTGCCACACAAGGGATCCGTCGAAATTGATGCGTGCAATGGCCAGCTCTCCGTGGGTGATGAGGCAGTGGTGGATGGGATTGTGATGTACGCCGAAGCAGGTCAGTTCGTCCACTTGGGTCGTCCACATCAACTGCAAATCCGGGAGCTGAAGCGCGGTAACCGAGGCACCACAAGCAATGAAGAGGGTGTCGTCGGCCACAACGGCGGACTGGTCGTGAACTCCGGTTTCCCCTTTGGAGGTTTGCAGTTGGACCTGGGCCACGAGCTGGGATTCCTGAAGGACCTCAATCCGGTGGCAGGAGGTGGGCTCAGCCGGGATGTCATCCAGAAGAATGAGCTCTGCATCCGGCCTGGAGGGGGCAATTGCCCGGGGAAAGCCTTCGCGCAACTGGATGGTGTACGGGGGGCTGGAGAGGGTGACCATGGGGATGTGGTCGCAATGAAGGCGCGTGGAACAATCTTGTGCAAGCGATAGCTCGCGAATCCCATCATGCTGCTCCGATGATCACCGCCTCGATGCGGTAGCCATCGGGATCGATGACAAACGCGGCGTAGTAGCCGGGTCCGTATTCCGGGCACAGACTGGGGGCTCCATTGTCCTGACCTCCATGGGCCAGCGCGGCTTTGTAGAAGGCGGCGGCCGCCTCCTGGCTGGGGGCGCTGAAGGCCACATGAAACCCATCTCTGGGAGGGGGCTGACGATCCGGGCGGAGGCGGATGGCAAACTTGTCCTGACCCTCGATGGTGCCGTAGCCTACGGCGGTGTCATCGCTCCAGACCCTGCCATAGCCCAACGGTGCCAGGGCGGCATCATAGAATTTGGCGGAACGGGCCAGATCCTCCACGGCAAAGGAGAGGTGATGCAGCATGACGTGTGCGGGGTTCAGGGTTTCCGTTTTTTGAAGAGGTACTGCACGATCGACCACAGACCGGCGTAGCGGAAGCTGGGATCGGCATAGTGGTGCAGCACATAGAAGCAAAAGTAGTAGGCTCGGCAGAACGCCCAGAGGGTGATCGCAAAGAGGACAAGCCTTCGTGGGTCGTAGTCTGGAAACAGAAGAAGAGCTCCGGACAAGACGCCAAGGAAGAGGAACAACGCCCCCTTGAGCTTCAGGATCTTCGGGGAAGTGATGTCCATGAGATTGGAGGCGGGCGGTGGCTTTTCGCTAAGCCTTCTGATTGGGCGGCAGGAGGTCCGGACGGTTCTTCCGGGTCCGCTCTTTGGCCTGCTCCTTCCGCCATTTGGCGACCTTGCCGTGGTCACCGGAGAGAAGGATATCCGGCACCTTTTGCCCCTGCCACTCAGCGGGGCGGGTGTAGTGGGGATGGTCCAGCAGACCGGATTCGGTGAAGCTTTCCTGGATGGCGGATTCGTCATCGCCCAGCACACCGGGCACGAGGCGCACGATGGCGTCCACCACCACGGCGGCGGCGATGGCCCCGTTGGTGAGGACGTAGTCGCCGAGGCTGATTTCCTCGTCCACACAAGTGTCCACGATGCGTTGGTCCACGCCTTCGTAGTGGCCGCAGAGGAAGATGAGATGGGGCTCGGTGCTGAGTCGGCGGGCGGTGGCTTGATCGAAGGGTTTGCCCTGCGGGGTCATGAAGATGACCTTGCTCTGCGGGGTGCGGACTTCGTCGAGCATGGCCGCGATGGGCTCTGGCCGCATCACCATGCCCGGACCGCCGCCAAAGGGGGCATCATCCACCTGACGGTACTTGCCCATGCCGTGCTTCCGCAGGTCATGCACCCGGAGGTCCAGCACACCCTTCTCCCGGGCACGTCCCATGATGCTCGCGCCCAGCGGCACCGTGACGACTTCGGGGAACAGCGTGATGACATCGACTTGCATGGCGGCTCAAAGTAGGGAGGCAGGAGCGCGGTGCAAGGGGCGGGGAGTGGTGGAGTAGTGGAGTAGTGGAGTAGTGGAGTAGTGGTGGGGTGTTCGATGATTGGTTCTCACACGAAGGCACAAAGGGGAGGAACGATGGAGATGGAGTGGAGGGAAGGGGTGACTTCGAAGCAGATGGAGTTGAACCCGGAGGTTCGGCTGCGAGTGGGGACGACGTGTCTGGCTGGCGTCCGAGCACGAAGGATGCGTGCGCTCCCCAAGCTTCCTTCGCAGCTTCGGCTTGGGGGGGCATTGGGGACCCCGCGCTTCCAATGTTGGAGGCTGGTCCTAAGTCACTGAGGAGCGAAGGGACTGGGGGAGTCGGCGGTCTTGGTGTTTTTCTCAAGCACCGACACCTTCACGGGCGTGAGCTTCACGGTGCCTTCTGGATAGTCGCTCAAGCTCGCTTCCAGATTGCGACCATCATCAGTCAGACCGCGGGTTTCCCAGTCCACCCGGTAGGTGCGGTTCACGGCTTCTCTTCCCTCGGCGGCGGGGACCTCCGCGCGGATCGTCTCAATGCGGATCGGTTTGTCGAGATGGTTGTGCCAGCGCGCGTAGTAGCGGCCTTGCGAGAACTGAAAACGGATGCCCAGCTTGTCGATCTCCTCCTTGGGAAGCTCTTTCCATGAGGTGGACTCTGGGGTTGCCTGTGTCGATGGGGCGGGCGGTTGCTTGGCCAGTTGGGCGCCTTCGAATGCTTCAGAGGCAGCGCTATCTTTGGCATCCTCTGCTTCGGACAGGCGATTCGCATCGAAAGACGAGACGAAAACCTCTCTGGCTTCGCCAGTGAAGCGGTTGATCTGCACGAGACGTTGGTTCCCGCTTCCGATCCCCTGCTTCACCAACTGCTGGGTGAACCCGAAGTACACGGCTGCGGCACCGAGGACGGCACCGCCAAGGAGGGCGAAGAGAGTTTTCATGGGTTTATCTGAGGCGAGATGGTGATTCGAATGACAACACCAAAGACGTAAACGGCCAATCTCTATTCGATGTTCCGAAGCAAAAAAAGAGGGTCCGCCTTTCAGCGAACCCTCTCAATCACAAATCAAAATTCCAAATTCCGAAATGGTCTACACGTCCTCGTCGTCATCGCCGTCGCCTGCCTTGCGGCCGCGGAGCTTGGCTTCGATGAAGGGATCCAGATCGCCGTCCATGACATTGCCCACGTTGCCGGTCTTTTCCCCGGTGCGGTGGTCTTTGACCATCTGGTAGGGCTGGAAGACGTAGGATCGGATCTGGCTGCCCCAGGCGACGTCGCCCTTCTCGCCGTACTGGCGTTCCATTTCCGTCTTCTTCTTGTCCTGCTCGAGCTGGTACAGCTTGGCCTTGAGCATGTTCATGGCCATCTCCCGGTTTTTGCCCTGGGAGCGCTGCACCTGGCAGTTCACGATGATGCCGGTGGGTTCGTGAATGAGCCGGACGGCGGTTTCCACCTTGTTCACGTTCTGGCCGCCTTTGCCGCCGGAACGATAGGTCTCGAACTTGATGTCGGCTTCGTTGAGCTCGATGCCGATGTCCTCATCGACTTCCGGAGTGACGTCCACGCTGGCGAAGCTGGTGTGGCGACGCTTGGCGGAGTCGAAGGGGGAGATGCGCACGAGGCGATGCACACCGCGTTCGCAGTTGAGCTTGCCAAAGGCGTAGTCACCCGTGACGCGGAAGACGGCGCTGCGCACGCCTACTTCTTCACCAGGGGCGAAGTCCACCATCTCGGTCTTGTAGCCGCTGCGCTCGCACCAGCGCTGGTACATGCGCAGGAGCATGTCGGCCCAGTCGCAGGACTCCGTGCCACCGGCACCGCAGTGGATGGTGACGAAGGCGCCCTTCTTGTCCAGCTCACCGGTCAGGAGCATGGCCAGCTCAAAGTCGCTGAGCGCCTTCTCCATGGCGTGATACTCCTTCTCGACCTCCGTCCAGGAGGCGAGGTCGTTTTCATGCTGGGCAATCTCACCCAAGACAAAGAAGTCCTCCAGACGCCGCTCGAGTTCTTCGAGAGGGAGGATCCTGTTCTTGAGGTTGTTGACGGTGTCGATCGTCTTGCGCGCACGTTCCTGGTTGTCCCAGAACTCAGGGCGGGCCAGCTCGTCTTCCAGCGTTTCGAGGTCGGATTTTAGTTTCCCGACGTCAAAGATACCTCCGGAGCCCGCCAAGGCGGCCCTTGAGGCTCTCCGTGTCGAACGCTTGCAGATCGGTGATGACGGTTTTGGCCTTGTCCATGAAGGTTTAATAAACCCGCGGGCCGGGGAGGCAAGCGAAACTCAAGCGATCATGAAGCAGGGGGAACGGTGAAGCCAGAGGGGGTATCGCCTACGAAGTACACATCCCGGTCCGGCCGGGAGCCGGGGGCGTGGATGTCCAGCATGACGAGGGGCTCATCCCCCGTGATGAAGCCGTGGGTGGTGCCGGGGGGCAGTCGGAGGAAATCACCTGTCTCCAGCGGATACGAGGTGCCGTTGAGGATGGCGGTGCCGCGACCGGACAGGACGTAATAGTACTCCTCCGCGATCTTGTGATAACTCACGCTGGTGGTCTGATGGGGCTCGATGCGGACGCGGTAGGCGGTGCCAGCTCCCTCGTCCGCCACGGGGATGAGGGACTCAATCTCATAGGGCCCCAGCTTGGCGCGAATGGAGGGGGTGCCAGCGTGATGGTGGAGGATCTGGAGCGGCTGGGACATGGTGGGAAAGAGGGACGGCCCGACATTGTGCTGAGAAAAAAACATCCTGCCTCCCTTTTCCGCCGCATCATCCATGGCAGGTGGAGGTTCCGGTGGCAGATGGAGAGGGGGCGTGTATTGAACAACCGGCTCAGCCGCAACACAGAGCTCTTGAAACCCCGGTGGACAGTACAACTGCGATCCTGATCAACCGTCATCGCCTGACGGAGAGCAGCCTCATTGTGCACTGGTGTGCTCCTGACCTAGGTCTCTTCAAGACGGTGGCCAAAGGGGCGCTGCGCCCGCAATCTGCTTTTGCTGGGCGGCTCGACTTGTTTGTCACCTGTGAGGTAGTCTTCCTGCCCAGCACGAAGAGTGATCTGCACTCCCTGAAGGAGGTGCATCTGGTGCAGCCGCGACTGCAGATGCGGAACAGCTACGCCAGGGTGCTGGCGGGCACTTATTTCTCAAAACTCGTGGAACTCGTGGTGGAGCGGGAGACGCCGCTGGGAAGTGTGTACGAGTTGTTACAAAAAAGTCTGGACTACCTGGAAGGGCACGAGCCCAGCACCCGGCTGGTCCATCGGTTTGAGAACAAACTCTGCGAGGAACTCGGCCTGGGCCAAGTGTCGGCCGGGGCTGCGGGGTTGTTGCACGAGACCTTTCACCGCCCGCTTCCACTACAGCGGGCACAACTTCTGGAGGTGCTGGAAGAGGCGGATGGTGCAGATGCTGCTGTTCCTCGCCACGATTTTACTTGATGCGGGCGAGGTCCTGCCTTGTTATGTCGAGCCCTCGGGCACTGCTGGTTGCTTTTATCGTATGTCTTCAGAGAATCTCAACACGCTGCTGGAAGGGCATGTGGCCAGCCTGTACGAGGCTGGCAAGCTGGACGACGCGCTGCGGGTGGCGGGGACGGCCTTGCGCAATGCGCGGCAGGCCGTGGAGGATGATGAGGCCAACTATCCCGTGTTGGTGAATGCACTGGAGATTCTGGCCAACCTCAACCGTCAAGGGGGGGACTTTGCCAAGTCTGAGTCCCTCTACCAGGAAGCGCTGGAAACAGCCGCCAAGTGCCGGGTACAGCAGGAGCAGCTGGCACGGCTGCGCAGCGGGCTGGCCATGCTGTATGACTTCAGCCAGCGTGAGGAGGCTGCCATTCCTCTCTATGATCAGGCCATTCTGGACTATGAGTCGGTGACGCCGCCCAAGTCCAAGGAGTCCGCCGAGTTGCGGAACAATCTGGCCATGATCTACAAGAGCCTGGGCCGCTATGCCCTGGCAGAGCAGCATTATCTGATGTCGCTGGAGTCTCTGGAGCGCCTCTATGGCCGCGATAGCGAGCGCGTTGCCGCCGTCTTCAACAATCTGGGCAGCCTCTACTACACGGCCGGGTTCCCGGAGCAGGCCAAGGAGATGCATGTGGAGGCGTTGGACATCCGCCAGCAGGTACTGGGAGCGGAGCATGCAGAGGTCGCCCAGAGCTACACGAACCTGGCCACCGCCTGCTACGATCTGGAGGATGATGCCGGGGTGCAGGAGAACTACGAAAAGAGCCTGCGGATCCTGGAGCAGCATCTGGACACTCACAGTGACTCCTATGAGCAGACTGGGGAGGACTACATCGCCGTGCTGGAGAATCTGGGTGAGCCCAAGAAGGCGGCCTCCCTGCGCAAGCGCATGGAGAAGGTGCTGGGTCGCAATTGACCGGTGATTTTTCCCATTCATTCACCGTATGAAGGGGATGTTCCGTCTTTCCAGAGGTCGTGTGCTGGGGTGGTTTGCCTCAGTCTTGGGGGTTTCGTTCAGCCATGTGGGGCACGCCGCGAACCTGGAACGCATCGAGTTTGAGGGGGCGATCTATCACGTGCTGCGGGTGGACCGGGCAGACTTTCCCCGCCTGGATCTGCGGTGGCTGGGGCAGGATGGCAAGCCGCTGGGCAGTTTTGGCCCGCTCCTGCAGGAAGCGGCCAAGGAAGGGCGACAGATCGAATTTGCGACCAATGCGGGGATCTACGAGCGGGGGCCCAAGCCCTGCGGGCTGACGATTACCGACGGCAAGGAGCTGGTGCCGCTGAATCTGGCCAAGGGGGAGGGGAACTTCTACCTGCACCCGAATGGGGTGTTCTTTCTGGATGACAAGCGGGGCGCGGGGGTGATGACCGGGGAGGAGTATGGGAAGAGCGGGCTGCAGCCGCGTCTGGCCACGCAGAGCGGTCCCATCCTCCTGCGTCAGGGGAAGATCCATCCGGCCTTCAACGTCAATTCACCCAACCGGCGCCTGCGCAATGCGGTGGGGGTACGAGCCTCAGATGGGCAGGTCGTGTTTGTCATGTCTGACCGCGAAGACCGGGTCAAGGGGCGGGTGACCTTTCACCAACTGTCTCTCTTCTTCCTGCATCTGGGCTGTCAGGATGCCCTGTTTCTGGACGGCGACATTTCCGATGTCCTGGTCAATCCGCCCGCTGGAGCCACGGTCACGCCCAACACCTTCGCGGGCATGTTTGTGCTCTGGAAGAAGTGAGGGCACGGAAGTTTCCCCATGTGATGTCTGGAAAGTGAAGGATGGTGTGGGTGACGGAAAAGTCACCACCTGCGGATTTTGCCGCGGCAATTCAGGAATACTCTGAGGAAGGCCCTGCCGGATGAAATTCATGATCATCTCAGACACGTTCCCACCGGACATCAACGGTGTGGCGCGGACGCTCCAAACCTTGGCCCGCGGTCTTGCCCGACGCGGTCATCAGGTCTCTGTGCTGACGACCACGGAAGGGGCGGGCGGTGAGAATCTGAGCCACGGGGTGGAGGTAAAGGCGATCAATTCCCTGCCGGTGCCCGGCTACGCTGGCATCCGCATGGGGCTGGCCACGCGGCGGTTTTTCAGCCGGAGGATCGGCGACTTCAAGCCCGACGGGATCTACGTGGCCGTGGAGACGCTCATGGGGTGCAATGCCATTCGTGCTGCCCATCATTGTGCCAAGCGGGTGGTTTCCGGGTTCCACACGAACTTTCACAGCTACTCTGACGACTATCGTCTGCCCTTCTTCAAGCGGGCGGCCATGTGGTACCTCCAGTGGATCCACAACCGCACGGCGCGGACCTTGACCCCCTCCGAAAGCACCGCCGAGCAGTTGCGCGGTCTGGGCATCAAGAACGTCGGTGTGCTGGGACGAGGGGTGGATACGGATCTTTTCAATCCAGAACGTCGAGATGCCGAACTGCGTCGCTCCTGGGGGGCGGAGGAAGACACTCCGGTAGCCCTGTTTGTAGGGCGCATCGCGGCGGAGAAGAACCTGCCGCTGGCGGTGAGGGCATTTCAGAGGATTCAGCAACTCCAGCCCAAGGCGCGGGCGGTGTTCGTGGGGGATGGGCCCAAGGCCGCGTGGCTGAAGCAGCAGCACCCGGAGTTCATCCACGCCGGGGCACGCACGGGTGAGGACCTGGCCCGGCACTACGCCAGTGCGGATCTGTTTGTCTTTCCCAGCCTGTCAGAGACCTTTGGCAACGTGCTGACGGAGGCTCTGGCGAGCCGCCTGGTGACGGTGAGCTACGACTATGCGGCTGCGCGTCAGTTTGTGCGTCATGGCGTGAATGGCTATGTGGCACCGGAGAAGGATGAGGCGGCTTTTCTGGCAGCGACAGAGCTGGCCCTGCAGCACTGGCGTGATTCCGATGTGCGCACCGCGGCCCACGCCACCGCCTTGAGACTTTCCTGGAACTCCATCATCGAGCAGTTCGAGCAGGAGCTGCTCGGCACGATACCGGCGGCGGCCTTGAACGGCGCTGAGGTGCGTGTTTGACATTTGTTTCCTCTTTCCCCCCCCAAGCCCCCACCACACAACACCCGACACATTACGCAACAGGCTTCGGCCGACCCATCATGAAACGAAAACTACGCTTCAAGACCATCTTTATCTCAGATGTCCACTTGGGGGTTCAGGAGTGCAAGGCAGCCCAGGTGAGTCATTTTCTGAGGAACTCGATCTGCGAGAAACTGGTGCTCAACGGCGACATCATCGACGCCTGGGCGCTGCAACGCGATGGCAAGTGGACCAAGGCGCACACGCACTTCGTCCGCACCGTGCTGCGGAAGATGGAGAAGGAGAACGTGGAAGTCATCTACACTCGCGGCAACCATGACGATGTGCTGGAGCGCTTCCTGCCCATCTCGCTGGACAACTTCAGCATCGTGTTTGATCACGTGCACGAGTCGCCGCACGGGAAGTACCTGGTGGTGCACGGGGATGGCTTTGACCACGTGACCACGAACCACAAGTGGATGGCCGAGGTGGGTGCGGTGGGGTATAACACGCTGCTCAAGCTGAACCGGGCCTACAACGCCTACCGCCACTGGCGTGGCAAGGAGCCGTTCTCGTTCGCCAAGTGGGTGAAGGCCAAGGTGAAGGGTGCGGTGAGCTTCGTGGGCAAGTACGAGGAACAACTCCAGCAGCTGGCCCACAGCAAAGGCTGCAAGGGCATCATCTGCGGCCACATCCACACCCCTGCGGACAAGCAGGTGGGGGACGTGCACTATTTGAACTCCGGGGACTGGGTAGAATCCATGACTGCCGTAGTGGAGCACTTGGACAGGACGTTCGAGGTGATCACCTATGAAGACTGGTGCCGTAGGGCCAACCGCGAGCCGAAGGGCCTGCTGCTGAACACCCCGACCGCGCCGGAGTTGGAGGAGGATGCGGAGTTGTCGTTGTCCGGGACGGCGGTGTGAGAGCCCGCCTTCGGCGGGAGACAGAAGACTGGAAGACACAAGACTCAAGACCTGAGGTCTGGGGTCTGGGGTCTGGGGCGGGGGAATTTTTCTCACACGAAGGCACGAAGGTTTGGTGAGGAAGAGTCTGAGCCGGTAAAGGAGGCGGGGGTTCCTAGCTCCGCTCAGTCGAGCGTCTGATGAGGTGGCGTGGGAGTGTGAGGTGGAGCGGACGATTCTGCGACCCCTTCAGGGTCGGGAGACTCTTGGAGGTAGCCGGGGGTGTCAGTCGCTACGCTCCTTCGACCCCCGGCTACCTTCTGTGATGCCTTCGGTATCGGGGGCACGCTGGAAGCGTGCGGTCCTCAATGACTGTGAAGTGTTGTGGCGTGGATGCCGGGAACTTCAGTCGCACGTTTTGGCGGCTTCTCAGGCCGATGGGACGTGTCATTCCCATCGACGTCCTCCACCTGATCCCGCTTGCGGGATTTTGGGAGTGCGGCAAGGATTGCCGCTTTGGGGAGTCCTGTGTCGGGCTGTTTACGATGTGGCAGAAGCGGAGGAGTGGGCTCCGCTGTCACCTGTGAGGGGTTCGAACCTCACAAGGTGTCCTGAAAGCGGCGCTTCACGCACGCACTCCACAGCGGCTGCGCCGCCAGGTGTTGGAGGTGCTCCAGTTGGTGGACACTGCCCGGCCTCCGAAGTCGAGAGTCGGGTTGGTGGAAACAATTTACGTGGCAAGTGGCCACCCCCGACCCGCTACTTCAGCGCCCCGATCCCCAATGCCATGGCACCGAGCAATCCTGAATCGTCGCCCAAACCAGGGGAGGTGATGTAGCTTTCGATATCCTCGATCAACTCGCGGGTCTGGATGTAACCATTCAGCAGGCGCTGCACTTCCTCCCGGATCATGGGGAAGAGGTGGTACTGGTGCATGACGCCGCCGCCGAGGATGATGCGTTGCGGTGAGAGGGTGAGGATGAGATTGGAGAGGCCCAGAGCCATGAGGGTGGAGAACTCGCCCCAGCAGGCATGATCGGGGGCATACGTCTCGGCCGGGAATCCCCAGCGGGCAGCGATGGCGGGGCCGCTGATGAGGCCTTCGAGGCAGCTCCCATGATAGGGGCAGATGCCGTCGGGCTCGGGCGCATCCGACATGATGGCGGGAATGAGGAGGTGGCCGATCTCCGGGTGCAACGCGCCGTGCAGCGGCTTGCCGTTGATGAGCACGCCGCCGCCGATCCCGGTGCCGACGGTGATGTAGATGAGGGGCTCGCAGGCGCGGCCATGGCCCCAGGTGTACTCGCCCAGCGCAGCGGCGTTCACATCGGTGTCGAAGCCGACGGGGACGTGGAAGATCTCTCCCAGTGAGCCCAGGAGATCGGTGTACTTCCAGCCGGGCTTGGGTGTGGTGGTGATGTAGCCGTAGGTGTCACTGCTGCGATTGAGGTCCACGGGGCCAAACGACCCCACGCCAATGGCGCTGAACTTCCCCACCTGCTTGGAGGCCTGGTCCAGGAACGCGAAGACCTCACGCAGCGTTTCCGTCGGGTCCGTCGTCTCGATGCGCGTGCGCATGCGGATGTCGTCGGGCCCCGTTCCTACGGCACAATTGAACTTGGTTCCTCCGGCTTCGATGGCGGCGATCAGATCAGACTTCATGCGGGACTTGGGGGCAGGGGAGTTGCAGTAGGGTTCGAGGCAAGCCGGTGACTTGCAGGAGATCGGAACGCCGGTCCGGATCGGTTTGAATCTTTCGATTCAGACCGATTCAGAGCGACCGGGAGTCTTTCAGGCCCAGGCTGGCGTAGATCTCCCGCGTCGCACGGCTCTTGTTGAGCGTGTAGAAGTGGAAGCCGTCAACCTGATGGTCCAGAAGGTCAGCGCACTGCTCGGTGGCGTAGTGAATGCCCACGCGCTCCACAGCGGCTTCATCGCCATTGCATCGGGAGATGGCCTTCAGCAGCTTGGCGGGGAACCGGGCTCCCGCGGCCAGCTCGGCCATGCGCTTCATGCCGGAGGCGCTGCTGATGGGCATGATGCCCGCGATGATAGGGACATTGATGCCTGCGAGGTGGCAGCGATCGCGGAAATCGAGGAAATCGCGATTGTCGAAAAAGAGCTGGGTGCAGATGTAGTCTGCGCCGGCATCCACCTTGGCCTTGAGGTAATCCATCTCGAGAAGGCGGTTCGGCGTAGTGGGGTGGCCCTCAGGGAAGCCGGCCACACCGATGCCAAAGCCGCGATTGTCAGGATGGCCGGAGAAGTTGCGGATGAAGCGCACCAGATCGGAGGCCTGCTGGAAGGCGTCCTTGGATTTTTCGTAGTTGGCCAGACCGCGCGGAGGATCCCCGCCGAGGGCGAGGATGTTGCTCACGCCGGCTTCGGCATAGCGCTGCAGGATGCTGCCGATGTCCTCCTCACTGTGACACACACATGTGAGGTGAGGGATGGGGTCGAGGGAGGTGGTCTGCTTGATGCGCACCACCAGATCATGGGTCAACTCGCGCGTGGTTCCGCCCGCGCCGTAGGTCACGCTCACGAAGTCCGGCTTGAAAGCTTCCAACTCACTGATGGTTTCGTAGAGCGCCTGAGAGGTCTCGGCGGTCTTGGGCGGGAAGAACTCAAACGAGAACGTCGGGCGGCGTTGGGCGAAGATGTCGCGAATATGCATGATGCTTGAGAAGGGCACTCAACTCCGCCCCAGAGGAAGTTGCAACCCTGGCTTCAGGAGAATCACGCCTCAGGGTGTGAACACAAATTGACCTGAGAAGCCTGGATCGGGGCAATCGGAACTCAGGCCACGTTGCTGGGCTCGGAGTCAGGGGCATTCTCCACCAAAATGCTGGCCGTGCCAGTGCCGCTGGAGAGGGCCTGCATGAACCCGCTGAAGTTCCAGTGATCCCAGCCTTCGACAAAGAGATCATCCTGGACCGTGAACCAGCTGACGCCGTTGAAGGTCAGTTTGCGCCCGGTGGCACCGATCCCGAAGGCGTCGCCCGTATGGGTGCAGCGGGCTGTCCAGCGTACGGCCACTTCGGCGCCAGACTCGATCACGGCATTCACCTTCACCTCGACGTCCGGAAACGCCGTGAGGAAGGGGCGGTGGAAAAGTTCAATGAAGGCCTCAGGCCCCACCATCTCGCCCCCTTCGGTATGGCCGATGGCATCCGGGGCCAGCATCTCCCGAATAGCGTCGGGTCTGCGTTCATTCCACACTTCGTGGAACCAGCGAAGGGCAAGGTCTCGCGGTGACATGGGGGGCATGCTAGGGCATTCCTTGGAATAAACCAAGCCTTTTTGTCTGATGGGATCTGCCAAACGTGGCCTGCCGTTGTTCAGGGAGGGACCTCATGGGCAGGGGGGAGGAGGCTGGATGTTGGGGCCTCCTGAGCGGGGGACTAGCCGGCATTGAACTTGGGCCGGTGGCTCTACTTCCGCCCCTCCAGCCACGCCAGGTTGAACGCGTAGTGATTCTTGCTGGTGAGGAGCTGGATGTTCCCGTCCCGCGTCTGGGTCACCGCCAGGTAGCCGCAGGGCTCGGCCAGGGTGTCGCTGACCTCCACCATGACACGATCAATGGCGTTGATGGACCGTGTCGCGCCGCCGGGCGTGACCAATCGCTTCACCGGCCAGGTTTTACCCTCGTCATAAGACACGGCGGCAAACATCCCGTAGCCGGTGAATTCCCTGCCGTCGGCGGTATGGAACTTCATCCCCTTGCGGTTCTTCCAGTCGCGCCACTGGTCGGTGAAGCTGCACAGCAGGATGCCGCCCTCCTGAAGCCGGATCATGGCGGCGCGCTGCACGGTGCTGATGGCGGGGAATTCGGTAGTTTCATAGGTCCAGGTCTTGCCAAGGTCACTGGTGAAGCTGGCCGGGGTCTTGTGGTCAAACTTTGCATGGTCCGCCTCCTGGTCGTTGCGGCTCACGGCCATGATGCGGCCGTCCTTGAGCTGCACCATGGGGGCGTGGATACCGGGGTAGCGGAAGCCCTGGCCTCCGGGCCGGAAGTCGCTGGCCCGCTGCTTCACGTCGTTGTAGCTCCAGGTGGCCCCGTGGTCGCGGCTGTACACGAGGCTGCACTGGCGCGTGTCATTTCCAAGAACCAGGGTGCCGTCGGCAAGGCGCAGCACCTGATTGCCGTACTCGCCCGCAGGCTGGATGAGGCGGGCCTTGGTCCAGGTCGCGCCGTTGTCGGTGGAGGTGCGGAACAGGTTTTCATCGCGACCTTTCACAAAATGGTAGAGCGTGGACTGGCCGTCCCACCAGACCTTGGGCGCGTGGTCGTTGATGTCCGGGCCATCCCAGAAGGGCGAAGCGGGTTCCCACTCCGTGGCACCGTGGCGCAGACGGCTGGCCAGGTTGCTGAGTTCCGCGCCGGGTTCCTCCGCGCAGGAGTACCACACGGCCAGCAGATCGCCATTGGGGCACTCGGTGATGGAGGGGCTGTGATTGTGCGTGAAGAAAAGGGGGCCGACGGAGCTGGGCTCGATCTTCACGTAGGGCTTGGGACCGGAGAAATGGGGGAGGTGCTGGGGGCCCTTTTCGATTTTCATGGACCCGTGCTTCACCTCCCGGGCGTGCAGCGGGGCGGGGGCAGGTGGCAGTGGTTGACTCTTTGGCGCGTCGGCGAGCACGACACGGAACCCGGTACGGCTGTGGCGCGACTCTGGGAGCCAGGCCGCACGGTTGGCACTGCGGAGATAGCGGGCGAAGTTGGAGTGATATCCGCCCCGAATGATGCGGAAGTCGCCGTCAGACCGGCCGATGGGATCGGTCTGGGCACCGGCTTCATAGGGGCCGTACCAGTCGCTGCACCACTCGGCCACATTGCTGTGCATGTCATACAGGCCCCAGGCATTGGCGGGAGACTGCGCCACGCGGAGGCTGACCTTGGCCTCCTGACGGTAAGGGGGAGGAAGGGTGCCGTTGGGGCGTGCCAGGGGAACGTGCCCGGTGGTTCCGGTCCAGGGCTGGAAGTTGTCCGGCAGGGCGTTGCCTGTGGAAAACAAGGTGGTGGTGCCTGCGCGGCAGGCGTATTCCCACTCCGCCTCGGTGGGCAGGCGGTAGGTGCGCCCCTCCTTCTGGGACAGCCATTCGCAGTACTTCACCGCCTGGTGCCAGGTGATGGCGGTCACGGCGTCATCGTCTGGCTGGCTCTTACGGAAGTCCGGATTGCTTTGCCGGTACTGGCCGATCGTGACCTCCGTGGCCCCCATGGAGAAGGGCTGGGTGAGCGTGACCTGATGGGCCGGCTTTTCGTCCCAATCCGCATCGTCAAACTTCTCCGGGTGTTTGGAGAGCCGGTAGTCGGAGGGCGGTCCGTCCTGGCCCATGGTGAGGGTGCCCGGTTGGATGCGCACGAGCGTCATGCCGACGGAGTTGGTGAGGGTGGGGGCAGGGGCGGTGTCCTGTGCGCTCGCGGAGTGGAGTGGGATCGCTGTGAGGAGCGGGGCGAAGAGCCAGGGGAGGGCGCGGGAAGAGAGCATGGCAAAAAGAGCGAGGGGCGAAGGCGGTGGGGGCGGTTTTGCGGGCTTGGGGAGTACGTGGAGACAACTGGGGTCTTTGCTGGATTTGGGGGCGGGGGATCGGAGAAGGATGGAATCGCCCTGTTCAAGATGCAGGATGTGAGGATGTCATGGGGGCGCGAAAGCGGTGCTTCACGCACGCACTCCATCCCGACGCGTCGGGACAAGCGGGGCCAGGTGTTGGGGGGCTTTGGCTGGAGACCCTTCAGAGACTTTGCAAAATCGTCGTCCTCGGCAAGATGCCGAGAACAGCACGCAGGATGCGTGCGCTCCCCAACATCCGTGTTGCGCGGGGAGGCGTTGCTAGGCCTCCGTCTCGCTCCACGCGAGGGTATTTTGTCTGACGCCGTTGGCGTGGGGTTGCCTTTTGGCCCAGCGCGGGGAAGCCAGGCCAAAACCCAGCACTACTTTTGTCCCTCCACCCTTTGCATCCCCCTCCACCTCATGGCATGGGTGCTCTCCCATGCTTGCCGCAGAAAACCTTGGTATCTCATATGGCCCCCGCCGTCTGTTTGGAGAATTGAACTTCACCATCCGCGCCGGGGAGCGCTTTTCCCTGGCCGGGCCCAACGGGGCGGGCAAGTCCACCTTGATGAAGATCATCGCCGGGATCGAGCAGCAGGACGAGGGGAAGATCATCAAGGCCAAGTCTGTGACGGTCGGGTACCTGCCCCAGGAAGGGGTGGAGGTGAAGGGGCGTACCCTCATGGCGGAGGCGGAAACGGCGTTTGAGGACGCGATGGAACTGCAGCGCCAGTTTGACGAGGCCAGCGAGGCTCTGGGGACCTACGACACGTCTTCCAGCGAGTACATCGACGCCCTGGAGGTCTTTGGGGACCTGCAGATCCGCCTGGAGCACCACGACCTGTCGAAAATGAAGCCGCGCATCGAGCGAGTGCTGATGGGCCTGGGTTTCGCCCACAAGGATCTGGACCGGCTCACGGATGAATTCAGCGGCGGCTGGCAGATGCGCATCGCCCTGGCCAAGCTGCTCCTCGCAGAGCCCAGCGTGCTGCTGCTGGATGAACCGACGAACCACCTGGACATCGAGACGGTGGTCTGGCTGGAAGACTATTTGAAGAACTACCCCGGTGCGATCATCCTGATCAGCCACGACCGGCGTCTCCTCGACAACCTGACGAACCGCACTCTGGCCTTCGAGCCTGGTGCCCGGGCCACCCAGTACCAGGGGAACTACTCCTTCTTTGTCCGGGAGAGTGCGGCGCGTCGCGAGCAGCTGGAGCGCGCCAAGAAGAACCAGGACCGCGAGATCGCCAAGACGCAGCAGTTCATCGACCGTTTCCGCGCCCAGGCCAACAAGGCGTCCATGGTCCAGAGCCGCATCAAGGCGCTCGACAAGGTGGAGCGGATCGAGCTGGAAGTGGAGGGTGACGAAATCGGCTTCAAGTTCCCGCAGCCTCCGGCGAGCGGTCACACGGTGATGCGCATGGAGGGGGTCGCCAAGAGCTATGATGGCGTGCGTTATGTCCTGAAGCCCTTCGACTTCGAAATCAACAAGGGCGACCGGCTGGCGATTGTGGGTGTGAACGGCGCAGGCAAGACCACGTTCAGCAAGATCCTGGCCGGGGTGGAAAAGGCCACAGGTGGCACCCGGGAGCTGGGGCACAACGTGCGGGTGGGCTACTACTCGCAGGACCACGCCGATGCGCTGGACGGCGCCAAAACGGTGCTGGAAACGATTGAGAAATCCGCAAAGGGAATGTCCGAGGCGCAGCTCCGCACCCTGCTGGGATGTTTCCTCTTCCGCGGGGATGACGTCTTCAAGCTGGTGAAGGTGCTGAGCGGCGGGGAGCGGGGACGTCTGGCCCTGGCCAACATGCTGCTCACTCCCTCCAACTTCCTGGTGCTGGACGAACCGACCAACCACCTGGACATGCGCTCCCAGTCGGTGCTGCAGCAGGCGCTGCTGGACTACTCCGGCAGCTACGCCATCGTCTCCCACAATCGTGATTTTCTTGATCCCGTGGTGACGAAGACGCTGGAGTTCCGTGTGGGCGAGTCCCCCCGGCTCTACCATGGCAACCTGAGCTACTATCTGGAGAAGAAGGCGGAGGAGAAGGCAAAGCTGGCCGCGACCAGCAGCATCAGTTTCAGCAGCCCCGCCGCAGTCGTCAAACCCACGGCCATGCCGGTGGAGATCGACAACAACTCCAAGGAGCGCCGGCGGATCGAGGCGCAGAAGCGCCAGCAACGGGCGCACATCCTGAAGCCGCTGCAGGAGAAGCTGGAGGCGGTGGAGGGGCAGATCGCGAGCCTGGAGCAGGACAAGACCGAGCTGGTGAAGAAGATGAACAGCGCCTCCTTTGGCACGGATGCCGGGGAGGTGATGGAGACGACAAGCCGCTTCTCCACCATCGAAAGCTCCCTGGAAAAGGCCTTCTCTCAATGGTCGGAAGTGAGCGAGGCCATTGAGAGTGCTGAGAAGGAGTTCGCCTGACGCGGATGTAGGAACCTCGAACCTGAATTCCCCATGCTCGAAGTCCGCGACCTCCGTTTTGCCTATGGCGGGGGCGGCTTTTCCCTGCACATCCCGGAGCTGATCCTGAGGCCGGGACAGAGTCTGGGGTTGGGCGGGCCGAGCGGCGCCGGGAAGACGACGGTGCTCAAGCTTTTCTCCGGCATCCTGGCGGCGCAGGGCGGCTGCGTCCAGATCGAGGGTGCGGTGCCGGACCGGGCGGTGCGTCTGGCCCGCACGGGACTCGTGTTTCAGGACTTCGCCCTGATCGAATACCTGACGGCCTGGGACAACGTGCTGCTGCCACTGCGTCTCACGGGGCGTCTGCAAAAGGATCACGAGACGCGCGCGGAATCGCTGTTGGAAGCGGTGGAGATGGCGGGGCACCGGGAGCACTTGGTCTCCCAGCTGTCTCAAGGCGAGCGTCAGCGCATCGCGGTGGTGCGGGCTTTGCTGCATCGTCCGGCGTTGCTGCTGGCGGATGAGCCAACCTCTGCGCTGGACACCCGGCGGCGCAACATGGTGGCGGATCTGCTGCAAAAGGAGCTGCACGAGCACGGCACGATGCTGGTGCTGGTGACGCATGACCTGGAGTTGCACGAGCAGGCCCAGCAGAAACTCAGCGTGGAGGCGTGGAGCCAGCCGTCGTGAAAGGGCCGTTGCAACTCGCCTGGCAGTACGTCGCGCACTACCGCGTGCGCACGCTTCTGTTGATCCTCGCACTCGGGTTGACGCTCGCGTTGCCGCTGGCCGTGCGGGGGCTGGTGCAGATCGCCCAGGCGGAAATGCGATCCCGGGCAGCTGCTACCCCGCTGGTCCTGGGGGCAAAGGGCAGTCCGCTGGAACTGGTGCTCAATGCCCTCTATTTCCGCCGACGGGGCGCGGGGGAGATTCCGCAGAAACAGGTGCAGGCGATCCGGTCCAGCGGTCTGGCAACGGCCATTCCTTTGTACGTGCGTTACCATGCCCAGCAGGCCCCGATCGTGGGAACGAGTCTGGAGTACTTTGCCTACCGCGGTCTGCCCATCGCCCAGGGGCGCACGCTGGGCCGGTTGGGAGATTGTGTGGTGGGCGCGAGAGTGGCGCGGGAGCGGGGCTGGCAGGTGGGGGGCAAGGTGAGCTCCTCACCTGAGCAGGTGTTTGATCTGGCGGGGATCTACCCGCTGCGGATGACCGTCACCGGAGTGCTTGCGGAGTCGGGAACGGCCGATGACCACGCGATCTTTGTGGACGTCAAAACCGCCTGGTTGATCGAGGGGAAAGCGCATGGGCATGAGGATCTGGTGACGGCGGAAGATCCCAATGCAGTGCTGTCGCGCACGGATCAAAATGTGGTGGGGAGCAAGGCCGTGCGGATGTACAACGAGGTCACGGCCGAGAATCTGAAGTCGTTTCACTTTCACGGGAATCCGGATGATTTCCCGCTCACCGCCATCCTCGTGGTGCCGAAGGATGAGAAGGCGCAGGCCATCCTGCTGGGGCGCTATCAAAAGCCGGAGATGGCCCACCAGTTGGTGCAGCCGGTCGTGGAGATGGATGCGCTGCTGGCCACCCTCGTGCAGGCGGAGCGGTTCACCGTGGTCTTGCTGGGGGTGCTGGGCGTCGTGGTCATTCTGATCTCCTCACTGGTGTTTGCCCTGTCCTTCAAGATGCGGCGGCGTGAGTTCGCCACGCTGGAGGATCTGGGCATCAGCCGCTGGCGCATTGCGACGGTAAAGGCGGCAGAAGTGGTGATGGTGGGGGTGCTGGCGGCAGGATTGGCCGGGGGCATCACCGCGCTGGTTTGGGAGCTGGGGGCAGGGCTGGTCCGGATGAGTTTGAATTGAATTTCCCGGCTGCCCGGGAGTCTGAGGTTTCGCTACTTCTTGCAGGGGACCTTTCGGACGAGTATAACTGGCCTGCGCAAAACTTTGCCCGCGGGCGGAGGAACCCCGGCACAGCCTCCTCGATTGATAACATCCCGCCTGCGTGCCTTTTTGACCTCTTGTCGTCTCCTACCATGAACCAGCCTGGTTTCTTCGCCCGTGTCTTCGTCTGGCTTTCCGGCGCCAGTGATGTGAATCTGCGCGAGTGCCCGCCGTGGGAGGTGCGCAAGTATGTGGCCTTTGGCGCGACGGTGCTGGTGCCTTGCGTGTTCGCCTTCATCGCGGCGGCTTACGCCATCTCCACGCTCACCACGGACTGGAATGTCATCTTCGGCGTGGCCACGGTCTGGGCCTTTATCATCCTCACCGTGGACCGGGCGCTGCTGGCCACGTATCGCGCCTATCAGTCGTTCTTCCGGAAGGTCAGCCAGTTTTTCCTCCGTCTCGTGGTGGCAGGGCTCATGGGCATCACCATCTCCCACCCGCTGACCTTGCTGCTCTTCAAGGACACCATTTCGTCGGTGATCGAGAAAGATCGGGAGATCGAACTTAACGCCGTGCGGACCACAGCGGTGGAGCAGAAGAAGGTGGTGGAGGAGAAGATCACCGCCCTGGATGGGGAGATCGCCAAGGCGCGGCAGAAATGGGACGAGAGCTTCAACGCCAAGTTCCTGGTGGGTGACGAAAGCCACGGGGACAAGAAGCCGCTCACCGACGAGGAAAGACGCGCCAAGGCGGAGCTCGAAAAGCAGATCGCCGAAGCCAAGGCCCCCACGGTGGAAAAACTGAAGGCGGCGGAAAAGGAAATAATGGATCTCACCACGCAGTCTGTCCGTTTGCAGTCGGAGCTGGATTTCTGGCAGAAGGAGTTCGAGCGCGAGCTGAACGGGCAGCGGAGCGGCATCATCGGCCTGGGGCCGCGAGCCAAGAGCATCCAGAGTGATCAGCTGGCCTGGCGTCGGGATGAAAGCAAGCGTGTGGCAGGCATGTTGGAGGCTCGCACGCTGGAGCGCACCCAGTTGCAGGCGGAGTCGCTGAGCATCGAGCAGACCCTGACCGCAGCCGCCGAGGTAAAGGCCACGGAGCAGGCAGTGAAGGTGAAGCAGGAGCAGGCCCGGATCGAAGGCCTCCGCCAGCAGGTGCAGCAGCAGCAGGCGGATCAGTTTGTGGATCAGCAGAACCAAATGCGCGCCACGCTCAAGACCCAGATCGACACCCGGCTGGAGCAGATGGAACAGATGCAAAAGGAGCTGGCGAAGATCGGCGAGGATGAACGAGCGCGCATGGACAAGATCCGCGATGAACCGCGGCGCGACATCCTCAAGCAGACGCTGGCGCTGCACCGGGTGTTTCGCGAAGGATCCGAAGGTGGCCAGTTCGCCCTTACGGCGTATGTGGTGCTTTCACTGCTGTTCATGCTGGTGGACACGATTCCTCTGATGGTGAAATTCTTCGCCAAGCCGGGGCCGTATGACACGCTGGTGGATTGTGATGAGGTGCGGTTCGACAAGGAGCGTGAGGCCTTCTTGAAAAGCTACCATCGGTATATGGATGAGCTGGCCAACGGCCGGCTCCTGCACCTGACGCGCAACAAGCCGCTCGAGCAGGCACTGATTGAAGGCGTGGATCGCTCCAAGGCAGCCAAGGAATTCCTGGAAACTCTCATGGACCTGGAGAAGACCTTTCAGGAGCGCATGCGCTCGCAGGAGGAGACTCTGGCCGGGGCCAGTGCGCATTTCTCCAGCGCGGAACGTCAGGCAATGCTGCGGCACATGGCAGACACGTTCTACGGCGACCTGCGCGGTCGCATGGAGCAGTTCTTTGACCAGGGGACGACCAAGCCCGCGAGTTCGGTGTGACCCGCGCGTTGCTCGGGAGACAGAAGACTTGACCGCTTCGCGGAGACGCCAGACTGCCAGACATCAGATGCCAGACTTGAGCGGACGCAACGGAGGACGAGCCCAGCGGAGTGATCAGTAAAAGGAGGGAGGGGCATTCTTGTCCCGGTCCGTGCCAAGAGTCCCGCTCCACCAGACACCGCAGATTGGCAATCGGCGGTGTCCGGTGGAGCGGGAGTCTGATATTCTCACACGAAGGCACAAAGGCACGAAGGTTTGATGATCGAGGCGAACGTGCAAGGGATGGTGCAAGCTGTGCGAGGAGCCTGATGACTGGAGTTGGCCAACACCTGGCCCCGCTTGTCCCGACGCGTCGGGATGGAGTGCGTGCGTGAAGCGCCGCTTTTGTGGATCGAGATTGTTGCCTTGAACCTTGGGAGAGTAGCAGGGGGATGGGACGCTGCTAAGAAAACTTGGGGGAGCGCAGGCGGCCCGCCTGCTGCAAGGGCGGCTCGCCCGCAGCTCAGTTCAGGGCGCATACGAAGGAGGCGCGACTTCGCTCCGCTCATGAATTTCCCGGCGAGCCGCCGGGAACGGCAGTCGAGCCGACTGCGCTCCCCAATGCATTGATGTGCTGCCATCGAAAGAAGCTTCAAGCATCCAACGTCCGCAAGCTGAGGCCCGTGCTCCGACCAATGACGGCTTCAACACCTTCACTGCCAACTGCCAACTGCCAACTGACCCTCCGACCTCAAGCCATTGCGAACTGCTCCACGGGCACGCGGGGCAGGCGGCCGTTCACCTCATTCAGACGGCAGGTCTGGAGGCGGGGGAGGACGTATTTGGCGAAGAGGTCGCACTCGTGCAGGTGGGGGTACCCGCTGAGGATGAAGGAGCGCATGCCCAGATCCATGTATTGCTGGAGCTTGGCATAGACCTGGTCGGGATCGCCGACGATGGCGCTGCCGCAGCCGCTACGACCGCGGCCAATGCCGCTCCAGAGGTGGTCTTCGATGTAGCCTTCGTCATCGGCATGGGCGCGGAGGGCATCCTGGCGGAGGACGCCGGCGGACTGGTGGTCCAGCGACCGGCATTTCATCTCGCAGGCCCGGGCATCGTCCAGGCGGGAGATGAGCTTGCGGGCGGCATCCCGCGCTTGGGACTCTGTCTCACGAACGATCACATGAATCCGGAGCCCAAAGTCGATGGTTCGGCCGAAGCCAGACGCTTGCCGGGAGAGGGAACGCATGGTGTCGGCCAGTTGAGGCAGTGTCTCCGGCCACATCAGGAAGACATCACAGAAGCGGGCGCAGAGCTCCTGGGCGCGCGGGGAGATGCCACCAAAATAGAGCAAGGGGCCGCCGTTCTGCTGGAAGGGGCGGGCGGCATCGGTGCGGATGCGGGCGATATCGTAGAAGTCGCCTTTGAAGGCCAGCTCGTCCTGAGTCCAGCATTGCTTGAGGATCTGCAGCACCTCCGCGCTGCGGGCGTAGCGGGCCTCGTTGTCCTGGTCCATGCCCGGGAGGTTGGAGGAGATGATGTTCAACGCCAGACGACCGCGGGCGATGTGGTCCAGGGTGGCAATGGCACGGGCCAGCATGGGCGGGTGCACCTCTCCCATGCGCAGGGCCACGAGCTGGTGGATCTGCCGGGTGAGCACGGCCATGGAGAAGGCGAACCCAAGGGCGTCCTGCCCCTCTGTCCAGCCGGAGGACAGGAGAACGTTTTGATAACCATGCTCATCGGCCCGGCGGACGATCTCTGAGCAGTGCTCAAAACTGCTGCGGTGATGCGGGGCCGGGTCGCCCAGGAACTCGCAGTCATCGGAGCACAACGCTCCAAACCACGCAATCTCGGCCTGACGGCGGCGAGTTCGAATCCGGATTCCTTGCGCGGGATCGACAGGTGTGGAAGGGGGCACCATGGCGACGGAATTATGGTTTTTCATAAAATAACCCAATTTATTCCCTTCACAAAGAATTTTCCTTTCAGCTATCCGATTGGTTAGGCTGGGTGAGATGCCATCGACACCACATAAAGTGAGATTTGGCCTGGTTGGATATGGAGCGTGGGGCAGGCACCACGCACGGGTCATCGCTGCCCACCCGGAAGCGGAGCTGACGGCGGTGGTGGCACCTTCGGAGACCTCACGAGAGCTGGCGCGGGAGCACTTTCCTGGGGTGGAGGTGTTTGCGACGGCCCAACAGATGCTGGAAACGCTTGCGGTGGAGGTGGTGGACGTAGCAGCCCCCAATCATGTGCATTTCCCCATCGCGGCGGCAGCCCTGAAGGCGGGATGTCACGTGCTGCTGGAGAAGCCAATGGCGACCACGCTGCCGGACTGCCACGCGCTCATTGCGCTGGCAAAGCAGGAGGGCCGGCAGATCCTGGTGGGGCATGAACTGCGGTTGTCCTCCCAGTGGGGGCGCATCAAGGAGATCATTGATCAGGGCGTGATCGGGGTGCCTTGGAATGTGCTGGTGGAGCTGTCCCGTCGGCCCTACCGCCTGGGCTCAGACGGTTGGCGGTATGACCCGGAGCGGGTGGGGGACTGGATGTTGGAGGAGCCGGTGCATTTCTTTGACCTGGCCCGCTGGTACCTGGAGCAGCATGGAGAGCCAGCGACGGTGTATGCCTCAGCCAATGCGGTAGACCCACTCCGCCCCACCCTGCACGACAATGTGACCGCCATCGTGCGGCATGCGTCTGGAGCCCAGGCGACCATCTGCCAGACGCTGGCGGCCTTTGGCCATCATCAGACGGTGAAGGTGACGGGCAGCAAGGGGGCCATCTGGGCCAGCTGGAGCGGGGCGACGGATCGGGTGCCAGACCCTGTCTGCACCCTGCGGGTTTACGATGGTCAGTCGGTGGAGGACCTGGAGCTGCATATTCCCTCCGGGGAACTGATCGAACTCCGGCAGGAAATCGCCCACTGCATCCGGATGGTGAAGGAGGGAATCCCACCTGCGGTGAATGCGAACGATGGGCTGTGGGGGGTGGCTCTTTGCCTGGCGGCAGGGGCCTCCACCCAATCGAGGGGAATTATCGAACTGGATGGCTTCCTCCATGGTGGTACCCCTATCCATCAATGAGGAGGGAAATCCCTAAAACTAGCCGGTGATTGTGCGTTCCCATCTTATGCCCTCCCACGCCCCCTCCCGACGTCACTTTCTCCAAAAAGCAGGTCTGGCCACCCTTGGTCTCGCCGGTACTCTCGGTGCTGCCGACAGCGTGGTGCTGCCGTTTGAGAATGGTGAGCGCCGTCTGGTGAAATTCCCCCAAAAGCGGCCTCTCATTCTGCTTACGCACCGTCCTCCGCAACTGGAGACCCCGTTTGAGGTGTTCAAGGATGTAATCACTCCGAATGATGCATTCTTTGTGCGGTATCACCTCTCCAACATCCCCAGGACGGTGGATGAGAAAGCGTTCCGGCTGGAGGTGAAAGGGCTGGTCAATGCGCCCTTGAAGCTGTCCCTCGACGAGCTCAAGAAGGACTTTGAGCAGGTGGAAGTTATTGCCGTGAACCAGTGTTCCGGGAACAGCCGGGGATTCTTCAAACCCCGCGTGGGTGGTGGTCAGCTGGGCCATGGAGCAATGGGCAATGCGCGCTGGAAAGGCGTGCGGCTGAAGGATGTGCTGCAGAAGGCGGGTGTGCAGGCCGGGGCGAAGCAGGTGGTGTGCAACGGGCTGGACACACCGCCGGTGCCGCAGACTCCGGATTTCATCAAGGCGCTGGAGATGGACCACGCGCTGGACGGCGAGATCCTGCTGGCCTGGGAGATGAATGGCGAGCCGCTGCCGCTGCTGAACGGCTACCCCCTGCGTCTCGTGGTGCCGGGCTACTACGGTACGTACTGGATCAAGCACCTGAATGAGCTCACGGTGGTGAAGGATGCCTTCGACGGCTTCTTCATGGCCACGGGTTACCGCATCCCTGCCACACCTGGCGGCTGCGTGGAGCCCGGGACCACACCCGCCAGCACGATCCCTATCAACAAGTTTACGATCCGCTCCTTCATCACGAGTCTGGGGGATGGGGCCACGGTGACGGCCGGGCAGGCCACCGTCGTGCAAGGCATCGCGTTTGATGGTGGTGAGGGCATCACGGAGGTGACCTTCTCTGATGATGGCGGCCGCACCTGGCGGGGCGCGGAACTGGGCAAGGATCATGGAAAGTACTCCTTCCGCCCGTGGAGCTTTGCGTGGACGCCGTCGAAGAAGGGCGCGTGGGAGCTGCGCTGTCGCGCCACGAACCGCGTGGGTCAGACCCAGCCGATGGAGCCGCTGTGGAACCCGGCAGGCTACCTGCGCAATGTGGTGGAGACCGTGAAGGTCTCCGCGGCCTAAGCTGATGATCCGTTATTTCCTCCAACCTCATTTCCCCCTTCCCATGAGACTTTCCCTTCTTGCACTTCCCTTTGCCCTGCTTGGCACCGCTTTTCTCGTCCCCGGCTCCGCTGCGCCGCTGCCGAAGGAAGAGGACTGGCCCGCCGAGACCGGCACCTACAAATCCGGACCGGGCGTGGAGCTGGCCCAGTCCCTCTGCATCACCTGCCACTCGGTGGAGTATGTCTCCACCCAGCCGCCGCTCCCCCGGAAGTTCTGGGACGGGGTGGTGAAGAAGATGAAAGACAAATATGGCGCTCCGCTGCCGGATGAGACCACCGCGCTGGTGGATTATCTGACCACGACCTATGGCTCAGGCAAGTGATGCCCTGAATGTCCCGCACCATTGGTGGCACGGAGTGACCCGCTACCAATGGATGGTGCTCCTCATCGCCTCGGCGGGATGGGTGTTTGATGCGTTTGAAGGTCAGCTCTTCAACGTGACCCGGGCTGACATGCTGCCGGCGATCCTGGGAACGGGGGAGCCGGAGGCGATCAAGCTCTGGGGAGAGCGGTTCCTGGGTATCTTCCTCATCGGGGGTACCGTGGGTGGCTGGCTCTTTGGCTCACTGGCGGACCGCTGGGGGCGGCGGCCGGTGATGATCCTGACCATTCTGTTTTACTCCCTCTTCTCGGGGTTGATGTCCTTTGCCACTGAGCTCTGGCAGGTGGGAGTGCTGCGATTCCTGGTGGCCATGGGCGTGGCCGGGGAGTGGGCGGTGGGGGCCGCGCTGGTGGCAGAGGTGTTCCCGCAAGAGTCCCGTGCCCGGGCGGCGGGCATCTACCATTCCTCCAGCGTCATCGGTCTGTGGCTCGCCGCCGTGGTGGGGATCGTGGTGGGGACGGATTGGCGTCTGGCTTACCTGGTGGGGATCCTGCCTGCGCTGTTGGTGATCTGGGTGCGCGCCGGCATTCGAGAGCCAGAGCCTTGGCAGCAGGCCCGCATTCAGCGCCAGGGGCGTCTGGGCAGCTTCAAGGAGCTCTTGATGGATCCCTTCTCCAGAAAGCGGGCTGTCCTGGGTGCCTTTCTGGCGATGGTCGGACTGGCCACTTTCTGGGGTGTGGTCATTGCGGGGCAGGATCTGGCAAGGGAACTCCTGCTTGCTCAAGGTCATTCATCTGGCGAAGCTGCGACTGAGGCAAAGTTTGCGTATGGATTTATTCAAACTCTGGGAGCAGCATTGGGCATGCTTTCGTTCGGCCCATTGAGTGTGAGGCTCGGTCGGAGAGGAGCATTTGCGCTAATGCATATTGGCGCGATCATCATCACACCTGCCGTGTGCTGGCTGCCTCAGATGTACAACAGCTATCCGCTGCTGCTGTGTCTGCTGCCTGTTTTTGGCTTCTTTGCACTGGGCATGCACTCTGGTTATGCCGTGTATTTCCCAGAGCTGTTCCCTACGCATCTGCGCGCCACAGGAGCGGGTTTTTGCTTCAACACGGGAAGAGTTTTGGCCGCGCCAGTGCTGTTTTGGCTGTCTGGCGGACTCAAAGCGGCATTCGCTCTTTCGACCGCTATTTCAATCTTATCTGGATTTTTTCTGGTCGGATTATTGATTCTGGTATTTCTTCCTGAGACCAAAGGGGAAGAACTACCGGATTAATAAGGTTATGCTGGGATTGAAAGTTCAGGACAACGCGGATTTTGGTGCCGAAATTATTCGGAGGGTGAGGGAACACAGTGGCCTGTCGCGAGTAGAACTCGCACGTGTCATTGGCGTTGCCGCATCGACCATCGGACGGCATGTGGATGCTCTGGTGGCCACGGGATATTTCACAGAAAGTGTGGAACCGACGAAGGAGGCGGGACGCCCGCCGACCCGACTGCGACCGAATCCGGCGCGAGGATGTTTCCTTGGCGTGGATTTCTATGCAGACATGATGTTCGCCACGGCCGTGAACTTCGCACAGGAAACCATCGCGCAGCGAAAGGTGCCCCTGCAGGGCCAGATGGGCGTGGAGTCGGTGTTGCGTGAGATCACGGCCGCTCTGGCGGAACTGGCCAGAGAAACCCACCTGCCGCTGCTGGCCGTGGGGCTGGCCGTCCCGGGGCGCGTGGATACCCGCCGCGGTGTGGGTCTGAAGTATGTGCATGTACCGGGCTGGGAGAATGTGCCCCTGTCCTCGATCATCAGTGACGCGGTGAACGCGCCGGTGTACATCGAGAACAACATCCGCACGATGTCCCTCGCGGAGCGGTGGTTCGGCGAAGGCCGCGGCTGCCAGGATCTGGTCTGTCTCGGTGTTCGCTATGGGATCGCCGCTGGAGTGATCCGTGATGGCCAACTGGCTACCGGTCACCAGGAGCTGGGCGGAGAGATCCGCGGCTGGAACTGCCCGGTGTACAACGCGCTGGAGGAGAAGTGGGAGTGGCGCTCCGGCGGCACGTTTGAAAAGTACGCCTCCGTGACGGCGGCTCTGACCCGCTACAACACGCTGAGTGGATCCGATCTGGAACTGGAGGGTTTTCTGGAGAAGGCCCAGCAGGGAGACTCGCACGCGCTGACCGCTGTGCGTGAAGTGGCGGCGGTGCACGGCTGGGCGATTGCCCAAATGGTGCAGCTCATTGACCCTGAAATCGTGGTGGTGGCCGGCCCATTGACGGCGCTCGGCGATCTCTACCTGGACTCCGTGCGCAACTTCGCCCTGCAGTTCGAGAGCGACTACCATCCCAGTGTGCCGATCCTGATCTCGGAGCTCGGAGAGTTCGCTGGCGCAGTAGGTGCAGCAGCTCTGGCGTTGGAGAAATGGCGCCCTGCCGATGTGGGCTGATCGCCTGCCCGTTATTTGCAAATTTAGATAAAAAGAACCAGGTTGCCCTATGCGACCTGGTTCTTTTTTTATAATAACAATCCCAGTGAACAAGAGGATGCCCAGGCATTCATGTGGGGTATGGAGAGGTGCACCAAATAAGTGAAGTTTTTTTGAAATATTTTTGAGGATTTGTCGGCCAAAGGATGTCCAAGGCTCGATACCTGTTAGAGCTGGCTGAAAATGGGTTTCTCCATGATCCGCCGTCTGGCATGAAAATGGCTCCTCAAACCCGCAAAGGGGAACTTCCGCATGACGTCCACGACCACTCACGAGACCTCGGAAACAGCCAACGGGCGCTTTGGCATGATGCTCGCCCACTTCGCCCTCGGCAGGCGGTCCACTTCCTCCGCCATGGAGGAGCGATCTGTGCTCTGCCGGATCCTTGATGGACGGGACCTGGATGAGGTCTGCCCGATCGACTCCGCCATGCTGACCCTGGAAGAGCGGGCCCACTACCACGCCACGCTGCGAGATCGCCGGACCTGCGCGCTGGCGGTTCGCACTCGGGCGGAGCTGCGGCGGATGCTGGGCCGTGAGATCGGCGTGCCGCCGAACATGGTGCCGCTGAGGATGGATGTGCATGGGAAGCCTCGCTGCATGCATCCCCTGGCGAGTGATCTGGACTTCAGCGTGGCCCACTCAGACGAATGTTCGCTGATCATTCTGGGAGAGGCGGCGGGCATTGGGGTGGATGTCGAGGAAATAGACGAGCATGAGCCTTCTGATGAGCATTTGGAGATCGCTTTCACTGAGGACGAGTTTCTGGCCTGGTCCTGCCTGCCAGCGGAGTTACGACGACGCGCCTTTGCGGAGGCCTGGACCATCAAGGAAGCGTCGCTGAAAGCCCTGGGCGTCGGGCTGGACGGTTCACCGCATGAGATCCAGGTGCACTTCGATGCGGCGGGCAATGCCTGGCCCATTTTCCCGGGCCCCGGGTGGGCCTTTGAGCGGATCCGGTTTTGCCCGCGCCATGTGGCGAGCTTTGTCGCGATGCTGACGCCGACCTCGGCCCGCTACGCGGGAGACAGAAGACTTTAAAACGCAAGACTCGGGGGCGAGCAGAGTAGCGTGATGCGGTGGTAAAGTAATGGCGAACTTTAGTCTGCCTCAGTTTGCGACAGACCGACTGAGCAATCTAAAGTTTGAACTGCGAACAGCTTCCAGAGCCGGTTCGAGCAGGAGCAGAGGTGAGCGGAGGATGGGGATCGAGGGAATATTCACATGCCATTTCAGCGGGTGCTTGGGCGCTTGCGACAGGGGACCGCCGCAACTCCTTCGGAGTAGAAGGCTCTTATCGTGTCCCCAACGTAGGCTCGCTTGAGGCTCGCCAACGTTGGGCTTGTGGCCAGATCCTCTTCGAGGAAAGGCTTCAACTGAGCCTGTTTCCCCGTCGGTAGCAGTCGCGGAGGGGGTGATGGCAATCACACTGAACGAGCTGACTCCTCAACAAGCGAGACTTGATGAACTTGCGCCCACCATGAGACGACCAACTGAGCGGTCAGTAGAAGGAGGGGCATTCCTGTCCCAATCTGCCCCAAACGTCCCATGAGGTCGTGTTGGGATCAGTCAGGGAGGGAAGGAGCGTTGGTTGTAGGCGAAAGAATCTCAGGGGGCTGCGACTGAGCCGGATGGCACATCCGCACTACGCCCGAGGCAACGCTGCGGGAGTAGTCCGACGGTCCCCGTCGGCTCAGTCGCCGCGGGGAGGCACGGCCAATTTGCCCAAACTATCCTCCCTCGCTCCCTACGACGCTGGCGTTGACTTCGTAGCGGGGATGACTGTCTCGGCAGGCTTCAAAGGTGCGGAGACCGGAGAAGCAGGTGGGCTCACTGGAGTGGGGGTGCTGGAGGCGGGCGACACCGGAACCGGGGACGAGGTCGCAGCGGGTGGCGTGGTGCCGGGAGGTGTGGTCGCCAGGGGAGGGGTGGCGGGCAAGGTGGTTGCCGGGGGAGGTGGGGTGACCGTGGCGGGGGGCGGGAAGGGGTTCTCCCAAGTGTGCAGCACGTAGCCATCGCCCACGCCGCCCACATCGGTGAGGTAGGCGTTCACCTTCTCCCTCCACTTCTGGAGATCCGGTGGGCCGAAGGGACGCTCGGCGGTACCGGGAAAGATGAGGTAGGTGACCTTCAGATCACTCTCCGGACGGTTGTAGGGGGTGGACTTGTCATTGATCTTCTTGGCCACCATCAGGGAGGCCTCACCCATTTTCATGGTGGGGCCATAGTCTCCGCAGATGGCGGGCAGGATCTGGTTGCCGTGAATGATCGCGGCATAGTCGCCAATGCTGGGGGCATGGGGGTGGACCTTGGGATAGTCCCGGAAGAGCAGGGAAATCACGATGAAGGGATCCTTCTCTGCAATGAGGCTGCTGCGGCTCTTGAGCGCTTTGACGATGCGGTCGGCCTCATCCATCTCGGACTTGAATTCGGCTTTCTTGGCGTTGGAGATGCCTTTCTTGCCATACTCGGCCTTGGCAGACTCGAACCGGCCCTGCCAGCGGGGGAGGAGGGGGTTCGTGGTAGAACTTTTCTTGGCCCATTCGTAGGTGGTGAAGGGCTGGTAGTAGTCGCTGTTGTAGATGTCTGCGCTCATCACCGGCATGCGGTCGCCGTCGGAGCCGTCGGCCACCACGTCCATCTCGCTCTGGATGAGGAGGACGTTGCGCTTTGAGACCGGGTGGGTGAGTTCGAGGATCGTCTCGCAGTCGAAGAAGTTGTGCCGGTCGAGGATCTTGTTCAGCCGGGTCAGGTTCTGCTGCACCATGCTGGCCTTGCGTTCATAGAGCTTGTGGTAGAAGCCGGAGACCTTGGCGTTGTTGTCCAGCATGGACTTCAGTCCGGGCAAGGCCTTGGGCAGTTCCGGGTTGATCCGGGCCAGCTCATCCAGTGACTCGTTGGGCTTGGGGATGCGGATCTTGAGCTGGAAGTCCACGGTGTACGCGTCCTTGTCCGTGCGCTCGATGCTGGCATACTTGCCCTCCTCCGTCTGGAGGGTGGTCTGGATGGTGAGGCCGTTGAAGAGGGTGGCGGCATCCACCTCTTTGCGTGCGACGAACTTGGACGGGAGTGGCGGTGGTGGGGCGGGCACTTCCACCTCCACGATCTTCTCCACCGTCTTCTCCTTGTACACGGGCACTTCCTTGGTGACGTCACGTACGACGACCTTGCCGCTGCGGGCCTTCTCCACGATCTCGATGAGGGAGCGCTTGATCTTGCCAGCGTAGGGCGTGAAGGGCAGGACGAGAGCCAGCAGAAGGGTCGTGAAGAAAACGAAGCGGGTCAGATTGCCCCAGAAGCCACGACGACGCGGGTGCCAGCGCTCAGGCAGGTTTTGTTCGTCATCAGGGGGCGGGAGGTCGGAGCCACGACCGGAACGCTTGGGGGACTTGGGGGTGTTTTTTTCGGCCATTGGGGGAAGCAGAGAAAAGGATGAGCAGGGAAGGCCCCATCAGGGCTGGTGCTGGGCTCGACGATAGCGACGTGTCAGAATGAATCGGACGAGAAGCTTGGGCAGGAGTTCAAATACCAACGCGGCCAGACGCACGCGTTTGCCGGGGAAGACGCGGATTTTGTTCTCAGCCAGGCCGCCCAGTGCGGCTGCGACCACGCGATCGGGCGTGACCACCAGGAGGTTCTGGCCGCTGCGGTCGATATCGCGGTCGTCCAGGCGGCGGGCGTTTTGGCCGAAGTTGGTGGGCGTGGGCCCAGGGCAGACGTAGAGCACGCGGATGTGCTTGGAGGCGAACTCGATGGCCAGGGCCTCGCTCAAGCTGGAGACATAGGACTTGGTGGCGGCGTACACGGCCAGATCTGGGACAGGCACGGTGCTGGCCAGGGAGCTCACGTTGAGCACGGCGGCGGGTTTGTCCGCAGTGGCCTTGGCGCGATAGGCAAAGTCACGTGTCAGCAGGGTGAGGCCGGTGATGTTGACCTCGATCTGCTGGCGGATACGCGGTTCATCGGCATCGGCAAAGGCACCGTAGTCGCCCAGGCCGGCGTTGTTGATGAGCAGGGTGGGCTGGAGGCCCAGGCCGTCCACCTTTTCCCACAGGGCCACGCGGCCGGCATCGGTGGAGAGGTCGCAGGCGCAGGGGATGATGCGCACGCCGGGGTGAATGGCGTTGAGTTCCTCCGCCAGGGCCTGCATGGCCTCGAACCGGCGGGCGGCCAGCACCAGCACGGAGACGTGCCGGTAGAGCTGCCGGGCAAACTCCACGCCCAGACCGGAGGAAGCTCCGGTGATGATGGCGGTGCCCCCTTGATAGAATTGCAGGGCTTCGTCGCTCAACAGGGGCGGGGCTGGGGTCGCCGGGCTGGTGGAGGGAGGGGCGGTGTCCATGTGGGAGAATTGAGGTGGATCCGGCTTGCAGCAGGGCGCGGTAGGCGAAAGGATGGCGCACCCGCCCATGACAATCAACCGCCTTTCCGACCAGCCGCCTTTCACCACAAAAGACGGTTCCACGATCCGCAGCATCCTGGACCGGACCAATGCGCCAGTGCAGAACCAGAGCCTGGCAGAGGCCTCCCTGCCGGTGGGGCGGGCCACGGACCGGCACTATCACAAGCTGAGCGAGGAGTTTTACTTCATCCTGGAAGGCTCAGGCAGCATGGAGATCGATGGCGAAACCCGTGAGGTGAGACCCGGCGACGCGATCCTGATCCCCGCAGGTGCTTGGCATCAAATCACGGCGGGCAAGGAGCTGCGGTTCCTGTGTTGCTGTGCGCCGCCGTATGCGCATGAGGATACGTATTTTGCGTGAGGGGAAGGTTGTTTCAAAGATCCCAGCTGCCGCGCCGAAGTTCTGTGAGGCACTCAGGAGGGACGCGTGCGCCTACGGCGCAGGGTCAGTCCCGCGATGGCAGCAAGCAGCAGCAGAGGGCGTCCAGGTTCGGGGATCAAGGCAACACTGATCGTGCCGTTGGTGGTGAACTGGCTGAGGTCCCACTGGTAGCCGCTGCCGCTGATGTCTGGGAGATCAAAACCCGATGCGTCATCAAGCGACCCATCCCGAAGCAGGTTGCTGGTGAAATGGCTGGCGAACGAAAGGGTGCCCACGTTCGCCCAGTCGATCAGATTGAAAGTCTGGGGGGATGTCGGCACATAGCCCGCAGGCGCAGTGACTTGCAAGTTGCCGTTGAAGAGCAACGTGCCACTGGCGAGCCCGTCGAAGTTGAGCAGGTCTCCGCTCCCGCCAGGGTTGATACCTAGAATGATCTTGCTGCCGCTTTGAAAGTCGAAGCTGCCACTGCCGGAGGTGGGAGTGAAGTTGAGAGTGCCGTAGCTGGTCTGCAGGCTGCCCTCGCCCGCATGGATGACGGAGCCGCTCTGGGCGGTGAAGGTGCTGCCACGCACCAGGCCCGTACCCAGCAGTGTGCCAGAGTTCTGGACTGTGACCGCGCCGGTGCCGGTGGTGCCGCTGCCGCTTAGCGCGAGCGTGCCGCTGCTCACGGTGGTGGTGCCCGTGTAGCTGTTGGCATTGGTCAGGTCGATCCTGCCAGTGCCTTGCTGCACCAGCTTGCCCGTGCCGGAAATGATGCCGCTGAGGGTCTGCACACCCGGGCTCGCGGAGGTGGCGAAGGAGGAATTGAGCCTGAGGGTTGTATTGGCCGAGCTGAGGGAGATGTTGTTTGCAAACGTGCCAGCGGGGCTGCCGGTGGAGCTCATGACCCCGCCCCTGCCGAGTTCCAGGGTGGCGGTCTGGGATCCTGAGCCCAGGGTGAACCCGTTGGCGGAGCTGTTCGTGGTGATGGCGGCCACTTTGAGAGTGCCGTTGCCAACCACCGTCATGCCTCCCAGCAGATTGAAGGTGCCAGCCACCTCCACCGTGGTCCCGGTGACGATCTCGATGGTTCTGTTGCCTCCGAAAGTGGAGAGGTTGCCCTGGATGAGAAGGCTGCCTGTTCGTGAACTGTCTCCAAAGGCGGCTGCTGCGGCGTTGCCTGAGGGGTCCCGATGCGCACGTTTGCATAGATGTTGCGGCTGGTGGTCGAGTTTGAGGAAAGTATGCTGCCACCAAACAAATCAAGGTTGCCTCCGAAGGTGTCGCTGGTGTTGATGTCGCCACCCAGACGGACCTCCAGGGACCGTTCGTTGCCTGCTCCATTGGCCAGTTCACCACCAAAGGTCACGGAGGCAGAAGAGGCGATGGTGCCACCGTTGGTCAGGGTGAGAAGGTGATTGTTTGCCGCTGCATCCGATTGAATGATGACTTTGCCCGACGTGATGTTCAGCGTATTGGCGGTGACGTTGCCAGTGAGTTGCAGGGCAGAGGCGCCCGCGAGAAAGGCGTCATTTCCATCAGTCCAGCTCTGGTAGCCAAGTCCGGTACCCCGGTCCCAGGTGTTGGTAGCAAACCAATCCCCAGGGGTTGCGGTGGCGCCACCTCCATTCGACGCTCCGTTGGCCGTGCCAGGCGCGAAGTCCCAATAGAGGTTGTCAGCATGGGCACTGGTGATGCCCAGGCCCGAGCCCAGCAAAAGGGCCATGCAGGCATGAATGAGCGGGGCGGAGATGGCTGGGAGAACTTTTCTTTCGGTACGTAGGTTCATGGACAAGGACGAGAGAGGATTCGTCCATCCCCTGTCGGTCCAGTCGCTGGCGTTCGAGTCAAAGGATGGCACTCAACCGCACTGCATGTTCACGTGGGGAACAGGGTTGCGAAAAAGGTGCGAATTATTTTCTGCCGCCCGAGTCAGGCAGACCCCCGAACGTGCCACTGCTGGGTTCCCATCGCGCCACGGGTGGCAACTTCCTGAATCCTGGCGAAAAAGTGCAACCGTTTCGCGCTGCAGGACATTTCGGGACACTGACCACCCTCTATGAGACGCTTCAGACTGGATCTTCAGGCTTGTGCACACCGCAACCTTCCCCTCATCTGCTGTTTCCTTATGCAAGCCATCTTGGCAGCCTTCCTTCTAATCATGTCCGCAGGCATGGTCAGCGCCGCCAGTACGCCGCCCAATGTCCTCTACATCTTCACCGATGATCAGAGTGTGCGGACAGTGGGTTGCTACCCCGACGCCTATCCGTGGGTGAAGACGCCGAACATTGATGCGCTGGCGGCCAAAGGGGTGCGCTTTCACAATGTGTACATGGCGGCTTACTGTGTCCCTTCCCGCGTGAGCTTCCTGACGGGAAACCTTCCCCATGCGGCCCGGGGCGCTTTCACAGGGGCGAAGCTCGACACGGCGGCGCTGGCGCAGGAGGAAAAGGAACATCCGCTGTGGCCACGGCGTCTGAGGGAGAACGGGTACCGCACGGGCATCATAGGCAAATGGCACGTCAACCCACGCCCACCCGCGGTGGGGCTTGACTGGGACACTGCCATTCACTGGACGAGCGACGCGGAGACCTTTGGAGGTTACTACCACGGCCAGAAGGTCAGCATCAACGGGGCTACACCCGTAGATCTGGGCGGCTACAGCGTGGACCGCCACACCGATCTGGCGGTGGATTTCATCAAGGACAAGGCGGCAGGAGACAAACCGTGGTTGCTGTGGCTGTGTTATTGCGGCGTGCACAAACCGGTCGAGCCGGCGGAACGTCATCAGGGGGCGCTGGCCGCTGTAGGGCCCATTCCGCAACCCACCAGCCTGACCCACCGGGAAGGCAAGCCTGCCTACATCCGTGATCTGCCCACGCCCCGGTGGGACAGGGTGGAGTCGCAGATCCGCCAGTACCATGAGTGTGTGATGGCCATCGACGAGAACGTGGGTCGTCTCATGCGCACGCTGGAGGAGTCGGGACAACTGGAGAACACGGTGGTGGTCTTTGCGGCGGATCAAGGCATCGCCTACGGCCAGCACGCACTGATAGGGAAAAAGGATGCGCCGTACGATGCCGCGCTGCGCGGCCCGCTGATCTTCCGCTGGCCCGGCCACTATGCAGAGAATGCTGTCAGCTACGAGCCGGTGAACCAGACCGATGTGGTCCGCACCTTGCACGAGATCACGGGACTGAAGCCGCTGGAGACCATGGACGGCATGAGTCTGGTGCCCCTGCTCAAAACTCCGACGGCAGTCCTGCCGCGCGACGCCATGCTGCTGACCAACGTGCAGAACACCATGGGTGGGGACATCCCACGAATGATGGAGAGGACCCGGCGCTTCATCCAGAAAGGTGGGAAGGGTCTGGATGCCATGTACGACTGGACCATGATCCGCAGCGGCCGGTACAAGTATGTGGCCTACGCCGGAGAAGATCGCGAAGAGGAGGTGTATGATCTGAAGACGGATCCTGAGGAGCTGGTCAACCTGGCCGCCAGCCCGGAGCACAAGCCCCTGCTGAATGAGCTGCGGAAGAAAGCCGCCGCGGAGCTGCGCAAGACGCAGTCCGGATTCGATGGCGGGCATTACATCGACTTCTTTCCCCTGCTTCGCGCACAGGAGAACCGTTGAGACGTTGTCAGACCAACTTCACTGTCATTACCCACCACCCATGAGGTCTTTTCTGCTCACGATTGTTTCATTGATCCTGGCGACCCTCGGCCAGGCAGCCGCCCCGTCCCGCCCGAATGTGCTCTTCATCGCCATCGATGACCTCAAGCCCGCGCTGGGGTGCTATGGGGATGTCCATGCCCGAACTCCGAACCTGGACCGGCTGGCGGCGCGGTCGCTCCGGCTGGATCGCGCCTATTGCAACCAGGCCGTGTGTGCGCCATCGCGCAATGCGCTCATGACCGGGCTGCGTCCGCAGACACTTGGCATCTATGATCTTTCCACGAACTTTCGCGACGCCCGGCCTGAGGCGGTCACCCTGGCGCAGTACTTCCGCGACCACGGTTACCAGACCTCCGCCGTGGGCAAGATCCTGCACACGGGCCATGGCAACCACGACGATCCGGCCTCCTGGTCTGAGAAGCCCTTCCATCCCAAGGCGGACTACTATGCCCGGGAGGAGAACCGCCCGTCGAAGGTTGAAGGCGGATCCCGGGGAGCAGGCGTGTTCGGTGCGGCCACGGAGAGTGCGGACGTGCCGGATGACACCTATGACGACGGGATCACGGCGGCAGAGGCGGTGAAGCGCATGGCGGCTCTCAAGTCTGCGGGCAAGCCGTTTTTCCTCGCCACCGGTTTTCGCTGTCCGCATCTTCCCTTCGTGGCGCCGAAGAAATATTGGGATGGCATTGATGCGACCAAGCTGCCCCTCTTTGAGACGGATGCTCTGCCGGAAGGTTCGCCGACGGCTGCCGCGCCGGGCACCGATGAACTCCGGAAGTACAAACAAATCCCCCAGGGCGGGCAGGTGCTGGACGCGGAGATGAAACGGCACCTCATACACGGCTACTATGCGGCGACCAGCTATGTGGACGCCTGCGTAGGCCGGGTGCTGGAGGCACTGGATGCCTCAGGGCTTGCCGACAGCACCATCGTGGTTGTGTGGGGTGATCATGGCTACCATCTGGGCGACCACGGCATTTGGGGGAAGCACACCAACTTCGAACTCGCCGCGCGCATTCCTTTGATGATTGCGATGCCCGGCAAAAAGGGCGGTGTTACCTCAGCACTGGTGGAGACGGTGGACATCTATCCCACGCTTGCCGCCCTGGCCGGACTGCCTGCGCCGCAGGGGCTTGATGGCAGAAGCTTCGTCCCGCTCCTGGACGATCCGGGTTCGAAGTTTCGCGATCACGTGACGCATGTCTATCCCCGCAACGAGCTCCTCGGAAGGGCCGTGCGTGATGACCGCTATCGCCTCGTGGAGTGGAACAAGATTGGTGGTGCGCCGGAGAAGGCTGTGTACGAGCTTTTTGACTATGAGGCTGACCCGCAGGAGCACAAGAACCTCGCTCCCGAGCGGCCGGAAGTACTGGGCAGATTGAAGGCCCTGCTGGCGTCACAGCCTGAGCCCCGACCGCAGATCAAAGGCAAGGCGAAACCCGCTCAAGTGCCAGCCCCCACCGCAGCCGGGAAGATGACGCGTGAAGAGATGTTCAAGGGCAAGGACAAGGATGGCGATGCGAAACTTACCAAGGAAGAGTTTCTGCGCAATCAGCGCGATCCTGAGGAGGCACCGAAACGGTTTGAGCGATTTGACACCGATCATGATGGCGTCCTGAGCCTGGAGGAGTTTGTGAAAGCTGGCGTGGCTGGTTCGGTACGGTGAGGGGGAGTAGTCGAGCCGACTATAAGTGCGGTGATGCATCGGGACGCCGCCAGGTGTTGGCAGGGGTGAGGTCGGGGGAGAGAGCAGTCGGCTCGACTGCTGCAAGGGGGGGCGCCCGAAGCTCAGTTCAGGTGGCACCTGGACATTGAGCGAACTCTGTCTCTCCGATGCTGAGTTCCCGGCGGGCCGCCGAGAACGGCAGTCGAGCCGACTGCGCTTCCCAATGACTCTGGGATGTTGTGGGAGGGAGGCTTTGGACTGCGAGGGGGCGGATGTCTCTCGTCCTGCTCGTCTATCCAAAGTTCGAGGAAACGGGTGGGAGCCGCGAAAGCGGCGCGTCGTGCACGCACTCCATCCCGACGCGTCGGGACAAGTGGGAGCAGGTGTTTGGGGGTGATAGGAGGGGGGTGTTCTATTGCTTGCGATGTCGCTTGCCCTTCGACACCCCACCAATCCCATTCCAAAACCCTCTGTGCTCTCTGTGGTTAAACATCACCCACCACTTACCCCTAACCGCTTACCATTCACCCTTCCAAGCTGGCCCGCAGCACATCCATCATGCGTTTCATGCGGTCATCTGCCACGGCCTTGCCTTTCAGCGCCTTGGCCTTGGCGGTGGCGGGATCGTTCACAATCGCGAGCACAGCGGTGGTGAGGCCTTTTTCGGCTTCATCAAAGTCGTGGTCGAACAACCACTCGCTGAGGCCGATGTCCTTCCACATGAAACCCTTGCTCGTCTGTTCCTTGTACCGGCAGACGATGGCGGGAATGCCGTGGCCGATGCACATGATGGGGCTGTGTTGCTCGTTGCCAAAGAGGCCTGCGCTGCGGTTGTACACGCTCTGGGCGAAGTCGGTGAGCCAGTAGTCCTGCCGCCAGACGACTTTCTTCTTCACGTCTTCCGGAAGCTTGTCGTAGATCATCTCCTTGTTGAGCTTCATCTGGCTGGCGTCCTCCGGGCAGAGGAGCACCTTCATGGACGTCTGTTGAACCACGGCAATCACGGCATTGCGCAGCGGGGCGATGTCGTGCTCTTTCATCTCCTCGTTGCGGGCGTTTTTCTTCTCGTCAAACTTCACGCCCTTTTTGATCTCCCAGTAGGGAGTGTTGCGCAGTTTGGGGATGCAGCAGACGAACTTGCCGTCCTCCAGGCCGACTTCCTTGAGCCAGGCGGCGGCGGGTTCATCGTTCACCAGATCACAGGCGAAGGTGGCGTCCGGGCCGAACTCCATGATGGGGCAGGTGGCACCTTTTGACTTGGCCAGCTCCAGGGAGACGGAGTCGCGAAAGAAGGCGAACTTGCCGCCGCTGATGACCTTGATGGCTTCGCCGTTGTCCTTGCCGCCGCTCCAGGTGACCCCGCCGATGCCGTAGGGTTTGCCGGTCTTTTCCGTCCACTCAACAATGGATTTCTGCCCGACAATGCCGGGCCCGGAGCCATGCAGCAGGAAGTCGTGGGTGGCGAAGGCCTCCTTCTTGGCCTCCGCAGTGGCGGCGAGGATCTTGAGCTTGGGGAAGCGCTTGGTCAGCATCTCGGCCACACCGTTTTCCACACTGCTGGGCCAGAGGGTGACCTCGTAGTCAGGCAGGTGCTTCTCCAGCAGGTGCAGCATGCCCGGGGTGTGGGCGATGTCGCCGATGTTCACAGTCTGCCAGGAGGAGCGGAGGAGGATGCGCTTTGTTGCCTTGGTCTCCTGGGCGGAAACGAAGGACGGCAGAGTGGCGGATGCGAGAGTGGTGTGAAGGAAGCGCCGGCGGTTCATGTGCTATTTGTGGAAGAAGGAGGGGGGCTTGTCCAGCCTACACCTCGCTGATGATGCCGTTGCTCGCGCCGAAGGTGGAGGTCTCGATGCCCATGTGGTGGAGCATGCGCACGTAGAGATTCGACATGAGGGTGTTGTTCTTCGTGTCGAAGGCGAGGTGGCCCTGGTGCTTGAAGGAGCCGCCGGCGAGGAGGATGGGGAGGTTGTTATTGTCGTGGTTCGAGGAGTTGCCAAGGTTGCTGGCGTAGAGCACGGCGGTGCGGTCAAAGAGCGATCGATCTCCGTCAGTGGTGGCCTTGAGCTTGGCGAGGAACTCGCCGAAGACCTTGATCTCCGCCTCCTCGATGAGGGCCAGTTGCTCGAGCTTGGCGGGATCCAGCCCATGGTGGGAGGCGTCGTGGTGGCCGAGGTTCACGCCATCGATCTCAGGACGCTCCTGGGTGCCGAGCCATAGGGAGATCACGCGGGTGGAATCGGTCTGCAGGGCGAGGTGGACGATGTCATACCACTGGCGGGAGCGCTCGATCAGTTGGGGGCCGCCGAAGTCGGTGGTGGGCTGCTTGAGCTCCACCTTGGGCTTGGGGCTGGTGCTCCAGTGCTCATCTTGCTGGAGGGATTGTTCTGCCTCTCTCACGGAGGTGAGGAAGAGGTCCAATCGCTCCCGGTCAGGGTGGCCCACCTTGCGATTGAGGGCGCGGATCTGGTCGCCCACGTCATCGAGGATGCTCTGGCCGTCCTTGATGCGCTGCAGCTCCCGGGTCTCCTCCTCCGGTGTGCCGGCGATGAAGAGCTTCCGGAAGACCTGGGTGGCACGGCTCTCGGCCGGGAGGCGGACGCCGCGGCGGTTCCATGAAACATCGCCGCCACCGAGGATGAGCGAGCGGAAGCGCGTCTGGTTGCCGATGTGGGAGGCGGCCTCCTGGTCCAGCGAGATGCCGTTCTTGATGTCCTTGTCCCGGATGAGCTCCGGGGCCACGCCGGTGAACAGGCCCACCTCCGCAAAGTGCCCCGCGGCATAGCGGTGAGACATGCCGGAGAAGACGGTGAATTGCTCGCGACAGGCCTCGATGTTCTTGAGATAGCGGCTGGGCACATAGTCCCGGCCCGCCTTTTCCGGAAAGAAGTTGGGCCCGTACATGCCGAGCGGCTGGCCCACCAGGACCATCCGCTGCGGCTGGCCTGCCGCAGCGGCGCTGGCACTGGCACTGGCACGGGAGGGCAGCATGGCTTCGAGGAAGGGCAGGCCAATGGCGACTCCCGAGGCGCGGAGGAAGGTGCGGCGGTCGAGCATAGGGGGAGAGGGAAAAGGGGTAAGGGAGGCGGGAAGAGGGAACCGGGAGCTACTTGTTCAAGAAGACGCGGCTTTGGGTGATTTCATGAACCAGATCGCGGAGGCCGTAGTGGGTGGGGCGGATCTTGGTGATGATGGCTTCAACGACTTCGCGGTCGGCGAACTGGATGTCGGCCCCGGTGGCGTAGATGATGAGCTTCTGGGTGAGGCTGCGGGCGAGTTGGTCTTTGTCCTCGAGCAGGATCTTCTTGTAGTCGGTGATGTCGTTGAAAGCCCGCCCTTCATGGGTGACGCTGCCTTTCTCCACATCGGGACCTCGATAGACGGCGCGGCTGGTGTAGGGCAGGTTTACTGCACCTGCCTTGGTGCGGGTGGTCACGCGGTAGAAGTCGCGCCAGTTGCCAATGGGATCGTAGTTTTCCAGGGCGAAGCCGGGTGGATCGATGTGCACATGGCAGGAGGCGCAGGCGGTGGAGTTCCGGTGCAGATCGAGCTGCTGACGAATGGTGGTGGCACCGCGAATGTCGGGCTCGATGGCGGGGATGTCTGGCGGCGGGGGAGAGGGGGGCTTGCCAATGATGCGCTCCAGCACCCATTTGCCCCGCAGGATGGGGGAGGTGCGGGTGCCGTCTGCGGTGACCTTGAGCACGGAAGCCTGGGTCATCACGCCGCCGCGGCGGCTCTCTGCGGGGAGCTTCACCTTGCGGAGCGTGCTGCCGTTGACTCCTGGAATCCCGTAGAGCGCGGCGAGACGTTCGTTGAGCATGCTCCAGTCAGAGTCCACGAAATTGAGCAGGCTCAGATTGTGGCGCAGGACTTCATCAAAGAACGCCTGGGTCTCCAGGGGCATGGCCCAGAGGAGGAGGTTGTCGAAGTCGCTGTAGAGCTGGGGATCGGGGATGGTGAAGTCGATCTTGCGCAGGTCCAGCCACTGGCCGGCGAAGTTTTCCGTGAACCGTGCGGCCTTGGGCGAGTTCAGCAGGCGCTCCACCTGGGCATGGAGCACATCGGGGTTGCTGAGCTTCCTGCTGGCGGCGAGGGTGAGCATCTCTTCATCGGGCAGGCTGGACCAGAGAAAATAGGAGAGCCGCTCGGCGAGGGCGTAGTCATCCAGCCGGGTGCTGGGCAGGGTGCCATCTGGCGCAGGGGCGGCGGCCGGAGCGCTGTCCAGGAAGAGGAAGTCGGGCGAGGAGAGGATGAGCTTGTACCCGTAGCTCATGGCATCGAGGAAGGACGCGCCCTCATCCAGCCGGCGGCGCACCTTCTGCACATAGTGCTGGGCGGTGGCGTCGTCCACGGGGCGGCGGAAAGCCCTGGGGAGGAACGCACGGATGAGCCGGGTGGCATCCTCCTTGAGGTTTGAGGAAACAGGAACCAGGGGGTCGTTGTTCCACTGGAACTCGCTGCGGTTCTCCGGGATCTTGGGCACTTTGGCACCGGTGCTTTCCGCCTTGGCCACAGAGCGGGGCTTGAGCAGCACGCCTGCAAAGAGGGTGTTGTAGGCAGGGGAGGGGAAGGCATCGAGCGGCCCTTCAATCTTGAGCCACTCCACCAGCAGGCCGGGACCGGTGTATTCTTCGATGGGTTTCTTGAAGCCGCGGATGTCCCAACTGGTGAGAAGATTGGCGACGAAGGACTGGTTGCGTTCGAGGTCAAACTCGAATGCGATGACCTGCGGCTCTCCCTGCGGGATGTCGCGTACTTCACGCAACATGGGGCCTTCGCGACCGCTGTTCATCACGGTCATGAAGCCGACGGGGATGGGCTTGCCCTCCGCGCCCACGGCGCAGGCTTTCATCTGGATGCGGTAGCGTCCCGCGGCCGGGACGGGGGCGGTGGAACAGAGGCCGTAGCGGGGGAGCTTGCTGTAGATGAGGAGCGCGTCACCCTGAAGCCTGGAGTTGCGGCCCAGGCCTTGTTTGAAGTTGGGACCCTTCTGGGTCATCTCGAGCCCCGTCCGGGTGTTGCTGAAGGGCATGGGTGGATGAGGCGGGATGACCGCGGCAACGGCCTTGGCAGCGGCTTCCTGAAAAAGGAGGAAGTGCGTGGCGGAGAGGTCCAGCCCGCTGCTCACGTTGTCGAAGCCCGCCGTGGTGGCGTCTTCGGGAAGCATGTCCTTCAAGGACAGCTTCGTGCCCAGCAAGTCGTTGAGGGTGTTCTCATACTCCCGACCGTTGAGCCGGCGCAGTGTGACACGACCGTACTTCTGCTGCCGGGTGAGCGAGACGGCGTGGAGCTGGCTCCGCAAGTAAGTGGTGGCCGCGGCCGCGACGGGCTGGGGTGGCCGCTCCTGTTTCTTGGGCGGCATCTCGCCTGAGGTGATTTTGTCCAGTATGTGGGTCCACTTGGCGGCCAGCTTTTCGTCCTGAAAATCTGTCGCGAGGTTGTCGAGCCGGAGTCCGCCTTTCTGCACGTCCTCCCCATGGCAGTCTGTGCAATGGGCTTCGAGCAGGGGTCTCACCTGGGTGTTGAATGCAGCCGGAGGCATGGGGGCTGGGGCCGCGTAAGTGGTGGCGGGGGCAAGCGCGAGCAGGCAGAGAGCTGGCAAACGAGGCGAGGACATGGGACAGAGGAATGCGATGCACGGGGCAGGCCCGGCGGTGCTGTCACCTGAACGGAGGGATTTTGCCCGGTGTTGCACCATTCGAGGCAGGCCGGGGAATGAGCATGAGGAAAGTTGCTTTCTCCAGGGGATGCAGTCGGGAAACTCATGCGGAAGTGAAATCCGAGAGGGAGGTCAGAAGGCTTGTCGAGGCGGGCGGCTTCCCTCATGCTGCGGGGATGTGTCTCCCTGCATCACTGCGATCCCGTGCCCGATCCCTTTGTCTGAGCTGTGCTTGGGCGACGGTGGCGATGTTATTGGCGCTGCCAGGCTTGATGGGCGAGGTCGGGACCCCGGGGCGGAAGATGGTGGTGGCCTATGTGCCGAACTGGATCGATCTGAAGACCTTCGCCACCCAGATCCCGTATGAGCGGGTGACGCATCTGAATGTGGCGTTTGAGAATCCGGTGAACGATGAGGGAGAGCTTTCCTTTTATGAGGCGAACGCCGCGCTGCTGCGCGAGGCAAAGCGCCATGGTGTGAAAGTGTGTGTGTCCATCGGAGGCGGATCGGCGTCCGGAGACAAGGTGCTGAAAGCGCGCTATGGGCGGCTGCTGGGGGAGGGCCAGCGCGAGGCGTTCGCGCAACGCCTGGTGGCCTATGTGGAGCGCCACGGATTCGATGGACTGGACGTGGATATCGAAGGGCCTTCCATCACCGAGGATTATGGACCCTTCATTGCCGCACTGGCTCCGCTCATGAAGGCGAAGGGCTATCTGCTGACTGCGGCGCTTTCCAAAGGGTATGGCGGTGACCGGGTGCCGGATGCTGTGCTGGCGCAGATGGACTACATCCACATCATGGCCTATGACGGCGCGGGCTACTGGTCGCCAGACCGGCCGGGACAGCATTCGTCCCTGGAGTTTGCCAGGGAGAGCGTGGACTACTGGCTGAAGCGCGGGCTGCCGCCTGCCAAGGCCGTGCTGGGGGTGCCGTTCTATGGCTACGGCTTTGGTGAAGCGTTCAAGAAACGCGACTATCCGTATGCGACGATTCTGGCGCAGCACCCGGATGCTGCGTCAAAGGATCAAGTGGGCAGCACCATCTGGTACAATGGCATTCCCACGATCCAGGCCAAGACGCGCCTGGCGCTGGAGAAAGGTCTGGCAGGTGTGATGATCTGGTCTCTGGATCTGGATGTGCCGGGGCCGGAGTCGTTGTTGCGCGCGATTGATGGAGAGATCAAAAAGACTCAAGACTAGAAGACACAAGACGCAAGACTTGAGGTGATGGGTGAGGCGGGAGATGGGGGTGGCAGGGGAATGTTGGGGTGCGGTGAGCCTGAACCTTCTGCAGGATGCAGAAGGTGGCACGCTGGAAGCGTGCGGTCCCCACTGACCTTGGAGCGTCATGATAGGGAAGCTTGCGAATCCTGCGTGCTGTTGCCGACATCCTGCCGGGCATGTCAGTTGCATGGCCACTCGAGATGGCTGGCCAGTAGATGATCTGCTTTGATTGAGCATCCAACGCATGGCCCCGTGTGTCCCGACGTGTCGGGATGGAGTGCGGCGTGAAGCGCCGCTTTGTCCTGCCGGACGGATGGGGCCAGGAGATGAAGGAAACGCCGGGGCGGCGGGGGATGGTGATCGTGCGGGCGATTGGCACCCTGTTTAGCTTTTGAGGTTCTAGAAAACTCGGACGATCCACGAAAGCGGCGCTTCACGCACGCACTCCACAGCGGCACCGCCGCCAGACGTTGGGGGATGTGGGGTGGGAGGATGTTGGCAGGCCTCCGAGTTGGAGGAGGGGATGCCCCGGGTTGTAGGGCGACGGCTATGGTTGCTGAGTCGGCATAGCCCACAGGGGCGTCCGGGGCGCTTGGTGACATGATACAAGGGCGACACTGCAGACGCTTCAGTTAGTGCCTGCCAAGGAACCTGGGGTGGTGAAACGTGGTCTGGCCGTTTCTCAAAGTGGCCTTTGCCTGGGAAGCTCGGGGAGCGCACGCATCCCTGCGTGCTGTTCGCGGCATCTTGCCGCGAATGTCAGGCAGTGCATGACATCGCATCCGCCTGACGTGGAGGCGTTGATGGCAGAGGAGAGAAAGCGGATGCTGTCGGCCTCCCCACCTGATCATCCTCTGCGGAGGCACCCAACGTTGACTCGCTTAGGGCTCGTCCAACGTTGGGCTGTGTTAGAGATCCCCGCTGGGGATCAACTTCGAACTGAGAAGGGCACCTCCAGGTGGTTCCTTGGCGGCCACCCCAAAACGCGCGCGATTGGTTCATTCTCCTCACGTCGACAACTACAGGGGCGCTGGGTTGATGGTGATCAAAGACCGGTGGGTGAGTGTTGGGGCGTGAGCCATCTGGGGGTGTGCGGATGCGGAGGGAAATTGAGAATGCCTTCTGCCGGTTGGCCAGCCGCATCGGTCGTAGTTGTCGACGTGAGGAGGCACTTGTTTCCTCGTATGCGAGGTCTGACCTGTGGGAAACATCCGCGTGCCCAAGGCTGCCCCATGGCCGCGAGGGTTACAGCCCTTTGTGGCTTCGTCTGAGGACGAGGCGCGAAAATGACAAACCCAAGGTGGACTCGCGCGCGGTTCGCGGCTGGTCGACCTTGGGTCTGGTGAAGAGATGAAGTTATTTCTCAGTCCTGAATGCCTGAATCACAGACGCTCGCCGGGAGGGCCTTCATGACGAGGGCTGTCACCGCGAGGTCCGTCCTGGCGGGGACCTTCGTGACGAGGTCCTTCATTGCGAGGTCCAAACTGGGGAGCGCCTTCGGGGCGGCGGTCGTCACCGCGGGGGCCTTCATGGCGCGGGCCATCGGCACGAGGGCCGTCATCACGGCGATCATTGCCACGGGGTTGTTCGCGGCGCTGCTGGTCCTGGCGGTCAAATTCTGGGCGGCGCTGGCGGTCGGGGCCAGGTCCGTCGGCGCGGTTGTCGCGGTTGGGGAGGGCACGGCGCAGTTCTTCCACGGCGCGCTTGAGCTGCTGTACCTCGGCGCGGAGATCGGCATCACCGGGAGTGCCAGGATTGCCGGGGCGGGCGGCGCGTTGTGCCTCGAACCCGTGGCGGCGGCGCTCACCGCGACCCTGGAAATTTGGCCGGCCGAAGGGGCCGGGCTGGCCGTCGCGGCCTGAGCCGAATCCGAAGCCGGGGCCGTAAGGAAGGTGGGGGTGGTGGAAGCGGCGCGGGCCAGCATTGGACTGCCAGGGGGCCTCACGGCGGCGGTCATGGTTGCGCGGGCCGCGGCGGAAGTCCCGGCGATTCTGCTGGTCCTGCGGACCTTGCGGGTTGTCCTTCAGGGCTTGCTGGATACGCTCGGCCATGTGGCCAAGACCGGCGGCACGGAGGTGTTTGAGCGCTTCTTCAATGTGCTCGCGTTTTTCCGGGGAATCACCGGGGCGCTGCTGCGGGTTGCGATGGAAACCCTGGTCGTGACGGGGGCCGGAGCCCTGGTCTCCACGCTCACGCGGGCCTTCATTATTCCTGGGTTGAGGAGGCGGGCCGGGTGGTTGATCGGGGCCGGGCCCAGGGCTCTGGGAGAACGCGGCGGTGGTGAAACTGAGGGCGGCGAGAAGCGAGACGATGCGTGGTGTCTTCATGTACGAGTTGAAAACCGCACCCGTGCAATGGTTGCAAAATTTCTGAAGCAACCTCTTTCACCGTTTGCATGAACGGTGAGGAGGAGGAGGGTATAGGTTATTTCAGGAACCCGGGTTCTCGTCTTGGATCTGGAGAGGGCTAAACCTCGTTCAGACGGTTCAGATGGCCCCAGAGTCCGGTGATGGTCTTCTTGGCGGCGAGGATGAGTTCCTCTGCGCTTTTGTCCGGAGGGAGCTTGTCATCCACCACGGGATCACCCGTCAGGGAGCTGAGCAGATTGGTGGCGTCTGCGCTGGTGGGATAGAGGAAGTTCTCCTCCTGCTCGGCGTCGCTCAGAACATAGACGGCCAGGCCCAGGACCCAGGTGCCATCCTTGCGCAGGAAGTAGCGCATCTGATCCAGCGTCGTGCTGCCGGGGGCGGAACCCTGCTGCCGGATGAGGAAGGGGCCGCGTCCCTGGGGGCCGACGCCCAGATTCAGAAGCTGGCAGTGATCGTAGCTGTTGGACAGGGTGGGCATGTCTGCGAGGGCTGGGGTTGAATGGGGCGCGTGGATGCTGGAGTCGCTTATACCATTCACTATTTTTTCAATAATGCCATGACCCATTCCAACGTCTCCTGCTTCTGGAGAATCTCGGTATGCTCGTGAAGCAGGTGCCGGAAGGAGGTGGTGCCTTCTTTCACCCGGAGGTCGGTCTCGCTGACGACGGTGACCACGCCGTCATTGTCTCCCTTCAGGTAGAACGGCCCTCCTTCAATGGAACCATAGATCAGGTGATGCACGGTGCCCTTGGGCAGCGGTGTGGCGTAGATGTTCAGGAGGAAGTCACTGCCCGGACGCACGTCCAGCCAGGAGGGGACGGGCTTCTTCAGATGACGGATGCCGGACTCCGCGGCCTGATGGCCACCCCAGGGCGTGGAGATGCTGACGAACTTGGGGATAAAGTTCACGCCTTCATCCTTCACGGCCTCGGTGATGGCGGTGCGGGAGACCAGGCCGCCCATGCTGTGCGCCACCACGTAGCAGACGGGGAAGTGGTGTCGCTGACGCAGCGCGCGGAGGCCCGTGGCAAGCACGCTGGAGACGCGATCCAACCGCATGCCACTGGGGTAGTGGTAAAACCAGAGCTGGTAGCGTTTGCGGTCAAAGTGATCGATGAAATAACGCCAGTCCTGTGGGCTGCCGCCGATGCCGTAAACAAACACCACCGGGATGCGGCTCGGATCGTAGGGCTCGGTGAAGTAGAGGCCGAGGGTGTTGGTGCTGAGGAAGTCGAGCGGCCGCCAGAGGCCGCTGCCGCCCACCTCCGGGGCGAAACGTGGCTCATCCAATGAGGCAACATCTCCCAGTGCCACCTGGGTGACGCCTCCGAGCGCCTTGTTTTCCACAGGCATCTCGATGACCGTGCCGGGTGCCAGGTCATGGTTGCGGTGCAGGGTGAGTTTCCAGATTTTCACCCGTGCCTTCGGATCGCTGAGGGACAGGGGTTGCACGTCCTTGACGAAGTCGAGCGGTTCGCCGGCATCATAGTGATGGTTGTCGTTCTCATCCGTGAAAGCCCCGACGCGATAGGTGCTGTCGAGGTTGAGGTTGAAGGAGGCGATGCCGTCGGGCCGGACTTTCTGGAAGCCCGCGGAATCCTTGCGCAATCCGTTCTCCATCCGCCACGCCAAAGCGTAGGTGGGGCGGGTGCCATCGGGCATATTGGTCACCTCAATGGTCACGCCACCCTGGGCCTCCAGGGCTTCGACCTGTTTACGCAGGCCGAGCAGGGAGCAGGAGCTCAACAGGGGAAGGGCCAGCAGAAGCGCAATAGAGTGGAGGGAAGTCTGCATAAGCATGAGGCAGGAGTTGCGGGAGGGAGGCGCGATCAACGTTAAGGTGCGGGTGGCGGCGTGGATGCGTTCTGAGCACCGGGTTTGGGCGCAGGATGCCCCATGAAGAGCGGGGCCACCTGGTCGCGAATGAAGTCCTCCTTCACGTTGTCGAAGTGGTGGCCCTTGTCCTCGTCCTTCCGGAACTCCTTGCTGTAGTGGATGGTGACGATCTTTTCCGCATACAGGCGACGAGTGGCGGGCGAGGCTCCGGTTGGCAGTACGAACCCTTTGATGCCGGCACCGGGATCGTGGAACTTGCGGTCCGCTGTGCCGGAGAGGGGCATGAGGATCTTGAGCATGCGGTCGTGCGTGGAGGTGATGATGTAGAGGTGCTTCACGCGCTTGAGCGCCTGCGTCATGTCGTAGTCCCGGCTGATGGATGCACCCAGCAGCACGACGTGCTCCACCTGCATGGACTCAGGCAGAGCCTCCAGCGCAAAGACCGCCTCGGCGGTGCCGGCGGAGAATCCCAAGATGCCCAC
>NZ_BATQ01000172.1 GCF_000739635.1 Verrucomicrobium sp. BvORR034 | reverse complement strand
TTGACCTATGATCTGGCAGGCAATCGCGCCACCCAGACCCTCACGGTCACCGGGCAATCCGCGCAGACTACCACCTATCACTGGGACGCAGAGAACCGCCTGGAAGGCGTGACCCTGCCCAATGCCGAGGAGCACGAGTATGGCTACGACTACCGGACCCGGCGCATCAGCCGGGTGGAAAACGGCATCGGCACCGCAATCGTGTTCAGCGGTGGCCTGAGCGTGGCCGAGTACGAGTCCCAGGGCATCACGCCCACGGTGGAATACCTGCGTGGTCCCGACATGGGCGGTGGGGTGGGCGGCATGATGTACAGCCTGCGCAACGGCGGGACCGAGGCGAAGTATGCGATGAGCAACGGCCGTGGGGACGTGGTGGCTCAGAGCAACGATGCGGGAGCCCTGACCTGGACGGCCAGCTACGAAGCCTATGGCAAGCGGCCGGTGGAAACCGGGACCAACCTGGACCGGCAGCGGGCTAACACCAAGGAGGAAGATCCGACCGGGTTGCTCAACGAAGGGTTCCGCTACCGTGACATTGAGACGGGTGTGTGGCTGAGCCGCGACCCGGCGGGGTTTGTGGATGGCCCCAACGTCTATGCGTATGTCCGGCAGAATCCTTGGACGAAGTTAGATCCCCATGGTCTCAATGAAACCCTTGGATGGAACAATTGGTTTGCGAATTGGGTGTTGCCCGACCCTGTAGGCAGCTATCGTGAATCTGGTCGGCAATTGGACATTGCTGCAGGTTTGGATGACGAAAAGAACACTCTGGCAGATCGAGTAGGGGGCGGGTTTGGCTACGTCGGGCATGGAATCAGTACGGTGGTTGATCTTGTGCCCATAGTTGGCCAGCTAAAAAAGAAGCTGGTGGTTGCAGCCTTCGGCGAGGTGGTGGAAAGATCGGTCAAGAATTCCGCAGATGAAATAGCAGAAGTTGCGGCAAAAAAAGCGGACGATTTACTCAGTGATAGCGCAAAGAAGACAGCGCAGGAGTCGGCCTCCCATGCAGATGAGGTGGCTGAGAAGGCTTCAAAAAAGGTAGAGGTTTCGAAGAGCAAGTATCCAGAAAGCTACGAGCATGCTCAAAGCACTGGGAACCCCAATGGTCCATTCACGAAAGATGCGGCTAATGCCAGTACTCGCAGGAGGCAGAATTTGAAGGGACAAGAAAAGGTAGACGGCAAGGATTTGGATGAATGGCCTCCAGCACAAACGGCTGAAGGAAAAGGAGCGAGTGTCAAGCCCATCAATCCGGGCGATAATAGGGGTTCTGGTGCAACGATTGGCGGTCAAACACGTAGTCTAAAAGATGGCGACAAATTTGAAGTAGAATGGACGGACTGAATGAAGAACATGCTCGATAAGCTTATTTCGATTGGAGGTACTGCGCTTGTCTCGGAATTTCGACCTCCAGAGACTTGGGATGGATTGAAAGGAGAACTTTGCGATCTTCTTTTGAGGAAGAATGGTTTTTATGCTTTTGAGGCTGCTTTGCTGGTGAGGCCATTTGGTGAATCTTTAACTCCCATATCTCTTGATCCATGGAATAAGCCAGACTTGTGGCTAGATGCTTACAGACTTGATTTGCCAGAACTCTACTTTTTCGCTGAAGATGTATTCGGCGGTCAGTTTGCTCTGTCGAAGGATGGGGTAGTGAGCTTCGATCCTGAAACAGGAAAACTGGAAAGAGTGAGCAGTTCTCTCGAAGGGTGGGCGGAAGGATTGCTTGATGATTATGATTACTTTACTGGATACTCTCTTGCCTCTGCCTGGCAAAAAGAGCACGGATGTTTGCCTATGGGATCTAGATTGATTCCCAAGCAGCTGTTTGTCTTAGGAGGTGATTTTGAAAGTTCAAACCTCATGTGTGTGAAAGACGTGAGGGGGATGCGCTCTCGGGGTTTTTTTGCTACCGAGTTGAAGGATGTCCCGGATGGAGGTCAAGTGACTTTTGAACTCGTTGACTAACGTGGGAGTAATGCGAAACGACAGCTTATTTAGAAATAAAAAAGGCGATCATGAGGCTGGAGGTGCTGCTGGCGAACACCCGGCACCGGCAGGCGCGTAGGGGTTGCCTCGGGGAGTGGGCCAGGTGAATCAGCCCGCCTTGGCTTGCAGGACGGTGTCCAGAAACTCGCTGATGAACTTCTGTTTGGGGGGTGGCAGGCTGGCAATCTCCTGGAACTGCCGTTGCAGCTTGGGCACGGGGCCGCGTTTGGCCTTGGGGGATGAGGCATCCAAAAGCTGTTCGAGCGTGACTCCGAGGGCTTGCGTCGTGGGCAGCAGCAGAGAGGAAGGCAAGCGCCGCGTGGCTGTCTCGTAGGTGGCCCAGGCCTGTTGCTTCACGCCGAGGCGTTCGGCCAGCGCGGCTTGAGTCAGGCCGCACTGCTGGCGCAACGCAGCGATGCGTTGGCTGTTGCAGTGCCAGAAGACAGGCTATTCCGGTCCTGCTTCATGAACAGGTCGTTGATGCCGATGTCCGAAAGCTTGCCAGAAAGAGCACATGAACC
>NZ_BATQ01000173.1 GCF_000739635.1 Verrucomicrobium sp. BvORR034 | reverse complement strand
AGCCGGGTGGAGAACGGGATTGGCACCGCCATCGTGTTCAGCGGTGGCCTGAGTGTGGCCGAGTATGAATCCCAGGGCATCACGCCCACGGTGGAATACCTGCGTGGTCCCGACATGGGCGGTGGCGTGGGCGGCATGATGTACAGCCTGCGCAACGGCGGGACCGAGGCGAAGTATGCGATGAGCAACGGTCGTGGAGACGTCGTGGCCCAGAGCAACGACGCGGGAGCCCTGACCTGGACAGCCAGCTACGAAGCCTACGGCAAACGTCCGGTGGAAACCGGGACCAACCTGGACCGGCAGCGTGCCAATACCAAGGAGGAAGATCCAACCGGGTTACTCAACGAAGGGTTCCGCTACCGGGATATCGAGACTGGCGTGTGGCTGAGCCGCGACCCGGCGGGGTTCGTGGATGGCCCCAACGTCTATGCGTACGTGCGGCAGAATCCGTGGACGGCTTTCGATCCGGACGGGTTAGCAGAAGAAAGAGCTGAACGATTCCCCAGTCGCGACTATGGATTCTTCGAGGGGGAACCTGGAAACAGTCGATTCATCATTGATCAGAAAACACAGCCTGCTTTGGCAAAGAAATACCCTAACGGGGTAGAGTTTGTAAAAGGACGCCCAGATTTTTCACCTATGAAGCCGGGTTCGCTTTCTGCTATGGGAGTGAGGTTGCAAACGGAGTACGAAATCAAGCTCACTGGAGATGCTGCGGCCGATACGGCGCAGGCAAGAGGCCAGATGATCAAACAGGTTAGAGAAGAATTGAAAATCTCATATAAAGAAGCGGACAAAATTGTCCGTGATTCGTTGAAGAATTTTCGGCTGCATCATCATCTTGAAACCAACAAGATCATAGTTGTGCAGGCAGACATTCATGCCATGGGACATTACGGTGAGCGCGCAGCGTCTGCTGCCCGGATGGGAAAGGCGAGAGGCGGCATTGGAAAGATTCTCGGAGGCATTGCAATCTTACAATGGCTTGACCCTGGCCAGGCATTGGCAGGGCCACTAGGCGCTTCTAAAATGGCGGACGCCACAGTCGATGGCGTGATTGAGCGGGGGCTTCCGCATAATGATGTCCCACCAGTGGAGCGCTTGCAGTTCCTTCAAACCGCTCGTAATTACCTTGGCGAGAAAGCTGTATCTGATCCTTTCAGCATGTGGAACGCCGCTGGTTACGAACAAGAGTTTAAGCACCGCAAATCCTTGCAGCCCGAATGAACCCTAATATTCCAACATTTCCAGAACTGGTTTTCCTTGATGAAGGGAGACCAGCAACTAGCGCCGAGCTTGATGAGTTTGAAAGGCGTGTTGGGCTCCGATTGCCTCAATCCCTGAGGGCTTGGCTTGGAGTACACAACGGCTCCATGCTTGATCGAGTGAATTACTTTATTCCAATGCAGAGGAAGCCTTACTTGCCTTGTAGCATAGGGGTTGAGTACCTGCTGTCAGTAAATGAGATCAGTCAAGCTCTTGATCAGTTTGGCGCTTCATTCCCTCCCAACCTGGTACCATTTGGTTCTGATGGCGATGGAAACTATCTGCTGATGACTCAAGATGGAACCATTTGCTTTTGGGATTGGAGTGGTCGGATTGACAGGTCGTCAGCCAGTGCAATTGACAATTACACCATTCGAATAGCTGAATCGTTGCCAGTCTTCCTTTCAGAGCTAGGAGTAGGGCCGTTGACTGAAAATGATGGGTCACCTGAGTAAAAGTGACAACCCATAGCAGCCCGTACCAAGACGTCCGCGATCCCCCAAATAAGCACCAGAACAAGCTCCTCGTGAGCAGAGGCTTTGTCTTACCATCCGAACGCATCAACACACGGTCCCGCCACCATCCAGTGTTCGTCCCTGGCAACCGTTGGGGAGGGTGAGCGGCGTTTTCAACCTGCCTCTTGCACACGAACCGGGTTAGACGCGCGACTTGCTTGGCTATGTCAGGTGTAGTTTGCCCGTAGTCAGGCTATCGTCAATCAACTGCTCACATGGCGAAAATGCCAGAAGACCGGCTATTCCGGCGGCCGACGCCCATCACCTGAGCGGCCGCCGGACCGGGAGCGCGTTGGGCACGGGCAAGACCATCGCCACCACCTACGACAGCCAGGGCAAACCGCTCGCGGTGACTGAGGGCGGGCGCACCACCGTCTATCATTATGACCTGGCCAGCCGTGCGGTGGCCCAGACCCAGCCCAATGGGTTGTGGCAGTACAACGCCTATGACGACCTGGGCCGGTTGGAATCGCGCCAGACCTACACCAGCGCCGACGCCCTGCAGGCCCAGTTCCTGTGGACTTATGATGCGGTGGGCAATGTCACCGTGCAGTCAGAACGCTGGCCCGGAGAAGGCACACGGGGCGCGGGCTGGCGCAGCACCGTCATGGTGTATGACGCCACCAACCGGCTCACGGGTGAGGCCATGGCCCAGCCCGGCTCTCCGGTGATCACGACCGGTTATGCCTATGACACCGGCAGCAACCGCAGCGTCAAGCTGGTGAGCACAGATGGCACTCTCACCACCCAAACGCTCTACACCTACAACGACTTCAACCAGCTCACGGACT
>NZ_BATQ01000174.1 GCF_000739635.1 Verrucomicrobium sp. BvORR034 | reverse complement strand
TGAAGCCTACGGCAAACGCCCGTTGGAAACGGGGACCAACCTAGACCGGCAGCGGGCCAACACCAAGGAGGAAGATCCGACCGGGCTGCTCAACGAAGGGTTCCGCTACCGTGACATCGAGACCGGCGTGTGGCTGAGCCGCGACCCGGCAGGGTTTGTGGATGGCCCCAACTTGTATGCGTACGTGCTGCAGAATCCGTGGACGGCTTTCGATCCGGAGGGATTGGAAGGAGCCATTATCTTCGGAGTCTTTTTCAGCACAGAATACGGGGTGCTACAGATAACGCCCGCACAGGACTTCCACAAGTCGAGAGCCACAACCGTGTTTCCCGATGTTGACAAGGCGAGAGAGCGATTCAGTGACCTAACGGGATCTCCAGGCGAATTTGGAGCAGGATTCGTCGGCGGCTATCATGGTAGCGATGTTGGGGGCGACTCTAGGGCTGCTCAGAATGGGAGGGCCGTTGGAGAAAACATTGCCATGGCAGAAGCTGTGATAGCGGCATTCGCGCGCACTGGCGTGCCCAAAGGACCCGGTCCGAGGTTTGCACCAGCACACGGTCCGGCGGTGGACCTTCCGGTGGCGCTACCTGCCACGCGCCTGCCTGCAAATGTGCTAATGAACCAGAATTCAGGAGAGGAGTCCCCAACTGAGACTGGAAAACAGACCGTTGAGAATGCTGAAAAAGCCGCAAATAGTGGAGTAGACCTCACGCTGAAATACAAACCCGACTGGACGGACGCTCAACGAGCCGCCGCAGATGCCAAGGCGGCAGCGTTGACCGAGGCTGACACCGTGGTGACGCCAGCCCCTACTCGAAATGGCACAACGCAATCAAGGTATCGCCGTGAGGCCGGTTTGGATTCCAAGACAGATGCAGACCACACTATTGACTTGCAACTTGGCGGGACCGACGCGATGCCCAACATGTCCGGCCTCGATAGCAGCGTGAACCGGAGTATGGGCTCACAGATCAACGGTCAAATCAAGAAGTTCCCAGCAGGCACGCGAGTGAACAACGTCAACATGGCCGATCCATGACCCTAGACCCTTTCAACAACGTTTTTCAGGTTACAGCCAACGAAAGAAACTTTGTGCACGGCGTTCCGCCAGAGTGTGGTGATCCAAATCTCTCAGCGATCATTGGTGCCCTTGGCGGGAAGACCTTTCTGCATGGCCTGTATCGAGTCCTTCGATCCGACAGAATGGACGCTGCCAAGGCTGCGATGGAGAAAGTCTTCCCGGAATATAGAGGCCGAATCGTACCGTTCGCTTTCGATTGGCTCGGCAGGCACTTCGCAGTTGATCTTGCTCGGATCGAGGACGGACGGCCACAAGTGCTTATGCTGGAAATCGGAGCTGCGGAAGCGATGGAAATCCCCGCCTCCGTTGCAGATTTTCACAATGTGGAGCTTGTCGAGTATGCGGATGATGCCCTTTCATTCCCGTTTTGGCAGCAGTGGCGAGCCAGTAACCCCAATGACCTCTCATACTCGGAATGTGTCGGCTACAAGGTGCCGCTTTTCTTGGGAGGGGCTGATGAGCTCGCCAATCTTGAGACTATCGACTTGAGCGTTTATGTCGAAATTTGCGGCCAATTGAGGAATAAAACTCGCACACTTGCTGCTGGTCAGACAATCAGTCGGGTGTTCATGAGCGGTAGCGTCAAAAGTGACAACCAAATGTGATAACCCATAGCAGCCCGTGCCAACAGCCTGTTTTCACAAAATAAGCACCGAAACAAGGTTACTCCTTCGTCGTGCTTCGCAGCTCGTGAGCAGATGGCGAAAATGCCAGAAGACAGGCTATTCCGGCGGCTACCTCATTAAGAAACATAGAAACTGATGACCGGCGAAGTCATCGCAAATATCACCTTTAGGTCCGGGATGTCAGATCACCGGGTGAGGCGCCTGAATACAGCCTTTCGCCCCGAGGAGAGAGGGGGGCGAGAAGACGGATTTCACGGCACCGGGTTCCCGGTTTTCACAGTAGCCTAGGACAGAAGCAAGGATACCGGCCTGTTCCTGGACCACCCCAATCCGCTCGGGCACCTCCTCAACCCCTTGATATTCCCCTGGTTATTGGCGAAAATGCCAGAAGACAGGCTATTCCAGCGGCTGATACCTATGCCTAGGGCGGACGCCGGACCGGGACCGCGCTGGGCACGGGCAAGACCATTGCCACCACCTACGACAGCCAGGGCAAACCGCTCACAGTGACTGAGGGCGGGCGCACCACCGTCTATCACTATGACCTGGCCAGCCGGGCCGTGGCCCAGACCCAGCCCAACGGGTTGTGGCAATACAACTCGTATGACGACCTGGGCCGTCTGGAATCGCGCCAGACCTACACCAGCGCCGATGCCCTGCAGGCCCAGTTCCTGTGGACCTATGATGCGGTGGGCAATGTCACGGTGCAGTCAGAGCGCTGGCCCGGAGAGGGCACCCGGGGCGCAGGCTGGCGCAGCACCGTCATGGTGTATGACGCCACCAACCGGCTCACGGGTGAGGCCATGGCCCAGCCTGGTTCCCCGGTGATCACCACCGGTTATGCCTATGACACCGGCAGCAATCGCAGTGTCAAGCTGGTGAGCACGGATGGCACTCTTACCACCAAGACGCTCTACACCTACAACGACTTCAACCAGCTCACGGACTGGTCGGAGGAGGACGGGCTGGGGGCTGTGACCCGCACGGCGGACTTGACCTATGACCTGGCAGGCAATCGCGCCACCCAGACGCTCACGGTCACCGGGCAGTCCGCCCAGACCACCACCTATCACTGGGATGCGGAGAACCGCCTGGAAGGGGTGACCCTGCCCAACGCGGATGAGAATGAGTATGGCTACGACTACCGGACCCGGCGCATC
>NZ_BATQ01000175.1 GCF_000739635.1 Verrucomicrobium sp. BvORR034 | reverse complement strand
AAACCAATTGGCGAGATTGGGGGCAACGGTGGTTGGATTCTGTTTTCGACCCGTGAGTCTGCTGAAAGCTACGCTGTAGATTATGCGCGGACTAGGCCAAAGTTTAAGGCTGTAGCACTTCACAGAGGGTGCAAGGCTCCTGCGCCCATACCGCTCACACCAGAGTCGTCAGACCTCGATTTGTCGCCAGTAGAGAGCGAGTTGACTCATGTCTACCGGCTGTTGCGAGACACCACTCTCGCGCGATGGGTGAAATTGAAGCATGACAATTGCTGTCAGATTTGCGGTTATCGCATCCAACTAAGGAATGGCCAAAGCTATTCGGAGGCGCATCACATTCAGCCTCTCGGTGGCTTGCATCACGGTCCTGATATTGTCCAGAACATTCTTTGTGTATGTCCGACACATCACGCGGAGCTGGACTACTTTGCCATCAAGCTTGACGCCTCCAAACTGAGGATAAATCCAGACCATCCCGTGGGCCAGCGCTTCATCACGTACCACAATGAACGATATCAAGGTGCCCAATAGGGGCTGCAACAAGACAGGCTATTGCGAGGTTGCTGAACAAGCTCTGTCATGGCAGTATGGTTGCGACCAAAACAAACAGCTCCTGTGGATTCCTTCCAACGTAGACCTGATGTGCTAGACCTGATCATGATCGTGGAGAGATCGAATGAGGTCGTTGTTGAGCCGCTGAACTACGCATTGGGAGCCTCCAGTATCCGGGTGCTCTCTTACAGCGGAATTCCGCTGGGTCTAGTTGACGGGTTGATGCCATACCACCCACAGTTTGGTGTGTTCAATGGCAAAAGCGTTCTTATTCGACTTGCTCCCGCCTTGCCTAGTTCGGTCCCGTTCCCGACGGTTTCAATCAAAGCATTTCGCAGCGCCCTTACCAAACTTCTGTCCAGGGAGCGATCCAGCTGGACGCTGATTTGTGAACGCGACTGCGACCAAGAACCGGTGAAGTCTGTAGACGCTGGCAGTCCTGAAGCAAATACACTCTTGTCGAGCCTTTATCACTTCCTCGCGGGCAGGTCGCGCGCGAGATGTCCGGCTTTCGTAATGACCAACAATAACAATATGATGGAGGCAACCAGCTCCCGGCAGGTGCCTGACCTCTGACTTTAGGCGCAAATCCTATGGGCATTTTTCCTGTCACACCCCTTGTGCGAACGGTTCAGTGCCTGATTGTTGAGGCCTTTGACGTCTCTGAGCATGAGGCGGAAGCCTTGGCAGCGGAACTGGTGGCGCTTGCTGAAGGCTGGGGTACCCCGGAATCGGCAGCTCAGCATGATTGGGCCTACAGGATCCGGAAAAGTCTGGGGCACGACAGGAAACTCAATTGGCGCTCGGACGAAGAACGCGTTCGATTTGAGGAGAGTTTGAAACTGAACCACGCGGCCTACGAGGCGATGATTCCGAAGCGGCCGTGCCGCGCGTAGTCAGATGCAACTAGACAGGCTATTGCGGGGCTGCAAAACGGTTGTCCATAGCACCATTGATTTATTCTGCGTTTAGCCGACATATCTGCAAGTCCGGTTAACACGTGACTCCCCGCATAACAGCGAGAAGAATAGCAACTGGCCTTTTGACGGCAGCTGTGCTGGGCATCCTCGTTGGGAGCTTGGGGCAAATACCAGGACGAACTCGTGCATGGAGCCAGCTATCGAAATCACGAGTACCCATATATCGCCCTTCCGGCTCTGCCCGGCATGGTCATTGCCGAACTTATGTCGCCGGGCGATTGGCAGATGACCGAAGGTTGGCAGTGTCGCCATCGAGCCGCTGCCGCGAATGGCTTTTTCTGGATTGGTGTTGCAGGCATTGTCTACTTACTGCGTTTCATCTTCCTCCTGCGTCCAACTCGATCATCTACTGTCGCCGACAACTGAAGGTGCAACAAGACAGGCTATTGCGAGCTTGCACCACGATGACAACGACCACGGCACGAACGAGAGTGAACTGGACGCCGGCGGGGGTTGTAGCAGCCTATCGTGTCAGCAGAGTCTTGCGCTCGCCGTCGCCACAATTTAGACGTTAGGTAATGCATCCTGCTGAGATTACTTTGGACCTGAGTGGCTGTACGAATGAAGACAGCCTGTTCGATTGTTTGTGGGACACGTTCAGATTTCCTCCGCTGTACGCAAGGAGCTGGTTTGGCCTCGCGGAAAACATGTTTTATGATCCCGAAGAACGGATGCCGGAGATTCTGAAGATCAGGGGCTTTAAAATCCTCTCGCAGGTTGATCCGATTTCAGCAGGAAAGCTCGAGGCCGCGCTTGCCGAATGCCTTCTCGATCAAGATCCCCCTCGAAAAGTGCTCTATGAAGAAGAGGGCTAAATAATCGCTAGAGCCGAGATGCCGCTAGAGCGGTATGTCTCAGCTTGAGCGTTAAGCAAAACAGATGACCTACGAATCCAAACAAGAAGGGCGACCGCTATCGGAACTTACGAAGTATCCGCAGTGGAATGAGCGACTCGTTGAGATGCGGTGGCATCACGAGTGGTGGGACGGACCGATGGATGGATCGGTTGTTTATGAAGGCCAGCGATACTGGTTTTCGATTTGGTGCGATACCGACGCCCCTGGTAATCCCTACTACTATTTTGCATACCCTCTCTCCGAAGAAGAGGCGGATTGGGCCGATTGCTGGTCTGAGAAGAACGAGGCCATCGGAAACAAGTGGCGATCGATCGCAAATGATCCTGCGAGGAAGCAGTCTCCCGAGCTTCCCGTGCTATCCGCAGAATGGGAGAAGCATCGTTCTAGTCTGCCAGATTTTACTCAGCGACCACCTATCGCCTGGTTCTGTAGCGGTGCCAATTCGAGCTTCTATGGGGTCGAACTCACACAGGCCTGACAAGGTGATAGAGTCGACGCAGTCATCTGTCGCGCTTCGTGCCGCGCAACAAGCCAGGCTATTGCGAGCTGCCAACGCTCTGGACACAGTGTTCCCGCCGTGCCACACTCCGTTCGCCTAAACAACAAACCACCTTGCCGCATGAGCGTCTGTCCCAACCACAACTGGGAGTCTTATTCCTACACCACCGACAGCGGTCCGGTTATTGCAAGTTTCCACGCGGAAGCGAACAAGATTGATCAGAGCACGTATCCCTTTTGTGCCAGAGTGATCATCACGATCAAATCTCCCAACCACAATGGAGGCCCTGCGCGGGAAGAGGCTCAGGTTCTTTGGGATATGGAGGATTGTTTGGTGGAAGCTCTTGATGCCGCTTCAGTTCCTTGCCTGCTGCTCGGTCGCCTGACACACAGCGGCTGCCGGGAGTTGGTCTTTCAGGTTGCTGACTATGCCCCTTTTCGTCCGCCGGTTGGTCGTTGGATCGGGGACCGCGATGACTACGAGACTGACGTGTCCGAGCATGATGGGTGGGGCTTCTTTTTTGAGTCCGTTTGGCCTTCGGAAATATCATGGCTTCAGATTTTGGATCGTCGTGTCGTCGACAATCTCGTAGAGGCCGGAAGTGATGCATCGAAGCTGCACTCGCTAGAGTTTACTTTCCGTGGAGAGCAGAGCGCTCTGCAGGAGATGCAGACGGTTTTGGCCACGAGAGGATACACTCTGTTGGAATTCTCCGTTGAAGAGTCTCGTCTTGTTATGGCTCATGGCATGGCTTTAGATGTCAGTGACATTTTCAGCGAGAGCGTGGCCCATCATGAGCTTTGCAAGCGTCTAGGAGTTGAGTATGATGGGTGGGGCGCATCAATAGTATCATGAGCATAACCCATGGAGCACGTGGCACTGGTGCCTGCCGAGCTGCTTTTTCTCCGCTCACCCTCTCCCGGGAGGTCAGCGTAGTTTAGGGGCACTTCCAAAAATGCGCGCATTTGTCTCAATAATCCTGGGTGCTTCGTTGCTTGCTGGTTGTGCTGGGAAGCCTGCGGCCCAAGCTCCGCCAGTCCTTGAAGCATCGCTTGGCAAGACCGTCACATTGGTCGGCATTGCGGAGGCTCGCAAAGGCGGCGCGGTGCTCCGCGGCAACACGTTTTATGTGTGGCTAAAAGGTGTGGATTTCTGGCCGGAGTCGCTGCTCATGAAGCGGGTCGAAGTGAGGGGGCGGTTGGGTGAAGATCACGCTCTTCCGGTTTTTGTCCAGGATCCCAACGAGACCTTGGTCCCACAAGGTATGTCCGTCCCGGAGAGTACGGATTTACGAAAGGCGTCCAGGCGATTGATCATTGAGCACGCGACGTGGCGGAGAGTAGAATGAACCGGAGGGCTGACAAAGTGCCATCTACAGCGGCAGAACCTTGGGCGATCCAAAGGCCGGTGATCTCCGGTGTCGTGGAGGGCGTGACTCAGCTTGGTCGTTAGGCTACACTGCGCGCATGGAACTGCTCACGACTCGGGACAACAAGGAAGTCTGGTTTCACCAGATGGAGCGGCCGTTCTCTTTCGACGTGCCATTTCCTAGCCAGCGCTATGTCGCGATTGTGTTCTCCAACGATGAGACGGTGACCGATGCAGAACGTCAGACTGTGGCTCACGCGCTGTTCGCCTCTGGTTGTCGTTGCGGTGTGTTTGCTGGGCACGCCTGCGGTGTTTGGGAATGGGCACTCGACACGGCATGCCTTGAGAGTGACGCTGACTACCAGCCCTCCGACGAGGCATTCACGATGACCACCTCGCATGAGGGCCAGTCTGTTGAGGATATTGTGTGCTTCGGCCTGATGAACACTTCGTTTGGTTCACATGATTTTGACCGTTTCCTGATTCTGCTCATCGGCCCCCGTGCCGGTTTGCGTGATGAGGTCGAGTCGGCCATTCAGTCAGTCTGGCATGACAGCCATGTAGTCCCGCGATAAGCTGGGGTGAGGCAATAGACGATGGGATACGACATTCACATCACGAGAAGGGATTTTTGGGGTGACAACGGTGGGCCGGCTATCACTCGAAAAGAGTGGCAGGCCATTCTTGCCAGAGATTCGGACTTGGGGTGTGTGGGGGATGAAGACACCGCTCAAATGCTTGATCCCACGGGGCGGGCAGCGCGGTTCTTTTGGCATATCGACGGCGAAATCGCGGCCATAAAGTCGGATAGACCAGTCCTCATGAGCTTGGTCGCAGTGCAAAAGAGGCAGATCAAGGTGCGGACGGCAACTCCCGCTAGCCCTCCTGCTCTTTAGGCTCCACATTCATCCAACCTCAAGTCCTAGATCGATGGTGGCCTCCGCTATTGGGGGTGCCATCCCTTGATCGATAGCTCAACCAACTGCTTCCTAGCTAATGGAGAAAGAACCACCCATGTTGTCAGCAGGCGAGGTGACGCTGTATCATCTCACGGGAGAGTGGGGATTCAGTGAACGCATGCTGGCTCAGAGCACCAGGTCGCTGCCACGATTCAGAGATGTCCCTCTCTTGTCGAGTGTCGTTCTCGACGTGGATCTGGCGTCCTCGCTTCGCACATTGTTGAGCTGCCATGAGACCTATGAGGGTGAGCCAATGCGTTGCTTCATCCCGCGGCATGGGTTGCGTTTTGGTCATGCTGAAAGCGGTGCAAATGCCTTGATTTGTCTGGAGTGTCGTCTTGCCTACTTCTGGATAGGTGAACGCGAACTTCACTATGCCCTCTCGGAGTCCGCTGTTTCGGCTTTGACGACGCTCTTTCGTTCAGTCGGACCGACTCTGTAAGGAGTTGTTCCAGTTCTGATTCTCCGCAAGATGTCCTTTCATACCCCTGAGGCATACAGCGACCACTAAATCAACAAGGTCTAACAAAGCGCTGGCACCAACCGATTGGGATGCTGTATATCCATGTTCTCCGCAACTCAAACCTGTCATGAACACAATGAAGACCGCGATCTCTTGCTTGTGCATCATCACGGCCATCGTTTTTGCCCAGCAACTGTTCACTGGCAGCACATTGCTGCCCATCTTCTGGAGCCTGGTCTGTCTGGTTCCACTTGTGTGGCTGAGACGTTCATGGCTGCGCTGGGCGATGATCATTCCACTCGTTGCCGTGGCGCTTCTGGTAGGGGATGCTTATTTCCTTCGCCATCGGCTGGCCGTTGAATGGAGAGCATGGGATCCAATGTTCGACACCACTGACGTTTCAGAGGTACTGGTCTCACCTTCAGGTCGGACGACTGTCTATCTCCTTCACACGGGTTTCACAGATTCATCATACAGTGTCTGCGTTTCTGGCGGGACACTGTTACCCATATCTGGATACTTGGTGCCGACTTCGGCGGACATGTCCCGACGAGATCTTGACATTGGATGGAGGGGATCGGTTTTCACTGCTGGGCATCGTTTGCTTTCATTTGCCTACTCCGAGCCCGATCGTAAAGTCCTGACCTACGAGGATTGGATCCGGGGCTCGATTTCGTCCGGTGACCCTCCCAAAACGATCGAAGCGTTCTCTGCGCAGCTCGCAGGGCTCCGGCACTAGGTGGAATAAATCGATGGCGCGAACGGAGTGGGGTGCTGTATCGTCCCTGCTTCCCATAGCGCCACGCCGCCATTTTCTCGTCCGCTCACTCAATCCCGCCCGGGCGGACGGCGCAGGTTGGACGTCAGGCGTCGCCACACGAGTCCCATGAAGTGCGACAAGACAGGCTATTGCGGAGTCCATCTCACCGGTTGAGTCGAGGTCGGACTCCGCGTGATGCAGTAGGGTCTGTCAGGCTCGCAGTTCCATCAAGGAGCGGCGGTTTGTGCCTTGAGCACAACCGCCGGGCGGAAGCGGAGCGGTAGGACGGTCGCAATCCCAATCGCTTCATGAGTCCCACCGCTTCTTTCAGGCTTGAGAGTCGTCTCTCTCCGGCCGCCATCGGCGGTTGTGCAAGCACAAACCGCCGCTCCTTGGGGCGTTGGGCCATCACACGGTGGCTGCCCGAATCCAACCTCCGTCATTTGAGTGCGGGCTCACGGTGGTAACTTTATCGGACGCTTGGTGCGAACCGGGACAAGAATGTCCCTCGCTCCTATTAATGACTCGCCTTTGAGAGTGGGCCTCACCCCACGAGACTCAAGTTGGGATCCACATCAATCTCCAACGGAGACTGATAGCCCGTCAGATGACGATGCACAGCGGCGAAGGCAATCATGGCGGCGTTGTCCGTGCTGTAGGTGGGTGGGGTGAGACGCAGCTCGATGCCGGCCTTGGCGCAGCGTTCGGTGAAGCGCTCGCGGAGCCGGTGATTGCAACTCACGCCGCCGCTCACGCCGATGATCCGCTGGCCATGCTGGCGGGCTGCGTTTACGGTCTTCTTCACCAGCACCTCGATGACGGCTTCCTGGAAGGAGGCGCAGACATCGTTCATGGTGCCTTCATCCGTGAGATCAATCTTGGGCAGGAGGTAGAGCACGGCGGTTTTCAGCCCGCTGAAACTGAACTCGTAGTTTCCTGCTTCCATCATGCTGCGGGGGAATTCGTAGGCATCCCTCCGCCCATGGCGGGCGCGGCGGTCGATCTCCGGGCCGCCCGGGTAGGGCAGTCCCAGCATCTTGGCCACTTTGTCAAAAGCCTCGCCTGCGGCGTCGTCGCGCGTGCGCCCCACCAGATCATATTGCCCCACTCCGCGCACATTCATGAGCATAGTGTGACCGCCGCTCACGATCAGCGCCAGGTGAGGCGGGATGGGGGCGGCGGTGTCTCCAGCCGCTTCGCCCGGCTTCTGCATAAAGGGGGAGAGCAGGTGGCCCTCCAGATGATTGATCGCGAGAAACGGCTTCTTTTCAGCAAGTGCGAGGGCCTTGGCCATGGTGCTGCCAATAAGGAGGGAGCTCACCAGGCCTGGTCCGCTGGTGGCGGCAAAAGCGGAGATGTCGGGCAAGGCCACGCCCGCACTCTGCATGGCCTGCTCGCACACGAGGCGCATGACCTGGATGTGATTGCGGGAGGCCACCTCAGGCACCACGCCGCCATAGGCGCGGTGGATCTCAATCTGCGATGCGACCTCACTGCTCAGCACCTCGCCAGCTGTGGTGACCACGGACGCGGCGGTCTCGTCACAGGAGGTTTCCAGGGCAAGGAGGCAGGGCGGGCGGGATCCGGACATGAAGGCGATTCAAGGAAACAATCAACGGGCGGCCGGGGCAGCTGGCGCGGGGGCAGGGGCAGGAGCCGGTGGAGTCGTGCCAGACGGCACTGGAGCAGCCGCTGGTGCTGATGAAGGAGCGGGTGCAGGGGCTGGAGCGGGAGCAGCGGGAGGCGTTGACGCTGGCGCGGATGCTGGTGCCGGTGCGGGCGGCTCCTGAGGCTTGGTGGGGGCCGCCGGAGCTTCGACGGACGGCTTTGCAGTCGGCTTGGCATCGCCTTTCTTGAAGTCCTCGTACGTCATCACGCCCTTGAGCACATCCGTGGCGCGCTCCAGCTGGCGGTCATTGAGCTTGGCCAGATCGAGTGACCGCCCTTCCCCCTGAGTGTTGGCGGTGCGCCACTGCATGATCTTCATCTCTTCCTCGCTGGTCAGCGCGGAGACGATGTTGGGCTCCACGCCATTCTCGTGAATGGTGCGATGGCTGGGGGTGTAGTACTTGGCCGTGGTGAGGCGCATGGCGGCACCGTTCTTCATGGGCAGCACGGTCTGCACGGACCCTTTACCAAAGCTCGTAGTGCCCACAACGATGGCTCGCTTCAGATCCTGGAGCGCTCCTGCCACCAGTTCAGAGCCGCTGGCACTGCCGTGGTTGATGAGCACGCACATGGGGTACTTGCGCTGCGCCTTGCCATTGCGTGGCGGCGTGCGGTAGGGCGGCGGGTTCTGGGTGGCAACACGACCTTCCGTGGTCACCACCACCGTGCCGGAGGGCAGGAACTCGCCGCAGACGCCCACTGCGGAGTCGATCAGGCCGCCCGGGTTGTTGCGCAGATCCAGGACAAAGGCCTGCATGCCTTCTTTCTCAAGGCGGTCGAGTTCATTGGAGAGGTCCTTCACCGTCCCCTGGGTGAACTCCGTGATGCGGGCGTAGCCGATCTTCCACGGTGAGGAGAGGCGGGCGTGCAGCATCATCGCATCGCGCACGGAGCTCTCCTGCAGGGCCTGACGCACGAGGTTGAAGTCCAGAAACTGCTTCGTACCAGGGCGGCGCACAGTCAGTCGCACGGCATCTCCGGCCTTGCCTTTCAGGTGCTGCACGGCCTCCATCGTGCTCATGTTATCGGCCAGCACTTCGCCGATGCGGATGATCTGGTCATTGGGCAGGACGCCGGCCTTGGCGGCAGGACCCTGCTCATCCACCGTGATGATGGTCAGCATGCCTTCACGCAGGGCAATGGTGATGCCCACCCCTTCGCTGGTGTCGCGCTGCTCCTGCTGCATCTCCTCAAACAGCGACTTGCCCATGTACTCGCAGTGGGGGTCCAGCTTCTTGAGCATGCCGTCCAGTGCGCCCTCAATCAGCTGCTCGTAGGACACCTTCTTCTCATCCACATAGTTCTGGCGGATGATCTCCATGGCCCGTGTCAGCAACTCGAACTGGGCGAACGCCGCCTCCTGCGCGGGTGCAGCGGGCTTGGCAGGCTCCTGGCTGAACATGGGAGCTGGTGCGGCCAGCGCCGCACAAGTAAGCAGCTTGAACCAGACGTTGGAAAAGGGGCGCATGGAGGAGGAAGGCGAAGACATGGCGGGATCAGTTCAGTCGGATCAGTCGGCGAGAGTCTAGGTGAGCCGGGCCACCCGCATGCGCTCTGCGAGGAGCAGCGAGCGGAATTTCTCGAGGTCGGCTTCGCGGGAGCCGCTCACCAGGGCGTAGCGGTACTTGTGCCAGTGGGCGATTTCGGTCAGCGCATTGCGCAGGCGCAGCTCGAGGCTCTCATCATCCTCGGTGCCGCGGCCGGCGAGCCGCTCCTTCAGGGCGTCCACAGAGCCGGGCAGGATGAAGACATCGGCCAGGCACTGCTGCACCAGGTCGTCATCGCAGGCGCGCACCAGCGTGGCACCCTGCACATCGATGTCCATCACCACATCCACACCGCGCTCCAGGTTCTCCTTCACATAGGTCTTGAGCGTCCCATAGAGATTGCCGTGTACCCGGGCGTGCTCGAAGAACTCGCCGCGGGCGATTTTCTCCTCGAACTCCTCCTCAGAAAAGAAGAAGTAATCTTTCCCATGCATCTCACCCGGGCGGGGCTTGCGAGTGGTGGCGGAGACGGAGTGCACGGCCTCTCCCAGGTCGGCGATCTGGCGGCAGAGGGTGGTTTTTCCGGAGCCGGAGGGGCCGGAGACAATGAGCAGCACTCCCAGGCGGGATTTAGGGAAAGAGGCGGGATCTGGCATGAAATGGGGTTGGAGTCGATCAGTTGGGGGCAACCGACACTTTGGCCGGATTTGCGTAGTCGTGCAACAGCCTGCCCAGCAAAGCGGCATCCGGTTTGCCATCGCGGATCACGAATCGGTAGCGCAGGACGAGAGGCTTGCCGGGCTCGATGGACCAGTCACCCTCCGCAGAGGGGGCGATGCACAGTTGTGGGTTCTTGGGATTGAGCCGCAAGGGTTGGGGGAACCGGAAGTTGTCTGGATGCATGAGGACAGCGGTGCCCGTGAGGGTGCCGTCCACTTCACCGCCCAGCCATACCCAGGAGGCCTTGGTGCCATCTCCCTTGATGCGATCCGCGCCCGTGGAGGTGAGCATCGTCACCTTGTCCACCGGGTCCCACTGCTCCGGGCCGCGCACGCCCAAGCCGCCGTAGTGGTACTTGGGCAGTTTCAACGGTTCCTGGCCCACGCAGGTCTGGGTGCTGACGAGGTCCAAAATGTAGGCCGGGGTGCCGCCGATCTGCACGGTGTAGCCGGTCACGCTCCAATTCTCCTGCAGCACCTCTTTTTCCGCGCCGCTGGTGTGATCCAGCCAGCGATGGGTGCTGGTAAAGCCACCATGTACCGGGCCGCTCCACTCGCTGTCGAGCTGGCCAAAGCGGACCTCACCCGTCAGCTTGCCGTCCTTGCCCTTGCCCATGTTCCAGAAGTCCGGGTGCCGCCCCTCGAACTCGGTCTTGGTCCAGGCCATGAAGATGCCGCGCTGGTGGGGGTGATCAGGCCGGTAATCGCCGGTGACGCGCTTCCCGCTGGGGGAGTAAACGGGATGCAGATAGGCACCATGGCTGAAGTCTGCTGAGGTGCCGGGGGGCACTTTGCTGGCCTCCATCTGGTAGGTGAAGAAGGGCTGCTTGCCAGTCTGAAACTGCAAGGCACCTCCTGACTTGGCGACCTGGATGGCCCCGGCCGTGGCGGCTGATTTTCCTTCAGCTGTTTCCGCGACAAGCCTGGCCCCAGGGGGGATGGCAGGGGTGATGAGGTTCCAGTTCTTCCCGTCAGTGCTCTTCTGCAGGGGCAGCACCTTGCCGTCCGTCGTGATGAGCTGAGTGATGCCTTTGGTCGCATCGGGTGCGTGAAAGCTGACCAGCCCGGCTTCCCGTCCCTGGTCGCCGCCTTCCAGTGTGATAGTCGCACCACCGGCATGTAATGATAGAGTCCCCAGGCTGACCGTCTGAATCAGCAGAGGCAAGGTCCAGCGGGAGAGGAGCGAGGAAGCTTTCATCATGGGAGAAACGAACGGCTACTCGATGTTCTGCACCTGTTCGCGGATCTTTTCGAGCTCCGTCTTGGCCTTCACCACCAGCTGGGCCAGCGTGGCTTGGTTGGCCTTGCTGCCCATGGTGTTGAACTCGCGAAACAGCTCCTGGGAGAGGAAATCGAGCGGGCGTCCCACCGGCTCGCCGCTGTCCATGTAGGAGCGGAACTGGGTGATGTGGCTGGTGGCGCGCGTTATTTCCTCGCTAATGTCGCAGCGGTCGGCAAAGAGGGCCACTTCCTTCACGAGACGCTCATCGTCGAGCGGCAGGGGAAGGCCGGCATCCGTGAGGCGCTGCCGCAGGACGTCGCGATAACGTGCCACCACCTGTGGGGTCAGGGCGGCGGCTTCTTGCAGCATCGCCGTCAGGGCGTCCAGTCGGGCGTTGATGTCGGCTTTGAGGTGGTCGCCTTCTGTGCGGCGCATGGCTAGCATGGCGATCAGAGCCTGGGCCAGCGCTTTCTCAATGAGGGGCTTGGCTTCGTCCACATTCCATCCGCTGTCTGCCAGGGTGAAGACGCCGGGCCAGCGGGTCATGTCCGCGCTGCTGATGGTGGGATTGACGCCGAGCTTGTTGGAGAGCTCCAACAAGGCGGCCGCATACTGTCGGGCGAGATCGCTGTTCACCGTCAGTGAGGAGGCGCTGCTGGTGCCCTTGTCCGCACTGATGCTCACCTGCACACGACCGCGGGAAAGTTTCTCCGCGAGCTGGTTGCGCAGCCCGGGCTCGAGTTCATTGAGCTCGCGCGGCAGCTGGACGACCAGCTCAAGCTGCTTGCGGTTCACGGAGCCCGCTTCCACGCGCCAGACCACCCCGTTGCCAACGGCCTCGCCACGTCCGAATCCTGTCATGCTGTGCATCGCGCGATGTAATGCCAGCCGGATGAAAGGCAACTGCGGGGATGGCAGGGGGCTTGCCCTTCCTTAAAATTGGGGACATTATAGTCCTTTTAGGGACCGGGCTTGCGGTCGTTGGTAAAATTTGCGATTATTATTAATGGCGAGTATGAGTAGCTTACCTGAGGCTTCCCCAGCACGACGAATCCATACTCCTACCGCTGGATCGGCGCATGCGGCTGCGGAGGAGCAACTCCTGGAGAGCGAGGCCCTCTTTCACATGGCGGGTCGCATGGCCCGGCTGGGTGGTTGGGTGGTGGAAGTACCGCCAGCCAGATGCCTTTGGTCGGCGGAAGTGTGTGAGATCCACGACGTGCCGGTGGGGACTTGTCCCACGGTGGAGGAAGGTATCGCCTTCTACGCACCCAGCTGGAGGGACAAGATCCAAAGAGTCTTCTCGGAATGCCTGGAACAGGGCACCCCTTGGGATGAAGAGATGCAGATCCGCACGGCCAAAGACCGGCTGGTGTGGGTGCGAGTGATCGGACAGGCGGTGCGCGATGGGCACGGTCAGATCATCCGGGTGCACGGCGCATTTCAAGATATCACTGAGAAGAAGCAGGCCGAGGAGGCCCTGCGGGAGAGTGAGCAGACCCTGTCTGCCCTGATGTTCAACCTGCCCTGCGCCGTGTACCTTTTCCGGCAGGACGGGCGCATGCTGCGCTGGAATGGCGAGTTTGAGAAGGCCACCGGCTACAGCGCTGTGGAGGTCGGGGGGATGATTCCAGAGCAGTTCATTCTGCCAGAGGACGTCCCGGCGGTGCGCGCCCGTATTGTGGAGGCTTTTACCAACGGGCACGCCCTTGCGGAGCTGCGTCTCCTTACCAAGGCGGGCGCGATGGTGCCCTACATCTTTTCCGCCAGCCGTATCCTCATGGAGGGGCTGCCCTGTCTGCTGGGGGTGGGCATGGACATGAGCGCCCAGCGCCAGGCGGAGGTGCAGCTGCGGGAGCAGGCCGAGCTGCTCGACAAGGCGCAGGACGCCATCCTCGTGGTGAGTCTGGATCGCCGCATCACCTACTGGAACAAGGGTGCGCAGCAGCTCTACGGATGGTCCTCAGAAGAGGCGCTCGGCAAGGAGATGGCCGATTTGCTGCATACAGAGCTCAAGGAATTCCAGGGGGCATTTACCCAGGTGAACGCCACTGGCGAGTGGACTGGCGAGCTGAAGCAGCAGGCCAAGGACGGGCGCTCCCTCATTGTGGAAAGCCGGTGGGACCTCGTACGGGATGATCAGGGGCAACCGCGCAGCCTGCTGGTGATCAATACGGACGTCACGGAGAAAAAACGGTTGGAGCGGCAGTTCTTCCGGGCGCAGCGCATGGAGAGCATCGGGACGCTGGCCGGAGGCATGGCGCATGACCTCAACAACGTCCTCTCGCCCATCATGATGGCGGTGGATCTGCTCAAGCTAAAGACCACCGACTCCGGGAGCCAGGAGCTTCTGGGCAATATCGCCAGCAGTGCCAAGCGCGGTGCCGACATGGTGGGGCAGGTGCTTTCCTTCGCCCGCGGCGTGGAAGGACGGCGGGATGAGGTGCATGCGGGCCGGCTCGTGGACGATGTGGAGCGGATCACCCGCGACACTTTCCCCAAGAACATTCAGATCCGCACCAACGTGGGCAGCGACCTCTGGATCGTCACGGGTGATCTGACCCAACTGCACCAAGTGCTGCTGAACCTGTGTGTGAACGCCCGTGACGCCATGCCGGAGGGCGGGAACATTGCCATCTCCGTGGAGAACGTCACGCTGGACGCTCACTATGCGGCCATGAACCTGGAGGCCAAATCAGGTCCTTACCTGGTGATTCAGGTGGAAGACACCGGCACCGGCATTCCGGCGGCGATCATGGACAAGATCTTCGATCCGTTCTTCACCACGAAGGCGGTGGGGAAGGGGACCGGGCTTGGCCTGTCCACCTCCATGGCGATCATCAAGAGCCATGGCGGCTTCATGCGAGCCCGCAGCGAGGCTGGCAAGGGAGCGAAGTTCCGCATCTATCTGCCAGCTCGCAGTATGGGACAGAATCAGCCCGCGGCGGACGAAGACTCCAAGGTGCCCCGGGGCAAGGGCGAAACGGTGCTGGTGGTGGACGACGAGGCGGCCATTCGTATGATCACCCGGCAGACGCTGGAGGCCTTTGGCTACAAGGTGATCCTGGCCTGTGACGGCGCAGAAGCAGTGACCACCTACGTGGAGCATCGTCAACAGATCGCGTTGGTGCTGACCGACATGATGATGCCCGTCATGGATGGTGAGGCCACCATCAAGGTGCTGACCAAGATGAATCCCGCGATCAAGATCGTGGCGGTGAGCGGCGTCAGTGCCAGCGATGTCACGGCCAAGGCGGCCGGGGCCAGTGTGAAGATCTTCCTGCCCAAGCCCTACACGGCAAAGACGCTGCTCAAGGTGGTGAAAGACGTCATTGCCCTGTGAAGCTGGCCCGGCCTTGCTCATTCGGGGCGGTACAGATGTGTCGTGTCGGTTCGGGCGGTGACATCGTCTGTACGTGCGGGTAAGGCCTTGAGACATGAGGGCAGAGGTCGGAATCGGGTGGATCGGATTTTGTGAGGGCAAAGTGTCACAAAGCTACCAGAAGGCGGCTCCCGCCCTTTATACTCAAGGAGTTCCCGCAGGCTGTCGGGTGAGGACCTGAGAGTCCCCTTGAAAGGTTTTCCTTTCCTTTCCGTTGCCTTCACTCCAAAATTTCTGGCTGCATGCGTAGAACCTCACCTCCCCTCATTGCCACCGTCTTTCTCGCCCTGGTCTCCTCTTTGGGGGCTCAAACCGTGACGCTCAAGCCGGGCGATACGGGGCTGAAAGTCGAAATCGACGGCAAGCTATTCACTGAGTATCACACGAAGGACGTGCCCCGGCCGTTCCTCTATCCCATCATCGGTGGGGCGGGGGAGAATGTGGTGCGCAATTTCCCCATGGTGCAGGATGTCGCGGGAGAGGCCAAGGACCACAAGCACCATCGTGGTCTGTGGTTCGCCCATGGCTCGGTGAACGACATGGACTTCTGGAGCGAGGAGAAAGACTTTGGTCGTCAGGAGCATGTGCAGTTCTCCGAGGTGAACGCCACAGGTAACAAGGGCTCCTTCGTGGCAGACACCAAGTGGGTGGCCCCGAATGGCAAGGTGCAACTCACGGATTCCCGCAAGATCACCGTGACCGCACTGCCGGAAGGCGAGAAGTACATCGACTTCGACATCACGCTCAAGGCGACGGAAGGCGAAGTCATCTTCGGCGACACCAAGGAAGGTACCATGGCCATCCGCCTGAGCTCCGGTCTGAGCCTGAAGGGTGAAGGCGCCGCCGGCCGCGCCTACAACAGCGGCACGGACAAGAACAAGGATGTCTGGGGCAAGCGCGCTCCCTGGGTGGCCTACTATGGCCCGGACCCCAAGGGCAATGTGGTCGGCGTGGTCATGTTCGAACACACGAAAAACTTCCGCGCCCCCACCTGGTGGCATGCCCGGGACTACGGTTTGTTTGCCGCGAACCCGTTCGGCATTCATGATTTTGAAGCCAAAAAAGACGAGAAACACTTGGGCGATCACAAGCTGGCCAAGGGAGAGAGCCTGACACTGCGTTACCGCTTTTATTTCTCCAAAGGCAAACCGACTCCGACCCCGCTGGCCGCGAAGTTTACCGAATACTCGGCTCAATGATGCCGGGTTAACCCATCAAATCTGTGAAAAAACGCAAAATGGCTGAAATACCCCCGTTGTACTGACCTCTTCCGGCACCGGGAACGCTTTCCATTCCAGCCAAACGAATCCGCCAAAACGCCAACTACATACTGAAAATGAACACACCCACCTCCATGAATCGCCGTGACGTGCTGCGCAGCACCGTTTACGCCGGCACGGCTCTCGCCCTGCCGACCTGGGCCAACGCCGCCGGATCCAACGGCGACATTCGGATTGCTGTCATCGGTTTCAAAGGCCGTGGCTCTGGTCACATTGGCAGCCTGTCGAAGATCAAAGGTGTGCGCATCGTGGCTCTTTGCGATGTGGACTCCGAGGTGATGGACAAGCACGTCGCCAACCTCAAGAAGAACAACGTTGAGGTGAAGAGCTACACGGACTACCGCAAGCTTCTGGAAGACAAGGACATTGACGCCGTGACCATCGCGACGCCGAACCACACGCACACCGTCATCGCCCTGGCCGCCCTGGCCGCTGGCAAGCATGTGTATGTGGAGAAGCCCGTCTCCCACAACGTCCATGAAGGTGCCGCCCTCGTGAAGGCCGCTTCCAAGGTGGAAGGCAAGCTGATCCTTCAGCACGGCATGCAGCGCCGCTCCGACCTCGGTTGGGCAGCCGCTGAGGAGTACCTCAAGTCCGGCGCGCTGGGCAAGACGCTCCTCTCCCGTGGCGTGAACTACAAGGCCCGCAAGTCCATCGGCAAGGTCTCCGGCCCACAGCAGCCGCCGTCCACGGTGAACTACGACCTCTGGTGCGGTCCGCGCGAAACAGCGCCCGTCATGCGCGAGAAGTTTCACTATGACTGGCACTGGCAGTGGGCCTACGGCAACGGCGACATCGGCAACCAGGGCCCGCACCAGCTCGACGTGGCCCGCTGGATGCTCCACAACCCTGAGAAGCTGCCGACCCGCGTGATGAGCTTTGGCAACCGCTGGGGTTATGATGACGACGGCCAGACCGCCAACAACCAGCTGGCACTGTATGATTACGGCAAAGGCACCGCGCCGATCCTCTTCGACAACCGCGGTCTTCCCAAGGCCGACATGAACTGGCAGGCAGGGTTCGAGCCCGTTTACAAGAACGTGGTGCGCATTGGCAACGTCGTGCATTGCGAAGGCGGTTACATCGCTGAAGCCAAGGCCTACGACAACGAAGGCAAGTGGAACGGCCAGAAGTTCGCGATCCAGGACGGCCCGGATCACATGAAGAACTTCATCCTTTCCATCCAGGCCGGCAAGCTGGTGAACCCGAACCTTCACGTGTCCCACGGTCACCATGCCGCGGCCCTGGCTCATATCGCCAACATCTCCTATCGCCTTGGTAAGAAGGTGGCCCCCGCCGAAATCAAAGAGCGTCTCCAGGGTGACAAGTTCGCCCTCGAAACCTTCGAGGACTTCGCCGCCAACCTGGCTGCCAACAAGATCGACATCGGTGTGGATCAGGCCCACGTCGGCCCCTGGCTGACGCTGAACCCCGACACCCTGCAGTTCGAAGGCGAATTCGCTGCCGAGGCCAACAAGCTGGCCACCGAAGACGTCTATCGCGACGGATTCAAGCTCGCGGAAGTGGCCTAAGGCCGTCTGCTGATTTGGTAGTTTGCTAGAACTTCATAGAGCGCCCCGGGAAACCGGGGCGCTTTTTGTTTGGGGGGGTGAGTGGGACGTTGGAGGCTGATGCGAGGTGGCTCATCCTGCCCGGCGATCACCTGGCCCCGCTTGCGGGGCTGTGGAGTGCGGCGTGAAGCGCCGCTTTGTCCTGGCGATGGAGCGGCGGTGAGGATGGCGTGTCGTCCCGCCGATGACCTTCCTGTGGCACTGTTCAGGTGCTAGAACGAGGCGAGCCTGCATGGGGGCCGCGAAAGCGGCGCTTCACGGACGCACTCCACAGCGACTTCGTCGCCAGGTGATGGGGCCTTCCCGTGTGTTGGACATCGAACCGGACTCAAAAGTCGTCGGGTATCTTGATCTGATCCGTCTTGAACGCGCTCACTGTTTTCAACCAAGCCCTGGATGCGGTTCTCTCAAACCACGAGGCTGAGCACCAACGATAGTTGCTCGCCAAGGGGACAAGACCGTGCTTGACGGGATTGTTGTGTACATTAGCTGAGCCTGGCGATGTAGGCCTTGTGGTATGTCAGACGCGTGTCCCAGTAGTTGTGCCAGATTTTTCTCGCAGGAGAACCATCGAGTCGATTGACCTCGATCGCCGTGACGGTGTGCAGCTTGTTGATGAAGTCACGTAAGGACGAAGTGCTGGTCGACTGTATGTCCGGTCGAGCAACGAAGTGATAGTGGTTGGGAAATACTGCCCACGCCTCAAGTTGCCATCCGTGTGATTTGGCCTCCTGAAGCAGCTTGTCATGCAGAAGAGTCAGTCGCTGAGAGCAGTGAAAATGGTGCGCCTTTTCGAAGGTGCTCCCTGTGACGAAGAATGTGCTCTGAGTGTCGAGTTGATGGGGAGGAGCATGGGGCCATGGGAGCGACGTCGCGGCTGTTTCGGAAGTGAAATTTATCGACTCCATGGCGCAATCTTTTACGCTCTGCATGACAGGTTTGCAACAGACATAGCAGGGTCTATTGATGACTCCAATCTTGAGACTTCCAACACCTGGCCCCGCTTGCGGGGCTGTGGAGTGCGTGCGTGAAGCGCCGCTTTGTTCGGCCGATGGAGCGGGCAATGATGGTTGGACATCGTTCAGCCGGTCGACCATACCCGCCCCCTGCTCCCCCCTCATCATCTCTGCGTCCATCCCCTGGGGCCACGAAAGCGGCGCTTCACGCCGCACTCCACAGCGGCTGCGCCGCCAGGTGTTGGAACTGGTTCAATTGTTTGGAGATCGTTCATCTTCCGTCCCTCCGCCCCCCAAAAACTAAAAAAGAGGCGGTGCGCCGCACCGCCTCTTCAAAAACGCACTACTTTTTCTCCACCAGTAGCTACTCCTCCACCCGGAGGAGCTTGCCGTTCCAGTCCAGGACGAGGATCTCCTTGTTCAGGTCTTCGCAGAAGGCGCTGGGTTTCATCAAACCCTGGCCCTTGGGGTTGAGCGGGGCCTGGAAGATCAGCTCATTGCTGATGACCTTCTTGCCGGCCTTGTCATACTTCAGCGCCCAGATTTTGCCGAAGGCCCAGTCGCCATAGATGTAGGCGCCTTTCAACTTGGGCAGCTTCTCCCCACGGTAGATGAAACCGCCGGTGATGCTGATGCCGTCGGAGTGCGGGTACTCATGGATGGGTTCGATGAATTTGGCATCGGCGGGCGGGGCATCGGTGCGGATGGGGAAGGGGCGGGCGCCTTCGCGGAAGCTCCAGCCGTAGTTGCCGCCTTTTTCGATGAGGTTGATCTCCTCCCAGATGTCCTGGCCGACATCGGCGCACCAGAGGGTGCCGTCCGCGTCAAAGCTCAGGCCCCAGGGATTGCGCAGACCGAGGGCGTAGATTTCCGGGCGGGTGCCGTTGACGTTCGGGAACGGGTTGTCGGCGGGCAGGCCGTACTGACGGCTGCCCTGCTTGGTGTTCACGTCGATGCGCAGGATCTTGCCCAGGAGTGAAAAGGGGTTCTGTGCGGTGCGGGTCACGTCATCGCGTTTCCCGCCGTCGCCAAAGGCAATATAGAGGTAGCCATCGGGTCCGAAGAGCAGGTTCCCGGAATTGTGGTTCCAGAAGGGCTGGGGAACGTCCAGAAGGATGCGCTCAGTCTTCAGGTCGGCCTGGTTGGGATCGCTTTCGGACACCTGGAACTCGCTGACGATGCTGCGCTTGGGGTCCTGCTGGGAGTAGTACACGTAGAACTTGCGGTTCTTGGCGAACTCCGGGTGAAACGCGAGTCCTAGCAGTCCTTCCTCGAACTTGCCGTCCTTGGCCTCCATGGCGCGGCTGGTGAAGTCCAGGAAGACCTTGGCGTCGGCGGAGGACTCGTCCTTGGGCAGCACCAGGATCTTGCCGCGCTGCTGCAGCAGGAAGAGGCGGTTGGAGCCGTCAGGCGGAATGATCGCGCTGGTGGGCAGCTCGGTGACCACGTTGGGGTACGCGGGCTTCAGGGTGTAGGCGCTGGCATCAACGGCCAACAGGCCCACGGCGAGGGCAGACAGAAGGGTGGGTTTGAGACGTGGTTTCATGAAATAATGAACTGAAGGGAAATTCGGTGGAAGTGGGCGCTTCAGGCCACGTCGCACAGGGTGACGGCCTCACGGAGCCCCACCATCGGATCCTTGGTGGGGATGAACTCGTGGCCTACGTAACCCGTGTAGCCGACCTCGAGCAGCTTCCGCATGGCAGGCGGATAGTTGATCTCCTGATCGGCACCGATTTCACAGCGGCCGGGATTTCCGGCGGTGTGGATATGGCCGATGATGTCCTTGCAGGACTCCAGCCGGCGGAGGATGTCGCCGTGCATGATCTGCACGTGATAGATATCGAAGAGGAGCTTCATGTTGGGCGAGTCCACACCGCGCACGATCTCCGCGCAGTAGTCGATGTTGTCGCCCTGATAGCCGGGGTGGCCTTTCATCTCCGCGGAATCACGGGTGTTGAGGTGCTCGAGCAGGAGCACGACGCCCTTCTTCTCCGCGTGACCGATGATCTTCTTGTAGGCCTCGATGCAGTTCTTCTTTCCCTGCTCCAGGCTCACCACGCCACCGCCCTGGGCCGTGGTGTCGGCAAATCCCGTGAAGCTCAGCACGTTGGGGTTGCCATATTCGGCGCACTGGTTGATGCGCTCTTCAATGACCTTGAGGTTGGCGTCCCAGAAGGCGGGCTGGTTCATGCCTTTGACAAAACCATGGGCACCGACGTAGGCGCACTTCAGGTCGTTGGCCTTGAGCAGGTCCCAATGCTGGGGGGCGAGGCCTTCCACGCTCACGCAGCCCAGTTCCTTGGCGGCCTTGATGGTGTCCTCCACCTTCCACTTGGATCCTCGTTCAAAGCACCAGTGCACGATGCTTTGTTTGATCTTGGCGTGTTTGAGCGGGGTCTCCGCGGCAGCCGGGGAGGGTTTGGGGGCGAGGGCGGCCAGGCCGGAACCGGCAGCCATCCAGCGGAGAGCGGAGCGACGTGAGGGCATGCAGTGAGAAAGAGAAAAAGGTGCGGGCCATTCTAAACGTGTCAGCCCGGCGGCCTCAATCTTTTCTCTTTTTTTGCGCAGGGCATTCTGCGACTGCAGGGGAGGAGCCAGGGGCTACTTCGCGCTCTTTTCCGCGATTTCCTTGAGGTATTTGGCGGAATCCTTCTCGAAGTTTTTCAGGCAGCCCTTGCAACAGAGCTTCACTTCCTGCCCGTCTTTCACAAACGAATAGGGCTTGCCCATGGTGCCGAGGCCCTCACCGGAGACGGGGCAGGTATTGAGCTTGTAGGGCTTGGGGTCTGCTCCGAAGGCGGAGAGGGTGGTCAGGGCGAGGACGAGAAGAAGGGAGAATTTCATCGTGCGGAAATACGGTTGAAACAGCGCAGGGGATGAACTGGAACGTGCCCAGTACTGGGAACTGTGCAGCAATTTCCGCGCCGTGGCAGAGACTGTACCCTTCCTGAAGGTGGATCTCAGGGCGCCTCCCGAACGGGGAGGCTCCATGTGGTAAGCGCGTAGGGGGTGGGGGGCTCCAGCCGGTTCCAGCTGACCGTCACAGCCTGCGGACCCAGCCTCAGATCAGCGTCTCTGCGAGGCACGGAGGCTGGCCGGTTCATCAGGAGGGCGCCGCTCCGGTCGCAGGGGCGCACTTCGCGGTCAATCAGAGTCAGGCGGGTGGGCGTGGCATCTGCGATCAAAAGGGTGCGGCCTGGCACGAGCTGGCTCTCCACCCAGCTCTGTACCATGGGCAGGCCGCCTTCTGTGTAGAGACGGTCCAGCGTTTGATGAAACTCCTCCTGCGTACCCAGATCCAGTGGGGGAAGGTCCGAAGGGGGGATCAGAGCGGCTGTATCCGCAGGTTGATCGCCCCATGGAATGTACCGTTGGACCATGCTCACGGCGACCACCACCATCATGAGGCCGCCAAACAGGAACACCACCGTGCTGAAAAATTTTGGCATGATCTGATTGGAGGCGGCCTCTGGTTACTAAGTTGCTGGGGAATTGGACACAGGAGCGCTCAAATTGTTGGAGGGAAAGCGGGGATGCGCCATGCTGCGGCATGCGCCTCCCACTTTTCACTGCTGTCATGCTGGCCACTGCCATGCCCGGTTTGCGCGGAGCGGATGACTACAAACCGGGACCGGATTCCCAGCCGCAAGCCGGGGTGGCCAAGGGAGAGCTGATCAAAGACGTCTTTGACAATTCGCAAGTGTACCCGGGTACCAGCAGGGAGGTAACGATCTACATCCCCGCAGGACTGGATCGCTCCAAGCCAGCACCCATCATGGTGTTTCAGGACGGCATCATTTACCAGGCACCAGCGGTTTTTGACAATCTCATTGCCCGCAAGGAGATCCCGCCGCTGATTGGCATTTTCATCAAGCCCGGCGTGCTGGCTGCTGTCAGTGACAACGCATTGCCGCGGTTCAATCGCAGTTTTGAATATGACAGCGTCACGGATGACTACTCGCGCTTCCTGCTGACCGAGCTTCTTCCCGCCCTGCAGGTCAAGCATGGGCTCCACTTCAGCGAGGATCCTGGGGCGCGAGCCATCGCGGGCAGCAGCAGCGGTGGCATCTGCGCCTTTATGGTGGCGTGGCACCGGCCAGACCAGTTTCAACGGGTGTTCACGAATGTGGGAACCTACGTGGGCATTCACGGTGCAGACAAGCTCCCGGTCCTGGTGCGGAAGGTGGAGCCCAAGCCCCTGCGTCTCTTCCTCCAGAGCGGAGTGAATGACAATAATCTGTACTGCGGAGACTGGTGGATGGCCAACCAGATGATGGAGCGCTCCTTCACCTGGGCGGGGTACGACGTGAAGCATGAATGGGGCGATGGCGGGCACAATCAGAAGCACGCCACGGCCATTTTTCCTGACGTGCTGCGATGGCTCTGGAAGGGCTATCCCAATGAACTGGTCACGGCCAATCCGCGCAAGGATTCCAAATGGCGCGGCTACGAAGTGTTTCCACAGGACAGCCAGTGGGAGGAGGTCTCCCTGCCGGGTGAGTTCTGGGGAGGCGCGCAACTGGCCGCCAACGTGGCGGGCGAACTCTTTGTGAGTGGTCGCAAGGTGGAGGTGCCCGGGGATGCACCGCCACACTATGAAGAGGGGCTGTGGAAAGTGGATGTGACCGGTACTGCAGCGCCGTTTGCAGCCAGTTGCAAAGAGATCAAGGGCCTCGCTGTGGATCCCCAGGGCAGGCTGCGGGTGGCGGCGTGGGAGCACGATGCCCTGCGCATTCTCGCTCTGGATGAGAAGGGGACGGAGACGGGCAAAGCGATTGAGGTGCCACCGGTGAAGGGCAATGACCGGCCCAATCCGCAGGACCTGTGCTTCTCCCATGCCGGGTGGTGTTATTTCAATGATGCCGACCAGTCGATGTTGTTCGCCGTCTCTCCCAAGGGGGAGGTGGAAACCCTGCAGATCCCTGCGGATCAGTTCAGCAAACCAGAGTCAGTCGTGCTGTCGCCAGATCAGACCCTCATCTACACCCCGGGTGAGTCCTATGAAGGGGCCGTGGCCAGTTTCCAGGCGGATGAGCGCCATCTCTTTGCGAACGGCCAGCGCTACTTCCGGCTGGAGCGCGACACCCGCCGCCCCATGGACAATGTGGGTGCGACGGGCAGCACTGTGGATGCGGAAGGGCGGCTCTACGTGGCCACTGCCTCAGGCATCCAGGTCTGCGATCAGGCGGGCCGTGTTAATTTCATCGTCCCCACGCCCATGGATCATGTGTCGGACGTGGCTTTTGCCGGCAAGGACCTCTCCACGTTTTATACTCTCAGTGAGGGACGTCTCTTCAAGCGCCAGACCAGGGTCCATGGCGTCGTCAGTGGCCAGCAGGCTCCCATCAAACCCGCCGCCCCCAAGCTCTAGGCCCAGGCGTCGCCGGTCATGCCGATCTACGTCTGGTTTCTGCTTTTCCTGGCCGGTTTGACCGGCGGGTTCATCGATTCCATCGCGGGCGGCGGCGGGCTCGTCACAGTGCCAGCGCTGCTGGCGGTGGGACTGCCGCCTCAAGTGGCCTTGGGCACCAACAAGCTCCAGTCCTCGTTCGGCACATTGATCGCCGTGGTGCGGTATGCCCGCGCCGGTCTTCTGGGCACCCCCTGGCTCTGGCTGGCGGTGGTGGCGGCGCTATTCTCCTCCATGGCCGGGGCCTGGGCGGTGAGCGCGCTGGACACGACTTTGCTCAAGAAGCTCATCCCGTGGCTTCTGGCGGCCGTGGCGGTGTACACCATGCTGAACCGGAAGTTCGGGCTCACTGCCGGTGAACAGCGGGTTGCTCCCGTGGTGTTCGCCTTGCTGGCAGGTGCGGCACTTGGCTTCTATGACGGCTTTTTTGGTCCCGGCGCCGGCTCATTCTGGACCGTGGCTGTGGTGACCTTGCTCGGGCTCGATCTCAGGACGGCCACGGGCTATACGAAGACGGCCAATCTGGCCAGCAACGTCGGGGCCCTGGGGATCTTCCTCATGCACGACGCGGTGCACTTTGGGGCGGGCGGGGCCATGATCGCCGGACAGCTGGTCGGGGCTCGCCTGGGATCTGGATTGGTGGTGAAGAAAGGGGCGCAGTTCATCCGGCCCGTGTTCCTGACCGTGGTCGCGGCGCTGACGGCCAAGTTGTTCTGGGATCTGGTGGTGGATGGGTGAGAGCCAACTGAATTTTTCAACGAGTGGGTTGTTGCAGGTGCACTTCGTTGTCGATTTTCAATGATACCTTGGCTTGCTTACTGGCAAGCTCTGCCCAAACCTGTCCCGACTCCTTGATTAGCGTCTGGGTGTTTTGGTCGTATCTGAGATCGGTAATGACGGAGACTTCGGGGCTCGCGAGCAACTCGGCCTGACGAACATGCACGGCAGTCAGTCGAAGCACATCTGGCGAGGGGGCGTGAACACTCAAAACGATGGTGGACTGAGCCTGGCTGTCATCTGCTTCGAGGACATAACATCCGGCAAGCGATGATGGTGTGGTTTGTGCCGAATCGGCTCTGACGGACGCGGTGAAGGGGCCAGCCAATATGGCAAGGAGGACAATTAGAAAGTGGTGTTTCAACATGGGTGAGGTTGGTGGCATTGCTCGCGGGAGAGTGAAATCTTTTTAACCGCAGAGGCACAGAGGACACAGAGACTGAAACTGAGATTTAGACAGAATTAGGTTCAGCTTCCCGTGAGGCGTGTGTTCAACAAGATCCTCGACTTGAATCCCAATTCTGTTAATTCCGTCAATTCTGTCTAAAAATCATTCCTCTGTGTTCTCTGTGCCTCTGTGGTTAAACTCAATCGTTGCCTCTGCCTCCGTCGGCAAAATCCTTCTGATACCGCTGCAACAGCGACGCCCCTTCATCGTGCGCATTGGGGGCGACATAGATTTTTCCTAGAATCGCCTTCGTTTCGCCGGGCTTCACCTCGCCGAGGCGGAAGTCGCTGTGCAGGCACCGGGCGACGCCCTGGAACAACTCTTGATAGGGGCTGAAGGCAACGGCGAAGATCCACTGATCATCCTGGCTGAAACAGCCGATGAGGCCGTGGCTGGGCACCAGGGTGCTCAGGGGGCGTGGGTTCACATCGGTGCGGGGCACGTCCTTGGGGCACCAGACCTGGCCGGGAATATAACGCGCCTGGGTGGCCCAGGGATTGGTGGGCAGCCGGGTGAGTCGGCCATTGAGGAAGATGAAACTACGATCCAGCTTGATGTTCACCTCCCTGGGGTCGGCGGTCTCACCTCCGGCAAAGTCACCCAGGCGGATGCACGGCTGGGCCCAGTGGGCCTCGTTGAGGCGGGAGGTCGGGTTGTGAGCCTTGAGGTGGAAGGTGATTTCATCGTCCCCAGCCTGAATCTCATGATCCACCACCAGCCCGTCTTTCACCTGGCAGCGCAGCCGCAGGCTTTTGCCGTCTGGCGCGGCAGAGACGAGTTCCGTGGTGTGTCCCACGGTCGTGTGCGTCACCCAGTCTGCCGTGGTGGAGCTGGCGCGACAATAGGCTTCCAGGTAGTTGATGCGGATCTCCCCCTTGGGCAGGTGGTTGCCCTTGATGACGAGCCAGTGTCCTTCCCCCGCAAGGTGCAGGGTGGGCTTTGATGCGGGCATCGGATCCTGCGCGCAAATCGGCGCGGTGGCTGCGGTGAGCGTGGCGAGAAAGGTGCGACGGTCCATGGGTAAGGGGCGTGGGAGGGGAGGAAGGCGGATTTCTTACACCAGCGGCACCTCATGATAGTGCAGCGCCCATTCGCGCATGTACCGCACCTGGTGGGGCAGGATGCGGTAGATGATGAGGTCCGGATTGTCAGGCGTGCCCAGGTAGGCGCGCAGCAGGGCGTTCCCAGCCCAGATGCTCTCCAGCAGGCCGCGATCCGTGACCACTTCCGCCACCCCGGTGATGCGCACCTGATTGTGGTCAGTGTCTAAGTAGCAGAGTTCGACCTTCGGGTTTTGGGCGATTTCGCCGGTCTTGTGATAGCTCCGGAGGTTTGCAACGAAGACGGTGAACCCTTCCGTTTTGACTGGGGATACGGGACGCACCCGTGGCTGGTCACCATCCATGCTGGAGAGCATGGGAAATTTGGCCGTGCGCATGGTGGCCTGGGCCAGGGCGGGAAGTTCGGCCGGATCGATTGGTTTGACGGCGGGAGGAGGCATGAGTGAAGAAAAAACGGGTTGCGAGCCTCCATTTTGACAGAAGGTCCCGCATTTCTTCCAGCAAAACAAAAAGGCCGCCTCCACCCACGTGGAGACGGCCAAATTCAAAACGATCGGGTGGTCCCGTACGTTGGGAAGAGAGCTGGGCTTACTTGGCCTCTTTGGCTTCCTTCTTGGCGCCCACGGCCAGGAATTCTTCCTTGCTCACGTCGCCGCTCTTGTCTTTGTCTTTGCGCTCGAACTGCTTCTCAGCCTTGGCAGCGTCCGGAGCGCCCTTGGTGAACTCGTCCTTGGTCAGCTTGCCGTCGCCGTTGGCGTCTTTTTTGGTGAAGGCGGCTTCGGTCGGGCCCTTGGGCTTGTCACCTTCGGGCTTCTTGGCGGCTTCGTCAGCGGCAAAGGAAAGGGAAGCGGTGGCAAGGAGAGCGAAGAGAACTGCGGTGATTTTCATGACTATGTTACTCTGATTTGGTTATGCTTTGGGTTTCAGTGGCACGCCGCAGGCCTGGGCCTGGAGGTGCTTGCAGCTGAAACGAAGCGCCCCCGCCGTCATTGCACCTATTTTTCAGGAAAATGACAGTTGGGGGCGGAGGAGGGTGCCGGATCAGGGCTTCTTGTCGCCTTCAGGTTTCTTGTCACCTTCGGGCTTGGCGGGCTTTTTGCCTTCTTCACCGGGCTTGCCGGGGCGGCCTTCTGGGCGGGTGGCGAACTCTTCCTTGGAGAGCTTGCCGTCCTTGTCCTTGTCCTTGGCTTCGAAGCCTTTTTCGGCACGCTCAGGATTCTTCTGGGCGAAGGGGGCGGCTTTGAATTCGTCTTTGCTCAGGGAGCCGTCGCCGTTGGCGTCGAGCTTCTTGAAGGCTTCTTCGGGATTGCGCTTGGCACCGTCACCGCCGGGGGGCTTGGGCTTGTCGCCGTCAGCGGCAAGGGCGAGAGAGGCGCTGAGCGCCAGCGCGAAAAGGGTGAGCATCGTTTTCATGATCGGTATCTGAATGAGTATTGCTGATGTTATGGTTTGGCACGCACTCCAATTCGGATGGCATGGAGCACGAGGCTGGATGAACGTTGGCCGGGAGGCTTAGTTGCAGATTTTTTTCTTCTCTTCTTTTGAAGGGGACGGCATGATTTTGCTTCATGAAAGTGTGTTCACGCTGGTGGTTGGGATGGGTGGCTACAGGATTGTTGGGGGTGCTGGGCTCCATGTCATCGCAGGCGGAGACGCCCCGGGTGGGGGCCCAGGCATCGAATGTCCTGGCCTTCAAGCTGGCACCCGCATTGCAAACGATGCCGGATAACTATGTGATGTGTCCGTATGCCCTGCACCGCACCCTGTCCCTGGTGCTGGAGGGAGCGGAGGGGAAAACCCGTGAGGAAATGATCCAGTTGCTGGGTTGGGAGGGGGACGCCGCAGCCAGGGCTGCGGCCGTCAAGCGCCTCGGGGAGTCCCTGGGAAAATCGGCGGCGGATGGCAAAGTGATCATCGATTCCACGATGCACCTGCTGATACGCAAGGGCGTACAACTGGAGGATCCCTTTCTGGATGTGGCCCAGAACACCTATGGTGTACCCCCACTGGTGATCAAGAGCGACGACCCGGTCAGTGCGGTCGAAGGCATCAATGAGCTGATCCGGCGCGGGACCCGGGGACGCATCACGAATCTGGTGCCTCCTGGTGGGCTGGTGCGTGATACCAACGCACTCTCACTAGTGAGCACGCTGTATTTCAAGGGGCCCTGGGCAGACCGCTTTCCTGCGCAGGATACCGTGCAGCGGGCGTTCTGGGTGCCTTCCGTCCGAAGGGACAAGCAGGTCATGATGATGCGCAGGCAAGGCAGGCTGCGTCATGCCAAGATGGTGGCGCAGGGGTATGGCCTGCTGGAACTGCCCATGGGTGATCGGTCGCAGGACTACAGCATGCTCATCCTGTTGCCCGTGGCACAGGAGGGGCTGCCTGCTGTGGAGAAGGCGCTTACTCAAGCGGGGCTGGAAGAAGCAATTGGCAAGCTGGAGTCAACTCTGGTGACGGTGCACCTGCCCAGGTTCTCCTTTTCCCTGGGCGGGGAGTTCTCGATGCTGCTACGCGCCTTGGGGGCCGGAAGCATGATCACTCCAAAGGTCGCGGAACTGGGGCCGATGAGCCGGAGCCAGCCTCTGTACCTCAGTGGCCTCTATAAGGAGACCACGGTGGACGTCAATGAAGCTGGCGCAGAGGCGACGGCTGCCATCGTTGCTCCTGCAGATCCCTTCGCCAGCGGCGCGCCTCCGGAGGAGAGGGGGCCGATACCCGTGCTCTTCATCGCGAATCATCCCTTTCTGTTCTACATCCGCCACCGGCCCAGCGGGTTGATTCTGGTGATGGGACGTGTAGGCAACCCTTGATCAGGAGTTCGGTGAAATAACTTGAGGGAACAATGCCGGCCCGGGCATGGGACCCGGACCGGCATCAGTGTCTGAGAGCGGGAGTGATCTTCTAAAGCAGGCGTGCCCCGGCCTCCGCGAGCGGGCTGCGCTCGCCTTTGCCCAGTGGGACGTGGGCGGCGAAGGACTGGCCGCGCATGCGCTGGCGGGTGTACACCAGACCGTTGCTGCGGCTGTCCACATACGGGTTGTCGATCTGGGCGGGATCGCCGATGAGCACCAGCTTGCTGCCACGGGACATGCGGGTGACGACGGTCTTCGCCTCCAGCGGCGTGAGCTGCTGCGCTTCATCCAGGATGAAAAAGCGGTCTGGAATGCTGCGACCGCGGATGTAGCAGAGCGCTTCGATCTCGATCACGCCGGACTGCACCAGCGGATCGTACGGCGCGGCCGCACTGCCCGGTGTCATGCCTTGCAGGGGCGGGTTGGGGTTGCCGTGGCGGGAAGTCTTCTTTTTGCTGAAGCTGGGATTGGCGGCCGGGCGGGTCAGCAGATCCAGCGCATCGTACACTGGCTGGAGCCACGGGCGCATCTTCTCATGCAGGGAACCTGGCAGGAAGCCGATGCCCTGACCCATGGCCACGATGGGCCGGCTCACGGTGATGCCGGAGTAGGTGTTGCCCATCACCTGAGAGAGACCTGCGGCGCAGGCCAGCAGCGTCTTGCCCGTGCCTGCTTGTCCAAAGCACGTGACGAGGGAGATCTCCGGATTCATGAGCGCATCCAGCAGGCAGGCCTGGCCCAGGTTCATGGGCTTGATGGTGCGGCCCTGCAGGATCTTGAGCGACTCCGGGACGTGCAGCTTGATGAACGAGCCCGTGGCGCTAAACCGCGCGGGCATGGTGTTCTTCTCGCCGGCGGAGAGCAGGACGTACTCATTGACGGCCAGGGCGGGATAGCGGCGTGGCTCCAGCTCCAGGATGCTGCTGCTGGCGAACCGCTGCAACTCATGGGAGGTGACCTGCACGGTGACGAGCTCGGTTTGGGAAACTTCCCGGGCCTCCACCTTGTCATGCAGATAGTCCTCGCAGGGCATGCCCACGGCGCGTGCCTTGAGCTGCATGTTCAGGTCCTTGCTGACAAGGATCACCGGATGATCCGAGAGGTGACCGAGCCAGAGAGCGCATGCAAGAATGCGATGATCCGGCTTCTCCATGTCATGAAACACGCGTTCAAAGCGCTGCACCGGCTTTGACTGAAGGGCTTCCTTGAGGTCAAAGACCACCAGGCGCACCCGGCCGCCACCGGCGGTGGTGACACCCTGCATGACATCGGCACCCGGCTGTGAAAAGGCGCGGGAGAGGGCGCGATGCACCTCGCGTGCGTTGGCTCCTCGATCGCTGGGTTCGTTTTTGAACCGGTCCAGCTCACCCAGCACATCCACGGGGATGCACACCTCATTGTCCTCGAACCTTTGCAGGCAGGCCGGATCATGCAGAAGCACGTTGGTATCCAGCACAAAGGACTTCACCCGGGTGCTCTGGACGGAGCCGTTCCGCCCGTTGGCTCCTCGTTTCCTTCGCGTCCCTGTCCCCCCGCCTCCGTACTGGACGCCGCCCCCGTTGCCGTTTTCCCTCCCGTTGGTGATTTCCTCTTCGAGACTCAGCATCAGTTCGGGGGAAGGAGCGGCTTCGTGGAGCATATAGGGCGTTGTTTGGGGTGGTTGAGGTTCAGGGGCGGCGGACCGGTGCGGTCAGCCTGACCATGGGGGGAAAAGAAAACCGCCCGTAAGAAACGCGCAGGCGTCCTCGGGGGGTTGGGGTCGTGCGGATGAAGCGTGCATCCGAATTAATTAAGTTCGTCAAAGTAAACACGACTTTGAGTGGCAACGGCAAGCATAAAAACCACGATCCCTCCATTTTCATGGAGAATCGCGTGACATAACCGTTGCATGCCTAAAGCGTGCCAGCCGCTTCGGGAACCTTGGCCCGTCTGGCTCGATTGTTGGAGATTTATGCTCACAATGGGCAGGTTTCGGACATTCGTTCTTCGGAATGCCACCAATCGCCTTGCTCCAAGGCGGTTTCCGCTCATCGTGAACCACCTGCCATGCTCTTTCGCCACTCCAAAGCCGACTTGTTTGTCCCCGACCAGACCGACCCCGCCCAGGCATTTGCCCGGGTGACCCACCTTGGCATCGTCAGCCACCAGGACGACCTGGAAATCGCGGCCTATCATGGCATCACCGAGTGCTTCCGGCGGGATGAGAAGTGGTTCGGCGGTGTGGTGGTGACAAACGGCTCCGGCAGTCCGCGCAAAGGGCCGTATGCCCACTACACGGACGAGGAGATGCTGGAAGTGCGGAAGCACGAGCAGCGCAAGGCCGCCTTCGTGGGGGAGTACAGCGTGATGGTCCAGCTGGGCTATCCCAGTGAGGACGTGAAGTCCGGCCGCAGGGAAGATGTGTCCGATGACTTGCTGCGCATCCTCAAGCTCACCCAGCCCCAGTTTGTTTATCTGCACAATCCCGCTGACCGTCATGATACGCATGTGGCAACCTTCCTGCGCTGCCTGGAGGCCCTGCGCTCCCTGCCCAAAGAGGCGCGCCCCCAGCGCGTCTATGGTTGTGAAGTCTGGCGCAAGCTCGACTGGCTGCTGAGCGAAGACAAGGTGATGCTCTGGGTGGACCAGTATCCACATTTGATTGGTGCCCTGCTGGCGGTGTTTGACTCCCAGATCAGCGGCGGCAAGCGCTATGACCTGGCCGAAGAAGGCCTGCGCCGTGCCAATGCGACTTACTTTGACTCCCACACCACGGACGCGACGAACTCGCTGACGTTCGCGATGGACCTGACCCCTCTCATTCAGGATGATACATTGAACCCTGAGGACTTTGCCCTGGGGTTTGTGGATCGTTTGAAGGATGACGTGCGGACGCGCATGCGGAAGTTTGCTTGAGGCGAGGTTTAGGCGCTCCCGCAAAGCGGGATGGTTGAGGGGCCCGCAAGCGGGCTGTTGAGGCGCTCCGCTGGTTTAGGCGGCGCGAGCGCCTGGGGGAGGGTTCTTCGTGTTCGGTTTGGAGTTTGAGCGGGGTTTCGCTGGAGGATGTAAGGAGATCGAACCTCACAAGGCGTAGCGAAAGCGGTGATGCTCACCGCAGTCCCAAAACGGCTGCGCCGTCAGGTGATGGGAGTGGTGGGGACAGATTGCTTCAGGGAGCTTGCGATATTGGAGGGTGAACGAATGGCAGGCCAGAATGGATGCCCACCACCTGGATGCGAAGCATCTTTGGGAGTGCGGCGAGAATCGCCGCTTTAGGGAGTCCTGTGTCGGGCTGATGGCGATGTGGCGCGAACGGAGGGATGGGCTTCGTTTCACGCACGCACTCCACAGCGACTTCGTCGCCAGATGATGGGAGTGTACAGGTTGATTGACCTCCGGGGGCTGTCGGCGTCGAAGGCCGGAGCGCACAATGTCCCCGTTTTAACACTTTTTTAACACCTCCTGGCCCCCTTTTAATTCGAGGGCCGGGGCGGGTGGAAGATCGTGGTTCCAATGAAACTTTCACTCTGGAACCACCCATGACTGACCTCCTCTACATCGCGGCCTTCACCGGCTTTTTCCTCGCGAGCGGCTTCTACATCCGCTTCTGCGAGAAGCTCTAACCCCTGACCCATCCTGCATTGCCATGGAAACCATCCTCGTGGGCGGCGTTGCGCTGCTCCTCTTCATCTACCTCTTCACGGCCATGATCCGGCCGCAAAAGTTCTAACACTTTCCTGAAACCCATTCACCTGAACCTTTTCATGCATACATCAGACTGGCTTCAGCTTGCCCTCTTCGTCGGGCTGCTGGCCCTCATTACCAAGCCGCTGGGCATCTATCTCACAAAGGTGCTGGATGCGAACGGCAAAACGCTGCTGGACCCTGTGGTGGGGCCGCTGGAGCGGCTGACCTACGCCGTCATGGGCGTGGACCGCACCCGGGAGCAGAACTGGAAGCAATACACCGTGGCCATGCTGCTCTTCAGCCTGGCTGGTTGTGCGCTGACCTACGCGATCCTGCGCCTGCAGCATTTGCTGCCCTTCAATCCGCAGGGCCTCGGTCCGTTGAACCATCATCTGGCTTTCAACACGGCCATCAGTTTCACCACCAACACCAACTGGCAGAGCTACGGCGGGGAGGGGACAATGTCCTACTTCTCCCAGATGGTGGGGTTGACGTTGCATAACTTCACCTCGGCCGCCACCGGGATTGCCATTGCCGCCGCCCTCGTTCGTGGCATCACACGCCATTCGGCAGGTGTGCTGGGGAATTTCTGGGTCGATTTGGTTCGATCCACCTACTACCTCCTGCTGCCTTTAAGTCTGGTGTTAGCGATCTTCCTGGTCTCCCAGGGCATGATCCAGAACTTCAAACCGTATGACACGGCCACGCTTCTGGAGCCGCAGAAGGTGCAGGTGGAAAAGAAGAATGATGCCGGTGAAACGGTGCTTGGCGCTGATGGGAAACCCGTCATGGAAGAGCAGGTGATCACCGACCAGGTCATCGCCCAGGGGCCCATGGCCTCCCAGGTGGCGATCAAGATGCTGGGCACGAACGGCGGTGGTTTTGTGAACGCCAATGCGGCGCATCCCTATGAGAACCCCACTCCGCTCTCCAACTTCCTGCAGATGCTCTCCATCTTTGCGATTGGCAGCGGGCTGACTTACTACCTCGGCCGCATGACCAAGAACCAGGCGCACGGTTGGTCCGTATGGGGTGCGATGATGGTCCTCTTTCTGGCAGGTGTGATCACCTGCTGGTGGGCGGAGTCTCGGGGCAATCCCATTCACCAGGGGCTCGGCGTCGTATTGGGCGATGGCAACATGGAGGGCAAGGAGGTGCGCTTCGGCATCTTCAACTCCTCCCTCTTCGCCACGGTCACCACGGCGGCTTCTTGTGGTGCGGTCAACGCGATGCATGACTCCTTCACCGCCATCGGCGGCCTGGTGCCCTTGTTCATGATGGAACTGGGTGAGGTGGTCATCGGCGGTGTGGGTGCCGGGCTCTATGGCATGCTCGTCTTTGTAGTGCTCGCCGTGTTCATCGCCGGACTGATGGTGGGTCGCACGCCTGAATACCTCGGCAAAAAGATCCAGGCCTACGATGTGAAGATGGCCATGCTCTCCCTGCTGGTCCTGTGCCTCTCCATCCTCGGCTTCACCGCCTGGGCATCCGTGAGTGACTGGGGGCTGGCCGGGCTCAACAACAGTGGCCCGCACGGCTTCAGCGAAATGCTCTATGCCTACAGCTCCACCACCGCCAACAACGGCAGTGCCTTTGGCGGCCTCACTGCGAATCCTGCCAACGGGGATCCGCATTACAACGTCACGCTGGGCTTTGCGATGCTCATTGGACGGTTCCTCATGATCATCCCGATCATGGCGCTGGCGGGCTCGCTGGTGCAGAAGAAAATCGCACCTCCCAGTGTGGGCACGTTCCCGGTGGCTGGAGTGACCTTTACCATCCTGCTGATCGGCACGGTGCTGCTCGTCGGCGCTCTCAACTTCCTTCCTGCCCTCGCCCTGGGCCCCATTGTTGAGCACTTCCTGATGCTCAAGGGCCAGCTCTTCTAAACCATTTGTTTCCTACTACCATGTCCCATCAAGTTCCCTCCCTCTTTGACTGGAAGATCGCCGGTCCGGCGATTGGAGAGTCGTTCAAGAAACTCGATCCGCGCCTGATGATCAAAAACCCCGTCATGTTCGTGACGCTGGTTGGTGCGGTGTTGACCACTGTGAGCATCTTCACCGCCCCGGTGGACCGCTTCTTTATCGTCCAGCTGGCCATCTGGCTCTGGTTCACTGTCCTGTTTGCCAACTTCGCGGAGGCCATGGCTGAAGGCCGCGGCAAGGCTCAGGCCGATTCCCTGCGCAAAGCTCGCAAGGATACCGTCGCCCGCCGTGTGCGTAGCGGCAAAGAGGAGCGGGTGCCTGCTCCTGAGTTGCAAAAAGGTGATGTCGTGGTGTGTGACGCCGGCGACGTCATCCCTGCTGATGGCGAGGTGATCGAAGGCATTGCCAGCGTGGACGAGGCAGCCATCACCGGCGAGTCTGCCCCGGTCATTCGTGAAAGCGGTGGTGATCGCAGTGCCGTCACCGGCGGCACACGGGTCATCAGTGACCGCATCATCATCCGGATCACGTCGGAGAAGGGCAATACCTTCCTGGATCGCATGATCTCGATGGTGGAAGGGGCCAAGCGCCAGAAGACACCCAATGAGATTGCCCTGACCATTCTGCTCTCGGCCCTCACGCTGATCTTCCTGCTGGTGGTGGTGACGTTGAAACCCTTCGGCATCTATGCTGGCACGAACTTCACCATCCCGGTGCTCATCGCCCTTCTGGTGTGCCTCATCCCCACCACCATCGGTGGACTGCTGAGCGCCATCGGCATCAGCGGCATCGACCGCCTCATCCGTCGCAATGTCATGGCCACCAGTGGTCGTGCCGTGGAGGCTGCCGGGGACATTGATGTGTTGCTGCTCGACAAGACGGGCACCATCACCATCGGCAACCGCATGGCTTCGGACTTCCGCCCTGCTGCCGGAGTCACCGAACAGGAGTTGGCGGACGCCGCGCAACTGGCCTCCCTGGCGGACGAAACTCCAGAAGGTCGCAGCATCGTGGTGCTCGCCAAGGAGAAGTTCAACATCCGTGGTCGTGAGGTGGCGGAGCCCCATGCCACCTTCATCCCCTTCACGGCGCAGACGCGCATGAGCGGGGTGGACATTGACGGGCGGAGCGTGCGCAAAGGTGCGGCAGAGTCCGTCCGGCGCTATGTGGAGGAGAAGGGCGGTCTTTATCCCGCCGAGGTGGAGAAGACCGTGGAAGCCGCCGCTCGCGCGGGTCGCACGCCCCTCGTGGTGGTGGATGGTCAGAAGGTGTTGGGCGTGGTGGAGCTGAAGGACGTGGTGAAAGGCGGTATCAAGGAACGCTTTGCCCAACTGCGCAAGATGGGCATCCGCACGGTGATGATCACCGGGGACAATCCAATGACCGCCGCCGCCATTGCCGCGGAAGCGGGCGTGGATGACTTCATGGCCCAGGCCACACCGGAGGACAAGCTCAAGCGCATTCGCTCCGAGCAGGCGCAGGGTCACCTGGTGGCCATGACCGGGGACGGCACCAATGATGCCCCGGCCCTGGCCCAGGCGGATGTGGGCGTGGCCATGAACACCGGCACCCAGGCCGCCCGTGAAGCCGGCAACATGGTGGATCTGGACAGCAACCCCACGAAGCTCATCGAGATCGTGGAGATTGGGAAACAACTCCTCATGACCCGCGGCTCGCTGACCACCTTCAGCATCGCCAACGACGTGGCGAAGTACTTCGCCATCATTCCTGCCATGCTCATGGTCACCTTCCCGGCCATTGCCCCGCTCAACATCATGGGCCTGGCCTCGCCACAGAGCGCGATCCTGAGCGCCATCATCTTCAACGCGCTCATCATCATTGCCCTGATCCCATTGGCCTTGCGTGGGGTGCAATACCGCCCGGTCGGTGCGGTGGCAGTGCTCCAGCGCAACCTTTGCATCTACGGACTCGGCGGCCTCCTCCTGCCCTTTGCAGGCATCAAGGCCATCGACGTCATCATCACGACTCTTAACCTCGCTTGATTGAATCTTATGAAATCGTTCTTACTTGATGTGCGTGGGGCGGTGGTCTCCACCCTGGTCTTTGTGGTGGTGCTTTGCGGCTTCTATCCCGTGGTGGTCTGGGCAGTTGCCCAAGGCGTCTTTCGGGACAAGGCCAACGGCAGCCTCATCAAAGATGCTGACGGCACCCTCCGAGGCTCTTCTCTGCTGGGGCAGAACTTTACTGGGGAGGCCTGGTTTCAACCTCGTCCTTCAGCAGCCGGTGCCAATGGATATGATGCTGCCAGCTCCAGCGGGTCCAACCTCGGCCCCACGTCGCAGAAGCTGGCGGATGCCGTGAAGGATCGCATTGCCTCCTATCGTGAGACCAATGGGCTCAAGGCGGACGAACCGGTGCCTGCCGATGCGGTGACGGCCTCCGGCAGCGGATTGGACCCTCACATCAGCCCGCGCAACGCTGCCCTGCAGACTGCACGGGTGGCCCGGGCCAGAAACCTGTCTGAAGACCAGGTGCGCAGCCTTGTTCAATCCTGCACTGAGGGACCTGATCTGGGCGTGCTGGGGGATGCGGGTGTCAATGTGCTCCGCTTGAACCGGGCCCTGGAGCAGCTGCCTTCTACGATGAAATAACACTAGCTGATTGAAATGGATCTCAGGGCGGGCCTGGTTCAGGCCGGGCCCGCCTGTGGACTCCACAACCTCGTCCTGCCATGAAATCCCAGGTTAACGACAATTTTCCGATTCGCATCCTCGGCCTCTATGCCGTCGCACTGGTGGTGCTGTTCCTCTTCTTCTCGGGTGTCGCCCATTTTATGCGAAGCCACCGCGAGGGCAAAAAGCTCTCCATTCCCGACGAGAAAGTCGTGGCGGAACAGCTCCTGGCCGAGAAGTTGACCGGGCCACGTTACTTCAAACTCGGTGAGTCCACTGTGGAAACACCCCACCCCTATCTGAGCTCCTTCCAGGCGCGCCAGCAGATCGAGGGGATTGCCAAAGAGCGCGGCCTGAATGCTGAGGGCATCAAAAGAGCGGAGGCACTCATCGACAATCTCACAGAGCCGCCACCCTCGCGTGCCATTGGCACCGACCGGGTGAATGTCTGGCGTCTCAATCTGGCCCTGGACGAACTGCCGTAGGGGAAGCCCGCCCGCCGCCCTGTTGAGGGCGGTCGGGACAATCCCGGGGCATCCCACGCAGATCGTGAGGTGCCCCGGGATTGCCTCATCATGGGCACATCCCATTGCACTGCAATGCTCACTGACACGTCATCCAAGTTGAATCGCCTACTAACATGAACTCTGCCCAGACGCATTTCGCCATTCCCACCTATCGATTACGGGATGTGGCCGCCACCATCGAAGCCTACGACGACAACTTCTGGCGCAACGGCCATGCCGCACGGATGCTGGTCTTCGACGACTCCAGCCTGGCTGCCCACCAGAAATACTACAGTCTCCTGGAGCAGACCCGCACCGCCAACGAGCTCTTCTATGTGGGGCCGAGGGAGAAGGAGGAGTTCATTGGTTTCCTGAACCGCAAGCTGCGTGACAAAAAACTTGAATCACTGGTGCGGAATCTCTTCCGGCCCAGCTATGGCGGGAACCGGAATTTCACGCTGATGTACACGCTTGGTCACTATCTGATCAGCTCCGATGACGACATGCGGCCGGATGCGCTCATCGAGGACAGCATGGAGAGCCTGGCGGCCAACGAAGTCTGCCGCGGCAAGCTCTGCCGGACCTCGGAGAACGGCTACGTCAGCAAGTCCTTTGACCTGCTGGCCGCGTTCAAGGATGCTCTGGGCAAGAAGGCGGGCCAGATGCCGGCGAACTACGAACGGGGGGAGATGCTGGTGGATACCTCGATGGACCTGGAGACCAACACCACCAGCACTTTCTCCCGCGAGAACTCCCTGATGCTCCAACCCGGCCGCCTGCCGAGGGAGTCGGTGGTGAAGATCGCCCAGACCTACCGCACGGGGACAAACGACATTGATGCGCTCGACTATGTGGAGATGTTTCTTGCCGATGAAGAACAGTCGGACATCAATGCCCTGAACGACGTGTACGTCCTGGTGAACTTCCGCCCCGTGGTGACCAAGAAGAACTGGCGCATCGACTGCGGCGTCTCCGGCTATGACAACCGGCTGGGGCTGCCTCCCTTTTTCCCCACCCGCCTCAGGTTCGAGGACTACATCTACCGTCTCTGGATTCAGCAGCCCGGAGTGGCGGCGGCCCATGTGGATGCGGTGCAGCGCCACACGAAGAACAACTACATGCGCAATCCGCTGGCCATGGAGGTCTTCAACGAAGAGCTCTGCAGCCTGCTGAAGAAGAATATCAAGGACAGCGTGTACCACCGTGACGACTTGGGCATCAAGTTCCGCTACAACGGGGAGGTGACCCTGGAGGATACGCAGGAGATTCTGAGCAAGGTCATGGCGGTCCATTCCCGGGTGCTGACTTTTGCGGAATCGGCCGCGGACCCTGAGCGCAAGCACACCCTCAACCTCTTCGCAGAAAATCTGGCGAAAGTGTTCTATGGTTTTGAGCCGGACTTCTTCCAGCAGAACGTGAGTCGTATTGTGGATGATGTCATCAGCCAGATCCACGCCTCGCTCGAGCTCTGGCCGACTCTCGTGGAAATCTGCTATTATCAAAAAGACAAACAGCCCTTTCCGCAGACCCGTGTTAAAAACAAGCGCATCAAGCCCGGTCTGCTGTCAACCACCTGATCCGCCCGTACTCTGATGACTGAACCCAACCGGCCAGATCCCGATGCCCTTTTGGCAGAGTTGCAGCGTGCTGAAAGGGAGTCCCGTCTGGGACGCCTCTTCATTTTCCTGGGCATGTGCCCGGGCGTTGGCAAGACGTACGCGATGCTGCAGGCAGCACGTCAGCGCCAGAAAGAAGGGGTCAAGGTGATCGTGGGGGTCGTGGAAACTCACGGGAGGTCGGAGACGGCCGCGCTGCTCAAGGATCTGGAGGTTCTTCCCCGCAAGATGCTCGAGCATCGCGGGCACACCCTGGAGGAGTTTGACCTGGATGCCGTGCTTCAACAGCGTCCGGAACTCGTCCTGGTGGACGAACTGGCGCACACCAACGCCCCTGGTTCCCGCCATTCCAAGCGACACCAGGACGTGATTGAGCTCATTGGAGCGGGGCTGGATGTTTACACCACGGTGAATGTCCAGCACATCGAAAGCCAGGTGGACATCGTCCGGCAGATCACGGGCATCACCATTCAAGAGACCGTGCCGGACTCGATCCTTGATCATGCGCACGAGATCGAGCTGGTGGATTTGAGTGTGGAAAAACTGCTCGACCGCATGGCGGCGGGCAAGGTGTACCTTGGAGACCGTGCGGAGTGGGCGGTGTCCAACTTCTTCAAGGAAGGCAACCTCACGGCCCTGCGGGAAATGGCGCTGCGTTTCACGGCTGAGCATGTGGATCGCGATCTGGAGGACATCCGGCGGGCGAAGCGGGTGAGCACGGCCTGGAAGACGAATGCCCGGCTGCTGGTGGGAGTGGGGCCCAGCCCGTACTCGGAGAGCCTCATCCGCTGGACACGCCGGGCGGCCAACCGGCTTTCCTGCCCATGGATCGTGGCGTGGGTGGAGGGCTCCAAAAGGCTGGCACCGGCTGATGAAGAACGTCTGGCCAGATCTCTGGCGCTGGCCCGCAAGTTGGGGGCGGAGGTGGTGAGCGTCACGGGAGAGGATGTGGCGGTTTCCCTGCTGCAGATCGCTCGAGACCGTAATGTGAGCCAGATCGTGGTCGGAAAACCAGGACCCAGAGCATGGTGGCACCGCTCCTTGTCTGACCGGCTGGTTCAGGAAAGTGGTGACATTGACGTCTGCATGGTGCGGCCGGAACTGGCGAGTGGTTCAGCCAGGGCGGACAAACCGCAGGCCGTTGAGCTTCCTGTCGGTCTGGTTTCAGAGTATGTCTGGGCCTTGGGGCTCACCTTTGTCGTGGCGCTGCTTGGCTGGCTGCTCCTCCCTTATACAGGTTATGTTTTTGCAGGTCTCGTCTTCTTGCTGGCGGTGATCGTTGCCGCCGTCCGCCTCGGCAGGGGGCCGGTGCTGACCATGGCCGCGCTGAGTGCTTTCACCTGGGATTATTTCTTCATCCCTCCCCGGTTCACGCTCCACATCAACCAGCCGCATGACATCGTCATGTTCGTGATGTTCTTCATTGTCGCCTTCAGCATGGGACATCTGACGACACGGCTGCGGCAGCGCGAGCAGGCAGAACGCCGGAGACAGCGGCAGACTGCCGCCCTCTTGCGAGTCACCCAGAGCGCCGCCCTCACGGCGGAGCCAGATCGTGGTCTGGAAGAGGCGCTGCGTGCTATCAATGAGTTCCTGCGTGCCGACGCGGCTGTGGTGGTGCGAAACATGGATCGCTCGCTGCCGCACGCGGTGCACGAGGCCAGCACGCTTCAGCCAAGCGCTAAAGAGTGGGGGGTGATCAACTGGAGCTATCAAAACAAGCAGCCCGCCGGCCGCTTCACGGACACGCTGCCCGAATCTGAAGCCACCTGGTTTCCGTTGCAGACGGCGACTTCCTTGATGGGAGTCTTTGGAGTCCGCCTGTCGGAAAAGGCCCTGATGGATTTCACGACGCGCCAGTCCATTGAAGCTTTTGCGCTGCAATTGGCGTTGGTCCTTGAGAAAGAGCACTTCATTTTCGCTGTGCGCCATGCCGAGTTGATGGAGCAGTCCGAGCGCCTGCAGCGCACTTTGCTGGACAGCGTGTCGCATGAGTTGAAGACACCTCTTGCCGTCATTCATGCGGCATTGGAGGGGCTGTCAGGCGTGAAGAACCCGTACATTGACGAGATTCACACTGCCTCGGCACGGTTGCAGCGGGTCGTGAACCATCTGCTGCAGATGACACGCATCGAATCCGCGGCGGTCCAGCCGGTGCGGGAGTGGTGCCTGCTGGGAGACCTGATTGAGCAGGTCCGCCAGTCCGTGGGGGAGGCGCTCGACAATCACCCGCTTGCGATGGACATTCCTGCAGACCTGCCCGCTGTGAAGCTCGACCCCAATCTTTTCTCCCAGGCCCTGGCAAACATCCTGCACAATGCGGCGGTGTACACGCCTGCCGGGAGCCCGTTGGAGATTCATGCAGCGCTGCGGCATGGCGGCACCCTTGCGGTTCGCATCGCGGATCGTGGCCCCGGTCTGCCGCAGGACGGGGAGGAGCAGGTGTTCCAGAAGTTTTACCGCGGACCCGGCAGCCCTACGGGAGGCACGGGACTGGGGCTTTCCATCTCTCGAGCATTACTGCGCTCGCTGGATGGTGACGTGAAAGCCTCGAACCGGCCGGAGGGAGGGGCGGAGTTTGTCATCACGCTGCCTGTAGAAACGCTGACCACCCCCTCACTGCCATGAGTGCTTCCCCGATACCCTGTCAAGGTCGTGCCCTCGTGGTGGATGACGAGGTGCAACTGCGGCGCTTGCTGCGTCTGGCGCTGGAAAGCAAAGGCTATGAGGTCTTTGAAGCTGGGACCGGCTCTCTCGGCCTCTCTGAGGCGGCGTTCCGTCACCCCGATGTCATCCTGCTCGATCTCGGGCTGCCGGACATGGACGGGCTGGAGGTGCTCAAACGACTCCGCGAGTGGACCGAGACTCCGGTGCTTGTTTTGTCTGTTCGTGATCAGGAGGACACCAAGGTGGCAGCGCTGGAGAATGGTGCTGACGATTATGTCACGAAGCCGTTCTCCACCGCAGAACTGGCGGCCCGCCTGGCGGCCATTCAAAGGCGTCGCAAGACCCCTGAGGAGCCCTCTCTCAGAATTGGAAAGTTATTCCTCGATCTCGCCGCGCGGGAGGTGAAACTGGCCGGGAGCACGCTCAAACTCACCCCGATCGAGTACAATCTGCTCAAACTGCTGGCCCGCAATGTGGGACGGGTGATCACGCAGAAGCAGATCTTGAAAGAAGTGTGGGGTCCCAATGCCACCGAGCAGGCCCAGTATCTGCGTGTGTATGTGGCGCATCTGCGCAAGAAGTTGGGAGACGCGGCAGGTGTGCAGATTCGCAATGAGCCGGGGATTGGGTATCGGCTGCTGGCGGTCGATGGAGTGATGGAGTGATGGAGTGATGGAGTGATGGAGTGATGGAGTGATGGAGTGATGGAGTGGGGGGGCGACGGCTGCGCGGGCAGGAAGTCAGTCGTGGCTGTGTTCGTGAGAACGTGGGCAGGCCGCTTGTGAGATGGTGGCGTGCTGATGACACGTGACCCTTCCGCACTCTCACGATTGCAGCTACGAGCTGCTGCACCGAACCAAGCACTATGAACTAATCTACCTATTTCCCGGTTGCTAACTCAATGCATCAGATGGTACTTTTGTGCATGGCCTCAGGTTACTTGTCGCAAGCCCGCCTGAAGGCCTTTTCAGACTCTTTGCACCGTATCTATGGGGAACCCACCGGGGAGAATCCGTTGAGGGGCATCATGGATGCGATTGAGCAACTGTTGCCCATGAGCAGCTTGTCCGTGGATCATGTGAATCCGGTGGATTTGTCTATGAAGCACATAGACGATCGCTACACCGAAGCGCTGCCGGAGATCCATGAGGTGGTGCCTCAGTTGATTCACGATCATCCGGGGGTGCGGCACTTGATCAAGCACGGGCCCACGCCGGTGCAACGTTTGTCCGATTTCGTCAGCGAGCGCCAGTTGCGTGAAATCTCCCTCTACGGGCATGTGCAAAAGCTGCATACCTTTCGCGATCAGGCCTGCATGCTGGTGGGGGTGCCCTATGGGGCCATGGCCTTTGTCATCAACCATGACCGGACCTATTCCGACGAGCAGGTGGCATTGCTGGCGATGCTGCAGCCTCACGTGCAGCGGGTCATGGGGAGGTGCGCCCTGTTTGCCCAGTTCAAAATCAACGGGCATCTCACACCCCGGGAACGGGAGGTGCTGTTCTGGATGACGCGGGGCAAACGGGACGAGGAAATGGCCACGATCCTTCGCGTGGGAGTGAGAACCATCCACGAACACGTGCGGCGCATCCTGGCCAAGCTGAACGTGGAAAATCGCACTTCCGCCGTGGCGGTGGTGTTGGGAGGATCTGAGGCCGATGCTGAGCCGCCGTGGGGGAGTTAAGAGTTAGAAGTTTGAAGTGTGAAGTTAGAGCGGGGGAGGCAGGTTGGAGGTATTGCCTGGTTGTGGAGGGAGATGGGGGTGTTGATCTCGCTGGGGTGGAAGGGTGTTTTGTTGTCCTCTACACCTGATCGTAATCTTGCCGAATACCCAAGGGAGCCGTGATGGCGAAACGCGGTCTGGCGATCTCTCAAAATGGCCTCGTGCCGCAGAAGCCAGGGGAGCGCACGCATCTTGCGTGCTGTTTCCGGCACCTTGCCGGGAACGTCAGTCAGCGCGTGGCCTCGCGAGGTGCAACCCAACATTCGTGCAACACCGCATCGAGCGACGTGGAGGTGTTGATGGCGGTGGGAGAGTGCAGATGCTGTCGGCCTTCCCACCTGATCCTCCTCTGCGGAGGCACCCAACGTTGACTCGCTTAGGGCTCGTCCAACGTTGGGCTGTGTTAGAGATCCCCGCTGGGGATCAACTTCGGACTGGGGCGGGCGCTTCAAGGTGGTCGCCAAGGAACCGGTGCCATCCACTCGCTCAGTCGAAGTTCTTCCTCGAAGAGGATGGGGCTACAAGCCCAACGTTGACGAGCTTCCAGCGAGTCTACGTTGGGTATGGGTGTTGGAGGTTTTTACTCCGAAGGAGTTGTGGCGGTCTTTCGCATTCAAGGTTCCTTTGCAGGCACTAACTTCCCGGTATGCGAAGTTTCCCCCTGGAGCGCTACCAAGTAAGTGCCCAAGGGGTGCTCCATGGCCACGAGGGATGGCAATATCAAACGTTCCTGTCGGCCGGCCAACACTTTACTTCCCGATGAGGGATAAGCGGCGGTTGTGTAAGGTGACAAAACCGCGTCTCAGGTCTTCGCAACGGTCATTGCTCGAAAAAGTCCCGCCTACCGCTGGGTGAAACAAAAGCGATCGATCTGCCGTTGCCCACGCCGCTCTGCGGATTGGCTGCGGCGCATGGTTGGGCGTGCGATTACTTCGGGAAAAATCCCTGACTCAAGGTTCAACCAAGCTGTTCGGCAAGACCAACAATGATGCCCTCAGGCCCGCGGATGTAGGCCAGGCGATACGCGTTCTCGTAGTTCATTTCGCCAATGAGTTCGGCCCCGTGGGCGAGTATGTGTGTCACGACAGCGTCGATGTTCTCGACAGCGAACATGACCCGACGGATGCCCATGGTGTTCACTGGAGCGTCCACGGGGCCAAACCTGACGGGTTCAGGGGTGTGGAACTTGTCCAGTTCAATGCCCTGCCCGTCGGGAGTCCGCAGCATTGCCAGGGTAGCCCGGACATCCTTGAGCCCGATCAGTTGCCCGACCATTGGACCTTCGACTGTGGTTTCGCCCTCGAGAACAAGGCCGAGTTCGAGGAAAAAGGTCTTCACGGCTTCCAGATCGTCAACAACGATGAGGACGTTGTCCATTCTCTTGATTCTCCGGTTTCCGCTGGGGTTTGAGTCGTTGGACATGGCTTTTGTAGTGGTGTCCCTGGAGTGTGGGATATTTGGCCCCGGTTGGCAAGTGCGCGAGAGGAGACCCAAATCACGGGGCGGACAACGGGTGATGCCCGATTGCCAGCATCCGCTTGTTTGCCCTTTTGCGGCGGCATTTTAGCCCATTCGTTGCGTGGCCGATATTCAGTCTTCCCAGCAAAAATCGAGATCCCAAACTTCAGGGGTTCCGTTGCTCCAAGGAGAAGGGAGGCCAAATGACTCTATAATGTCTTTTTCGTCAAACACAGCGGGCCACTGAGTTTCCATTCCCCATTTTGAAATCAGTTTCTGGCGACTGATTTTCTCCCAGGGCTCCTCGTCGCCGAAGTTCTGGGATACCCGGTCCTCAGTCCTGTAGATGGCGCGCAAACATCGCTCATTGATGTGATGCCGGTAGAAGTAGGTGGAGCTCCCGCTGTGCGCTGTAAGGCTTATGGTTTCTGCCTGTAGCGGGCGCAATGCGGGATGAATAGTCGTATCGGTCAACGCGTCGCCCTCATTGGAGAAACCGTAGAGGTGAATCCATTGAAATTCATGTGCATACTGAACACGGCAGTAACTTCTGACTTTTGGCCATGAGAAGAACCTTTCGGCGATTGTTTGGGTAAACACATCTGGATCTGTGTTTTCAGGAATTCGGACGAAGCCGGCGCTAAAACCACTCATGGCGTAATTTGTGGGTTGAGGGTAGGATTGCCGCGCGATGGCACGCCGGTTCACCAGTTTGTTACTCCGCCATCCAGCGTCCTGGCGTTAGGATTTAGGCGCTATGTGCTAGCTCGAACCCGGCACCGGCGCTTCGCGAATGATCTCCGCAGGCAGGCGCATGGAGCCGAGTTTGGGATATCCGATGGCGAATCCTGCCATCTCGCGACCCCAGAAGAGGCGGCTGAATTGCAGGTCATGGATGTCCGCCCACGGAATGAAAAGCCGCGGATGCCCGGTGCGGAAGAGCCAGGGGGTCTCGATATAGAAACCGGCAGGTCCGGCATGGATGGTCAGCACGCCCTTGTAGCTGGCAACGCCGACCATGCCGAATTGGCCGGACCACATCTTCCCTTCGGGTGGTGACTTGGCGGCATAGTGGGCGGCCAGCCTGGACCAGCCACTGAACTGGCTGATGAGCCAGACGACGAAACACCAGAACAGTGGGAAGATGATGAAGAACGCCAGCGGGATCAACGCCACCAGCCAAATAGGAAAGGGAGGGGAGGAGGGCGGCATGGCTGAGGGCGAATGACGCGGGCTCTTGGATCAGCTGCCGACACGGGTGAGGGTGGCGTCCTTGAGTTTTAGGAGGTACTCGCCATCCGTGATGTGTTGGGGGCGGATCCAGATGCGGTAGAGGCCGGGCTTTTCAAACCGGGCTTTGCCTGCGGTCACGGTCTTGAACTCTGCACCGGAGGTCTTGTCCACAGTCTTCAGGAAGGATTCCCTGCCAATGGTGGCGCGGTAGCGCCCCGGCGTGGTCTTGTCGAAGGATTGGTTGATCTGCAACTCGTACTCACCGGGTTGCTCGATCTTCACCAGCCAGTTCACCTGGTCGCCGGTGTTGATCCAGTTGATGATCGCGCCATCAGCCACCGTGAGGGGACCTGCCGGAAGCTCTGCTTTGGCGGACTCCAAGGTGGTGGACTCTGCCGTCACCGGAATCATGCGGTCGAGGGCCTGATTGACTGAGCGGATGGCACTGTCTGCCACCGGCTTGCGGCGGGGTTCACGATTGCCAAGATCGCGGAAGAAATTCACCGCAGCAGGATCCGCCACGCGGGCGATGGCCCCCAGGATGGCACCTTGCTCGCGACCGTCGCGGGTGGCGTCGAATGCTTTAGAGAGCACCACGGCGATTTCCTCCTGCGGAATATTGCCGGACAAAGGAGCCAGATTTCCCAGGCTGTTCACCGCATTGGTACGGACGAGCGAGTCTTTCTCACGCGCGATGAATGCTTCCAGAGCCGCCACAGGCTCGGCATTGGGCCAGTCGCCGAGAGCGAGGGCGGAGGCAGTGCGGAGCTTGGCATTGCCATCCTCCAGTGCCTTCCGCATGTCATCCAGGGCGTTGGACCCGCCGAGACGGCCAAGGGTGCGCAGCAACATCGCTTGCACATCATCGGTTCCTGAGTTCGCGCGGTAGCTTTGCAGCACAGGCAGGCTGCGGCGCTCGGCGTCGGGTTCCTTGCGGGCAGCGTTCACCAGCGCGCCTTCAGCCGCCCGGAGTTCGTCAGCATCTGAGCCAGAGACTTCCTCCAGCATGAAAGGGACTTCTGCCGGGGTGGCCACGCGGCTCAGGGCATTCCAAGTGGCGATCCGCACCTCGCGCTCGGTGGCGCGACCCAGGTGCCGCATGAGCGGTTCGACCGCATCGGCAATGCCACGGTTGCCGGCCAGCACGGCGATGTTTTTCCTCGCCCAAGGCTCCTTGGTGCGGGGGATATGCTGGAGGATGAGCTTGTTGGTGACGTCCTTTTCCTCGAACTTGCCCAGCACTTCGGCGGCGGCGTCGCTGTTGCGGGAGTCTTCCAGAAAACCTAGGAGCAGGTTCACATCCTTGGCCGATCCGGTGGGTTTGCTCATGTGAGCCAGCGCCTCGAAGCGGTTCTCGCCCATCATCCGCTGCACGTACTGTGTGCCGAAGTAAAGGGCGGCCCCGATGGCGAGAGTGGCGGGTACGCCGGCCGTGAACCACTTCGGTAGCGCCTTCCTGTGTTGGAGGTGCTTGGGGGCTGCAGCCGCCGCGATGTTGACCGGTTTGGCCAGGGGCTTGGGCACCGGCTTGGAGCCGAGGGCCTGGGTGACACTGCCTGGACGGGTGAATTTGGGGGCGCTCCGGCGCAGGGCCTGGCTGGCCGTGCCGCTGAAGTTGGGCACAGCCGGCGGCGCGTTGAGGATGTCCGGCGGAGGCGGGCGACGGGCAATGGCATCCTCTTCCTCTGGGGTCAGGGGGGCCTGGCCGGCCTGGAACCACTCGAAAGCATTGTCCATCGAGGCCGGCCGACGGTCAGGGGAGCGGCTCATGAGCCACTCCACCCAGCGGCAGAGGTCCACCGGCAGATCGGGGCGCAGTTGAGCCAGCGGGATGAAGCTGTGGTACAGGTGGCTGGCCATCACCTCCGGTGCGGTCTCGCCCTGGAACGGGTACTGCTGGGTGAGGGAGAAGTAATAGACGCAGCCCAATGAGTACAGGTCCGTGCGCACATCCACCGGGGAGCGCTCGAACTGCTCCGGTGCCATGAAGAAGATGCTGCCCAGGATGGCCCCTTCCGCATCGGTCTCCTGCACCATGGGCTGGTGCGCGATCTTGGAGAGGCCGAAGTCGAGGATCTTGATCTGGAACTTGCCGCTGGGCAGCCAGATCACCATGAAGTTCTGCGGCTTGATGTCGAGGTGGATCAGCCCCGTGGCATGGGCGGCGATCATCCCTTCCAACGACTGGTTCACGAGCTGCCGGAAGTCCCCCTCGTTCAGGGCGCCACGCTCAATGATGTCCTCAAGAGTTTCCCCCTTGAGCAGTTCCATCACGATGTAGGCGCCTTCTTCATCCTTGCCCACGTCGAAGATGGTGACGATGTGCGGATGCTGAAGGGTGGAGAGCGTTCTGGCCTCCTCAAAGAGCTGCTCCGCCTGCCGGTCGGCTTCTTCCTCGGACTCCGCGCGCACCCGTTTCAGCGCAACTTCCCGCCGAAGATTCCGGTCATACGCTTTGAAGACACTTCCCAGGCCGCCATCGGCAATTTTTCCCAGGACTTCGTAGCGGTTTTGACTCATGTGCTGAAGTAGAAAGCCGGGTGGTGCGAATCACCCGCAGTGTGGAGTTTAGGGTAATCCCAAAGTCAATCAAAAGGGGGCAGCTTTGGCAAGCATGTAAACAGATGGATCGGCAAACTCAGAGGAGAACCGCCCTTTGACGAAAAGGAGACAACAAAAGAAAAAGGGCAGTGGAGACGCTGTGGCTCCACTGCCCAAAAGGTCAGTTTAGAATACGTTCCCCGCGAAGCTTACCACACGCGTTCCAGGAACTTTTCGAAGGGGCTCTTGAGTGAGTCCGGCTTGGTCTTGCCGCGCTTGCCTTTGGCGCTGCTGGAGGCCATGGCCACCACGGGTCCCTTCTGGTCCACCACTTTGATGCTCTTGATCTCGGCGCGCTCCAGCGGGCAGTCGTTGGAGTCTGTGGCCACCTTGGAGAGTTCCTTCAGATCATCCAGACCGACGACCACTTTGCCAAAGACGCTGTACTGGCCGTTGAGGCTGCTCATGTCACCGACGGCAAAGTAGAACTGGGTGCCGTTGGACTTGCGATTGGGGTTCACTTTGTCACTGCGGCGGGCCATGGCGACGGAGCCGACGGTGTGCGGCAGCTTGAACTCGCCGGGAATGGTGTACTCTTCACCCAGGCCCCACTGGTCCCGCTGGTCCTTGTCCTTGCTGGTGGGGTCCCCGGTCTGCACCAGATAGCCATCCACAGCGCGGTGGAAAGCCTGGCCGTTGTAGGTGCCCTTGTTCACGTTGTCCACGAAGTTCTGGACGGTGACCGGGGCGTCATTCGGAAGGAGTTCAAACACGATCTGACGTTCCTCACCACCGAAGACGACTTTCATCACCGCCAGCTTGTGGGACTCTTCCACAAGGTTCTGCGCTTCGGCAGGAAGTTGCTTTTTGACTGCGGCGGCCGGCTTGGACGAGGCAGTTGCTGCAGGTTGCTCAGCATGGACGGCAGGCAGGGCAAGGAACGTGGCCAGAAACAGGCAGCGGAAGGACAACTTCATGGGGACGACTTGGGGTGCGGGTTATGCGTAGCGTGGTTAGCCTCGATTGGCCTTTTGTGCGAGCGGTTTTACGCGTGAATCTGCGTAGAGATGCGTCGCGAGGAAGAGAGGCACCCCTGGGCAGAAGAATCCAGGGGGCAGCACTCTCCGGGCCGGATCAACGCAGTTTCTGAATGGTCGCCTGGTCCACCGTCGGTGCTTCCGAGGTGACAGGTTCCTGGAGCTGGGGAGCTGGAGCAGGGGCCAACGGGGCGGATTCTGGTGCCGCGTTGTAGGTGGGATTCGGTGTCGGCACGGTATTTTCCGGCAGGTCGCCGGGTTCCATGGGCCGCAGACGTGGCTTCACGATCCGGGGTTTCATGCCCCACTGGCTCTCCATGTGGGTGACTTCTTCGGCATTGGGATTCGTGATCACCGTGCCTCCAGCAGGGCCAGTGGATTCACAAGATGCCAGCACAAGGGTGGAAAGGGCCAGAGCCGGGAGCAGCGCAAGATTCCAGTTCATGAGATAAGAATATCAACTTCGAAAGTTATCTTAGGCGGCTCTTCGGACGCAAGCAATAGCGAATGAACAGACGCAAACGCCTGCTTCACATATCCCAGGCCGACCGGAAGGCCATGCACTGGATGCCGGGCGGTACTCGTCACATGCCCCACCTTGGCCAGGGTGCCATCCTCCTTCTGGTGAAACAGCAGGGCCCCGGCGGAGAAGGGAGCGTCGGCCTCCCCATGACTCTGGAGCCGCACCAGGCTCTGGGGCATCTTTCCAGTGGTCTTGATGCGGGAGAGGATTTCCTGCCCGATGTAGCAGCCCTTTGCGTAGTCCATGCCCCGTTCTTGAAGACCTGCTTCAGGGGGGAACACTTCCGCATTGAGTTCATCCGGCCAGCGGGGGATTCCGGCGCAGATGCGCCAAGTCTCCAGTTCCTCCGCCGTCAGTGAGGTGCCTGCGGCATCCAGCAGCGGCGGTTCACCAGCAACGGGCCACCAGAGGTCCACCCCTTCCTGCCCAAAGCGCCAGGCAGCGGTGCGATGAGCCCCCTCGGGCAGGGCCATTTCCTGAAACCGGGCAGCCTGTCCGCCGAAGGCGTGCCAGAGCTGCCACTCGTCGGTCACGTCCAGCAGTTCCACGTCATCGGCAATAATGTAACGATCCAGCCGCAGGCCGAGAGGCTCGCGCAGATCGGGTTCGGCATCCACGACCAGGACTGGGCCGTCGCCGACGACGCTGGCGTGGATGAAAATATCCCCCTCCACCCGGCCTTTGAGATTGGTCACGCAGGCATAGACCGCCTGGGCGTCGGTGGCGTTCTTGACGTTGTTGGTCACCTGCCCGTTCAGGTAGCGCACCCGGTCGGCACCACGAAGGAGCCACTTGGAGCGAGCGCTCAGGTTGACGAGCCCGCCTTGCTGCGAAATTTCCTCGAAGCGTTCCTTGGTCATGTTCAAGCTTGGGGCGGGGCTTCACGATCCGCTGGGACGGCCGCCTCAGGGGCGTCCGGGGTCTCTGGCTTTTTTTCAGGCGGGCTCGGGACCCGCTTGCGTAAGGACTTTCCCTTCTCGGGGACCTCTTTGGAAACTGGAGCCGCCACGGCTTCAGTCACGGCGGTGGCTGGCTCCAGATCAGGAACTGGCTCGCTGGAGGGTTCCTCCGCAGATACTGTGGTCGGTGCTGGTGGGGCAGGAGCCAGATTGGGGACGATGAAACCACGGGTGCCCTCCAGACGGGTCTGGGGCGGAGTGACGGGGACTGGCGCGGCGGCCGGCTCTTCCGTCTCGGGCACGACGACTGTGCGTTCCGGGATCTTCGGGAAGGCGGAGAGCTTGGCGTTGACCTCGCGGGTGATGTCCTCCAGCGATTTGCTCTCGTCGAAGGCGGGCAAGGGAGCGGGCTCTGGTCCAGGCTCATGCTCAGCAGTGGCCTCGGGTTCAGGAGCAGACTCTGCCACAGCGGGAGAATCCTCGACGGTCTCGCTCGGAGCGTCCGTCTCGCTTTTTGCCGGGGCAGGATTCTCGTCCGCAGGTGTCGGGCTTGTTTCGGCCTGAACAGGTTCAGATACAGGCTCACTGATGGTCGGAGCCGGAGAGTCAGCGGTGACAACAGGAGTTGGAGCAGCCGTTTCCTCGCTGATCACAACCGGGAGCTCGGTGGCAAGGGTGGTCTTTTCTTTCTCCTTGTTATCAGAAGGAGAAGGAGCGGCGACGGTCGCGATGGCGACTGGCTCGTCGGTATCGTCATCCCCATCGTCCGCGTCCGTGTCGCTCAGTAGCTTGGCCACCAGCGTGGTGGCGGGGGCCGCGGGATTCTTGGGCCGCAACGGCTTAACTGGTCGGATGGGAGGGGGCGGCAGTTTGGTCGCGGGCAGGGCAGATTTCTCGGAGTCCGTCGCGGGGGCTTTGCCTTCCCTGGATTCGGTGGCCAGCACGGCGGCGAGAGACCCGCCCTGAGAATTGCTGGTCGGCGGCGAGGTTGGAGTCTTGTCCTTCTCCTTGCCTGCCTCCTTCGGTTTGTCTTTGCCCTTGTCTTTATCTTTGTCCTTCCCGGTGGTGACCGGAGCGGTCGGCGTCGGCGCGGCCGCGCTTGCGAGCTCGGGTGTTTTGAAGGCTTTCACCACAGGCGGTGCCGTCTGATCTTGTTTGTCCTTTTTCCCCCTGCCGGTGATGCCGCGGAAGAGGCGGCTTACAAAGGAGGGCTGCTTGACCACAGGGGCGACTTCGGCCTTGGCTGGGGCGGAGCCAGGTTTCTCAGGTTTGGACGAGGCTCCCTTGCGCTCGGCCACCTTGCTGTCAGGGGCGGCCTCGGGTTTGTCGGTGCCGGGGGCTGAGGGCTTCAGCCCGGCCTTGGCAATTGCAGGAGGTTTGGGGAGACCGGAAGCGGTCGGCGCACCTGGCTCCGCCTTTTTCTCATCGGAGTCCTTGGCGGTCTTGGGGCCTTTTTCTGCGTCGCTTTTCTCTCCCTCCTTCTTGTCGGCAGGAGTATCTCCCGCCACCTTGATTTCAGGAGCGTCCTTGTGTTTGTCCTTGGTTTCCGGCGTGGCAGGGCCAGCGTCTTTGCTTTCGGTGATCTCTTTTTGGGCAGGAGCCTGTTCGGCATCCTTCTTGATCGCTGCGGGGAGTTCGGATGCCGACTCAGACGCAGCTTTGTCTTTGGCGCCTTCGTCTTTCTTGGCAATAGGGGGCGTGTCGGCTGAGACCGATGCGGGTACCAGCTTCGTGTGGGAAGAAGCCTTGGTTTTGTCCACCGCGGCATCCGCAGCGGGTGGTTCCTTGCCAGCTTCCAGAGCTGGTGTCTCTGCAGATGGCGCTGGCTCAACCGGTGCGGGAGTCGGCGCTGCAGCGGCTTCTTTGGCCTTGAACCGGGCTGCGCGTTCTTCGACGGCCCGGAGCATGGGGGCGAAGTTTTCCAGCACCACGGAGTAGTCAAACTCACCCTGTCCGCTGCGCACCCCGCGGTCCATGGCCTGGGCGGAGGCATTCAGCACCGGCAGGGCCAGACCCTTCTCGTCCGCAATCGCCTGAGCGTAGCGGGCGTCCTTGAGCATGTTCTTCAGGGAGAAATGCGGGGCGTAACTGCGGGCTGCCATGGTAGGCAGCTTCATGGTGAGAAGCGCGGAGGAGTTCGCGTTGTCAGCCAGGGCTTCCTGCAGTTTGGAAATATCGATGCCTTCGGCCTTGGTGATCGCCATGGCTTCGGCGAGTGCTTCGATCACTGCGGCACTGATGAGGTTGGTCGCGATCTTGAGCACGGTGGCGTCTCCCGCCTTCCCCAGCGTGATGATTTTCTTGCCGCTGGTCTCGAGGACTTTCCTGGCGCGATCCAGGGGTGCCTGATCGCCGCCAATATAATAAACGAGCTGGCCCTTTTCTGCTGCCGTCTTGCTGCCGGTGAAAGGGGCGTCCAGGAAGGCTGCCCCCACGCTGCCTGCAATGGCCACCGCCCGGCGAATGCCCCAGGAGTTGACCGTGGAATGGCAGAGCACCACATGATCCGGAGTCAGGGCCGATTTCATGTCTTCCATCACGGCCACGAGCGCCTCGGCATCGCGTACGAAAATCTGAATCACTTGGGCGACTTCCGCCACCTCGGCAGGGGAGGCCATGAAGTTTGGCTCGGGCTTGATGGAGCGGTTCCAGACATAGACGTTGAAGTCCGCATTGCGCAGGCGCTCGGCCACCCGGCTTCCGATGATGCCAAGGCCGATGACGCCCACGCTGTTATTTTTGCTGCCAAACATGGCGCTAGAGTAGGCGGACTGCTGGAATACGCAATGAGGTTGCGCAGGGTCGATTGACCCTAGTTTTCGGGGGCCACGCCGGTCAGGCGGTCCAGGTGCTTTTCCACGGGCGTGAGCTTCAGGATCTCCTCCATCAACTTGGCGGATTCAGCGCTGCGCCGGCTGGAGGTGAGATGGGCGGCAACTTCGGCCTGCGCTTCCTCCAAGGTGGCGGCTCGGGCGGGGCGTTTCGCATGCACCAGCACGATGTGCCAACCCAGTTCCGTGCGGAAGGGAGCGCCGAGTTCCCCCACCTTCTGGGAGAAGACCTTTTCCGCAAAATCCGCCGGAACGCGATCCCTGCTGAACCAGCCCAGACTTCCGCCCAGTTTGTTGCTGCGACCGTCTTCAGAGACTTCACCCGCAAGTGCGGAGAGCTTGGCCTCCCCCGCTACGATGCGCCGATGGTACTCTGCGATTTCCGCGCTCCGGTCCGGCTTGTCCTTGTCGTGACCGCTCAGAAAGATATGGCTGGCGGAGATACGCTCTGGAATTCGAACCTCCGTGGCGTGGTCGCGGAGCCATGTCTTGATCTCGTCGGGCGTCACCTGGGCCATCCGGCGTCCGATCTCGGCGTCGAACGCCTGGCGCTGCCGGGTCTCCTCTTCCACCCAGGCCTGAAGCTGGGCTTCATTCATTTGCTGGAGCTTGGAGCGCTGCCTCCAGGAGTCAGGGATTTCGAATTGCTTGATGAAAGTTTGCAGGGCATCCTCCGCTGCCGTCGGGTGCTCGTTCCCTGGCTGGGAGAGCGTCCAAAGATGAAGGGCATGGGAGCTCACCAGACTGTCGAGCGCTTCGAGGCGGCGCTGCTGCTGAAGCTCTGGAGACAGCGCGCCCCAAGTCTCACTGCGTCGCCAGAGCTGGGATCTCAAGGCATCGGCAACCTGGTGACGGGTGATTTCGTGCGCGGTCGCCGCCGGTCCTACTCTCGCCACCACCCGCGCCTCGTGGGCCTGATCCTGGAGGTGCCACCAATAGGCCGCTATGGAGGCGATCAGCGCCACCATCACCAGCACCACGGGCCAGGAAAGCCCGTGGGATGGCATGGCGGATCGAGGGCAGATGTGGGGCTTCATGCCAGGCTAAGTGGGTCACGAGCGGCCCCAGGGCGTTCCCTGAACTTAACGAATGTGGAAGCGAGTCGTGCGCAGCTTGCCTGCCACCATGGTGTTTTTGTTCCAGGCGCTCTGGTCATTGAGCGGCACCCAGCGCCGTTCGTTTTCACGGTAGTGCCAGTCCTTGTCGTTCTGGAAATTGAAGCTCACGCCCTTGCCCTCAATGATGTTGAGGATCTCGTGGTCGTGGTAGTTCTTCTCGTCGAAGTCGGTGATGGCCTGCTGCCCCATTTCCGAGTAGCGCTCACTCAGGCTCACCAGCAGATCGTTCAGCTCGGGATCGAGCTCGGTGACCTTCAGGCCCACGCGCTTGGCCTCACGCAGCATGATCGGGTAGCCGTGGCTGGGGTAGGCGGAGTTGAGGTGCTTGCTGATGCGCTCACGCTGGGTCGCGTCCTTTAAATGATAAGAGAGGATCTCCTCGCAGATCTTGATGGAGAGGGAACTGGCGCGGTCGATGGCCCCGAAGACGAGCGGGTGCACGTGATCGTAGAGGTTCTTGTAGGGGTTGGTATCGCCGGCCTGGGAAGACTCTCTCCACAGGCGCAGTACGCGGTTCAGTTCGTCCTGGCTCACGGCCACGGCGTAGTTGTTGCGATCCACCGGGGAGAGCGCGTGGGTGAGGGAGGTGTCCACCGCCGTGAGGTAGGCCAGGGGGCCCATCTGAATCTCATCGGCCCCGATCGCCATCATGGTGGCGGCGCTCGCGCACTCCAGTGGCACCAGGGCGGTGATCTTTGTGGCGTACTGGCGCAGCAGGTTCACGATGCGCAGGGCGGCCTGCCCGTTGCCGCCGTTGGACTTGATGAAGAGATAGAGATGCTTCTGGTGGCCGAGGTTTTTCAGCACCTCAAAGAAGGCCGCCACGTCATTGTGGCAAACGGAACCGTTGCCGCTGGACCAGTAGGCGATGAAGGGCCCGTCCAGTTTCTTCTCCACCCGGGCGATAATTCTCTGGGTTTCAGGGTAGAGAATCGGGGGCTTGTTGATCTTAACGGTCCGCTTTTTCTGCATGTCGGGACGTTGGAGAGAATTTCAAAGCTCACAAGGCGCATCTTGGGAACCGGGGCAAAGGGAAGGCCTTGGACCATGATGACCGATTCGGCATAAAAGTTGTCCGCCAGATACCAGGCAGTTTTTCGTAGCATTCGACCACGCATCTTCCTTCCATGAAACCTTCCTCCCTTTTTCTGTCGCTGCTTGCCTTGGGGTTAGCTGGGGCGGCACCCGCCCAGATCTCCAGCAAAGAGCTGGTGGGCGAGCGCGCTCCCGCGAACTCCATCTGTCCCACCCCTGAGGAGGCACAGAAAAAAATGACTGTGCCCCCCGGGTACGAGGTGCGGTGCTTTGCCCACGAACCGATGATCGAGAATCCGGTGGGCATGGCTTGGGATCCCAAGGGGCGGCTCTGGGTGGTGGAGCTCTACGAGTACCCGGAAGGCTCGACAGCCCCCGCGCCCTTCGGTGGCGAGGCCAAGGATGATCTCTATCACCCCATGCCGGATCTCAAGGGGCCGATTCCGCGAGATCGCGTGGTCATTCTGGAAGACACGGACAACGACGGCGTGGCCGACAAGCGAACGGTCTTCCTCGAAGGCCTCAATCTCGCCTGCGGCATTCTCTATGGGGACAACGGTGTGTACATCGGCCAGCAGCCGCACCTGCTGCACTTCCGGGACAATGACGGCGATGACAAACCGGATGAATGGCGCGTGGTGTTGACCGGCTTTGGCCGCGAGGACACGCATGAGTTGTTGAACTCCTTCTCCTGGGGGCCGGATGGCTGGCTCTATATGACGCATGGCGTCTTCACCCACTCCAAGGTGCGCCGCCCGGGGGATCCCAAGGATCAAGGGGTGGTGTTCAACGCCGGCATCGGGCGGTGCAAGCCAGTGGGATCGTGGGCTTCTGAGGCGCACTCCAAGTCCAATGCCTCGCCCTGGATGTTCGAGGTGTATGCAGACGGAACCAGCAACCCCTGGGGATGTGATTTTGACGCTGCGGGCAATCACTTCGTCAGCGCCTGCGTCATCGATCACTTGTTTCATATGTCCCCGGGCGGTCTCTATGTCCGTCAGGGTGGAGCGCCGGAGAATCCCTACTCGTACGAGCTGCTGCCCAGCATCGTGAATTTCAAGCACTTCCGTGCCGCCTATGCGGGCATCCAGATTTATCAAGGTGGTCGCTATCCGGCGGATACGAATGGCCACCTTTTCATCGGCAACATTCATGACAACGCCGTTCATGAGGAAGTGGTGAATCCCATGGGGGCCAGCTTCAAGGCCGCCCCGGTGCGAGACTTCCTGCGTGCCAACGACGGCTGGTTCCGCCCCGTCAGCACCAAGACCGGCCCGGACGGTTTCCTGTGGGTGATGGACTGGTGCGACAAGTATCCGTGCTATCAGAACGCCAAGGCCAATCCTGAAGGCGTGGACCGGGCTCGCGGCCGCATCTGGCGCGTGGTGTACACCGGCAAGGACGATCCGGCGTTGGTCAAAGCCAGTGTGGGTTCGAGGGAATCAAAGGACCTGAATCTGGAGAAGCTCGCCACGCCGGAACTGGTGAAGCTGGTGGCGCACTCCAACAACTGGGTGCGGCGCACGGCTCGCCGCTGTTTGGATGAGCGGAATGATCGCGCCGCGGCACCGCTCCTGCTGGAACTCTTCAAGACATCCAAAGAATCCAGCACCCGGATGGAGGCCCTGTGGGCGCTCCATGCTGGCGGAGCGAGTGATTTTCTGCAGATTCTGGAAGCCATTAAGCTTGCCGCGACGGATGCCGATCCGGCGTTGCGCATTTGGGCGGCCCGGCTCACGGGAGAGACGCCGGACAACATGTTGCATTACGGAGTGGAGTACGAGCGTGAAGGACAGCGTGTGAAGCGGCACTTCTATCCCATTCTGGAAAAGCTCGCCTCCGATGGAGACCCCACCGTCCGGAAGGCCGTGGCCGCTGCTCTCAGAGGGGTGATGCTGGAGAAGTATTACATGCCAACCCCACTGGGACGTACCAGTCGTCTCCCGGAGCCCAACGTGAAGACGCTGGAACGTGAACTTTATCCATTGCCGTTCTCTTATGCGATTGGCGACCTGGACCCTGTTGCGCTCGAAAACCTCCTGAAATCCAGCGGTGCCGAGAACGACCGCCTCATCGCCTTCCATCTCTGGATGGCCCTCGAACCCAACCTTGCGGTGAAGCCCGACAAGTGGGTCCCGTGGCTGGCGACAGTGGCACCCGCTTCCCAGCCCATGTCGCGGACGCTGGCGTACAAGGCCATGCGCCGTCTGTCGGATACGAGGGACGCAAAGAGCATGGATCTCGCGCTGCAGTTTGCCGCCAGGCTGGAAGGCGAAGACGCCTTGCTGGCCACGACGCTGGATGGTCTGGTCAAAGGCCAGGAAAGTGGTGTCCTGAAACCCACGGCGGATCCCGCCGCCCAGCTCGCGGCGTGGCGCGCCAGCAAGAACGGTGAGGTGCGCAAGCAGGCGCACAACCTGGCGGTGCTCTGGGGTGACAAGGCCGCGGTGGCAGAGACCATGACGCTGGTGCTCAATGACAGGACGCCGCTGCAACAGCGCATCGATGCGCTGCAAGTGGCGCGCAAGGCCGGCGGCACCGCCATCCAGGACGGGCTTCAATCGCTCGTGAAGTCAGACGTGCCTGAACCGCTGCTGCTGGAGGCCGTGCGTACTACGGCGGAGGCGGGTGGCGAGGCCCTGCCTGCCCTGCTCTTGCAGCGTTGGGCCAAGGGCAGCCCGGCGGTGCGCACCGCTATTTCCCAAACCCTGACGAGCCGTCCGCAGTGGGCCGCTCTTCTGCTGGATGCGGTGAAGGACAACCGCGTGGCGCGCGCGGATGTGCCGGTGATCGTGAGCCGTTTCTTTGCTACGCAGAAAGATGCGGCTTTGAAGAAGCGGGCGGAAGAGTTGCTGGGCGTCTGGCGTGAATCCAATGCGGACGTCAAGGCCCTCATCGCTGCCAAGCGCAAAGCGAGCCTGGAAGGGGAGCCGGATCTGGCGGCTGGCAAGCTCATGTTCCAGGCCACCTGTGCCACCTGTCATGAGTTCTTCGGCGGCGGTCAAAAGGTCGGCCCGGAACTGATTGGCAGTGGTCGCAGCAACCTCGATGCGCTGCTGTCCAACGTGATCGATCCCAACCAGATCATCGGCAATGGCTATGAAGCGGTGAACGTGACCACCAAGGACAACCGCATGGTGAGCGGCCGTGTGGTGGAGGACACGCCCTCTCATGTGAAGGTGCTGGCAATCGGTGGGGCGGAGCAGATCGTGCCCCGGGATCAGGTGGCCAAGATGGAGAACACTCACCAGAGCCTCATGCCCATGGGCTTCGGCGCGCTGCCAGATGATGCCTTCCGCAATCTGATGTGGTACATCCTGGCTCCCCCGGAGGAGGGGCCGCTGACCAAGGAGAAGAAGATCGCCCTCAGCACCAACATGGATGCTCCAGTAGCGAAGAAGCCTTCCGGTGGGACCAACTGGCGCGCGATCGATTGGGAAAGCGTCTCCCTCTGGAATCCCGAGTGGAAGGTCTCCGCGCCCGACTTCGAGCGCACGCCGGTGAAATTGCCGGAGTACCAGGGGCGCAAGAATGTGCTGCTCATGCACCCGTTTGCGGAGAACAAGCCCGCGACCCTGGAGCGCAAGGTGAAGCTCGCTTCCGGCAAGCCGCACAAGCTCTCCGTGGTGGTGGCCGCCCATGATCAGGGCGACTGGGAACTGCGCATCAAGGTGGGAGACAAGGTCATCAAAAAGCAGGTCATCGGCCACGATGGCGACCGCTGGAAGACCGTGACCGCCGACCTCAGCGAATTCGCCGGCCAGGAAGTGGATGTGAAGCTCGAAGGCGCCGCCACCGGCTGGGCCTGGGAGTTTGGCTACTGGGGCGGGATTACGCTGGAATAGCGGCAAAAATTAGGAATTCTGAATTAGGAATGATGAATGGAGAACAACGGAAGAGCCGGGTGGCACCTGGGGATTATGGATCCGGAACCAAGCTCGGCTGTTCATTCCTCATTCCTAATTCAGAATTTTATCATTTCCTGTTTGCCTCTTGCCCTTGAGCGCTGTCGCGCCTAAGTCGGGGGCCGATGTTCGCGTTCATCCTCCGCCGATTCCTCAGCAGCCTCGTGGTGCTGGGGTTCGTGGTGTCGCTGACGTTTTTGCTGTCGGTCTCCCAGAAGGGCGGACCGTTTGAGCGGGAGAAACTCTCCGCAGCTGCCAAGGCGGAGCGGGAGAGCAAGTATCAGCTTGATGGGTCCAAGTGGTCGCAGCTGGAGCGCTATGTGAAACGCCTGCTGCGCGGGGACTTAAATGTTTCGCTGAGGTATCAGGATCTCTCTGTGACCGAAGTCCTGGGGCAGAAGCTGCCCAACTCTCTGATCCTGGGCGGCAGTGCCTTTGTCATCGCAGCTGTGGGCGGCGTGGCGATGGGGTTTGTGGCGGCGATGCGCAAGGACTCGGCGCTGGACGTCACCAGCATGTTCTTTGCCCTCGCGGCCATCAGCATACCCTCATTCATCACCGGGCCGCTCTTTGTGGCACTTTTTGGCCTGAAGCTCGGCTGGCTGCCTATCGGGGGTTTTGGCACAATCCCGCAGCTCATCATGCCATCGATCTGTCTGGCGCTGCCGTTTCTGGCCTATGTGGCCCGGCTGACGCGAAACAGCCTGCTGGATGTGAAGTCGCAGAACTACATGCGCACGGCCAAGGCAAAGGGGCTGGATGACGCGACCGCCCTGGCGCGGCATGCGATGAAGGTGGCGATCCTGCCCGTCGTCACCTACCTCGGGCCCATGGCCGCGTATGTGCTCACTGGCTCCTTCGTGGTGGAGAGTGTCTTCAATATTTCCGGCCTGGGCATGGTGTTTGTGAATGCCATTCAGAATACGGACCCCTTCCTGCTGACGGGGGCGGTGGTGGTGTACTCCGCCCTGCTGGTGTTCTTTAACTTCGTGGTGGACGTCATGTACACGTTCCTCGACAAACGCATCCAGTTGCATGCCTGACGCTGCTGCGACCCCTCATCGATGGGCAGGATCGCCGCCAAACGGCTGGCAGGTGCTGCGACGCAATCGCGTGGCCATGTTCTGCTTCTGGTATCTGGTGGTGGTGGCGCTGGCCGCAATCTTTGTGCCGGTGTTTCTGCCTGCTGAGGTGAAGATGGTGAGTGAGTCATCCTATGTCCCACCGTCCTGGTGTGAAGGCGGTATCTCCCACCATTTGCTGGGCACGGACGTGAACGGGCAGGACCTTTTCTACCGCCTGCTCACAGGGGCCCGGGTCAGCCTTGGCGTGGGTTTGGTGGCAGCATTGGTGAGCCTCATCATCGGCGGCACCTACGGCATGATCAGCGGATATGCCGGGGGGCGCGTGGATGGCGGCATGATGCGTCTGGTGGACATCTTGAACTCGGTGCCCAGCCTGCTCTTTGTGATGATCTTCATCGCGGCGTTTGATGGTTATTTCACTGACGCCCTGGACGGTCTGCGACTCTGGGGGCAGCGGGAGCAATGGGGCTGGATGGAGGCCTGGGCCGGAGCGATGATCCCGTACAAGCGGATCTTCCTGCTGGTGCTCTCCCTGGGGTTCATCCAGTGGCTCACCATGGCTCGCATCGTTCGTGGCCAGGTGCTGGTGCTGAAGGAGTTGGCGTTTGTGACAGCCAGCCGCGCCATGGGGCAGAGGGGCTGGTCCATCATCTGGAAACATCTCTGGCCCAACCTCAGCACCATTGTGCTGACCTATCTGACCCTGACCATTCCGGCGGTGATCCGCGACGAAAGTTTCCTCAGTTTCCTTGGACTGGGCATCGAGGATCCGGCGGCCAGCTGGGGCTCGCTGCTCAAGGATGGGGCGCAGGTGATCAATCCGCTCGACAGTAAATGGTGGCTGCTCGCCTTCCCTGCAGGCTTGATGTCCACCTCATTGCTGGCATTGAATTTCCTCGGTGATGGGCTGCGAGATGCGTTCGATCCGCGTTCTTCTGATTGAGAAGATGTTCATCTTTCACATGCAACTCGGTTGACACCGTGGAGCACCCCATGCAGCTTGCCTTCCGTTGCACAAACCAAGGCAAAGCCATGGGTACACGAGCGAACCAACGGAAGGCAAAAGCGGCGAGCGGGGGCAGTGTTGTCACCCGGATGTGTTCCATCAGCACTACTGGCGTGATCTTCGCCAGCAGTCGGGCTTTGGAAGTCTCTTCAGAACTGGCCCTCTCGATCCAAACGGATCTGCTTGGGCTTCATCGTGAATGGAGTGTGCAGGGGTGGGTGATTGAATGCACCCCATTGGATGAGAGCGCGGCGGGACCGGAGTTTCAGGTCACCTTGTTGTTTTCTGAAATCCCTGCAGGCTTGCAGCAGTTGCTGCTGCTGACGGAAAGTGCTCAGGGCGGGCGGGCTTATCCCGTGGTGAGGGACGCGGAGATCTTTGGGCTGAACTGACCCAGTGACTCCCCCTCTACCGAAATGAAAGTGCGAAGACTCTTCCGATTTGTTGTCCGGCACTGGCTGGCGTTGGGATTGTCGGCTGGACTCGTGGTCACTCTGCTGGGCTTTGCAGGACGCTGGCATTGGTATCCCGATCTGTACAATCACCTGCGACCCCAATATGTGGTGGCGTTCGCTCTCGGAATGTTGCTCTGCTTGGGGTTGCGTCGGTGGAAGCTCGTCGGGCTCAGTGCTGCGGGCTTGGCGTTGAACATCGCTGCGCTGTGGCCTCATGCCCAGCCTGCTGCGGCACCCGCCACAGTGGTGGCCAAGGAGTCGGCACTGGAGATCGCCACGATCAACCTGCTCCGGCGGAATCAGAATCACGCTGCGCTGGAGACCTTGTTGAGGGAGCGCCAGCCGGATGTAGTGGTGCTGCAGGAAGTCTCGCCTGGCTGGGCGGAAATGCTCCCCCGCCTGAAGGACCTCTATCCCCACCAGCGGCTGGAGTATCATCGCAAAGGATCATGGGGCCTGGCCATACTGAGCCGGGGGCCCTGGCAAAATGCCGGCCTGTATAAACTGGGAGGAAACGGCCCCCAGAAGATCGGGATGTTTGCAGATTTTGCGTTTGAGGGGCGGCCAGTGAGTGTGCTGAATGTGCACGCCCCTCACCCAACCTCGGCGGGTGAGATCGCGGACCGGCGTGCCATGCATGAGGGGATCAGGCTGTGGAGCTTGCAGCGGCGGCAGGAGGGGCATGCGGTGATCGTGGCCGGCGATTTCAACTGCACCCCCTGGGCTTGGCTTTACAAGGATTTCCTTCAGCAGACCCAGTTGGTGGATACCAGTCAGGGGCGGCTGTTTGAGGCCACCCGGCACGTCTGGCTGCCGGACCGCATCATGATCGATCACGTCTTCGTTTCGCCTGACTGGAAAGTGGGCGGGCGGGAGGTGGGACCGGATTTTGGCTCGGATCACCGGCCGGTTTTTGTGAGCCTGGATTGGGATTCTTCTGGCCTCGCGGCAAAGTAATCCTAAAAAATCGCCCCATCGGTGCGTCTTTGGCAATAGCCATTGTAATATGAAATTCTCTCTCCGCCCAGTCGGGATGCTCGCGCTTCCTCTGACCTGTTTGATCATCGCCGTCTGGAGCGCTGCCCAGGAGCCAGCTCCGAAGCCCGCCCCCAGCCCTGCTCCGGCTCCCGCGCCAGCGCCCGGTTCTGGGCCCACGCCTGCACCCACTCCCAAGCCTGAACCGGCCCCAACACCTGCTCCGGTTCCGGCTCCAGCACCGACGCCTGCACCTGCCAAGCCAGAGACCAAGCCGGAGGTGAAACCCAATCCCGTCGAAGCACCTGCTGCCAAGGTGGAGGAGAAAAGGCCCGCGCCCGTGACGGTGGTACCCGCTCCGCCCAAGAAGAAGACCATCGCCGATGTGACGAAGAACTGCGATGAGATCAAAGGCCTGTTCAACCTGCATCGCGATCGCGAAAATGGGACGGTCTATCTCTTTGTGCGGAAGGACCAGATGGAGAAGGAGTTCATCTACTTCTCCCACACGGTGGAAGGGGTGCTCGCTGCCGGGCACAACCGCGGCCAGTTTCATGACGAGACCGTGTTCGTGATGAAGCGCAGCTACGACAAGGTGGAGTTCATCAAGCAGAACACCGCCTTCTACTTTGACCCCATGCATCCGCTGGCCCGTGCTGCGCAGGCCAACACCAGCCATGCCGTGATGGCGGTGGAAGGGGTCGTCGCAGAGAACACCGAGGGTGTGCTGCTCAATGCCGGCAACCTCTTCCTCAAGGAAACCCTGTTGCAGGTGAAGCCCGGCGGCGGGGAGAAGGCGTTCCTCGGCAAGCTCTCCGACACGAAGACCAAGTTCACCAAGCTGAAGTCCTACCCCAAGAACACCCTTTGCTCGGTAGAGTACGTGTTCGACAATCCGACGCCGCCGCGGAACGACGATGACAAACAGCTGGGCGATGTGACGGACCCCCGCTACGTGAGCGTGACCATCCAGCACACGCTCATTGCCATGCCGGACAACGGTTACCAGCCCCGTGTGGATGACCCGCGGGTGGGTTATTTCATGACCCAGCTCACGGACCAGACCTCCACCGAGGTGACCCCCTGGCGCGACTTCATCCACCGCTGGGATCTCAAGAAGAAGGACCCCAACGCGCCGCTGAGCGAGCCGGTGGAACCCATTGTGTGGTGGATTGAAAACACAACCCCGATCGAGTTCCGCGACACCATCCGCCTCGCTGCGCTCCAGTGGAACAAGTCCTTTGAGAAGATCGGCTTCAAAAACGCCCTCGTCATCAAGGAGCAACCGGATGACGCGGACTGGGATGCGGATGACATCCAGTACAACGTGCTGCGCTGGACCTCCTCGCCCAAGGCCCCCTTCGGTGGCTACGGCCCCAGCTTTGTAAATCCTAGAACCGGACAGATCCTGGGCTCCGACATCATGCTGGAGTTCGTGTTTGTGAAGAACCGCCTCATGGCCCGCCGTCTCTGGAACGAGGTGGGCCTGGCCGGGATGGATGCTGCCGAGGGCGGCAACCTCTTTGACAAGAACTCGTGCATGGCTGCCAATGTCATGCAGCAGGGGCTGCTCTTTGGGAACCAGATGATGCGCCTGCGCAAGGCGGATGATGTGGACTTCGATGTGCTGCTCAAGGAAAGCCTCACACAGTTGATCCTGCACGAGTTGGGGCACACTCTCGGATTGAACCACAACTTCCGCGCGAGCCACTTGCACAGCCCGGAGGAATTGCAGAATCGCGCGCTGACAGAGAAGACCGGCCTGAGTGGATCTGTCATGGACTACATGCCGCTAAACCTGGGGCCGGACCGGGCGCGCCAGGGTCAGTATTACATCAATGCCCCCGGACCCTATGATGACTGGGCGATTGACTACGGCTACAGCGTTGCTGCCCCAGAGCCCCAGGAGGAGACCAAGCGCCTCGCCACCATCGCCGGACGTTCGCACGAGTCCCAACTCGCGTTCGCCAATGATGCGGATGACATGCGGGCAAATGGCAAGGCCATCGACCCCCGCGCCATGCTCTTTGACATGAGCAGCGATCCCGTGAGCTATGGGGTGGCCCGTTGTGAACTGGTCAAGCAGGCCACCGGCAAATTGCTCGCGGACTATCCCACCCAGGGCAAGAGCTGGCAGGAGCTGACCAACGCCTACATCTCCCTCACCTCTGAGTCGAGCAACGCCCTCACAGCCATTTCCCGCTACATTGGTGGCGTGTATGTGGAGCGCGCTTATGTCGGGCAGGTGAAGGATAATCCTCCTTCGCCTTTCCGCCCGGTGGACCTGGAGAAGCAGAAGGCGGCCATGCAGGCCCTGGCCAAATACGGCTTCGGCCCGGAAGCCTGGGTCGCACCAGAGCCGCTCCTGGCTCACCTCCAACAGCAGCGCCGTGGTTTTGACTTCCGTGACAATGGGGAGGATCCCAAATTGCATGAGCGCGCCCTCAAGATCCAGCGGTCCCTGCTGGATCAGCTCATGCACCCCAACACGCAGCATCGTATTTTGGACAGCACGCTGTATGGCAATGGTTATGTCCTCGGTACCATGATGGGGGACCTCACGACCGCGATCATGAAGGGTGAGGCGGCGGATGCCTCGGTCAGCACCTTGAGACAGAACCTCCAGCTCGACTATGTGGACCGGCTGCTGAACATCGTAAACGGCCGCGCCTACCAGCCGGCAGTGCAGAGCGTGGCCCTGGCCCAGTTGCGGACCATCCAGTCGCAGTACCAGAAGAACCCCTTGACAGAGGCCAACCAGGCCCACGCCCAGTTCGTGCTCTACAAGATCGAGCGCGGTTTGGACGACAAGAAGTCGTAGTCACGCGGGTTCTTGGAAATTGGTGCTGGCTTCGCGACCTTCGTCTTTTGGGACGGGCGGGCGCGATGCTGGCACGGTGTGTAGCTGTACTCCGAACAGGGCCCTGGTGCGTTGTTATGGGAAGGTTGAGCCAGGGTGTCGTCGTTGGGAGCTGTGCGTGGTTGTACGGAGTACAGGCTTCAGCCTGTCCGAGCTTCCCTGAGCAGACTAAAGTCTGTACTCCGAACAGGGCCCTGGTGCGTTGTTATGGGAAGGTTGAGCCAGGGTGTCGTCGTTGGGAGCTGTGCATGGTTGTACGGAGTACAGGCTTCAGCCTGCCCGAGCTTCCCTGAGCAGACTAAAGTCTGTACTCCGAACAGGGCCCTGGATACGTAGTTATAGGGAGGGTTCGTCCCAGCCGGCGCCGTAGTCCTTCAAGGGAAAGTTGCGCCAGGTATCTGCCGCAGTTGTTTCCCCAACACTCTCCAGGTATTCACGCGCGGAAGAGAAGGGCCAGTCCTGCCATTTGGAGACGTAGCCATGGCGAACTGGGTTGTGGTGGATGTAATTCATCGTGGCCCAGAAGTGCGCCTCACTTCGCATGGCCCGGTCCACCGTATTGCACCAGACTTGTCTTCCACGTTTTGCCTCCTCTCCATTCCACTGGAAGGATGTTCGACCATGAAAGCGTCCGAGGTTCGACAAGGTCCGCTTCAGTTCCAGTGTGGTGAGGAGGACGTGATAGTGATTGGGCAGAACGACCCATGCGTGAACCCGCTCGCAGGTTGATAACAGCGACTCAATCAACGCCGCGGAAAAGTCGCGAAGTCGATCCGCCGTATAACCTATGACGGGCTGATGTTCATAACAGGAGGCAGTGAGCAAGCAGGCCCCTTCACCCGCGCCATGCGGAGGACTGTGAAGGGGCAGGAGCCGATCTTTCCGCCATTGAAGAAGAGCCTTTTGCTCTGTATCGGAAAGACTTCTCCAGCGGTACCTCTTGCAATGCCGTCCAGCCCTACTTCGTCTTCCGGTCAATGCTTCGCAGGTGCTCCAAGATCCGGAACAAGGCCACGACGACCTCGAGGAGGATGCGGGTGAGCAGGGCGTAGAGGATGAAGAGGACGGGGGCGAAGAGCAGGGAGGTCATGCCGCCCATGATGCCTTTCATGAACGCATCAAGCGCCCAGCGACCGGTAAAGAGGGCGGCCGCAATGAGGCCAACGATGTAGAGGACCTGGACGATCTTGGGTGTGATCGCCGTCTTGAACGAGAGGTCTAGCAGGGCGTCCAGCAGGCCGACGGACTCATGCGATTCGTCGAGGGGGTCTTTGGGCTTGGAGAGAATTTTTTCGTCCATGGAGATGAAGTTGAAGAGAGGTTGACCAGGAAAAGCGGCGGGAAAGGGATAAAACTGAAAAATCAGAAGGAGGCAGAGGGCGGGGTGGGAGTCTCATCCGACCTCTGCACGGAGTCCGTTAATCGATGATCCGGATGCACAGGGGGTAGCGGTAGGCGATGCCCTTGTTGGCTTCCAAGCTGGCGATGATAGCCATGACCAGGGCGAAAACGACTGGCACGAACATGAGCAGCAAGCCGATCCCGCAGGTGACAATCCCAATCAACAAGCTGGCAAGCACGTAGATGGTGATGGAAATCTGGAAATTGACGGATTCTTTCCCCTGATCGTTGACGAAGGGCATTTTGTCCTTGTTCACCAGCCACAGGATGAGCGGGAGCAGGATGTTGCCCAAGGGCAGGATATACCCCGCCAGGCTGCCCAGGTGGCAGAACATGGCCATGTTCCGTTCCTCCGGGGCTATGCCCGCACCGGGCAGACCGGGCGGGGAGGATCCTTCGGGAGGGGGCGGCGGAATCTCCGCTGCCGGGGGCGGCGTGGGGGGGATTTCAGGCTTCGGACCTTCGGACGGCGGGGGCGGCGGTTGGTAGTCCATACGGGCCGAAGATAGAACAACCCCCCCGGTGGGGGCAAGCGCCGACTTGCCCGAACGGCCTCCCGCGGGCTGGAGCCCCACTTTTTCCTATGCCGACCGCCGAAACGGGGCTAGTGTCCCCGCTCATTTTCCGCCCGCATCCCATGACCAGCGCCCAGATCCGCCAGAGTTTCCTCGACTTCTTCAAAAGAGAAGCGGCACACGATCGTGCCCAGCGACAACGTCGGCTACACGAGCCGGGATGGAGCACGAATTTTCACGAATGCGGGGATGAACCAGTTCGTCCCCATCTTCCTGGGGGAGCGTCCGGCGGATGTGGACACCTGGCCGGGCGTCCTGCACAAGGGCCTGCCCACCCGCGCGGCTGACACCCAGAAGTGCATCCGCGCTGGCGGCAAGCACAACGACCTTGAGGATGTCGGCCTGGACACCTATCACCACACGTTCTTCGAGATGCTCGGGAACTGGAGCTTCGGCGACTACTTCAAAAAAGACGCCATCTCCTGGGCCTGGGAACTCGTGATCGAGCGCTGGAAGTTCCCGCCGACCCGCGTGTTCGCGACCATCTACCAGCCGGGTGAGGGCGATCCCGCCGAGCGTGACGAGGAATCCTGGGGCTACTGGGCGGAGAAGTTCCGCAGTGTGGGGCTGGATCCAGAGATCCACATCGTCAACGGCAACAAGAAGGACAACTTCTGGATGATGGCGGAGACCGGTCCCTGCGGTCCCTGCACGGAGATTCACATCGACCTCACGCCTGGTCCTCGCGACCTGGACGAGGACCGCCAGCGCGAAGGTGCCAAGCTGGTGAACGGCAGCAGCGCCGACTGTATCGAGATCTGGAACAACGTGTTCATCCAGTACAATGCGAATGCGGACAAGACCTTCTCGAAGCTCCCCGCCCAGCACGTGGACACGGGCATGGGCTTTGAGCGCGTGACCAGCATCATCCAGGGCACGAAGAACTTCACGGACTTCGAGAACGCCAAAATCAGCAACTACGACACGGATGTCTTCAAGCCCATCTTCGACGAACTGTCGAAGCTGAGTGGCAAGACCTATGCCAGCACCCTGCCAGTGGCGGGCAGCACCGGTGAGACGGAGCAGGAGAAGATCGACGTGGCCTTCCGCGTCATCGCCGACCACATTCGCACCCTGAGCTTCTCCATTGCTGACGGCATCTCCCCCGGCAACAACGACCGCAACTACACCCTGCGCCGCATCCTGCGCCGCGCGGTGAAGTACGGCCGCACCCTCGGGTTCAAGGAGCCTTTCTTCTACAAGCTGGTGGACGTTCTGGCCCTGCACATGGGCGAGGTGTTTCCTGAACTCCGCGCCCGCAAGGAGCACGTGAAATCCGTGCTGAAGATGGAAGAGGAGAGCTTCAACCGGACGCTCGACCGCGGGATCAGCCTTTTTGAGTCCGAGGCCGACAAGCTGGCGGGCAAGGGCACAGAGGTCACGGGTGAAGTGGCCTTCCGCCTCTCAGACACCTTTGGCTTCCCGATTGACCTTACTCAGTTGCTGGCTCGTGAACGCGGTCTGACCGTGGATGTGCCCGAGTACGAACGTCTCCTGGCCGAGCAGAAGAAGCGCGGCCTCGAAGACCGTGCCGGCAAGAAGCAGGTCGTCTCCCTCAGTGAGATCGAAACCAAGGAGCCGACCAAGTTCATCGGCTACGACAACCTCGAAGCGCCTGCGAAGGTCCTTGAGGTGGTGTCCATCAAGGACAAGGCGGCGGTCGTGCTCGACAGCTCTCCCTTCTATGCCGAGATGGGTGGCCAGGTGGGTGACTCTGGCGCGCTGATCATCGGTGCGGACAGTTTCCCGATCTCCAACACCCAGAAGGTGGGCAACACCTGGCTGCATTTCCTGGATGGGGAAGACACCCCCTCCGTGGGCGTGGAAGCTCAACTGGTGGTGGATTCCACCCGCCGTCGCGCCATCGAGCGCCACCACACCGTCACGCACGTCATGCACTGGGCGCTGCACGAAGTGGTGAGCAAGGAGGCCACCCAGAAGGGCAGCTCCGTGACGCCGGACAAGCTCACCTTTGACTTCAACAGCGCCGCGCTGACCCAGGGCCAGCTGGCCGATATCGAGCGCCTCGTGAACGAGCGTATTGTGGCCAATGATGTTGTTTCCTGGGACGAACTTCCGTATGCGGAGGTGAAGGCCAATCCCGGCATCATGCAGCTCTTCGGAGAGAAGTATGGGGACAAGGTCCGCGTCGTGCAGATCGGCGGCCAGGCCCATGCGCTCAATGGCTACAGCATGGAACTCTGCGGCGGCACCCACACCCGTTCCACGGGCGAGATCGGACTCTTCCGCCTCGTGGCTGAGAGCGCCGTGAGCGCCGGGGTGCGTCGTGTCGAGGCCATCGCGGGGCTCGAAGCCTATCAGGCGGCCCGCAGCGATGCGGACCTGCTCAAGCTTCTTGCTGGCAAGGTCCTTGCTCAAGGCACGCTGGATCTTGAGAAGAAGATCGAAACCCTCCTGGATCAGCAGAAGGCTCTGGAGAAAGCCCTCAAGTCCGCCCAGCAGCGCGAAGCTGCGGGGCGCGCGAAGGCTCTCCTCGGCTCAGCCAGCAACGACGCCATCATCGCCAACCTGGGCGATGTGGACGGTGACTATGCGATGGCCGTGAGCGATGCGCTCAAGAGCCTCTTCAACGGCATCGTGGTGCTCACGGGCACGGCGGGTGGCAGCGTGGCCATCATTGCTACTGTGAGCAAGGACCATCAGGCCCGCGCTCAGGCAGGCAAGATCATCCAGACCATCGCCCCCATCGTGGGTGGCAAAGGCGGCGGCAAGCCCGACTTCGCCCGCGGCGGTGGCAAGGATGTGGCCAAGGTGGATGCGGCCCTGGACGAGGCCCGCAAGCTGGTGGGGGCGTAGGGAGCTAGCAGATTCAAGTTTTCAGTTTTCAGCACTGAAATGAAAGCGGCCTTCGGGGGAACTCGAAGGCCGTTTTGTTTCAGGGAGTGTTGTTGGGAACTGCTGAAAACTTGAAACTGAACACTGAAAACTTCATGCCCCTGTTCGTACCTTCAGCTTGAAGGGAGCGAGCCTGATCTCCACCGGCGTATTGAGGCCGAGTTCGCCGTCGAGTTCATAGGGCACAATCTGCTCTGAGGTGACCTTGAGGGAATTCACCTGGAGATAATCGATGTCGTTACACTCCTGGTAACCCGTGGCCACGAGGGCGGCGAGGAACTGGAAGGCCTCCAGCGGACGGCGCTGGTGGAGGATGATGACATCGAGCAGTCCGTCGGTGTTGGAGGCATCGCGGAAGACGGGCACCGGGCCACCGTAGTGGCGGCCGTTGCCCAGCAGCACCACGGAGCCAAAGAGGGGTGGGCGGCCTTCGATTTCCACCGAGAGCACAGGCGCCTCCTGCCCCAGGATGCGGGCGGCGGTCATCACATAACTGAGGGGGCCAAAGCGACGCTTCATCTCCCACGGAGTCTGTTGCACGATCTCGGCATCGAACCCCACGCCGGCGAGCTGGGCGAAGTACTGCTCATTGGCCTGCCAGAGATCGATCTCACGCGTGGCACCAGTGTGAATGATGTCCCAGCAAGCTTCGAGATTCCGCCCCGGCAGTCCCATCTCGTAGGCCATGACGTTCATGGTACCTACCGGCAGGATGCCTAGCGTGGTGTGCTGTGCGGCATCTGGGGCGGACAATTGGTGGGCGGTAAGTCCATTCACCACCTCGTTTACGGTGCCATCGCCTCCTGCGGCGACCACGACGGGGTGCCCCTCTGCGGCGAGACGGGCGGCGATCTCACGAGCGCTGCCGATGCCCTCCGTCACGTGGACCTCGGGGGAGGGGTGCAGTTTCCGGATGCGCTCCATCTGAGCGGAAGCCTTGGTGCTGTTGGCAGCAGGATTGATGATGATGGGAATGGCCATTCCGGATTTTGCAGGTGGCGGATAGATCAATGAACAAGCAGCTGGCGGTAGGAGTACGGCGCAAGCATCGTCTTGGACGATGCGGTGCTCTAGCGTGGTTCCGCCTGCCCGCAACTCCGGCTTTGTCACATCTGTCGGTATTCAGTTTCAAGTTTTCAGTTGGGAGCTGCGTTGACACTCAGTGGCGTGGTGGCTAAACGTGGGCAGGGGTTGCGATGAGGGAATGCAGGGGAGGAATCACGGCACGGAAAGGCAACGACATGCAGCACGGCACCATTTGGCAAATTTCCGGCGTTCGACCGGGCCTCTACGCGGCTCTTTGCCTTCTCCTGCAGACGGGGGCTTCTGCGCAGGTCACGACCCGGACGGACGAGGTGGGGAAGCTCATTCTGAAGTGGCACGGCGAGGGCACGGCGGCAGGGCTCAATGGGTTCCAGTACGAAAACCGCGATGGCGGGCACTCCCAGTACGACATCAAGGTCTGGCCTCAGGTGCAGCTCTACCAGCCTACAGCGGTCGAAAAGGAGCGGAAGGCGGAGATAGGGCCCGCCAATCAAGTGCGCCCGTTTCCCGTGCTGGGGAACTGCTCCATGTCGGCCGCCGCTGACAAGGGTGGCAGCCTGCCCCGCATCTACATGGGCAACCGCCAGGGGTTCGAGTTTCTCAATGCCCAGTATCTGGGGAACAATCTCTACTTCTACCCGGAGCATCAGGACTACGACCCGGGGTGGAATGGTCGCAATGGCTGGGGCGATCTGTATCCAGCGAACACACCCTTCGTGGTGATCTCGCAGGGTTCGTCCTTTACAGACCAGCCCTTCCTTAAGGCCTTTTTTAGCGCGGCCGCCGCCCTGCCACCCGAGACCCAGCAGGTGCTGTTGCGCAACCGCATCCTGGCTCCCACCTTGCAGGCTGTGTTTCGCAAGAGCAACCGTGTGGTGAAAACTGAGGCGGACTACTTTACGGGTGCGGCGCATCCTCCAGTGTTTGACGGCAACCAAATCGATGAGGCGAAGATGGTGGCGGAGGCGCATGACATGCTGCCCCCGCTCATCCCCCCGGTGGCCATCTTGGAAGTGCTGGAGGAGACCGGAGCTACGCCCAACAAGGATTTCTTTGAGCTGGATACCGTGACGGATGAAAAGCTGGGCAATGTGCCCGGCGTCATCGCCCGCGTTTTTCGTGGGGTTGCCCAGGAGCGGCAGATTGTGGTCACGGCGAGGAAGTCGCCCGATCTCATGCGTCGTCCGCTGACTTACAAGTGGGTGCTGCTGCAAGGGGATCCTGAGCGCGTGAAGATCGAACCGCAGGGCAGTGGGGACACGGCTCGCATCACGGTGAAGTGGCAGCCGCAAACGCAGGCCGCCACAGGCATCACGTCGCACCGGGTGGATGTGGGCGTCTTCGTAGGAAACGGCGTCACGTGGTCGGCCCCAGCGTTTGTCTGCTTCGCCATGCCAGCCAGTGAAATGCGGTTCTACGATGCTGAGGGTCGGCTTCAGGAAATTTGCTACGATGCAGGCAATCCCGATTTGGGATTGCCGACAGAGACGGACCTCCGCTGGCTCGCGTTGGGCCGCAAATTGGGCAGTGACGCAGCGGCGAAGGGAATCCGCCTGCTGTCGGAAGCGCTGGGTAAGGAAGGGGCGGTCGCCTTCCAAAGTCTGGCTTCTGACCTTGCTTCTTCACAGGAGGCCTGGCGAAAGCTCAGCACCGGCGCGGACAAGGTTGCGGCGGAGGAGGCTCAAAAGAAGCTCCAGGAAAGCCTCAAATCGAAACTCACAGAAGGTAACAGTTCACTGGCCGGGCGGATGGAGCAAGCTGTGTCCCAAGTGGCGGACCGGCTGGATCTCTGGACGGTGCCCACCTCGGAGTTGCAGGCGCTCATTGGCGCTTCCACCAAACCGGGAGCCAAGGAGGCCGTCAAGGCCGCCCAGCAGCGCTTGGTGGACTACGGAGTCCTCCGCGAGAATGAGGACCGCCTCACTGCCTCCTGGCAGGAGCCCAGTCCCGCCATCCGGTATCACCTCCGGCAATACAATCTCACGCTCTTGAGCGAGGTGCTGCTGCCGGAGTTCTTGGACCGCACCGGCGCCACGGCGTATGTGGATCCACTGCTCACCGTTCGCAAGGCTTGGCGTGATGTGTATGTGTACGACAAACAGGGCCTGTGCCAGGGGTGGACGCGCTACTCGCACGGTCGCACGTATGAGTTCGATCTGGAGGGCTGGTTGCTGCCCCGCGGCAGGGGCGAGAAGTCCGTCGCCGTGAAGTATGTGAAGGACGCTGCCACCGGGACATTGATTTTTGTTCCAAGATAGCAGGAATTCATTGGAAATCGGGTGTAGGGTGGGTGGGATTGCCCACTTTCAGCTTGTCAGCCCCCCTCTCAGGCGGCACCTTCGGGCAATCTCTGTGCCTTTGTTTTTTTGTAGATCAAATATGACACCCCAGCCGAATCAACCGAACCGCAATGATTCCCCGCAAGGCGGGATTGGACCCCGAAATGCTGGCCCTCCGCGTCGGAGTGGCGGAGGTGGTCGCGGTCGTGGGGGTCACCGCGGTGGTCCGCGTGGACGCGGTTTCATGGGGCGCCCCGGTCCTCAGTTGGGCCAGAGCCCTGAGGGCATGGAAGACAAGGACAAGCCGATCGAGCTGGAAGGGACCGTTTCCGCCGTGCTCGCTGGCACCATGTTCCGCGTGAAGCTCCAGAACGGCCACGAAGTCCTCGCCCACATTTCCGGCAAGATGCGCAAGCGGTTCATCCGTCTCGTCATTGGCGACCAGGTGAAGCTGGAAATGTCCCACTATGACGGTGACAAAGCCCGTATTGTCTATCGCCTCTGATCGGTCTTACCTTCGCTTCGGGCCCTGTCCATAGCGGACGGAGCCTCGCTGCCCACTTTTCCTGAGGATGGAATATCATCTCTCCATCGCAGGCGATCGAAGTGGACCGCACTCGCAGTTCCGGATCATTGAGCAGATCCGTGAAGGTCTGCTGAAGGGGGATGAACTGGTGTGGCGCCTCGGCGTGCCAAACTGGGTGCCCCTCAGGGAGCTGGATGAATTTGACGGATACTGGCCGCCCGCCCCGGATGTGCTGGCGGCGGCAGAGGTCACCAAGCATGTGGCCCGGGAGGAACTGGATCGCCCGCGGCCATGGATGCGGTTCTGGGCGCGCATGGTGGACTACTTCTGGTTCAGCTTCACGCTAGGGTTGGCCTTGCGCGGGTTGCTACCTCCTGAGGCGGCGGAGGTGCTCATGAGGCCGGGGATGGAGCAGTGGCTGATCAATTCCGTCACTCTGCTGCTTTTTGTCCCGCTGGAGGCCTGGTTTCTCAGTCAACGGGGCACCACCCCTGGCAAGGCGCTGTTGCGTATTCAGGTGCGCAGTCTGGATGGCAGTCTGCCCACGTATCAGCAGGCGTTGATGCGCTCTGTTCAGGTATGGTTGAAGGGCATGGGCCTCTGTCTGGTGCCGGTCATCGCCCTCATCGCCATGGCCTGGTGGCGCATCCGCCTCCTCCAGAAAGGGTTTACTTCCTGGGATGAAAGCTGCCACACGCGGGTGGAGCATGGTCAGCCGGAGCCCTGGCGCATGGTGGTGCTGGCGGGTCTGGTTGCCCTCCTGTTGGTGCTGGGCGTGCTCACCCTTTTGATGAGCAAGGAAATGCTGGAGGCCATGCGCAACTTGCCAAAGTGACCACCGCATGCCATGGACACAGGAATCCATGGCCCGCGATATTGTTTACTTTGACCTCGAAACCCAGCGCACCGCCAACGATGTCGGAGGCTGGCAGAACAAGCACCAGATGGGCATGTCCATCGGCTGCACCTACAGCAGCAAGACGGGGCAGTACCACATCTACACGGAGAGCACGGTGCAGGATCTCATCACCCAGCTGCGCCGGGCAGATCTCGTGATTGGGTTCAACCACATCAGCTTCGACTACGGGGTGCTCATGGGCTACTACGCCTTTGACCTGAAGGAGGAACTGCAGAGCCTGGACCTGATGGCGGACATCGAGACCAAGGTGGGGCACCGCCTGAAGCTGGAGTCCCTGGCCAGTGCCACTCTTGGGGCGGGCAAGACGGCGGACGGTCTGGAGGCCATTCGCTGGTGGCAGCAGGGCAAGCTCGCGGAGATCGCCGAGTACTGCTGCTATGACGTGAAGGTCACCAAGTGCATCCACGAGTACGGGGCCGAGCACGGCCACGTGAAGTACCTCGACCGCAACCAGCGGGAGCAGACCGTGGTGGTGAACTGGACCACCACCTGAGGGGTTCGTCGCTCACATCCGCGAGTTGCCTCCCGGAGAAAATCCCGGTATGCTTCATGGCAAATGGGCGAACTCTACGATGAATCTGCGGCGGTCCGCCGGCGGGAAGAGCGGAAGGCGGCGTCGCGTCGTGGAAACTACTTGTTTCTCGCGCTGGTGGCCGTCCTGATTCTGGCGGCAGCAGGCATCGCGGCCTGGCGGAAGTTTCATGACCCTGCCACGGCGGTGCTCAATCTCAATACGGCCACGGCAGTCCAGTTGGAAACTCTGCCGGGAGTCGGGCCGGAGACGGCGCACTCGATTATCAAAGGCCGCCCCTACCAGACCGTTGAGGACGTGAAGAACGTCAAGGGGATCGGCGAAAAGACTTTTGAGAAGATGAAGCCGCGCATCAAGGTGGACTAGGGTTCACCCGGGGCCGGCGGTTCAGGTTGTTACCTTGATCCGGAGGCGCGCAGGCTGGCGAGGTGCTTCTCATACGTGGCGCGTTGCGTGTGATTGTCCGGCAGGGTCTTCTGCGCAGCGGCGACGGCCTTGGCGGCCAGCACGGCAGCCTGGTCCAGTTTCCCCTGCTTTTCACGCATGAGGGAGAAGTTGTGCGCGGTCTGCGCCACGAAGGGGTGATCGGGTCCCAGCAGTTTTTCGAGGCCGGTCATGGCCCGTTCAAAGAGGGGTTCAGCGGCTTCGAATTCGCCGTCGAGGTAGTAGGCATAGGCCAGGTTGGTCACTGTCAGGAGGGTGTCCTCATTGTCTGGGCCCAGCTTGCGTTCCTGGGCATCGAGCACGCGCTTGTAGAGCATGATGGAGTCCTCATGCTTGTTCAGATTGCCCAGCACGCCGGCGAGGCGTTCGGCCACCTTCAAGGTGGAGGGGTGTTCTTTCCCTTGCAGGCCTTCGCGGGCGATGAGCACTTTCCGGTAGAGTTTGGCAGCCTCTTCAAACTCCCGCTTGCTGCCGAGGATGAGGGCCAGGTTGTTCTGGCTGTCGAGAGTGTCCGTGGATTGAGGACCCAGTTCTTTCTCGCGAATGGTGAGACCACGGCGGATGCACTGTTCGGCTTCGGCTGGTTCGCCCAGATCCAGGAGCACCAGGCCCAGGTTGTTTAGAGTGGCAGCGGTGGAGGGGTGGTCTTTGCCATCGGTACGTTCGTTGGCCTGCAGGTTCGTACGGTAGAGGGCTTCCGCGCCACGGAGATCGCCCTTGGCCTTCAGAAGCACGGCGAGGTTGTTGGAGCTCTGCAACGTCTCACGGTGGTCTTTGCCCAGCGTCTTCTCGCGCCCCTCCAGGGCCATGCGGTAGAACTTCTCTGCCTCGGCGTATTCATTGAGGAAGAAGTGGAAGGCGCCCAGATCATTGCAGTACTGAAGCGTGTCCTTGTTGTCTTTGCCGAGGGTCTTTATCGCTTTGGCCACCAAGTCTGCAGCGGTGTCACGGGCCTCCTGGTAGCGGCCATCACGGTAGAGATACACGCAGAGGTCATGACTGGCGGAGAACCATTCATCGGGTTTCTTGGACTTCTCTGATTTCTTCACTGCTGCCCGGAGAGTTTCCTCTTCCTTCGACATCGGTGCTGCGGGCGTGGTGTGCGCTGTGGCAGCTGCCGGGGTCGGAGCAGGAGCAGGCGTCGCAGGGGCGGGGGGCGCAGGAGCGGGTGGTGGCGGGGTCAGCGTCACCACCGGGGCAGGCGCTGCTGCCGCAGGGGGCGTCGGATTCAGCGCACCCATCGAGCGGGGTGGCGACTTGGCCGGGAAGGAGGTAGCCGAGGGGGCTGCCCCCAGGGGCCGCCCCGACTCCGTGGTGGCCACGGGAGTCGGAGCAGGGGCCGTTGCGGAGGCGCTGGGCGGATTGGCCGGACGATCGCCGAAGTCGATCACCTTGGCAGGTGCGCCGCCAGTCGGTGGAGCGCCAGCGGGTTCAGCGGGGACCGTGGGTGGGGCGGCCGGAGCAGGGGCAGGGGCGGGTGCTGGCGCAGGAGTCGCTGGTGGAGCCGGAGTGGGTGTGGGCCGGGTGGTTGAGGTTGGTGCCACCGAGGGCTCGGGGGTGGAGCGTGGGGCGGACGATGACGATGACGGAGTCGGTGGAACGGAGGGCGTCGGGGTGGCGGAGGCAGGAGCCTGAGAGGCCGCAGGGGCGGGCGTGGACCGTGCTGCCGCATTGCCAGGCTGGCTTGCCACAGGATCAGTCACTGGCGGGAACCCTGGATTTTGAAAAGGGGCTGATCCTTCACCCAAACGGGAGGGTGCAGGGGCCATGCCGCCGAAGGGGGGTGGCGATTTGGCCGGGAAGGTGGTGATGTTAGGTTCGTTGATCACTCCCGGCGTCAGCGTCGCACCGGGGCGTGCGGCTGGGGGCGGTGGCGCGGCCGGCCGGGTCTGGGCTCCGGCAGGGGGAGGTGTCGTTGGGACCGTTGCCGGTTGCAGAGGAACTCCGGCACCGGGAAGCGGGGCTGTGGTGCCACCTTTGGAGGGTTCATTGATGATGGTGGCCTGTTTCCCACCAAAGCCGCCTACGCCGATGACCTCATCGGCTGCTGGGACGGGGTGGGGAAACGCGGCGACGAGCAACGCCGCCATGGCAGGGAGGGCCAGCAATCGCTGGCGAGGGGGAGGTGGGGATGTGACGGTCATGACTTCAGGGGACAAGGCCTCGGTTTGTGCTGGGAAAATTCGGCGCGGCTCTTCTATGCAAAAGCTTGTCAGGCCATGACTGGATGTGACAGAAAGCATTGAGATTTCACTCAATGGCTTGCCGAAGCCGGACTTCGTGAGATGGACCGGATCTTAACCCCGTTTGGCCGATTTCGCATAAAACATGTCCGCTAGATGCCATGTGCCCTCCCGTAACTGGCTCAGCGTCTTCCTCCGCACTTACCATGGCCAATGTCCGACTTCCCCTCATTCTGACGACCGCGCTGGCTCTTGCTGGTGCGGCATCGGCAGAGACCCTGATCCGGTTTGAAAAGCAACAACTGGAGACCCGCTTCTTCGGTGAAGGAGCGGCCGTCGGTGACCTGAACCGCGACGGCAAAAGCGACATCGTGTACGGACCGTACTGGTGGGAGGGGCCGGATTTCACGAAGCGTCACACCTTCTATCCGGGCAAGGAGTTCTCCATTAACGGGTACTCAGACAATTTCTTCGTGTACACGCCGGACCTGAATGGCGACGGGTGGCAGGATGTGCTGGTGCTGGGCTTTCCCGGTAAGGAGGCGCGCTGGTATGAGAACCCGGGCGCAAATGCCGCCACCACCGACGCCTGGAAAATGCATGTGGTGCTGGACGTGGTGGACAATGAGTCACCGGAGTACACAGACATCACCGGTGACGGCAAACCGGAGATTGTGTGCTCGCAGAATGGCCGCTTTGGCTACGCCTCCCCGGCGGCGGACCCAAAGGCGAAATGGGAGTTTATTCCTCTAACCGATGACGTGAAGGTGCAGCGCTTCACGCACGGCATGGGAGTGGGCGACGTGGATGGCGACGGCAGGCTGGACCTGTTGGAGTCGCGACGCTGGTGGAAGAACACACCCGGTGAGGCGGTGTGGCCCTCCCGCACCTTCCAGCTCACGGGCGGGGGTGGGGCGCAGATGTTCACGTATGACTTCGACGGAGACGGGGACAATGATGTTGTTTCCTCATTGAATGCACACCAGTTCGGAGTGGCGTGGTTTGAAAACCAGGCTGGCAAGGGAGGGGATGGGCCGAACTGGATCAAGCACACGATCGTGGGTCAGGAGCCCTGGGAGAATGAATACGGCGTGCGCTTCAGCCAGCCGCATGCCCTGGCGCTTGTGGATGTGGACGGGGACGGTCTGAAGGACATCATCACCGGGAAGCGCTACTGGGCGCACAACGGGCACGATCCCAACGAGCGGGACCCGCGGGTCATTTACTGGTTCAAGACGCAGCGGGACAAGAAGGGCGGGGTCAGCTTTGTGCCCCATCTCATGGACAGCGCCAGCGGGGTGGGTACGCAGCTCACCACGGGTGATGTGAATGGCGACGGTCTGGTGGATGTGGTCATCGGGAACAAGGCGGGATGTTATGTCCTCGTCCAAAAGCGCGAGCAGGTGGATGCGGCGCGGTACGCCCAGTTCCAGCCGCGGAAGATCTACGGACCAGATTCTCTCCGGTCGGAGGCGTATGTCGTGGGGCAGTCAGCGGCGGACGCCGTGAAGAACATGGTCGTGCCGGAGGGGTTCAAGGTGGATCTCATTGCCGCCGAGCCGGATCTGGTGCAGCCCATTGCGATGTGCTGGGACGAGCGGGGACGCATCTGGGTGGTGGAGGGGAACACCTACCCCCAGCCTGCGAAGCCGGGTGAGGGCAAGGACCGCATCCTCATCTTTGAAGACAAGGACGGTAACGGCAGCTTTGAGACCCGGAAGGTGTTCATGGAAAAGCTCAACCTGGTGAGCGGCATTGAGGTGGGCTTTGGAGGCGTCTGGATCGGAGCCGCACCCAACCTGCTTTTTATTCCTGACAAAGACCGCGACGACAAGCCTGATGGCGACCCTGTGGTGCTGCTGGATGGCTGGGGCAACCAGGACACGCACGAGACGTTGAACTCCTTCATCTGGGGGCCGGATGGCTGGCTCTATGGCTGCCACGGCGTCTTCACCCACTCTCTGGTGGGCAAGCCTGGCACACCGGATAAGGAGCGGCAGCCTCTGAACGCTGGCGTGTGGCGGTATCATCCGGTGAAACACCAGTTTGAGGTGTTTGCCCACGGCACCAGCAATCCCTGGGGTCTGGACTTCAATGACCGCGGCGAGTTCTTCGTCACCGCGTGTGTCATCCCGCACCTCTATCACATCCTGCCGGGCGGAAGGTATCAACGGCAGGCAGGCCAGCATTTCAACCCCTACACGTATGACGACATCAAGACCATCGCGGAGCACCGCCACTACGCCGGCGAGGTCAAGGACCACGCCGCCTGGGGTGATCGCAAGGAGCTGAAAAACCTGGCAGTGCCCGCCAGCACCGACCAGGCCGGTGGTGGCCATGCCCACTGCGGGCTCGCCATCTACCAGGGGGATAATTTCCCGGAACTCTACCGCGGCGCGCTCCTCTTTGGCAACCTCCACGGCCATCGTCTGGTGCACAATGCGGTGGAGCCCGCCCTGAGTGGATACACCGGGCAGCGCCGGCCGGATTTCATGAGATCGAACGATCACTGGTTCATTCCCGTGACCCAGCGGGTGGGGCCGGACGGGGCGCTGTATGTCTCAGACTGGTATGACGAGCAGACCTGCCACCACAAGGACGTTCAGATCTGGAACCGCACGAACGGCAGAATCTTCCGGGTGGTGTATGACCAGCTCAATACAGCATGGACGAAGGACCTGCCAGCGGGCAAAAGCGACACGGCGCTGGTCGGAATGCTCCTGGACTCCTCGAACTCCTGGCAGGTCCGCATGGCGCAGCGCCTGTTGATGGAGAAGGCGGCAGACGGGCGGGTGGATGACTCGGCCAAGGACGCGCTGCGGTCGGCCCTGAAAGGACCTGGTCCGGTGGAGCGCCAGTTGAAGGCCTTGTGGGGGCTCGTGGTCATCAAATCCGTTGACCAAACCCTGTTGACCAGCCTGCTGGACCGGCCCGAGCCGGAGTTGCGTGCCTGGGCGGTGCGCCTGATGGGCCAGGGGCCCATCACGTACCGGCCGGCCCTTCCCGACGCCTTGGAGCGCCTCGCGCAGCAGGAGAAGTCGCCCTTGGTGCGTCGTGAGCTGGCTTCGTTGCTGCAGCGTCTGCCGTTGGAAGATCGATCCAAGATCGCTCTTGGTTTGATCGCCCGTGAGGAAGACAAGCAGGATCCGAACATCCCGCTCCTCCTCTGGTATGGCATCGAGCCTCTTGTCGGGGCGGATGGCGAAGCCGGGCTGAACCTTGCGGCCTCCAGCAAGCTCGAACAGGTGACCGGATACATCTACCGCCGCATGGCGGGCAGTGATGAAGGACGGCAGGCCATTCTGGCGGCCATCGCGGTGAAGGATGATGCTGGCGAAAGGGAAAAGCTGCTCAACCTGCTGGTGGCCTCCGCCCGGGGTTCAGGGAAACTTGCGGCGCCCAGAGAGTGGGCGGGCATCTCCGGGAAACTCCGGGCCGGAGCCTCGGAGCCGGTGAAGGCGCTGGTGGATGAACTGGCTGCGTACTTTGGTGATCAGTCCGCGGTGCAGAAGCACCGTGAGCTGTTGATGGACAAGTCTGCCGCCGGTCCACGTCGGGACCGTGCTCTTCAAGTGTTGTTGCAGGTGCGGGATGAGCAAAGTGCGCCACTCATGCAACAGCTGGTGGCGGCCAGAGATGCCGCGCTCACCAGCAGTGCGGTGCAGGCGCTGGCCTCCCTTTCACATCCAGAGACGCCGGTCGTTCTGACCAAGGTGTATGCCTCGCTTGCACCGGCCGAGAAGGCGGATGCCGTGGCCACGCTGGCGTCTTCTGCTGCGGGGGCCCAGGCCCTTCTCAGAGGGGTGGAAGACAAGTCCATTTCGCGGGATGCCTTGTCGCCCTTCCTCGTACGGCAGTTGCAGGCGCTCAAGAATCCCGAGGTGGACGGCCTGATTGAAAAGGTCTGGGGCACGGTGAACGCCAGCAAGGCCGACCTCCCGCAGCGCAAGGCGAAGTACAAGGCCTTGTTGACTCCTGAACGCCTCAAGAAGGCGGATCTGGTCCAGGGTAAGCTTATGTACGGAGGCACCTGCGGCGCCTGCCACCGCATGCTGGGTGAAGGTGCCAACGTGGGACCAGATCTGACCGGCTCGAACCGGGGCAATCTGGACTATCTTCTGGAGAACGTGCTGGATCCCAATGCGGTTATTGGCAAGGCGTATCAACTGAACCTCTTCTCCATGAATGATGGGCGCGTGCTCAGCGGCATCGTGAAGGAGGAGTCAGACAGCGGCTACAAGGTGGTGATGCCTGGCGGGGTGGAATTCAGCCTGACCAAGGCAGAGGTGAAGAGCCGCGAGATCTCCAAGTTCTCCACCATGCCCGAAGGCCAGTTCGATGCGCTGCCGCCAGAGCAGGTGGTGAATCTGGTGGCGTACCTTCAGCAGCAGGCAGCCGGAGGTGGAGCCACTGCGGCGGCCAAAGTGGAAGGGGCAATCGAAGGGGAAACATTGCAGGGAGTGACGGTGAGCAAGGGGCAGGTGAAGGCCCAGAACATGGGCGGATTTGGCGGCCAATGGAGCCAGGCGCGCCAGCTCTGGTGGACCGGCGGGAAGCCCGGCGACACGATGAGGGTCATGCTTCCGGTGACCAAAGCCGGCAAGTATGCGCTCAAAGCTGCGCTTACAAAAGCGCGTGATTACGCATCCATCGAGGTGAGCCTGGATGGCGAAGTCATCCCAGCGGCCGGGCTGGATCTCTACAGCGTCTCGGTAATCTCCACCGGAGAGCTGGACTGGGGCACGCATGTGTTGCAACCGGGTGATCACAAGCTGGTGGTGAAGATTACCGGTGCGAATCCCGCTGCGGCCCAGGCCTTCATGGTGGGGCTGGATTACCTGAAGCTGGAAGCGAAGTGAGTTGAGGTGAGGTGAACCAGTGCGTCAGTAGTCAAGGTGTTGGGGCTGGCGTGGTACGGGTACGGGCGTCAGCTTGCGGAAGTGTTGTGGTTGGTGAGGAGAAGCTGAGCGCACGCATCCTGCGTGTTGTTCCCGGCATTTTGCCGGGAACGTCAGGGTGGCGGGAGTGCCCCTGCCAGGTGCGAATGTCGCGAAGCGTCTTGGAGTGCTGCGGCTTGATGCCGCTTTCGCAGATCTTGTAATTTCCTGAAAGCCGGAGGCTGGAGCAGCGTAGAGAGTCGAGGGAGAGTCGGAGACATGGCGGCCGCTCCGGCGTCCTTTCAGGACGCGATGCTTGAATTGAATCCCTTTCCGGTGGTTGTCACCGCCGGCTAATTTCCGTGGTCCCTCCGGGACCGGCGGGCATGGCACGATAGGGCGACATCTTGGGTTCGCGGAATCTATGGTGGCCGCTCCGGAAGAATTGTTCGGGGTGCAGACTTCAGTCTGCTCAGGGCGTCTGGGGCATACTGAAGCAAGCTAAAGTTTGAACTACAAATAAAACGTCAGCGTCGCGGCAGTTGGAAGCGGTTTGTAGTTCAAACTTTAGTTTGCTGCATGGATTCAAGCGCGGACTGAGCAGGCTGAAGTCTGTACTCCGTGCAGCTTCTCGTTTCGCATGTGACGGTCTGCGCCCCTGATCGTTCCCCTCACACTCCCGCCATGGCGGCGGCACTGGAAGATCGACTGGCCATGGACTGGGGCACCTGGCCCTGCTGCATCTTGGCCATGAAGCGGCCGAGCACCTCGTGGGAGATGGCGTTGAGCGTGGTCAGGACATTATGTCCTCGTGCCGCGCTGGCCTCGAAGCTCTGGCAACGGTGTGTGCCCTGGTTGATGAGGTACTCCAGATACTCCACTGGCGCTGCGTTGGGCAGGTCGCGCTTGTTGTACTGGATGACCAGGGGCAGTTCGTCGAGGGACTGCCCGTTGAGGCGCAGGTTGTTCCGGAAGTTGTCCCAGGCCTGGACGTTCTCCCGCATGCGGTCCATCTGGGAGTCTGCCACAAACACCAACCCGTCGGCCTGCTGGAGCACCAGCTGGTAGGTGGCATTGTACACCGCCTGGCCGGGCACCGTGTAGAGCTGGAACTTGGCGGTGTAGCCGTTCAGAATGGGGGCTTCCACTGCGAGGAAGTCAAAGAACAGGGTGCGGTCCGCGGTGGTGGAAAGACTCACGAGTTCCCCGCGTGATTTCGGGTCCAGGCACGCGTGGATGTGTTGCAGGTTGGTGGTCTTGCCGCCGATGGGGGTGCCGCAATAGACGATCTTGAAGTTGACCGTCCTGCGGTCGGCGTGAATCACAGCCATGGGAAGGGATGGATGAAGACGGGTTTGAGGAAATTCAGGAGGCGGCACCCACGACAGCCTTGAGCTCGCGGGCGATGAGGGTGATGCGCTCGCGGAGGGTCGGCTCGTTTTTGCCCGGGTCGTGGAGCACGCCCAGCACGAGTTCACCCTGCAGGGAGAAGGAGGCCATGAGCTGGTCGCTTTTCATGCTCAGCGTCTCTGTGTCCATGATGCCGGTCAGCTGGATCAAGGGCTGCAGGTGCCCGTAGATCTGGGTGGCTTGACGGATGAAGTTCTCCGCCTCGCTGGTACCGTTGCTGGCATACCCCATGATCGTGCCTTCCTGCAGGCAGACGGCGGCAGACACACCTGGGAGCGCGCCGGTAAGACGGATGACGTCTTCCAGTTCCAGATCGTCCTCGGTGCTCAGCAGCACGCGAAGCAAGAGCTGTTTGTTGCGGTCGCGGCTGGCGCGGAGGTGAGCGGGTGGATTGGCGGTAAACTCCGCCTTGACCCCGGGTCCGAAGGAGATGGCCTCAGAGCGGATGGAACGGCTGCTGGCCGGGGGATCCACGGGCAGACCCAGCAGGGAACTCGTGGCCTGGAAAAGGGGGGCAGGCGGTTCAGGAGCCAAAACGGGCTCTGCCTTGGGCTGCTGGTGGTAGGACGGCGGAACGGCGGGCGGATCCTCCGTCGCGATCGGATTCCCAAAAAACAAGGCCTGAGACGCGGCGGCGGGAGCATCAGTCTCCGGCAGGGAGGGGGCGGCCTCGAACGGCCAGGGTACGCCGGAGGGCAGTTGAGAAGTGGTCTCCTTTTCCTCTGGCTTGACCGAATTGAAGAGGGAGGGCAGGGCGGCCTGGCTTTCAGGTGAATCAGCAGCTGAGGCGGGCTTGAAAGCGGCCATCGCCGCCAGTGCCTCGCTGCCCAGCACGTCTGCGGACTTGGTGATCGGCGGGGCGGATGCCTCGGCCGGAATGACCGGCATCGACTCGGGCGACGTCTGGGCAAGCGGCAGACCTGCAGGCGTCGCCGTCGAGGGCAGGGCATGGAAGACGTCATTGATGGGCAGTTCCACCACGATGTCTGGCCGGGAGGGGGTGATGATGCTGCGGAACTCGGGTTCGAGACCACGCATGATTTCCGCCAGCTTCACGGTGACTCTCCCGCTGGCAAGCTGGTCCACCAACGTCGTGATGGGAAAGCCCACGGTGATCCAGGAGGGGATCTGCTCGGGCTTCACGCCGATCTCCTGCTCCGAGCATCGGGACAGCACTGTCGCCAGACTGAAGATCGCCTTCTCCTTAGCCGGAGCTGGCGAAGGAATCGAGGCGGGAGTTGCCTCAGCAAGGGGACTGGGAACCCCTGGGAAAACAGGAGGGGGTGTCGGAGGAACCGGTGCGGTGGGCTGGGGATTGGCGGGGACAGGAGCTGGAGCGGGGCCAAACAACCCTTGAGGCGCAGCAGGCATCGCATTCGCGGACGGGTCCGGCAGCGAGCTCAGGGCCTTGATGCGATCAAAAGGATTGGCACTGACTGGGGCCGGAGGGGCCTCAGGAAAAGCACTCGGGCTTGGGCTGAAGGCGTTGCCGAAGGGGGCAGACGGCACTTCTGGCGCGGAAGGTGGTGCCGGTGAGGGGGTAGGAGAAAATGCCTGCCAGGGGGCCATCCCGTTGGGCGGAGCGGATTCCGCTGCCATCGGCTGAACCGGGGGTGCAGGCACTGGTTCCGGCGGGAGACCGAAAGAGGCAAAAGGATTCATGGTCGGCCCGGGAGCGGAAGCTGGGGACGGTGTCAGAGCCGGAGCAACCCCGGCGCTGTCGCTCGTGGACGAGGGCGGCTGGAAGAAGGGATTGGGTGCCGCTGGTGGAAACTGGGGTTGGGCCTGCGACTGGGGAGCGCTCGCCGGAGGCGAAAGGAAGGCGTCTTGGGCGACGGGCGGATTTCCTGGGAGGAAATTGCCAAATGGGCTCGCAGAAGTGGGAGCGGGCTGAGGCGCGGCGGCTGGGGAAGTCGGCGCAGAATGGCTGAAGGTGAACAGCGGGGAAACTGGCGGCGAGATCGTCGCTGGTGGGGCCTGTTCTGGTTGATCCGGCGGGGTGCCGAAAAACGCCGGTACGGGAGGCATGGGCTCCGGGTTCGAGGTACCAAAAGGAGAGGTGGCGGGTGCCGGCTGTCCGAACGGTGCAAAAGGCTGGCCTGCTCCTCCCGGCATCGGTGGGAAGGGGCTGGTGGAGCTGGAACTGGTGACTGCGGGAGACGGAGCGAACGGGTTCCCGGCCACAGCGTTCGGCAGAGGCGCGCCACTCCTCTCACCTGCGTCCTGTGGGGAGGCGGGGGCTTCGGCAGGTGCCGGGGCACCAAACTGACTGAAAGCATTAAAGGGCGTCTGCACCGTGGACGGCGGCATCGGCTGCGCTGTCTGCGGGGGCACCAGAGGTGGCTGCGCCGGTCCGTTCACGCCCTCCACATGAAACGGGGACGGATGAAACAAGGTGGTTTCTCCGGAGGCTCCGCCAGCAGGAGGCTCTGCCGCCTGCTGAAAGGGGTTGCCACCCATGAAGAGCGGCTGTCCAGCATGCGGCGTCGGGGCAGGGGCCTGCGGGGGCAGTTGCTTGTGCATGAGCGCCGCCAGACCGCCCAGCTTGTGAGGAGGTAGGGACACAAAACGGGCATCTTGCGGGGCAATCGGCGTACGGAACAGTGCCGGACACACGCGATAGATCTCGAACAACGGCAGGGCCGCCTGGCCGCTGCGCAGAGCCCGCTCCAGCAGCTCATTGGGAATCTGCAGCGGCTGGCCCGGAGACACGCCACCGGGCTTCACCACATCTGGCGGCAGGGAGGGCAGGATGTCTTCCACCGTCAGACCCGTGCTAGGCACGGAGGTGGCGGGCGAAAACGGGCTGGACCCGTGGTAGTTGGCCCCGTTGCCATTCGCTGGGGTGGATGCGCCCAGGAAGACGTCCTTGGTGGAGTAGGTGCCAGTCTGGTTCCCCTTCTGAAAGGGATAACCACCCTGATGCGACTGCGGGGAGGATGTCATCGCGGAGCTTCCTGCCGAACCGTCGTCGGGTTTGTCTTTGCCGAAGAAGCTGCGGAAGGAGAACGCCATGACGCTGGGAGTGACCGCACACAACGTGCACGGGTGAAGGAACGCGAACTGACAGGGACCGAGGTTGAGGTGAGCGACTATGAAGCCAAGTGCGACTTCTAATGTACCTTAAATTTCGCGCGAAAGGAAGGCAAGATAAAAGTCCGCCCGTCTAGCTGCTCAGGTGACCCAGGGCCAGGAGGCCGTAGGAGGTGTATTCCACATCCAGGTCGTCGTCTGCCCAGTGGCCGTGGAATCCACCTTCGGCATTCCACAGGCTGTCCACAAAATCCAGGCTGGGTTCACGGAGGATTTGCCAGTTGGTTTGCAGGCTCTCCAGTGCGTGGAGCGCCGTGGCCGTGCTCAGCAGATCCGGCAGGGGCGCTCCAGGCACCGCCAGGAAGCCGCCCCCGGCATGCGCCTGCTTCATGAGCCACTCTCCGGTGAGGGGACTTAGCTTGTAGCCCAGGTGGCTGCACAGGATGACGGCGGCTGCGGTCGTAGGCGTGGTGCCTTGGGGCATGTCCGGTTCGTTGGCAAAGGAGCCATCGGGGAGCTGCAGCGTCAGCAGGGATTGCAGCAGGCAATGTTCCTCCGGCATGGGCAGGGCGAGATCCGAGTACGCACCCCACGCCAGGAGGTCGCCGTAGGCTGAGCCATCGCTCTTGCCGGGAGAGCCATGGTACCCGCCATCCGGAGTGCGGTAGGCTTCAATGCGGGAGGCCAGGCCTGTCTTCACATCGTCCTTCAGCACGTTCCGACCCAGATTGGCTGCGCAGCGGGCCAGGGAGCACAGGTGCACAAAGTCGAGGCCTGCGCCATCGCCAAAAGACTGCACATAGGCCCGTGTGGCCTCCAGCGGTGCTTCCTTGCGCAGTGCCAGCAGCGACTCCAGACCAAAGACGGTGTAGTACAAATCTGGACGTCCGGCCCGGTCGGCAAAGCCGCCCTCGGGTGTGAGCTGGCGCTGCAGGAACTCTGCCACCAGCTCCGCCGAGTCCCCCAGCACCTTGGGAGCAAGGCGGGCGACTTGGAGCATTTCGAGGCGGAAGCTGCGGGTGCTGGTGATCACGCGGTTCCAGTAACCCACAGGCGGATAAGCCGTCAATCCTGGGCGAATGGATTGAGGCCAGAAAGAAGCCAGGTCTCTGGTCGTTCTCCCACGCAGCTTTCCGCTCCCTGCTCCGCTCATGAGACTGCGCGCCCTCATCCTGTTTCCCCTCCTGGCTGCCGTTGGCAGCATGGCCGCCCATGCTGCGGCGCGGCCCAATGTGGTCTTTATTCTCTGCGATGATCTCGGCTATGGCGATGTGAAGTGCTTCAACCCCGAGGGCAAGATCGCCACACCGCAGATGGACGCCATCGCCGCGCGCGGAATGAAGTTCACCGATGCCCACACCAGCTCATCCGTCTGCACGCCGACGCGCTACGGCGTGATGACGGGACGCTACAACTGGCGGTCGCGATTGCAGAACGGAGTGCTGGGCGGATTGAGTCCCCGGTTGATTGAGCCCGGCCGCCTGACGGTCGCGTCGTTTCTCAAGTCCGAGGGCTATGCTACGGCCTGCATCGGTAAATGGCACCTCGGCATGGACTGGGTGAAGCTCCCGGGCAAGGAAGTCACTACGCTGGGCATTGAGTCACCGGACCAGGTGGGGAATGTGGACTATGACCAGCCCATCACCAACGGGCCCAACAGTGTGGGCTTCGACTACTACTACGGCATCAGTGCGTCGCTCGACATGGTGCCGTATTGTTTCATCGAGAACGACCGCGTCACCCAGTCGCCCTCCGCCATGATCAAGCTGCCCATGAATAAAGGCGGCAAGGAAAGCTGGACGCGCGAAGGTCCGGGCGCACCGGGCTTTGATGGTGCCGGAGTGCTGCCCGAACTGACGCGCCGCGCCGTGCAGTATGTGGAGACCCAGGCGGAGTCGAAGAAGCCGTTTTTCCTCTATCTCCCGCTGGCTTCGCCTCACACCCCGATCATGCCCTCCAAGGAATGGCAGGGCCGCAGCGGGCTCAACCTGTACGCCGACTTCGTCATGGAGACGGACGACGCCATCGGCCGGGTGGTGGCGGCGCTGAAGGAGAAGGGGATCGAGGAAAACACCCTGCTCATTGTCACCAGTGACAATGGCTGCTCCCCCAGCGCGGACTACCCCACCCTCACGGCGAAGGGTCACAATCCCAGCGCGGCATGGCGTGGCACCAAGGCAGACATCTATGAAGGCGGGCACCGCGTGCCCTTCCTGGTCCAGTGGCCGACGGTGGTGAAGCCCGGCACGAGCTATGCCCACCCGGTGTGTCTGGTGGATCTCACCGCCACCTGTGCGGATGCCCTGGGGGTGAAGCTGCCGGCGGATGCCGCGGAGGACAGCGTCAGCCTGCTGCCCGCTCTGAAGGGGCAGGACAGCGCCGTGCGCGAGGCGGTGGTGCACCACTCCATCACGGGTGCCTTCTCCATCCGGCAGGGTTCGTGGAAACTGGAACTCTGCCCCGGCTCCGGCGGGTGGAGTGACCCGAGGCCGGGCAAGGAGGACAAGTCAGCTCCGCGGCAGCAACTCTTCGATCTGGCGGCAGATCCCGCGGAGACAAAGAATGTGCAGGCAGAGCATCCGGAGGTGGTGGAGCGGCTTTCGATCTTGTTGCAGAAGTATGTGTCAGAGGGGCGCAGTACGCCGGGGGTGAAGCAGCCCAACACCGTGGAGCCAGACATCCTGAGGGGGACGAAGGCGTTGTCGGCGGCGAGCAAGAAGCAGCAAAGGAATGCCGGGGCTTGATGCTTGGATGCACCTCGTGGCCTCCGCTCCTGGGCTGGGCTCTTCAGGCTCATGGCGCGGGTGTGTTGAGACGAAGTGTGCGTCTGGCGCACTGCTGGGTTTTGAAGTTAACAGGGCGGAGCATCGCCGAGCTTTTAAGAAGGTTCGTGCCGTGGTTGGAGTACCGACTTTAGGCGGGTCAGAAGTATTTCTTCAAAAATTCCCACTCTTGCTTTCCACACACGGGTAATAGAGCTTGCCATGCCATCACCTCCCTCCACCTCTTTCTCCAGCCTCCCCGCCACGGGCGTGCTGAGTCTGTTGGAGATGCTTGGGTCCACCACGCAGGCCTGGATCAAGGACCGACAGGGGCGGTACCAGTGGGTGAATCGTGCCTTCCTGCTGAACTACTCCCTGGAGCAGTTGGATGAGGTGGTGGGGAAGACGGATGCGGATCTCTCCCCGGCGCATCTTGCCGACCAGTTCCGTACCGATGATGAGCTGGTGCTGGCCGGAGAGCGGATCGTCAACCGGGTGGAATTGGTGGGGCGTTTTGATCACACCGCCACCTGGTCCATCACCAACAAGGTGCCGCTGCATGATGCGCGGGGGCGGCTCTATGGTACGGCCGGGACCACGCGCGCCGTGGGGGAGTCCGAAGCCGTCCTGGCAGTGGAAGACGCTCGCTTGTCTGTCGTGGTGTCCGGCATCCGGGCGCATGTGGCGCAACCGCTGGAGACGGCCGCCCTGGCGCGCATGGCGGGGCTCTCCGTCCGGGCCTTCGAGCGCCGCTTTCGCCAGCTCTTTCATGTGGCACCTCAACAGTATGTCCGCAGACTGCGGGTCCGGCTGGCCTGCCATGCGCTTGTCTTTGGGCATCGCACCCTGGCCGAGGTGGCGGACGATCACGGGTTCTGCGATCAGAGCCACTTCACCCGCGAATTTCGCAAGGAAACCGGGATGACGCCGCGGGAGTATCAGCAGCGCTATGGCACCACGGCGGGAGCCTGACGCCGCTTTTGTACCAAGACAGGACGCTGCCCTTCTATCATTTGGGCAAAGAGCGGCCCATCTTGGGAACGTTCTGTCCCACGTCTTTCGCATCCCTTCCTGCCATGAGATGGTTTGTCCTCCCCGCCCTGCTCTGCCTTGCTGCCTCGCCAGTGAACGCTGCCCCGCCTGCGGCTCCCGCTCCCGCTGTGAAGCCGGCACCAGATCGCAACGCAGTCTTTGCGCCGCCCAATCTGGCGGCTTGGTGCATCGTTCCGTTCGATGCCAAAAAGCGTGGCTCTGAGGAGCGCGCCGCCATGCTGGTGAAGCTGGGGATCACGCGCTTCGTCTATGATTATCGGGCGGAACACGTGCCCACTTTTGAGGCGGAGATCGAAGCACTGGCCCGGCATCAGATCCGGCTCACGGGGTGGTGGTTTCCCACTTCCCTCACGCCGGAGGGAAAGCTCATCCTCGATCTGATCAAGCGGCATGGATTGAAGGAGTGCGACCTCTGGATCACCGGTGGTGGACCGACCCCCGCCAATGCTGCGGAGGAGGAGGCGCGGCTCACCCAGGAGGTGGCGCGCATCAAGCCACTGGCCGCAGCGGCAGCAGAGGCGGGCGTGAAGGTGGGGTTGTACAATCACGGAGGTTGGTTCGGCGAACCCGAGACGCAGCTCAAGATCATCGAGAAGCTCCAGCAGCAGGGCGTTTCCAATGTGGGCATGGTGTACAACCTGCACCACGGGCATAGCCAAGTGGATCGTCTGGCGCAGGTGCTGCCCCGGATGATCCCGCATCTGCTCTGCCTGAATCTCAACGGCATGGTGCCCGATGGCGAGGCCAAGGGGCAGAAGATCGTGCCCATTGCCCAGGGGGAGCTGGATCTGCAACTTCTGCGCGTGATCCGTGACAGCGGTTACCAAGGACCCATGGGCATCCTCAATCACACCAACGAGGACGCCGAAGCCCGCCTGCAGGACAACCTCGATGGCCTGCGCTGGCTGGTGAAACAACTCGACGGTGGTGACGCGGGACCCCGGCCTGTGCCGCGCTCATGGAAGGCTCCTGCTCCCGGCGGAGACAAGGGCACCTCAGCCTCCACGGCGGTTCAGACGCAGGGGCCGCAACTGGTGCCGTCCCGCAGTGAGGTGCTGGGAAAGGCACTCAAGGGCGGGCTGGTGCTGGCGGGGAAAGATGATTTCCATGAACTCCCCATCACGGTGGAGTGTCTGGCCCGGCTGGACAGCGCCAGGGGGTTCAACATCCTTGTGGCCTGTGAATCCAAATCCTCCCCTCTGCATTGGGAACTCTACTCCTATGCCGGCAGCGGCGTGCTCAGCCTCTACATGCCCGGTCGCGGTGGTGAGTACAAATCACAGGCCAACATCTGCGACGGCCAGTGGCACCGACTGAGCGCCATCATCGAATCCGACCGCGTGCGGCTGAAGGTGGACAACAAGCAGGTGCTGGATGCTCCGGTGGCACCCGCGACGCCCAAGGCCCATCCCACCCAGGGCATTGCCTTTGGCCGTCTGGTGGAGAAGGGGCTGTCCTGTGACGGGATCATTGATGAGGTGCGCATCGCCCGCGGTAACTCCAATCCCGTGGGCCGCGGAGAGCCGCTGCTGCCTACGGATGCGACCATCGGGCTCTGGAACTTCGACGACCTTGAGGCGCTGAAGAAGGAGGTGGCGGGTTCATCCCTCGAACCGGAGCCGTTCTCCTATGTGCGAGCCCCGCTGCACCCCGACCGCTGGCCCAACCGGCAGGACCCAGTCAACCGGGACCGGATCTACGACTACTACCCCAAGCAGGCGGTGGCATTCAAAGGCCGTCAGGCGGAGCGGCTGCTGCTGCCGCCGTATCCGGGGCTGGATGGTGGTACGCAGGGGCATTGGGGGAACCAGAGCGATGACACCTGGCGGGACGGTCGCTGGAAGGGTTCCGATCTGGGAAACCTCTTCAGCGGCGTGTTCAAGGGGGACGGCCTCGTGGTGCCCAAAGGGGTCAGCGTGCGCCTGGGGGGCGAAGGAGAACTCGCAGCCTGCTTTGACCCGGTGACGGCTTCGTTTCCCCTGGTGTGGAAAGGTGGTTTCATCAAACTCTCGGAAGTGCGGCATGGTTTCATGGAGGCGGCAAAACCCGGCGGAGCGACCGTGCAGAAGACGGCCCTGCCGCCCGCACCTGCTTCACTCAAGTATCACGGTTTCTACCGGCACGGGAGTCGCGTGTTGTTCACCTATGAACTGGATGGGGTGGAGATGCTGGACGCGATGGACCTGGAAAATGGCACGCCTCGGCGTCTGCGGGCCAGGGCGGAGGAGCATCCCTGGAAGGAGCTGCGCAATGGCGGCCCCGCCCAGTGGCCGCAGATGCTGGAGACGAAGGGGACGCTTGGGGAGGGCAAGCCCTATGCGCTCGACACGCTGACCCTTCCCTATGACAACCCGTACGGCGCTCTCTTCTTTGTGAGTGACCATGGCTTTCTGCCCGACGGCACGCTGGCCCTTTGCACCATGACGGGAGAGGTGTGGTTGGTTCGAGGAGTGAATGAATCCCTGGCCCGGCTTACGTGGAAGCGGTTCGCCACTGGCCTCCATCAGCCCCAGGGGCTGGTGGTGACGGATGGCAAGATCTGCGTGCTGGGGCGCGACCAGATCACCCGGCTTCACGACCTGAACCACGACGACGAGGCGGACTTCTACGAGTGCATCACGAACGCCATGGTCACCTCACCCTCCGGCCATGACTACCTCTGTGGTCTGCAGCGGGATGGAGAGGGCCGGTTCTATTTCTCCTCTGGGAATCAGGGGGTGTGTCGGGTGAAGCCGGGTGGTTCGGTGGAGGTGCTGGCCACGGGCTTTCGTAACCCCAATGGTCTGGGGCTCTCTGCCGAAGGGCGCATCACGACCTCGTGCCAGGAGGGGGACTGGACGCCAGCCTCGATGGTGTGCGAGGTGAAGGCTGGCGGGTTCTATGGTCTGGGCGGGCCGAGTCCGGGCAAGACCATTGAACCGCCGCTGCTCTATCTTCCGCGTGGGGTGGACAACTCAGCCGGCGGCCAGTGTTATGTGGAGAGTGATGCGTGGGGCGTGCCTCGCGGCACCTTGCTCACCTTTTCCTGTGGGGCCTGCACGGGTCTGGTGGTGCTGCGGGATGCAACCTCGGGGCAGCCTCAGGGGGCGGCATGGGAACTGCCGGCGGATTTCCTTTCTGGCGCGCAACGCGGCCGCTTTCACGCGCAGGACGGTCAGCTCTATGTCAGCGGCATGTATGGCTGGGGTTGTTATGGACCCAAGGACGGCTGCCTGCAGCGGGTGCGTTTTACGGGCGGGACGGAGCCTCTGCCGGTGGGCTGGGAGGTGAGGCAGAACGGAGTGATGATTTCCTTTAACCAACCGGTGGATGCCGCGGTCGCGCGGGAGGCCCGCCAGCACTTTGTCCAGGTCTGGAACTACATCACCTCCAGCGCCTATGGTTCCCAGGAGTGGTCGGTGAAACATCCGAAAACGGCCGGACACGATGCCCTGGAGGTGACCTCGGTGCAGGTGCTGGAGGGTGGGCGCAAGCTCTTCCTGGAAGTGCCGGAGGTGGGGCCAGCGAGTCAGATCCATCTGCACGTCACGACGGGTCCTGGGAAATCTACGGACCTGTATGGCACGGTGCATCAGCTCGGGCAGCCGTTCACGGATTTCCCCGGGGCGAGGGAGCTGGTGGTGAAGGCGCGGAGTGTGCCCGCAGGAAATATCGCCGTGACCACTGAGCCCACTGGAGTGAATCCTTGGGCGAAAGGTGAGAGTGGTCGTCCCGTCAAACTGGAGGCCGCCTTGGGGCTGCAGTTCGCGCAGAAGCAACTGGTGGCCAAAAGCGGAGAGCGGCTCTCGCTGGAGTTCAGCAATCCGGATGCCGTGCCGCACAATGTGTTGTTCATCAAACCCGGGGCCTTGCAGCGCGTGGGCGATCTGGCAAACAAGATGATTACCGATCCCGCCGGCCCCGCCCGGCACTATGTGCCGGAGTCACCGGAGGTCCTGGTGTACACCGACATGGTGCAGCCGGGCCAGAAGTTCACCATCCACTTCAATGCCCCGCAGGAGAAGGGGGAGTATCCTTATCTCTGCACCTTCCCGGGGCATTGGTTGGTGATGAACGGGGTGTTGAAGGTGGAGTAGGAGCCGGTGCGTCAGTGCGTCAGTGCGTCAGTGCGTCAGTGCGTCAGTGCGTCAGTGCGTCAGTGCGTCAGTGCGTCAGTGCGTCAGTGCGTCAGTGCGTCAGTGCGTCAGTGCGTCAGTGCGTCAGTGCGTCAGTATTGCGAGTTATGTCATGAACCCGGAGGGTTCGCCATGCGTAGCCATGGGTCGGCCGATCCCGCAAGGCGGGAGAGGACTACCCATAGTTTGTTGTAAGGCGAATTCTACCGCAAAGCGGTAGGCCCATGGCGGACAACAGTTTGCGTGGGTGAGATCGCGGGATGACGTGTGGGGTGGCGCAAGACGAGTGGCCTACCGCTCCGCGGTAGAGGGAGGGGGCGACTTCCAGGGGGTTCACTCGCTACGCTCGTTTCACCCATGGCTACTCATGGTGAACCCTCCGGGTTCGATGACGAGCATGCGTTGATCGTGGCTGACGACACTGCTTGTTGCGCCCGATTTTTTCCAAAATGTCTGCACTCTCCATTTGGGCCCGGAACACGGCCTCACACCGGTTGCTTCTCTGCATCCTGTGCCGCCGCCCGCTCCACATCCTGCGGCAGCCAGCGCATGCCGATGAACCAGAGCACTGCCGCCACGAGCATGGCGCCGGACACGAGCATGAAGCCCAAGTTCATGTTGGACCGGTCGGCCACGGCTCCGATGAGCGCTGGGGAGATGGCATCGCCCAGGGCATGGATGGTGAGAATGTTCAGGGCAAAGGCGCTGGAACGCACCGCTGCCGGGGCCACGTTGGCCAGGGCGGTGTTGGCAGGGCCGATGTTGAAGAACAGGAAGAACACCGCGCCAAACACAAACACCCAGGCGTAAGGGAAAGGGACAAACAGCATCGCCAGCGTGCAGGGGAAGGCCAGGGCCATGCCCCCGCCGGAGACGAGGAAATAAGAGGCGGCGAAGCGGCTGCGCAAACGATCCGCCAGCCAGCCGCCAAAGAGAGTGGCGCCCAGTCCTGAAACAGCGGTGATGGCCCCCACCATCGTGGAGACCTGCCCCAGCGTTCCATATTGTCGGTACTCGGTGATGTAGGCAGGCAGCCAGAAAGAAAGGCCCCCGATGGCAAAGGTCATGGCCGTCTGCGCGGCCACGTTGATGACATAGGAAGGGATGCGAAGCAGGCGCTTGTAGTCGGCAAACCCCGGGGCGTGGTGAGCCTGTCCTGTGGCGGCGGCCTGGCTGCGCCGTGTGTCCTTCAAGAAGAAGCAGACCATGGCGAGGAAGATGCCCGGTACCCCTGCCAGCCAGAAACCCCAGCGCCAGTTCAGGTAACTGTTGGCCAGCCCGCCCAGAGCATAGCCCAGAGCGCTCCCCACGGGGATGGCCATGAAGAACCAGGACATGACGATGCCGCGTCGATGGACAGGATACATCTCCGCGATCAACGCTGGGGCCGCAGGACCGTAGGCGGCCTCACCGACGCCGATCATGGCCCGTGTGAGCAGGAGCATGGTGAATCCTGTCGCGATCCCGGACCCGATGCTCGCGGCACTCCACAGCAAGAGGCCCAGCCCGATCAACAGCCAGCGGGAGGTTCGGTCGGCCAGCCAGCCAAAGAGCGGGGCCATCAGCATGTAGGAGATCATGAAGGCTGTCTGCCAGAGGCCCGACTTGGTCTTGGCCATGGCATCTCCGGCCAGAAACGTCGCGCGCAGCTCGGGCTCCACCGCCACCAACACGTAGCGGTCGATGTAGCTGAAGAGATTGATGACGATGAGCAGAGCCAGAATCCTGCCGGGGGTCCACCAGCTCTGGGTAGGGAGGGTCATGGGCGCTCTTTAGCATCAACTTCCACCCCTGCACAGAGAAAGAGGTGAATCCCCTTGTGAGGGGATTGTCACAATCCTACCAAAATTGGGCACCGGACACTCAGAGTTCGAGGGGGTGGTTTTGCAAGACGGTGCCACGGCTGCTGCGTTGGTTTCAGGGTATGCAACGCCGTTTGTTTTTCCTGTTAGCCGCCACCACCAGTGTCTGTCTGCCTGCGATCTCGCATGCCGATGAGCCCAAGCCCCTGCGGGTGGGGATCATCGGTCTGGACACTTCTCACGCCACGTCCTTCACGCAGGCCCTGAACAAGGGGGCCAAGAATCCTGAAGATGCCGCTAAGCTGGCTGGCGCGAAAATGGTGGCGGCCTATCCCAAAGGCAGCCCGGACATTGAGAGCAGCACCAAGCGCGTGCCGGAGTACACAGAGAAGGTGAAGGGCCTGGGCGGCGAGATTGTGGGCTCCATTGAGGAGTTGTTGGGCAAAACCGATGCAATTCTGCTCGAAACGAATGATGGCCGTCCGCACTTGGAACAGATCCGCCCCGTGCTGAAGGCCAAGCAGCCGGTGTTTATCGACAAGCCCATGGCCGCCTCTTTGGCAGATGTCCTGCGTATTTTTGATGAAGCCAAGAAGGCCGGTGTACCTATTTTCTCCTCTTCCTCCCTTCGCTTTGGCAAAGGCACGCTCGCGGTGCGGGGCGGGTCCATTGGCAAGGTCCTGGAAGCAGAAACGGTCAGCCCGGTGAGCCTGGAGCCAACCCATCCTGACCTCTTCTGGTATGGCATTCATGGGGTGGAATCCCTCTTCACCGTCATGGGCACAGGGTGTGTCTCCGTGAAACGCGGCACCACGGCGGATGGCCGGATTGAAGTCATCGGCACCTGGGAAGGCGGGCGCAAGGGCACCTTCCGCCAGAGCACGGACAAATCCAAAGCGTATGGCGGTACGGCCAAGGGCGAGAAGGGGGAGGCGGCGATTGGCACCTACGATGGATATGACCCGCTGCTGGTGGCGGCCATCGAAATGTTCCGCACGGGCAAGCCTCCGGTGAGCATGGAGGAAACGGTCGAGATCTACGCCTTCATGGAGGCTGCCGATGAGAGCAAGCGCCGCGGCGGAGCGGAGGTCACCTTGAAGGAAGTGCTCGACAAGGCCAAGGCTGAAGTCGCGGCGAAACCTCAGTAATCGCATCGGCAGGTCGGAGAGCGCGTGCCGAAAATGGCGGCATTTGATCGTGGACGTTGGCCGTTCGTTTGCTCAGAATGAACGGCCCCCATGAACCTGCCCGACTCTCACATCCCTCCCCAACAGCCGGCGCTTCAGAAGACGCTGGGTCCCTGGCAGATCCTGTTTTATGGCCTGGGCTCGATGCTTGGAGCGGGCATCTACGCGCTGGTGGGGAGGGCGGCTGACAGTCTGGGCAATGCCATCTGGCTCGCCTTTCTGGCGGCGATGGTGGCGGCGTTGTTAACCGGGCTCTCCTATGCTTGTGCAGGTAGCCGTTATCCCAAGGCCGGTGGAGCGGCCTATGTCACCCATCGTTCGTTCAAGTACTCCTGGCTGAGCTACGTGGTGGGCATTGCGGTGATGATGAGCGGGCTCACCAGCATGGCCACGGGGTCGCAAGCTATTGCGGAGAATCTGGAGAAGGCCCTGGGCATGCAGCTCCCCATTAAGCTGGTGGCGATTGTGCTGGTCGCCATGGTTGGGGGAATTATCTACCGCGGCATTCGCGAGAGCATGTGGGCCAACATCGTGTGCACGGTCATCGAGGCGACCGGTTTGATCTTCATCATCGCGGTGGGCATAAAATTCTGGGGCAGCGTGAACTACTTGGAGACACCGGGCGACACGGTGGAGGGCGGACTGGGCTCGGGTATCACTCTGGCTCTGGTGCTGCAAGGGGCCGTATTGATGTTCTTCTCCTTCATCGGGTTTGAGGACATTCTCAATGTGTCTGAGGAAGTGAAGAATCCGCGCCGTGACATTCCCTTTGGCCTCATTGGCGCAATGATCCTGGCCACCGTGATCTACATGGCAGTGGCCATCACGGCGGTGTCGGTGGTGCCGTGGAAAGAGCTGGCTGCCAGCAAAACTCCTTTGATGGAAGTGGCCCATAGGGCGGCGCCTTGGTTCAAGGGTATCGACAAGATTTATGTAGGCATCTCCATCTTCGCGATCGGCAATACCGCGCTGCTCAACTACATCATGGGCTCACGTTTGCTCTATGGGATGAGCCGCCAGGGCTTGCTGCCCCAGGTGCTCGGCAGTGTGCACCCGCGTCGTCACACGCCCCACATCGCCATTGCGGTGTTGTTTGTGATCGTGACCGGCCTGATCTTGAGCGGGGGCGTGAAAGCGCTCGCCGAGTCCACCGTGCTGTTGTTGCTCACTGTCTTCACGGTGGTGAATATCGGTCTTGTGATCCTGAAGCGCCGGAAGGACGAGCCCAAAGGAGGGTTCGAAGTGCCGGTGGTTGTGCCTGTGCTGGGTGCCTTGGTCTGCGCTTCGCTGGTGGTGGTGCGAGTGATGAGCGCGATCCAGAGCAGCGATTCCGCCAATCGTACGGCCCCGTTGATTGCGGCCGCCGTGCTAGTGGTGGCGCTGGGGCTTTATTTCATCATCAAGCCCAAGCATGACATGGGTGAGGTGGAGATGTGAGAGAGGGCATCGAAACTCGTCCAAAATAAGAGACGGCCCCTATTAGACGCCATGGGAAGCTGTTTGTAAGTTCAAACTTTAGATGCTCAGTTTACTCCAGACAACCTGAGGCAAACTAAAGTTTGAACTACAAGCAGTGCTCTGCTGGAGGAAATTTTGGGGATGCGAGTTCGCTGTCTGCCATACGCTTGGAGGATCGAAGCGAGGGCGGTGTTGCAGAAGCTTCAGTTAGTGCCTCCTCACGCTAACAACTTCAGAGTGCTGAGTGGCTGGAGATCCAACACCAGAGGGTGGCCGCGAATGAACATGCGCAACCTTCTGCTCAGTCGGAGCTTTTCCTCGAAGAGGATTCGGCAACAAGCCCAACGTTGACGAGCTTCCAGCGAGTCTACGTTGGGTGAAACAGCGAGAGTCACCACTCCGAAGGAGTTGCGGCGGTCTCACGCTGCCCAGAGCGAATGAGCCCCCCCTCCGACATCGTCCTGCCTCCAAAACAAAACACCCGGGGAACTCTCGTTCACCGGGTGTTGAAGCAGAAGTAGAAGCAGAAACAATCAGAGTCGCTCCTCGAACTGGCCTAGATGGCAAATTCGTCGGTGCTCTTTGTCGTATCGTCGCCCACCGCACGGAGGATCATGCCTGCGGCCACCGTGTTGTTGGTCTGCTCATCCACAAGAATGAAGCTGCCCGTGGTGCGGTTCGTGGCGTAGGAATCAAAGAACAACGGGGTGGCGCAACGCAGGCGGATGCAGCCGATATCGTTCAAGCCAAACTCGGTCGGACCGGGAACGCGCTCCATGGTACTGATGTTCACCTTGTAGAGCAGGTCCGGAACGGACGCCCGCACCGTGCGGGTGGTGTGGCGCAGGTAGAATTTGCTGCGAGGTTTGAGCGGTTTCTCCGTGAACCAGCAGATCATCGCATCGATGTGCTGGCTGTGCTGGGGTGGTTCGTCCGCCTTGGCAATGAGGTCGCCGCGGCTGATGTCGATCTCATGGGCCAGCGTGATGGAATAGCTCAGCATCGGGATCGCCTCTTCCTTCGCCCCTTCGAGGGTGTGGATGCCGGTGATCTGCGTGCTCATGCCTGCGGGATAGGCGGTGATTTCATCGCCCACCTTGAAAGTTCCGCTGGCCATACGGCCGGCGAAGCCGCGGAAGTCATGATATTCGTCCGACTGTGGGCGGATGACCCACTGCACGGGGAATCGGGCGCTGCCTTCCGACTCGCCCACGTGCACCTGCACGCTCTCCAGATGCTCCAGCAGCGGTTTGCCGGTGAACCAGGGCATGTTGGTGGACTTGTCCACCACGTTGTCCCCGTTGAGGGCGCTCATGGGGATGACGGTCACATTGACCTTGTTTTCCAGGCCGGCGCGGAACTGTTCAAAGTCAGCCAGGATCTCGTTGTAACGCTCCTCGCTGAAGTCCACGAGGTCCATCTTGTTGATGGCCAGGACGATCTGTTCAATGCGCAGGAGGGAGGCCAGGAAGGTGTGGCGGCGGGTCTGCTCGACCACTCCATGACGGGCATCCACCAGGATGATGGCCAGATCTGCCGTCGAGGCACCAGTCACCATGTTGCGGGTGTACTGGATGTGGCCGGGGGTGTCTGCGATGATGAACTTGCGCTTGGGCGTCGCGAAGTAACGGTAGGCCACATCGATGGTGATGCCCTGCTCGCGCTCGGCCCGCAGACCGTCGGTGAGCAGTGCCAGATTCACGTGTTCATCGCCGCGGCGCTTGGACGATTCTTCGACCGCCAGAAGCTGGTCTTCGAAGATGGACTTGGAATCGTAGAGCAGGCGGCCGATCAACGTGCTTTTGCCGTCATCCACGCTGCCGGCGGTGGTGAAGCGGAGGAGGCTGGATTCGGTGGGATTGATGAGAAGATCCATACAAACTATTTTTTCCTAGAAGCGGAGGGAAAGGAGGGGGGCGGAACGGGGCCGGGTGAATCTCAACTCAGAAGTAACCTTCCTTCTTGCGGTCCTCCATGGCCGTCTCAGAGCGGCGGTCGTCTGCGCGGGTCCCGCGCTCCGTCTGCCGCGCGGCAGCCACCTCGGCCACCACATCGTCAATGCTGCTGGCATCGGAAAGAACGGCACCTGTGCAGGTGGCGTCGCCAACCGTGCGGAAGCGCACCGTCATTTCCTTGATCCGGGGCTTTTCCTCATCCAGGAGCTGGACGAAGCCAGTCTCGGCATCCAGAAGCTGGCCGTGGCGCTCGATGACCCGGCGCTGGTGGGAGAAGTAGAGATTGGGCAGGGGGATGTTTTCCTGGCGGATGTACTGCCAGACGTCCATCTCCGTCCAGTTGCTCAGCGGGAACACGCGGAAGTGTTCGCCGTAGTTCTTGCGGCCGTTGAAGATGTTCCAGAGCTCAGGGCGCTGGTTCTTGGGGTCCCACTGGCCAAATTCATCGCGATGGGAGAAGAAGCGCTCCTTGGCGCGGGCCTTCTCTTCATCACGGCGTCCACCGCCAAGGCAGGCGTCATATTCATGCGCTTCGATCGTGTCGAGCAGCGTCACCGTCTGCAGCTTGTTGCGGCTGGCGTTGTGGCCCTTTTCCTCGACGGCGCGTCCTTCATCAATGCTCTTCTGCACGGAGCCCACCACGAGAGTGGCTTTGATCTCATTCACGAACCAGTCGCGGTATTCAATCGCCTCGGGGAAATTGTGCCCCGTGTCGATATGGACCAGCGGGAAGGGGAGATGCGCAGGGTGGAACGCCTTGCGGGCGAGCCAGGCCATGACGATCGAATCTTTGCCGCCGGAGAACAGCATGGCGGGCTTGCCAAACTGGGCCGCCGTCTCGCGCAAAATGTAGATCGCCTCGCTTTCGAGGTACTGGAGGTGCGTGATGGAGGATGACATGGAAGAAGTCTGAGACTGGAGGCGGGATGACATGGGCGGGCGGGCTGGCAGGTCAGGCTGGGAGTTAGCCCTTGGCGACATCAGTCACGAGCTTCGCGTGCAGGCCGCACTCGTGTTTTTCGTCACCTTTGGCAGGATCGTAGTAGGTGCGCTCGTTGGGCAATTCGAACTCAGCGAGGTAGGCCTCCATTTCCACCGGGGTCCATTCGAGGATGGGGTTCACCTTCAGCGTCTGAAACTTCTCATCCCACATCACGGGCTTGAGGGTGGCGGCGCGCTGCGGGTTTTGCTCCTTGCGCAAGGCGGTGATCCACACGGAGGGGGCGAGTTCTCTCATCCCGCGCTCGAACGGCTCGAGCTTCATGATGCGGCTGAAACTCTCTACGCGCTCCACCTCATCCGGCATCGGAATGCTTCCCCCATTCAGCGCCAGCCAGTGGGCGGCGGTCATGAGTGGCAGGTAAGGGCGAAGATTCAGGGAGAGCTGCGTGCGGCTCTTTTCCGCGAAACGGTAGGTCTCGGGCAAATTGGTGCCGTGATCGACCCAGAGCACGGGGATATCTGCTTGGGCTTGGGTCGCGAGGTGCAGGATGACCGCCTCATAGGGACGAAAATTCGTCGTCACAATGGCCTTTCCCGCTGCTTGCTCGATAGCCCAGCGGGTGAGTTCCAAGGGGGAGAAGCCCTTTACAGTGTCATTGAGAGCGGCAACCTGGTCAAAAGTCATGGGGTGGCGAAATTAATTCCCATTTCCCGATATGACAAGTAGGAAATAGAAACTTCCTCGGCGGTTTAGGGCAACTTTCTCCGTCTTTTGGCCTTGGATATGCAGTGGTACACAAGGCGTGAAATGCCGTCCCCTCGATTTGCTCCAGCATCGTATTTTGTATAAGATCAGACTATGCCCTCCATCGCCACCCCCGATAAACAGACCTTGGTCGAGACCGACCCGAGCGTGGCTCTGGATTCACCCTGGCATGTGATCATTCACAACGACCCGGTGAATTTGATGAGCTACGTTGCCCACGTGATTCGAAAGATCTTTGGTTACACGGACAAGGAGGCGCAGCGTCTCATGCTCCAGGTGCATCAGGAGGGGCGCAGCCAGGTATGGACGGGGCGCAGGGAGAAAGCGGAGCACTACGTCCGGGAACTACATGGGCACCAGTTGCTCGCCACCTTGGAGAAGTCAGACTAGAGGAGTGTTGTGCCCATGCGATTGAGCGTTCAAAAGACCACGGGAACGTGGCAGTTGGGGGACATGGAGGACATCCATGTCACATTGCTGCGTCAGGCAGCAGAGGATGCGAGCATGACCGATTGTCCCGAGGGGCGGGCCCGGATGGTGCCCAGCCCTGTGGCGGCCAAGGATGAGCTGCGGGAGGGCGAGTTCCTGGAGGATTGGTCCGAGTTCGTCACCGAAGATCTGGAGAACCAGTTTGCGGAGGATGTCGGCACTTTGCTCGCGGATCTCGATGGGTTGGAGACCTTTACCCTGGAGGAAGAGCCCGATGAGGAGCGTTATCGTGTTTCCATCCCGCTTGACCATGCGATGGCCTGGTTCAGCGCACTCAATCAGGCCCGGTTGATGCTCGACCAGCGGTTCGTCCTGCACCCTGCGGGGCAGGAGTTCGAACCTCACCCTGATCCAGATACCGTCAAGGGTCTCGACTTCTCTGAGCGCTTTACTGCTTACATGCGTTATGAGTTTTATGCTGTTGTCCAGGAGTGGCTGGTAAAAGAGGTTCTGGAATGACCATCGAAGTCGGGGGCTGAACAAATCTTCATTTGAGGAGCGGGAAAGTGGCCCTTAGCGCAGGCGTTCCCCCAAAGAATGAAGTTTCCCACCCCGCGTTTCCTTTCCCCACTTCCGCCAGCCGGGGAGCAGGAGATCAAGTTTCTCATACCCCGACAGCAGTCCCCCGCGTTCCGTTCCTGGTTGCAGTCACAGTTTGTGGCCCATCCGACGCATGGGCTATGCACGGTGTGCTCCATCTATTTTGACACGCCGGATCAGGCCTCATTCCGTGAGAAGGAGGCCAGCGACTACTTCAAGTCCAAGTATCGCATCCGTTGGTACGCCTCCCCATCAGGAGAGATCCTGCCGGTGCCTGCCCATCTGGAGGTCAAGCTCAAGGAGGGAGTCGCGCGGACGAAGCACCGCGTGGCGTTGCCCATCCCGGCGTCGACCCTGGCCAGCTGGTCTCTGGATGATCCGCGACTAGCTGACCTGTACCGATCGAACCTTCCTGCAAATCTACAGCTTCCCGCCGGGGGACTGAGGCCGGTCGTGGAGATTCGCTATCTGAGGCAGCGGTGGCAGCATGCGGTCTTCCCCGAGACCTTCTGCCTGGACTCTGACATCCGCGCCGTGCGCACCCGCAGTGGGGTGATGCCGCCCGCGCATGGTGGGGTATTGCCCTTTGATGTCTTTGAGCAAAAGGGGCGCAGCATCCACCCGCTGCCTGCGCTGCGAGCCCTTCCGCGTTTTGGGGCCCGGCGTGCGGCGGTGTCCAAGTACTTTCTGACGGTGCGCAATCTTCAACCCCACGGTGAGCAGGCATGACCATTGAGGAACTTAAGCGCGCCGCTGGCGTGGTGATGTTTGGCGGAGACGTGCGGGAGGTGGCGGATCTGGGTTTGGCCACGCTTTCCCTGAGCCTGGCCGCGTCTCTGGCATCATCGATTCTGCTGTCCTGGGCTTACAGTGCGTTCTTTGGCTCCCGGGCCACCGGCAGCAATGTGCACCGGGCCTTCCCGCTGATCAGCCTCGCGGTCACCGCCATTTTCATCTGTGTGCAGTTCTCACTTCCCTTGTCGTTGGGATTGCTGGGATCACTGTCCGTCGTCCGTTTCCGCACCCCCATCAAGGAGCCAGAGGAGATTGGCTTCATCATGCTGGTGATTGCCTCGGCCCTGTGTTGCGCCTCGTTTAACGTGGCCTTCCTCATCGCCATCCTCGTAGCCGCTGGCGTCGCCATGGCGATTTTGCGCTGGAGCCCGGCTTTTCTAAGTCGTCGCTCCGGTTCAGGCACCCTCGTCATCCGCTGCAGTGTGGATCAATACCGCAATGCCTTGCCGGCACTGGTGCCGATCATCGAGGCCCACCTGAGGCGCCCTTCCTTCGACAGCCTCTCCACGGCAGACAGCGAGTGCGTGCTCACCTGGTCCTTCCAAAAGGTCTCGCTGGTAAAGTCGGCCGAGCTGGAGCGGAAGCTGCAGGAACAACTCCCGGATGCCAAGTTGGGGCTCTACTACCACGGCCACGCCAATGCTTGAGAACCCCTCTGAGCCGGTGCCTCAACCCGTTGCCTTCCCACGCAGTCGCAGACGCTCCCTGCTGGTGGTGCCGTGCGCCATGCTGCTGGTCGGAATGGCCGTCCTTGTGGAGTTCTTCCCGCTGGAAGGTCTGGAAGCTTATCAGGACCGGTCGGCACCTGAGCTCGTGCTGGGGCGCGATGCGGTGACCAGCCGCAACGCTGCGCTCATCCGCATGGGCTTGTTGCAGATGAGCCACAAGTACTGCGAACCAGAGGATCTGGCAGCCTTTTCAAAAGAGGCGGTGGCCCTCTTCAAACAGCCGTGCCCGGCCCCGGCGGCCGCCTTGCTGGAGCAGGGGAGTCCACCCTCCACGGCCCTGCTCGCGTCCCGTGTGGCGGCGTTGCCAGCGGATACGGTCGTCATCTCCCTCGTTTGCCGCAGCAGTGAACTCTTCGATCCCGATCACGGCATCGTCACGCATCCACTGGAGCACAACCGGGAGGCGGAGCGTCCTGCATGGTTTTCTGCCTGGCAAAAATCGCGGTTGCTCATTGAGTCTCCCATTGGGCTCCGGATTCACGGTGGCCATAGCCGCACGCTTCCCGCGAAGAGCTTCGGCTTGCGCTTCCGCGAAGAATATGGGGGGTATGAGACGGGGCCCGCAGGATTGTTTTTTGGCGAGGATGCACCGCCGCTCCGGGAACTGGTGTTGAGCAATGCCGATCATCCCAGCCGGTTCAATGCCGCGCTCGCCACGGAAATCGCCGCCCTCGCAGGGTGCAAAGTGTCCCGGTGCGTTCCCGCCATCGTTTTCCTCAATGGGACCGAGATTCGCTCTCCCTTCTTCCTCTATGAGCATCAGTCCCCGGACTTCGTCGAGGGGCGGTTCGGTATGGCAGATGTGGAGTGGGTCCGTCTGAAGTCTCGTGAACCCGTCGAAAACGAAGCCTACATCGAGTGGCGTCGTTGGGTCCGTCGTCCTCGCAACCCGATCCTCATGGAGGAAGAGGCGGCCAAGTTCAATCTGCAGGATCTGAATGCCTGGGTGCTGGCCATGAGCTTCACCGCCACGGGTGACAACAATCAGGGGGCTTATTTCCGCGACCGGCGGAATCCCCAGGCGGTCTGGCAATCGCTGGTCTGGGACATGGACTGGGCTTTTGATGAAGGCGTGCATCAAACTGCCCAGGGGCCTTTGCGCCCCTCCACGGATTCTTTCGAGGTTCTTCTGGGAGATCGCGCTCGTCTTTTCAACCGGCTCTTCGACAACAACGCCGAGTATCGGCAGACCTACCAGCAGTTCGTCCGTGAGCGACTGAGCACGGAGTTAAGCCGGGAGACCGTCTTGAAACTGATGGATCGCTACGAGAGTCTGGCCAGCCGCCATCCTTCCTCCAGCCCCAAGCTCATGGCAGTGATGAAGACCACCCGCGCCTTTCTGGAGCGGCGCCATGCGGAATACGAAGTCCTGCTCGAGGATCGGGTGCGCGAGGCGCTCTCTGCCGCCAGAGAACCGCGCCCATTGGCGGAAAGGTGATTCGGCTGACAAAAGGCACGCTTTTATGACGTAGTTCTCCGGCCATGAGTCGGAAATCTATCGTTTTGGCAGCACTATTGTATCACTTTGGGTCACAACCGGGATCGGCCGCGCCTCCGCGGTACACCTTGCCGGAAGGCCTGGAGCTGGTTGCCGCCGTCGCGCCGCCGTTGGTGCGTCACCCGATCATGGGCTGTGTGGATCCGCAGGGGGCGCTCTACCTGGGAGATGCGGCGGGCCTCAACCTGAACAAAGTGGAATTGGAAACCCAGCTACCCAATCGGGTCCTCAAGCTGGTGGATGACAATGCGGACGGAGTCTATGACCGTGCGACTGTCTTTGCGGACAAGATGACCTTTCCCCAGGGGGCCTGCTGGCATCAGGGTGCTCTCTACGTTGCCTCTCCTCCCGGCATCTGGCGGTTGCGGGACGCCGATGGCGATGGGGTGGCGGAGGATCGGACGATGATCGTGGGCGGCTTCGACTACACAGGCAACGCGGCCGACATCCATGGCCCGTTTCTTCATCCCAATGGCAGGCTTTACTGGTGCCATGGCCGCAAGGGGCACCGCGTGGTGCAGGGTGCTGACGGAGCGCTCGTCCATGAAGGCCTGGCTTCGGGGATCTGGTCGTGCCAGCCGGACGGCTCCGATGTGCGGTGGCACTCACTCGGATGCGCGGACAATCCCACTGAAATCGATTTCACTCCCGAAGGCGACATCATCGGGACCTGCAATCTCTATCACTCCCAGCCTCGCGGTGACACCCTCATGCACTGGCTGGAGGGCGGAGTGTACGAGCGGGCGGACATGATGAAGGCCATCACCGGCCTGCCCAGAACGCTGGAACACATGCCGGTGATCCACAACTTCGGTCATGTGGCCGTCTCAGGCTGCACGTTTGACCGGACCGGTGCGTTGTTTCCTTCATCACCTGGGAGGCACACCCTGTTCGTCACCCACTTCAACACGCAGCGGGTGGTGAGGATGGAACTGGAGCCTTTTGGGTCGACCTACAAAGCGGTCGAACGTGAGTTTCTGAAGATCCACGACCCCGAGGCGCACCTGACGGATGTGATTGAAGACCGCGATGGTTCGTTGCTGGTGCTCGACACGGGAGGGTGGTTTCGCATTGGTTGTCCGAGCAGTCTCATGGCCAAACCGGATGTGACAGGGGCGGTTTACCGCATCCGGAAGAGCGGGTCTGGGGCTCAATCGACCCGCCTGGTTCAGGAAGCTCCCCCGCCATCTCCTGGCACTCCCTGGATATGGCAGAAGGAAGAGGAGGTTCGCGCTGCGTTGACGTCCGGCGTTCCGTCCCGGCAAAGGATGGCTTGCGATGCCCTGGCGCGCCGGGCTGACCTCAAAACCCTGCTTGAACCACTGAAAAAGCTTCTCGCATCCGAGGTGGATCCTGCATTGGAGCACGCGGGCATCCGGGCTCTGGCTGCCTTGACGTCGGCGCAGGACCTTCTCAGTAGCGGAGGATCTCCAGCGAACGACCGCCTGCGGAGTCGGGAGGTTCGAGCGGCCAACTTTTCCCGGATCGACGGCAGCGGACCTGCGGCGGACCGCGCCGCGTACAGCGTGCGGCTGGTCAGCCTCGCCAGTGGTCTCGGCAATGATCAGCCCTTGACGAAGGAGGCGGCCCTGTTTGGCCTCGATTTGATCCCCGAGGCGGTCGATGCCAATGTCGCGACGTTTCAAGAATGGTTGCAGGGCAGTCAGCTTGCGCCGGGCCAATCGGCCGTGGTAGAGAGGGTCTTGAAGAACCGGCTGGGCAATCCGGCGGCGGCGCAGGTTCTGGCCCGCATGCTGGCCCATGCGGACGCGGGCACCCGGCGTCTGGCGTTGCAGATCGCCGCCCAGTCGACTGCCGTCCCTTCGGTGGAAGGCATCATCGCTCCGCTTTTGGCGGACCTGACCCGTCTGGCCGAGCCGGGGGCAGCCGGGAAGGATACCTTGCCCGTGCTGCTTGGCGTCGTGCAGCGATTGAAGTCTCCCCAGTTCGATCCTGTCCTGGAACGCATCGCGGCCGAGGATGCTCAGCCATCGTCGCTGCGTTTGAAAGCCCTGGCGGCACTTTCGTCTTCGGGTGGGGCGGTGCGCAGCGCCTCCTTTGACCTCCTCTCCAAGGCGGCAGCGGACCCGGTCAATATCGCAGCCCGCATCGAGGCTGTGCGGATGCTTGCGGCGGCCCGGCTGACGGACACCCAACTGGCTGCGGTACTGGCTGAGTTGCCCCTGTGTGGACCGTTGGAGCTGGCCGAATGGCTCAAGGGATTGCGGAAATACGGCAAGCCAGAGCAGGGGCGGCTGATCGCTCGGGCCCTGGCGGCGTCCCCAGCATTGGGTAGCATCGAGGAAAGCACTGTCCGGACGCTCTGCAGTGACTGGCCGGCGGACGTCTTTGCCGGGTTGCGTCCGTCATTGGAGAAGGCGCATGACGCCATCGAACTCAAGAAGCGGCGGCTGGAAGCGCTGGCCACGCTCGTCAAAGAGAAGGGCCGTCCTCAGGAAGGGGGCAAACTGTTTGAAACTGGACGGGGCACTTGCGTGGCCTGCCATCAGGTGGCGGGCTTGGGGCGGGCCATTGGACCTGACCTCAGTCACATCGGAGCCATCCGCCGGGAACGCGATCTGTTGGAGAGCATCCTGTTTCCCAGTGCCACCCTGGCTCGTGACTATGAAACCCATGCGATTGAGACGTCAGATGGACAGAGCCACATGGGGCTGATCCGCAGTCACACCGCGGAGGGGCTTTTGCTGGTGGATCTGGCCGGGCAGGAGAAGAGCCTCGCGCATGACCGCATCTCTGCGCAAACCGCCCTCACGACGAGTCTCATGCCCATGGGGTTGGACATGACGATGAGTGAACAGGAGCTCTGTGACCTGGTGGCCTGGCTGTGTTCCCGAAAGTGATGCCAAGCAGGGCTACTTCTCGAAGCAGCGCCAGAGGTAGCTCAGTTCATCATCCAGTTCGGCCTCACTCACCATTGGCTTGATGACTTCCTCAAGCATCTGGCGGAATTTTCTGCCAAAGCGGGAGACGCGCTGGCGCATGGTCACCTCGGTGATGCCCAGGCGGCCGGCGGCCACTTCGTAGCTTTCACCTTCGCCTCTTTTTCTGAGGAGGAAGTCCTGGAGGGTCTCGAATTCCTCGCCCCGGCCTTCTGCCACGAACTTGGCGCGCAGTCGGTCCAGCGCTTCGCGGAAGGTGGCCAGCGTCCAGGCGCGGTCGAATTCCTTGTCCGGAGTGTTGTCATCCCGTGGTTCCACCGCCGTGCGGTTGGTCTCACTGGGGAACTCCGCCGGCACGTGGATGGCGTGGCCGCCCCGCTTCTGGGCGTGTTGTTTGCGGCGGTGATTGGCCACAAAATTGTCCAGATAGCTCAGCAGAAAGGAACGGAAACGACCTTTTTCAGGATCGGCGCGCTTCAGATAGTCCCCGTGGATCAGCCAGGTGATGAAGGTTTGGGCCAGATCCTCGGAGTCATGATGCTCGTACCCGTGCTTGAACCGGAGCGCGATGTAAATCGGGTGGCGGTAAATCCGGCAAAGTTCCTCCAGCGCATTGGCCGAGTCGCGGTCCATCCCGCCTCCTTTGGCGCGGTTGACCACATCCCACTTGGTCACAAACGTGGAGTCATGCGAAGTGGAGAATCGGGCAGTGGAGAACTTGTCGTTCATAGTGGCTCACGGTGTTGCGAGTCGAACTGGGCCGCAGTAGCAGGGATGATAGGAGCTTACCAAAGCACAAAGTGCACCGGAAGCGAGCACTACCCTGTATGGAATTCTACGGACGGCGGGGAAAATGTTTTACTTTTCCTGTCACAATCACCCGGATTTGCAAATGCATGCTCTTGAAGGCCCCACACGGTTCGCCCCCCTTCGAGCCCGGGGTCTTCACAAAACCCCACCGGCGCGCCCCTTTGCAGGGGTGCGCCGGACACCCCGTTTAGACCGATATCATGAATCCTGCCGTTCCCCCCTTGCGGTCAGAAGAAATTGAGCGGTTGCCTGAACTGCGATTCGCTCCTAAATCGTTGTCATCCGCCAAAGTCATGCCCTTTCCTCGTTTCGTGCTCTCCCTCGTTGGGGCGTCCCTCATTCTCTGGGGTGCCAAAGGCGAGGTGTTGAACATGCCGATGATCGGGGTGGTGAGCCTCTTTGAGATGAACCGGGCCGCGGCGTGGACCTTGGTATCTGCCGCAGTGATCGTGATGGCACTGGCCTGGCTGAGATCGGCCAAATTTGCCTGGATCGCCTGGGTCATCGCCGTCGGTGCGTTGAGCTTTCTGATCAAAGATCTGTGGAGCAAAGTGGATCTTCTTGCCGCTGGCTTTGAGGAGTTGAAGGCGGCCGGTCTCCCGGCGATGGACCTCAACTCCATCATCGCGAAAACCCAAATCAAACCCGGGGCTGTTTCCCTGGCCGTGGGCCTGGTGATCCAGATGGTGGGCTTGCTTCTTACCCGACGGAAGTAGCGATTGGCCCCGGCTGAGTGGTCTGCCAGAGGACTTTCACCGCTTGAGCTGCTGCTTCTACATGGTGCACACGAAAGATCTGCGCTCCACGGCGTAGGCCAGCGGCGATGCAGGCGACCGTGCCAGCATCCCGGTCCTGCGGGTTCGGCAGCTCCAAGACCTGGCCGATCACGGTCTTCCGGGAGACTGGCAACAGGAGGGGGCGGCCAAAGCGGTGCAACCGATCCAGTTCCCGGTAGATCGCCAGGTTGTCATCGCGTTGTTTGGCAAAATCGATACCAGGATCGAGGAGCACCCGTTCTTCAGAAAGGCCGGCAGTCTTGGCCAACGAGAGCTTTTCTTCAAAAAAGCGGTCCAGCGTTTCCATCACGTCCGGATAACTGACGTGGGTGTGGGGAATTTTGGGTTCGCCCACGCTGTGCATGATGAGCAGAGCGGCGTCGTGCTGGGCGCACAGTTCGGCATTGCGTGCGTCTGGCAGTCCCGAGATGTCATTGATCAAATCTCCGCCCAGGGGAAGCACCCGCTCGATCACCCCGCTGCGCCAGGTGTTGATCGACAAGATCGGCGGCCAGAGCTGGTCGGAATCCCAGGGTGGGTTGGCAAATCCCGCTATCAGGGCAGGCCAGGCTTGTAGAAAGGGGAGGAGCCGGGTGACTTCCTCGTCCTCGGTGATGGCGGCACGATTAGTGCGGGCGCTCTCTGCGCCGATATCGATGATGTCGGCTCCTGCTTCCAGAAACTGCCTCGCCTGGGCCAGGGCGACCCCGGCATCGAGTGATCCGTCACCTGAAAACGAGTCGTCGTTGATGTTCACGATGCCCATGACCAGCGGGCGTCGCGGGAAGCGGACTTGAAGGCCACGGGCTTTGAGTAACATGGGCGTCGCGGACTGGGTTCAGAGGGGGATGGGGGTGGCGGTCCGGCCCACAAACTTGAGCGTGTGGGTGTAGCCCACCTCCCGGGCCAGAGCCACGGCCTTGTCGAAATCTGCACCAACCTCCCCCGGTGCATGCGCGTCGGAGTTGATGAGCAGCGGCACCCCTGCGGAGAACGCCATCTCCAGAAACTCCCGGCTGGGGTACATCTCGCGGACATCCTTCCGCAGCCCTGCCGTGTTGATTTCGATGGCTGTGCCGGTATCCGCCAGAGCCTGGATCGTGGGGGCATAGTAAGGCCGCAGATCCCCCGACGGGCGGTGACCAAATTTCTTGGGGAGGTCTGGGTGTCCCATGAAATCAAAAAGCCGGGAGCGAATCGCTTTTTCGAACAACTTCCAGTAGGTGGCCCAGATCTCGCCCACGCCGTGTTCCGCAAAGCGCGAGAGGTGCTTGGGGTTGTCCACGTCCCAGCCGGGGGCGATGTAGTGCACGCTGCCAATCAGGTAGTCGAATGGAGCCTTGGTGGCGAGTTCCTCCACCCAGGCCTCTCCTCCTTCCAGATAGTCCACCTCCAGTCCCAGTCGAATAGGCAGGGAGGGGTACTGAGCCCTTGCTTCATCCACCATCTCCAAATAGCGGGGGAACTCCTCCCATTCCATCCGCCAGTCGTCGAAGTGCGACTTCATCGGGCTGTGGTCGGACATGCCGATCTCTGGCAGTCCAAGTGCCACAGCGGCAGCGGCATACTCACGAGGATGGCCTTCCGCATGTTTGCAAAGAGGGGTGTGCAAATGGTAGTCCGGGGGCATGGGGTAATGCAGTCGAAGCGAAACGAATGAATTTCAAAAAAAATCTTGAAGGGATGCGTACGAGTCCGCTAGTTTCAGGCCCATGACTAAGAAAAAGCTATTTTCAGTTCTTGCTGGTCTTGCGCTCCTGTCGGGCTCACAGGCTTTTGCCTGGGTGGGCGGTCCTTTCGACAACGGCGACTACAGCGCCACGTTGGATAACGAAGGCGTTTTTCAGGCCTCCCTGCGCTACAAAAACGGTTCCGGCTACGCTCAGTGGGCGAACAACGTGGACCTTGGTCCCTCCGTGGCCTCAGGTGCAACGGGCGGCGGTGGCAGCACGACCACTTCCAACTCGACGGTGGGCAGCTACCTGAACCGTAGCGTCCTTTACTACAAGGGCATCGCATTCTTCGGCACCGCTTCCGGCATGGTGGACATGGACCGTCGCGAAGTGACCTGCGTCACCAACTCCCAGTCCGAAGTGACTCTGAGCGACCAGGCTTCCACGAACACCCAGGGCAGCTTCTTCCTGTTCGGTTCCAGCAACACCGTCAACTCCTCCACCAGCGTGGTGAACAACGGTGGCCGCGGTTTCGTCGCCAACACCAACTTCGTTGCCAAAATCACGAAGACCTATCCTGAGCTTCGTTTCGCTGGCACCGGCAAGATCACCTTGATCTCCCCGGACGCACAGCCGATCATCTCGGGTCTTGCCCAGCAGATCGCTGAAGGTCTGACGGACATTCAGATTGAGGACGGAGGCCAGGCGCCAGATCTGGGTGCCATCTTTGACTTCCTGAGCGATCCGGAATTCCTTGCCGCGATCACGCCGAAGGACATCAATGAAGTGCAGAAAAACGCCGAGACGCAGAAATTGACCGTATACGGCAACCGTCGCTTCTTCTTGGGTTCCCGCTAATTTGGTCAGCCTGTTTCCAGCTTGATCTGAAGTCCCTTTGTGCCGCGCGATTCGTCGCGCGGCATTTTCCTTTTAGTGAGAGATGAGAAAACGCCCCGCCCCCCACGGATACACCCTCATTGAGATGTTGATCGTCATCGCCATTGTGGCGTTGCTGGCGACCATCTCGTTCCCTGTGTTCGGCCAATTTCGGAACATGGCAGGCTACGCCGCCTGCATTTCCAACATGAGAATCATGCATGTGGGGTTCAACACCTACATGCAGGACCATGAAATGGTCTGGCCCCAGCTTCCTGAGGAAGGCTATGATGATGAAGAGAGGGAGTGGAAATGGTGGTACGAGAAACTGAAGGACTATGGCGTGGCCAAGACCAACTGGGTCTGCCCATCGGATGACACCCATCGTGGTGAGGCCAATGACGACAGCGGAGAGGAAATCTACACAAGCTCCTATGTGCCTACGACGTTTGATGACTCCCCAAGCACGGCTTTCCGCTGGAATCAGCCTTGGGTCCTGGAACGTGGCGGATTTCACAAAAAGAGGCAAGGGCCGAACATGTTGATGCCTGACGGCACCATTCAACAGGGCCCCTCGATGATGGCACCCTAGCGGCAGCAGTTCGTTTCCAAGGGCGTGCCTTCATTTTGACGGTGCCCGCTGAAGGGAGGATCTGGCCAGACGGCGAGCGGCGGCAAGGGAGCATTTGGATCGGTGTCGCCCTGTTTGGGGTGGGACCCCCGGTGCCTCCCCTTCACAGCTTCCTCCCCAGTTGGTGCTTGCAAGTGGGCGCGGGTTCCTGCATTGCTTGGGTTTTCCGACATGAGCACTGCCTCCGCCATTACCCCCACCCGCGCCGACAACTTTCCTGAGTGGTATCAGCAAGTCGTCCGCGCTGCCGATCTCGCTGAAAACTCTGAGGTGCGAGGCTGCATGGTCATCAAACCATGGGGCTACGGGATATGGGAGCTCATCCAGAAACACCTCGATGCCAAGTTCAAGGAAACGGGGCACCAGAATGCCTATTTCCCCCTGCTGATCCCGCTGAGCTACCTGGAAAAGGAAGCCCAGCACGCTGAAGGATTCGCCACCGAATGTGCGGTGGTGACCCATCACCGTCTCGAAGCGGTGAAACAGCCCGACGGCACCGTGAAAATGGAGCCCTCCGGCAAGCTCGAAGAGCCCTTCGTCATTCGTCCGACCTCTGAGACGATCATTGGGGCCGCTTTCGCCCGCTGGGTGGAAAGCTACCGCGACCTGCCCCTGCTCATCAACCAATGGGCCAATGTGATGCGCTGGGAGATGCGCCCCCGTCTTTTCCTCCGCACGGCGGAGTTCCTCTGGCAGGAAGGGCATACCGCCCATGAGACCTCCGAGGAAGCCATGAAAGAGGCCAAGCTGATGCATGGCGTCTATGAAGAGTTCCTGCGCAACTACCTCGCCATTCCCGCCATTCCGGGGGAAAAGACTGAGCGCGAGCGTTTCCCTGGTGCGCTGAACACCTTCACGGTTGAGGCCATGGTGCAGGACCGCAAGGCCATCCAGGCAGGCACATCGCATTTCCTGGGTCAAAACTTTGCCAAGGCGGCCAACATCGCGTTCCTGGGCCGCGACAACCTTCGTCATCACGCGTGGACGACGAGCTGGGGCGTGAGCACCCGGCTGATCGGCACGCTGCTGATGGCCCATGCAGACGATGACGGTGCGGTGTTGCCTCCCCGGATCGCTCCCACGCAAATCGTGATCCTTCCGGTCACTCCCAAGCCCGATACCAAGGATGCGGTGATCGATGCGTGCGAAGCCCTGGCCAAAACCTTACGTGCCCACGCCTTCCATGGCGAACCGCTGCGCGTCCATGTGGACAAGCGGGACATTGCCGGCGGCCAGCGCAATTGGGAGTGGATCAAGAAAGGGGTGCCCCTTCGCGTCGAGATCGGTCCACGTGACATCACCAGCCGCAGTGTGGCGGTGGCGCGCCGCGACCGCGGCCCCAAAGAGAAGGAGTTCATCCCCAAGGAGCAGTTCATTCAAGATGTGGGCGACATCCTCGCCGACATCCAGAAGCAGCTGCTGGCTCGCGCCACCGCGCTTCGTGACGAGCACATGCGCAAGCTCGACACCGAGGCAGAGTTCCGTGCCTTCTTCACGCCCCAGAACGAAGACAAGCCTGAAATCCACGGCGGTTTTGCCCTCATGCATTGGGCTGGCAGCAGTGCGGATGAAGAGCGGCTTCAGAAGGAGCTCAAGGTCACCGTCCGCTGCATTCCCAATGGCGACGAGTTCGCCGAGGAAGGGACCTGCTTCCTGACAGGGAAGCCAAGTTCCCGCCGCGTGGTGTTTGCGAAGAGCTATTGATCAGCGCTGAATCAAGATTTCGGGATTTTTTCCCGGGAGGGGAGGGGCAAAGAGCCGCGAGGTCTTTGCCCCTTGCCATTGGGCCAAAGGCCGTGGAAAGCGGCGAGCGGTGCAGTCAGACCGCCGGCAACTCCTTCGGAGTAAGCACTCTTCGCCTCCACCCAACATAGACTCGCTGAAAGCTCGCCAACGTTGGGCATGTGGCCAGATCCACTCCGAGGAAGAGCTTCTGACAGGTTGATCAATCGAAAGATCGGACTCACGAAGCCTTTGGAAGCTGTACGGAGTCCAGTCCCGCATGCGGGACTGCCTCAGTGAGCCCACCGAAAACTGCTCCCCCACGTTTGACTTTTCACTCTCAACTTTTCACTTTTCCCACCCCGGCAATTCTCCTTGCGCATTCAACAATTGCCTTTATCCTGCCTGCCCCTTTCCGCCGGGCGGGGAGGGTTTCAGTATTAGTTCAACGTTTATCCGCCTGCCGACCGGATCATTCCCCAAAGAATGAGCTGGCCTGTCCTTCCAGGATGGGAAAGTGCGGTCTCAGGCTCCGTCAGCATCATGTCCTATCAACAACTCGCAGAACTCGTCGAGGCCGGAGTACACTTCGGTCACCAAACCCGCCGTTGGAACCCGAAGATGAAGGGGTTCCTTCTGGAGGCCCGCAACGGCATCCACATCATCAACATCGAGAAGACGCTCGAGCAGGCTGAAGTTGCTGCAAACTTCCTTGCTGACCTGACCCGCAAGGGCAAGCGCATCCTTTTCGTGGGTTGCAAGCGCCAGGCTCAGGAAGCTGTGCAGGAAGCGGCTACCGCCGTCGGCCAGTTCTATGTGAATCACCGCTGGCTCGGTGGTACGCTCACCAACCAGGCGACCATCCGCAAGAGCGTGGCCCGCTGGCAGTACCTTGAAGATCTCCCGAAGCTCCCCGAGTTCAAGGCGATGTCCAAGAAGGAAATCGCGGCCCTCAACCGTGAGAAGGCCAAGCTTGAGCGCAACCTCAAGGGCATTCGTTACATGGACGGCCTTCCGGACGCCATGGTGATCGTGGACAGCGCCCGTGAGCACATCGCGGTGCATGAGGCCACCCGCCTTCGCATCCCGATCGTGGCCCTCGTGGACAGCAACGCTGACCCGAACGCAGTGGACTACCCGATCGCCGCCAACGACGACGCCATCCGCTCCATCCGCATCATCCTGCAGAAGCTGATCGACCCGATCCTCATGGCCCAGGCCGAGGTGAAGAAGTAAGTCGGTTTCGTTGCTTGCTGCTTCGTTTCCCGGCGCGCAGCCTTTGCTGCGCGCCCTTTAGTTTCCCTCTAATCTTTCATTCTGTTATCACCCATGGCTGAAATCACCGCTGAACTCGTCAACAACCTCCGCAAGAAGACCAATGCGGGCATGATGGACTGCAAAAAGGCCCTCACCGAAGCCCAAGGCAACATCGAGGAGGCCGAAACGATCCTGCGCAAGAAGGGCATCGCCAAGGCGGCGGGCAAGGCGGATCGTGAAGCCAAGGAAGGCATTATCTCCAGCTACATTCACATGGCTGGTCGCGTGGGCGTGCTGATCGAAGTCAATTGCGAAACCGACTTCGTGGCCAAGAACGAGAACTTCCAGACCTTTGTGAAGGACCTCACCCTCCACATCGCTGCTGCCAACCCGAGCTATCTCCAGCGCGAAGACGTGCCGGAAACCCTGCTTGAGAAAGAGCGCGAAATCGCGGCTGACCAGGTCAAGGGCAAGCCCGCCAACGTGGTGGACAAGATCGTTGAAGGCAAAATCAACAAGTACTTTGCTGACAACTGCCTGCTTGAGCAGCCCTTCATCAAGGACGACAAGATCGTCATTCGCGACCTTGTGAAGAGCAAGATCGCTGAGCTCGGCGAGAACATCGTCGTGCGTCGCTTTACCCGCTACGCGGTGGGCGGTTGATTGATCGGTTTCTCTGAGATCCCTTTCCGGCCTTTGTGGTCGAAATCAAAAAGCGGATGATGCTTTGCATCATCCGCTTTTTTTGATCTTGCGAAGAGTAAGGCGAGTTCCGCCTTATTTGAGGTCTTCGATGCCAGTCAGGGCGGTGGTCACCTTCTGGGTCATGGGAGCTTCTTTGCCGCCCACATTCAGTTTCAGAGTGGTGTTGGTCACGTTGTTGACGACCACCTTGCGGTCCAGGTCGAAGAGCACTTCGGCGTCGAACTTGGAACCTTCGCCGAGCTTCACCATCTGGTTGTCGCCTTCGGTGGAAAACTCGCCTGTGATGAGCAGCTTTGCGGTATTGGCTCCTTTGACCGTGGCCAGGGAGTCAAACTTACCGGTGGCTTTGATGACGAGTTTGCCAATGGGGGGCAGGTCCATCTTTTCTTCCACCTTCCAGGTGTCGCCCACGGCCACAGGGTCTTTGGGCAGCCCCATCTCGCTGGATTTGCGGAAGGCTTCGGCAAGTTGTTTGCCATCCATCGCCTGGGTCTTGCCCAGCGGTGTCGGAGCCAGGTTTTCGATGCCCTTTACGGAGACGAACTTGTCATCCTTGTCGTAAACGATGGTGAAGGACTTGCCGACCATCGCTCCAAAGGCCTGTTGCAGGAAGGGCTGGGACTTGGCGGGATCTGCGGAGTCATAGGTCATCACCTGGCCCATCATGGTCATGGAACCTTTGATGGCGGCAAACTTGACTTCAGCGGACTTATTATCGGAACCAGGATCTTTGGTGACGCCGACGGTAAGGCTCTGGATGATGTTCGTCTTTTGTTCGCCTGCGGCTCCCAAGCCGGGCATGACCATGGACATGTCTGTGACATTTTCCTGTTTATACAGCTTTCCGGGCTCCCAGTGCTGCCGGAGCGTAATTTTGTCTGCCCCGTTGGCGCTGAGGGTGAAAGCTGCGAGGAGGGCGGGGAAGAGAACTACAAATGGTGTTTGCATGAGGTGGGTTTTGATTGGATAGACTGATAGAAACATGCCGAGTGAGGCTTGCCAAGCTTCGCGACGGGGGTTTGCAAAAATTCATTGTGCCGAAAGTGGTCTTAACCATCTTTTTCAAAATTCGTCGTGAGTTGGCACGGTGCCCGCTAATGTGTTGATCAGGAATCAGGCAATCCAGCCGGACAACCGCAACAACCTCTCACCCCATCCCCTCCACCAAACCAAACTCTATGAAAAAAGTCGAAGCCATTATCAAGCCCTTCAAGCTGGAAGACGTCAAAGAAGCCCTCGCCGAAGTTGGTGTTCAGGGGATGACGGTCGTCGAGGTCAAGGGCTTTGGTCGCCAGAAAGGACATACTGAAATCTACCGCGGGAGTGAATATACGGTGGACTTCCTTCCCAAAGTGAAACTTGAAGTAGTGGTTGAGTCTGATCGCTGTGACACGGTGGTGGAGGCGATCGTGAAAGCCGCCAATACGGGCAAGATTGGTGACGGCAAAGTTTTCGTCAGTGAAGTTGCGGAGGCCATCCGGATCCGCACAGGGGAGCGCGGCCGTGATGCGGTGTCTGGCAGCTAGTGCCCCATGACAAGGATTTCCGACTAACCATCGGAGTGAGGAAGCGTGCGAAAAAGGCAGGTCGGACCGGGTGGTCCGGCCTGTCTTTTTTTTCGCCGCGAAGCGGCAGACACCAGACTGGAAGACACCAGACCTGAGCTGACGCTCTGACGGGAAACCTTGAAGAATAGGCGGGTCATGGGACGCTTGTGGCGGACCGGGACAAGGACGTTCCCTCGCACCTTTTACTGACCAGCTTCGCTGGGCACCTCCTCCCATGCGTCAGCTCAAGTCTGATGTCTGGTGTCTTCCAGTCTTCTGTCTCCACCCCGAAGGGGTCACTCGTCTTCCTTGCGGCGGCCGCGTTTTTGCACCTGATCGAGGGTCTCGCTGACGTCATCCACGGACTGCCAGACTTCATTGGCCACGAGGATGGGGGCGTTCTGCGCGACGGCGAGGGCAATGCTGTCGCTGGGGCGGGCGTCCAGCTCCACCACCTTGCGTTGCTGTACTTCGTTCTGGGCGCTGATGATGAGGCGGGCGTAGAAGACGCCGTTGTCCAGAGCGTTGATGATCATGCGCTCCACCTTCGCTCCAAAGGCCCGGAGCAGGTGACTCATGAGGTCATGGGTGAGGGGGCGGTCTTTGACAATGCCACGCATCGACATGGTGATGGCGGTGCCGACGGGCTCGTCCACGAAGATGACAAACGTCTTCTCCGCGTTGCCCAGGAACACCGCATGGCCGTTGTCCATGGGAAGCACATTGCGCAACTCCACCGCCACCACATCATTGTTCATATAAAAAGGATACGCTTTCGGCTGGGGGAGGCAAGCAAGACTGGTGGAACCGGGACATAACGCCCTATCAGGGTGGACCGGGCCGCAAAAAAGCTGCTCCCCCGCAGAGACGAGGAAGCAGCTTTTCAACCAGATCGGGGACGATTATCAGGACAGGCCGGATCAGGCCTTGGGCTCAAGGAGCGACTTGCCGGTCATCTCGAGCGGCTGTGCGACGCCCAGCATGTGCAGCAGGGTGGGGGCAATGTCCGCCAGCTTGCCATTGCGCACATTGTGTTCCGCGGCATCGGCGGCCACGTAGATGCCGTGAACCAGATTCGTCGTGTGAGCCGTGTGGGGTGTGCCGTCGGCATTGCGCATTTGCTCGCAGTTGCCGTGGTCTGCCGTGATGAAGAGCTTGCCGCCCAGGGAGAGCACCTTTTCCACCACCAGACGCACGCCCAGATCGATCGTCTCCACCGCATGCACGCCGGCCTCTACGATGCCGGTGTGGCCCACCATGTCCGGGTTGGCGAAGTTGATGATGACGAGGTCGTAGTTCCCAATGCGACGCACCAGCTCGAAGGCGAGGTCCGGAGCGCTCATCTGGGGCTTTTGATCATAGGTCGCCACTTCCTTGGGGCTGATGGCGAGGTAGCGCTCTTCGCCTTCAAACGGGGTTTCCACCCCGCCGTTGAAGAAGAAGGTGACGTGGGGGTACTTCTCGGTCTCCGCAGCGCGCAACTGCTTGAGGCCGGCGGCAGACACCACCTCGCCGAGAATGTTCTTCATGCTCTCCGGCCCAAAGATGACCTGGCAGCCGAGGTCGTAGTAGGTCTGGTCATACTCCGTGAGGGTGTAGTAGGCCACCTTGGGGGTGACTTCGCGGTCGAATCCGTTGAAATCAGACAGCAGGAATGCCTCGCTCAACTGGCGGGCGCGGTCGGCGCGGAAGTTGAACCACAGCACCACATCGCCGTCGTGGATGCGCTGCTGATTGGCGTCAGCAAAGATCATGGGCAGCAGGAACTCATCGCCACGGGGTTCTGCGGCGTAGGCGGCGGCCACTGCGGCGCTCGGGGCGTCGGTGTGAACTTCGCCCCGGCCGAGCACAATGGCGTCCCAGGCGAGCTTGTTGCGCTCCCAGCGCTTGTCGCGGTCCATTGCGTAGTAGCGGCCGATGACGGTGGCGATCTTGGCTCCGCTGGGGACGAGGTCCTTTTCCAGCTTGGCCACATAGGCGGCACCGCCCTTGGGGGAGGTGTCGCGACCGTCCGTGATGGCATGGACGAAGATGTCATCCACTCCGGCGGCCTTGGCGGCGTCGCACAGGGCGGCCAGGTGGTTCTGATGGGAGTGCACCCCACCATCGCTCACCAGACCGAGGAAATGCAGACGCTTTCCTTTGGCCTTGGCAAAGGCGTCCACCAGCACGGGCTGCTGGGCGAGTTCACCTTCCCGAATGCACTTGTTGATGCGGGTCAGGTCCTGATAGACCACGCGGCCGGCACCGAGATTGAGGTGGCCCACTTCACTGTTGCCCATCTGGCCTTCCGGGAGGCCCACGTCTTCACCGCTGCCACTGACCGTGCTCCAGGGGTACTTGGCATAGAGCTCGTCGTGAAAGGGGGTGTGAGCCAGCAGGGTGGCGTCGCCGTTATCGGCCGCCGCCGCTTTGCCGCCGGGATTGATCCCCCAGCCGTCGCGAATGATGAGTACAACAGGTTTCCTGGACATGGTGATAGATTGGGAGCTGCTTCCATGCCCGCAAAGGGGGCGGGAATCAAGCAAAGGAAATGGCCCTTGCCCGTCGAAGCCCAATCAGGTGCTGGCTCTCGCACGAATGCGGAGCGTGTCTCAGGCGCTTTTCCTGGGGGCAGTCAGAGCCCGCTGGAAGGTCACCAGGACGGCAGCCACCCCAATGACGAGCACAATGGCCCGCGAGTTGTGCGGCAACGCGGAGGAGGGCAGCACGGCACTGGCGGTGCCACTGGCTCCTACGGCCGCTGCGCTGGTCACCACAGGTACCCCGCCCGCATCGTCAGCGTGGACGACGGAACCGCTCAAGAAGAGCATGGCTACCAGGGTACTGAAAATGCGCATGGAGGTATCCCAACAGACCGCAAAGGCGGTGACAAGGTTGAATTTTTTTCAAATCGATAGTTTGTTTCTCAGATTTATAGAAATCTTTCAAGCTGAAGACTGGGTTGCGTGAGGGAGGTATCCCATGCATGATGCGCGCCTCATTTTCCCGCTAAAATCATGTCCAGCAACGTGCCCAGCCCCCGTCTCGTTCGTATCGGTCTCGCAGGTTTGGGAAATGTGGGGATGGGAGTTTTCAAAAATCTCCGGCAGAACGGGGGTCTGCTGAAAGAGCGCACTGGTTGTGTACTGCGAGTGGAAAGAATCGCGGTACGCGATGTCACCAAGCCGCGCGGTGCTGAAATCCCGGCCGACATGATCACGGGCGACTGGCGGGAGCTCGTCGCGGATCCGAATCTGGATGTGATGGTGGAGCTGGTGGGTGGCACGACAGAGGCCTTTGATCTGGTGTGCGCCTCGCTGCGGGCGAAGAAGCCGGTGGTGACGGGCAATAAGGCGCTCCTCGCTGAGCGTGGGCAGGAACTCTTTGCCCTGGCGGAGCAGTGCCACGTACCGATTTACTTTGAGGCAGCCGTGGCGGGTGGCATCCCTATCATCCAGACGGTGCAGGAAGGCTTCGTGGGCAACCACATCAAGAGCATCCACGGGATCATCAACGGCACCTGCAACTACATCCTCTCCCGCATGAAAGAGGCGGGGATCAGCTACGAGCAGGCGCTGGACGAGGCCCAGGCGCACGGTTTTGCCGAGGCGGATCCCACGCTGGACGTGAGCGGCTGGGACGCGGCGCACAAGGCGATCATTCTAGCCTCCCTGAGCTACGGCTTCTGGATCAAGCCCCAGGACGTGCATGTGGAGGGGATCGAGCGCGTTACGCCCACGGACATGGCCTTTGCCGAAAAGCTGGGCTACACGATCAAGCTGCTGAGCGTGATTCGCGCCGATGCCAAGGGGCGTGTGGAGGTGAGCACCCGTCCGAGCCTGTTGCCCAGCAGCCACATCCTGGCCAGCGTGAGCGGCGCATACAATGCGGTGCTCGTGAATGGCGACATCGTGGGGGAGACCCTCTTCTACGGCAAAGGGGCCGGACAGGACCCCACTTCCTCCAGTGTGATTTCCGATTTGGCCGAGGCGGCTGCCACCCTGGTGTATGGCCAGCGCCACAGCGGGTTCGTGCCTCACGGTCTCTATGGAAAGAGCAAGCCGGCGGCCGAGACCATCTCGCACTACTACGTGCGGCTGAAGGTGGACGACAAGCCGGGCGTTCTGGCCCAGGTGGCCGCCCTGCTGGGTGACCGCGGGATCGGCATCTCCAGCGTCATGCAGCCAGAGGAGCTGGGCTCGGAGTTCACCTCCCTGATCCTGATGCTCGATGACGCGACACTGGCGACCGTGAAGGAAGCGATCGGCAGCATCGCGGCGCTGGAGTGTGTGCGGGAAACGCCGGTATGGATGCGGGTGGAGACGATGGAGGGGTGAGCAGCCCTGAGGGGCCGGCCAGATAACGAGGTTTTTGCATCGACTGACGCAATCTCGTCATGCCACCTTGGCGGCGTGGTAAAAATAGTGTTTCTGTTTCTCTGGAGCTTTTGCCTCCTGCAAACCTCACTTGCGGCAGGGGCACCGGAGAAGTTTCGCTTCACCCTGAATGGCGAACCTATCGAGCCACCAATTTGGCATGTGGAGGGCGGCGACGGGCCAGAGCCAGGCGACAAAGTGATGGTGAACCGTCTCGCGCTGACCCTGGATGAACCGGGGAGCTACGACTTTGAGGGGCAGCAGCAGGACCATCTGCTCTATCGCATGATGCCAGGAGGTAGGAAAGTGCTGGTGGCTTGTCGAGTCGATGCTCGGGCTGACACAGGGCTGGAGCATCGCCTTGTGAACATGAGCGAGGCAGACCTGCGGCGGCTCAGGGGCGTGACTCTGGAGAAATGGTCTCCTGCTCTGGAAGCCCTGCTTCACAAACTGGATCTGGCTCGGGTGATGGTGGTCCTGGAGAAGGGGGCGATGCCGGATGGTGGAAACCGGCTCCCGACGCTGCCTGCCACTCTGCGTCACCTGGAGCTGGCCTCCTCCTCCAGCGGAGGGTTTGAAGACATGAGCCAGTTGCGACATCTCCGAGAGCTGAGGTTCCTTGCGTTGCGGTCCATCAGTCCGGAACGCTTTGACTTTGCCACTGTGGAAGGGTTGCCGCTGGAGTACCTCAGCCTCCCCAGATGCCGTGAGGCGCAGCAGGTGCAGGCACTGGGCAGTCTCACCTCCCTGAAAACCCTCATCGCTGACTCCTGTGACTATCTTGGGAGGGCAGACTGGCTCAGCGGGTTGGTGGAGCTCCGCCAGCTCCGAGTGGGGCACATCCGCACGTTCGATAAGAGGCTGCTTGTGCCGTTGAATCTCAAGTCGCTGGAAACTCTCCCGAAGCTGAGAACCCTCGATGCCGCCGTCTCTCCGGTGGGGAACCTGCCGCAAATCACCCTGCCTGCCCTGAAATCAGCCAACCTGCTGCTGGCAATAGTGACTGAAGGCAAGGTGGACCGGTTCGCGGAAATGAATCCTCAATGTGAGGTGCGCCGCAGCATGAATGCGGTGCTGGCACCAGTCTTGAAGTCCGCAGACCGTCTGAAGGTCCGCACGGGTGGAGCCCCTCTTTATGAGAGGGAAGTGGCGGTGACGTTTCATGACACGCGGGATCCCCGTATCATCGCAGAGCTGGCCACGCATCTGGAAGTGTCGGACAGCCAGGATGGATTTTTCTGCATGTGTCGCGGTGAACCGACGTTCGAGTTCTATGATGGGGATGTGCTTGTGGCAGCCATTAGCCATCATCACGGAAAATCCATCCGGTGGCGTGGGGGAGAGTGGCCGTCAGACGGGGTGCTGACAGATCGGGCCGCCGCGTATCTCCAAGACTGGCTGGCCCGACATGGGCACGCCCGGGCCAAGGAGGAGATGGACATGCTGGAGCGACAGGCCAGCACAGAGGAACGCAGACGGGAGAGCTACCGCAGGTGCCTGCCGTGGACCGTGACGGATGCCACCCTTGCTGGAGAGGAGCCGGAGGCGTTTCTCAAGATGTTGAAGAGGGAGCTTCCGTCCGCAGAGGATCAGGCGACGTTATTCCTGAAACTCCTCGGTGGTGACCACAACAACTGGTCAATGGTGCCGCGGTTTGAGCAGCTGATCCTGACAGAATGGATCGTGGCCCTGCCGCAGGAGGCGGTGGTCGCGGCGATCCGAAAGGCGCGGCCTTCTACAGCCGAATGGGAAGGGGCGGCGCGCTGGATCTTTGGGCTCGGGAACTTCAAACCGTGGCTTGGCGAATGGCCGCTGCTGGAGCCCCTTGCCAGATTTTCATTGTCCCATCCGCGTCAGGCCAATAGGTGGCGTACGATGGCCACCCTGCGCGATATGGGAGATGCGCCGTCGCTGGATCTGCTGCGGTTCATGTTGGAGGGAGGCTACTTTCTTCGATCCCTCCCCTACGATGGTGTGGATGAGCCCAAAGGCGAGCTGAGCGTGAGACCCCATGGCATTGACCTTCCTGAGGGTGCTCCGGATGCACTTGCTGCCGCGTTGTGCCTGGCGGCGCTGAATGACCAGCCCAGCAAGGCGGACGTGGAAAAACTGCTGGCCCAACAGCCCCCGGACATTCAGAAGGCCTTCACGCAGAGCTTGCGAAAGTATCGTGAGCGGAGCCGCAAACGATGACGGAGCTGCGGCAGAGTTTCTCCGATGGTTGTTCCAATTAGGCTGGTCAGGACGGCTTCTTCACCGGGTACTCCTTCTTCAACTCACTGCCGCGCTCGTTGCGGAGTTTCTTCATCTGCGCCATCTGTTCCGGGGTGAGGATCTGGGTGAGGCGGGTGTCGGTGTCTTCCTTGATGCTTTTAAGCTCCTGCTTGGATTGCTCCAGGGCGGCGGCTTTCTGTTCACTGCTCTTGTTGCCGCTCAGGTTCTTGAGCGCAGACTGCAGCAAGGCGTTGCTGCGCACCAGGGCGTCCTCGAAAACAGGCCGTACCTGGGTTTTCTGCACGTCGCTGAGCTTCAGCTTGTCCATCATGACCTCCAGCTCCTGGCGGGCTTTGGTTGCGAGGGTGTTGGTCGAGGGGAGGGCGGGAGTCTTGCCGGGGTCCGCCGCAGGAGCGGGGATCGAGGAAAGTATCACAGCGGCGACGGTGCCGGCCATCAGACGGGAAAGGGCAGATCTCACGGTGGGGAAAGGGATTTTGGGGTTAGGATCAGATACGGCTGGCAGGCCTAACATGTGCTGAAATCTCGCCGGATGCAAAAAGCGGCTCCTGGGGGCACCAGGAACCGCTTGTAAGGGGTGGAAGAGGCTGGATTACACCACGTCCTTGTCCGTGACCGCGCCTTCGCTGGCGCTGGTGACGGTGGCGGCGTACTTGGCCAGCACGCCCCGGGTGTAGCGGGGCTTGGGCTGCTTCCAGGCCTTGAGGCGGGCCTGCAGTTCCTTGGCGGGAATGCCGAGGGTGATGGCGCGCTTCTCGGCGTCGATGGTGATGGGGTCGCCGTTCTTGATGACGGCAATCGGACCGCCCACGAAGGCCTCGGGCGTGACGTGACCCACCACGAAGCCGTGGCTGCCGCCGCTGAACCGTCCGTCGGTGATGAGGGCGACGTCCTTGCCAAGGCCCTTGCCCATGATGGCGCTGGTAGGGCTGAGCATCTCGCGCATGCCGGGGCCGCCTTTGGGCCCTTCCATGCGGATGACGATGACATGGCCTTTTTTCACCTTGTCGTTGAGGATGGCGTCGAGCGCCTTCTCCTCGGATTCGAACACGATGGCTTTGCCGTTGAAGACGAGGCCTTCCTTGCCGCTGATCTTACCGACGGCGCCCTCGGGGCAGAGGTTCCCTTTGAAGATGACCAGGTGGCTGTCCTTTTTGATCGGGTTGCTCAGCGGGTGGATGATGTTCTGGCTCTTGGGGTAGCTCAGTTTGATCTTGCTGAGGTTCTCCTTCATCGTGCGGCCGGTGACGGTGAGGCAGTCGCCGTGCATGAGGCCTTCTTCCACGAGGATCTTCATGAGCGGCACGGTGCCGCCGATCTTGACGAGGTCGTTCATGAAGTACTTGCCGCTGGGCTTGAGGTCGGCCAGGACCGGCGTCTTTTTGCCAATGCGGACGAAGTCCTCGATGGTGAGCTTCACGCCGGCGGAGTGGGCCATGGCGATGAGGTGCAGCACGGCATTCGTGGAGCCGCCCAGGGTGATGATGAGGGTGATGGCGTTTTCAAACGACTCCTTGGTGATGATGTCGCGCGGGGTGATGCCCAGCTTGATCATGTTCAGCACGGCGGCGCCGGCGTCGAAACAGTCGCGCAGCTTGTCGTCGGACACGGCGGATTGTGCGCCGCTGTTGGGCAGGCTCAGGCCCATGGCCTCGATGGCGCTGGCCATGGTGTTCGCCGTGTACATCCCGCCGCAGGAGCCTTCACCAGGGATGGCGTGCTCTTCGATGTCCTGCAACTCCTTGTCGCCGATGAGGCAGTTGGCGTGCTTGCCCACGGCTTCGAACACGGTGACGATGTCGCTTTCCCTTTTCTCTGGGCCCACACAGCCGGGGAGGATGGTGCCGCCGTAAACGAAGACGCTGGGGCGGTTGAGCCGGGCCATGGCGATCACGCAGCCGGGCATGTTCTTGTCGCAGCCGCCGATGGCGACGAAGCCGTCCATGCCTTCGCAGCCTACGACGGTCTCGATGGAGTCGGCGATGACCTCGCGGCTCACGAGGGAGTATTTCATCCCCTCCGTGCCCATGGAGATGCCGTCGGAGATGGTGATGGTGTTGAAAATGATGCTCTTGCCCCCGGCGGCGTCAGCGCCCTTCGCGGCCTCCTTGGCCAGGCGGTCGATGTGCATGTTGCACGGGGTGACCATGCTCCAGGTGGAGGCGATGCCGATGACCGACTTCTTAAAGTCGTCCCGCTTGAAGCCCACGGCGTGCAGCATGGCGCGGCTGGCGGCGCGTTCCACGCCGTCCACGACGATGGCGGAGTGCTTGCGATGCAGTTCGGAGGGGGCGGCGGACTTCGCTTTCGATTTCGCGGACGATTTGGGAGGCATGGCGGTTCGGTCGGATTGCGGAATACGGGGAAATCAGTGTGGAAACCCCCAGCATGCCCAGCTTGGCGGGGGATTCAAGCGCGGTTGCTTTGTGTTTGCGTTGTCCGGGGCTGGCCCGCGGTTGACGATTTTACGGTTCTGGAGAGACTTTCCAGTCGCCCAAGTCGCGGTAGACTGGCCGGGTATGTGGAAAAAGACCGGTAAAACCCTCCTCGTCTCCGCCGCCCGAATCCTCGCTGTCATGGTGTTGTTCCTCGCCTGCTGCCAGCACAAGATGATCTACATGCCCCGTGCCTATGATGCGGCCACGGTGCAGCATGTGGATGCCCGACCTCTGGTTTATGAGACCGGGCAGGGGAAACAGACGGCATGGATCCATCCCAAGGCCGCCACCGGCAGTCAGGGCATCGTCTGGCTCGTCTTCGGCGGAAACGGCACCGTGGCCCTGGACTGGGTCGGCTTCTTTGACTCGCCCACGCTGAAGCAAGACACCTATGTGCTGGTGGACTATCCCGGATATGGCAGCAGCGAAGGCAGCCCCACCCCCGGTCGGATTAAGGAGTCCGTGAAGAAGCTGGTGCCGGCCCTCGCTGCGGAGCTCAAGACCACCGAAGCCGAGTTACATCCCCGCCTGCGGGTCTTTGGTCACTCCCTGGGCTGCTCCGCCGCCCTCATGGCGATGGAGGAGCATCACATCAAGAAAGGCGTGATCCTGGCCCCCTACACCAGCATGAAAGACATGGCCCGCCACGTCCTCGGCTGGCCTTTGTGCGAGATCCTGCATCACCGCTTCGACAACGTGGCCACCTTGAAGCGCCTGCAAAAAGAAGGCGGCTACCAAGTGGTCGCCAGACACGGCACCGAAGATGAGGTCATCCCCGTGGCCATGGGGCGGAAGCTGGGTGAGTTATTTCCTGATGTTGTGAAGTATGAGGATATTACAGGGGCGCGGCACAATGATGTGTTGAACACGGATACGGACAAGGTGCATGCGGCGCTGGAGGGGGTGAGGTGAGGGAGGAATGGTGTTCAAAATGTAAGTTGACGTTTTGGCTGTGTTAACGTTAATTGTTTGGCATCGGCAGTGATTGACTGCTGACGCGAAACACCCCCCCCACTCGCCTCATGAGAAGTTACAATGCGCCAGTTGGAAGAGAAAGTTATTCGATGAACGTGATGTGCAGAATTGCGTCTCGACTCTCAGTCTTTGTTTTGATGTTCTTCGCAGTGCTGAGCGTTGCTCACGCTAGTGCTTCGCCTCTGCCCGCAAAACGAGTGGTGTCGGGATATGGCCATACAGTGGTCATGCGAGCGGACGGAACCGTGTGGACGTGGGGAAAAAATGACCGAGGTCAGTTGGGCATCAATAGTCGGACAGACAGTGCCGTGCCTGTGCAGGTACCCGGATTGAGTGGTGTGGTATCTGTGGCGGCAGGATCCGCCAGTACGCTGGCGGTCAAGTCTGATGGGACGGTTTGGGCGTGGGGGGCTGGACAGGCTTTATTCACTGGCGCTGGCACCAATGATGACAATCTTGTTCCGGTTCAGGTTGCCAGCATCACTGGAGTTACCAGGGTGACGGCAGGAACTTCAACGGCATCCAGTGGAGACTACTTCTTCGCGATTGTCCTCAAAGCAGATGGAACCGTATGGAGTTGGGGGAGAAACGATTTTGGACAACTAGGAAATGGAAGTTGGACTTCGTCCATGGTTTTCCCACCTGTGCAAGTAGGGGGTGCCTTGGACATGGTGGCCGTTGAGGCGGGATACAGCAATGCTGCCGCGATCAAGAGTGATGGAACTCTTTGGGAATGGGGACAATCGACACGTGGTAGTTACAGCAAGAATCTAAGCGCTACCCAAATTGGCGAGCTGAGTGGCATCGTTAAGGTTTCCCTGGGTTGGACACATGCCATGGCGCTCGACGAAACCGGCCAAACCTATGTATGGGGGAACGGCTTTCAATACCAACTGGGATTGGGGACCACCCTAGTTTCCAGCGTGCCTGTCGCGCTCTCAATTGGTGCCGGACCGGTTGTAGACATCTTTGCCGGAATAGAGCATTCTCTTGCGGCCACAGGGGATGGGAAGCTGTACAGCTGGGGCACGGGAACTCACGGCCAACTGGGTGATGGGAAGCGTGGCAACAACTCATCCACACCGTCCCTGGTGCCCAGCTCCTTTCTCGCGATCGAGGTCTCTGGAGAATATCAGAACTCAGTGGTCTTGGACACAGGCGGCACAGTATGGACTTGGGGGGAGAACACTGAAAACCGACTTGGGCTAACTGACGTTGACTTATCTCAACTGGGCGCGAAGCCGGTGTTGAACACATCTCCTGTTGCGCAGGTGGCGGCGGGCGGGCGACATTCATTTGCAGTCCAGCCAGATGGTAAGTTGCTTGCATGGGGGGAGAATCGAGATGCTCAGTTCAACCTCGGCGGAAAGTATGCCGTGGCTGCACCAACGGTCCTGAACAGCAGTCTGGGTGCCTGGGGTGTTGCGACAACAACCAGCTATTCCTTGGTATCTGCTGGAACAAATTCAACCGTGTGGGCTTGGGGTGACAACCCTTCTGGATTGAGTGGGCGTACCACCAATCGAGCGCTCAATCCCGAGCAGGTGGTTTATGCTGCACCGCTCCCGACACCTCTCGGAGGTGCCATCGATTTGAAGCTCGGAGACAATCACTCACTTGTCCTCACCTCCGCTGGAGCCGTTTGGACTTGGGGTAAGAGTTCGGAAGGGCAATTGGGAAGGACGATTTCTTCGCCCGCAGTTGCAACTAGGCCGACCGCAATACCTGGATTGGCTGGTGTCGCAAAGGTTGCTGCCACTGCCAATTCTTCCGCAGCGCTGAAGGCCGATGGCTCCGTGTGGATGTGGGGAGACAATAGTCTGGGACAACTGGGAAATGGAACCTATACAAACGCGACCAGTCCTCTTCAGGTTGATCCTACGGAAATTCATGATGTCGTCGGAATCGCGGCAGGAAAGCTCCATGTCCTTGCTCTGAGGAATGATGGTACCGTTTGGGCTTGGGGTGGGAACAACTATCAGCAAGCTGGTGGTAGTGTGGCCGTCAGCGTTGCGACGCCCGTCAAAGTTGAAGGCCTGCCACCCATTGTGGCCATCGGTACAGGGGACTATCATTCGTTCGCCATTGATCAGCAGAAAAGGGTGTGGAGTTGGGGGCGCAATCATGCTGCCCAACTGGGGCGAGCGGCTGTAGATCCAGGTGTGCCCGGCTTGGTTGAGCAGTTGATGGGCGCGACATCCGTCGTAGGTGGCGCAGACCATAGCATGGCAGTTAGAGAAGATGGAAGTCTCGTATCATGGGGCGCAAATCCTGGTGATCCGGAATTCACATCGACGCAGCTCGGATTAGGGGTGCATAATGGAAGGTTGAGAACCGCTCCGACCAGGGTGTTGGGATTCAACGCCCTGAGTGACTGGCCCCTCGCAACCCTGGGCGGAGGGAGCACTTCTTTTGTTGTCCCACTGGGGCAAAGCTTGAACATTCCTGTGCAAAATCTGGCTTCTGGGCAGGATGTGTATTCGTGCGAGATCCATCACTACGGGACCCTGTTGAAGCAGGTCGCGCAGCCGACAGTTGCGTTGGGGTTTGAGCCACCCACCTGGGGGAGATTCAGTGTTAGTACAGTGATGCTGAATAGCCAGGGGGCCATCTCAGCAAGAACTGCGCCCGTCATAGTGGATGTCCCGTACGACAGCGATTCAGATTCTTTGCCAGACTGGTGGGAACTGAAATACTTTGGATCGCTTAGCCATGGATTTCAAGAAGACCCTGACAAGGATGGATCTGTCAATGGCCAAGAATATGCCGACAAAACCCATCCCCTGGAAAAACTACCCATCTCGGTCATTGATGGAGAATCTCCGGCAATTTCTTGGATTGGAAATTCAGCCGGATCCAATGCGGGTGCCGCCGGTGCGCTTCCTGCAACCCCATCGTTTCTGAATGCAGGCACTCCGGTGGACGAGTCGTTCTTTGACGAAGTTTATCCAGGCGGTGACTATTCGGGGGAGATGATCAATCTTGAGGCATCCTCTGGGTCATTGAGGTACAACTTTAGATGGTACGATTTCATTGATCCTGAAATGCCCTCTCAAGTTTACGAGGACTGGGATCTGTTCAGGTCCAACGCTGAGCCAATCTGGAATTCTTGGGAACCCTTGTCGCTTAGCTTCGGAGTGCCCGCGTCGCTCTTAGATTGGGAGCCGACGGCAGTATCTTCTCGAGCTCACATCGAAACGGTGGATGTCATGGATACGAGTTCACCTCCGGTCAAATTTGCGGAGAAAACGACGTTCGAAGACACACGCCACGATGGTATGATCGTGGAGGTGGCGTTGGCGGAACCTGCCACCCGTTGGTGGCGCTATTACTACAACAAATACAAAACAATCAAGCTGGACGGCCTGGTGCAGTCGCGAGAACTGCTGGAGAAGGTTTGTTTTGTTGTGCCCCAGGGTGAGAGGTACAGCAGCGAGCAGGTGGAAATGTACCCCATTGCCCCCCATCTCCTGTCCAGAGGAGAAAGTGAAGAAATCAGCCTTGAGCAGGTGGATCTTAGTGGCGACCCCATGCCAGGGCACAGGATCTCAGCGTCAGATGCCGCTGGTCCGTCTTACCGCAAGATCGCTCTGCACGGGCTCCCTCTGTCAGACAGCAAGCCGCAGAGCAAGGACGAGAGCGGAGAGTTATCCGAGGAGACATACGTGGATGCGTTCACGCGGCAAATCAACCATGTCGTCAGTGATGTCTACTCTTCGGTGGACAGCAGTCTGCTTCCGATCGTGGTCAGGCGCAGCGCGAGGGAGCAAGCCTGGAGTCTGAGGCAGGGTCTCCGGCCGAAGGAGCTTCCGGATGCCCCATTTGGCCCAGGGTGGTCGTCCAATCTCTGTGCGAACATCCGATTTGAAGACAGTTTTCGCAAGGCAATTGTCACAGACGAACAGGGGGCCAGTGTCATCTTCTATCGATCAATTCCAGTCCTGCCTGAAGATCCCAATCAACCCCACGTGTGGATTCACTCCCGCGAAGAGAAGCAAAATGCAAGGACTGCATTTGACTCACTGGAAACGATCCGGGATGCAGGCAATGCAGTGGTTGGATTCAAGTACACGAAGAAATACGGGGCAGTATGCACCTATCAGATTACTCCCATCTATCAGTTGCACACCAGTGATCGCGTGGATGGCAGTTTCAAATATGTCGAGCTTCGCTATGCCCGGCTCACTCACGTGGGTGATCGGTGGAGCAATCAACTGGTCTACACCTACCCTTCGGATACCACGCTCATTCCGAACAAAATCCACGACCCTGCCAGGGCGAACCAACTCGTCACAATCACCCAAGCCGATGGTGTTGTAACTGCCGTTCGCGGGCCCTCCGGAGAGACGGTGTCGTACTCATACTCCCTTCAAGGAACCGGGGACGATCAGGTAAGAAGCTTGACGACGGTGCAGCGAGGAGGGAGTCAGGTGAATTATCAGTACGAAACCGTCACGGAGGCGGCTCCTGCTGCGGATCTGGATCCCAATGGCCCTCTGGAACCTGACCATCGGCATTTCAATCTCACCCGAATTGAAGATGAGCGGGGGGCGGACTATGATTTCACCTACGAGTTCAACCACGGGAACAAATACTACGAAACCTCGGGTCCTGCATTTCGGCTGCGATGTCAGTTGGGCCTGCCGCGGTTGGTGAAAAAAGTCACTCTGCCCGACGCATCGGTCGTGAACTTTGGTGGCACTCGCTCGATTCAGGCTCAGTCAGACGCCACGATCAGTTCGGGCAGCGTGCAAACAGTGGTGAGCGGGCCTGGTGGAACCTATACTTACACGTTCACCCAGCCGGATGTCTTTGTGCCGCTCCGCAACGATCCTGGCAAAGAAGATGATCCCTTCAGCAAGCAGTTGACCGTGTTCTTCAGCCGCATGGAGATCGACACCCCTGAGGGGGATGAGATCTACAACTTCGACTTCGATCACGGTATGGCGCTCACTTCGGCCACCGATCTGAGCGGGAACACCACCACTTTCCATTATGGCACGGTGGGCGCCAACGGCCTTGGGTGGGATGATCCCATCCAGCAGGTCAATGCCTTGGGCAAGAGCCGGTACTTCACCTATGACAACGACACCCGCGTCATGAAGTCCATGACCGATGAGCGGGGGACGCTGACCAGCTACACCATTCAATCCGGCACCGGACTGCGCACCAAGGAAACCATCAGCAAGGGTGGCACGACCTTGCGAGTCACCGACTTCGACTACGGTGCCGGCGGCTTTGCCGGGTTCCTGGCCAAGACCACGGTGCAGAGCACCACGGCCACCGGGGGCGACCTGGTCACCGAGTACACCCCCGATGCCAATGGCCGGGTCCAGAAGGAGGCCGTTACGGCCGGAGGTGGCATCGAGCTGGTCACCAGCTACACCTACACGGGCAACGGCAGCAAGAAGACCGTCACCAATCCGCGGGGGCACACCACCACCTTCACCTACGACGCCCAGAGCCTGCGGCTCGCCGGTGTGGAAAACCCCGACAGCACCACGCGCACCCTGGGCTATGACGCCCATGGCAACCTCACCAGCGAAGTCAATGAACGCGGGGTCACGACCACGCATGAGTATGACTCCTTGAACCGACGCAAGAAGACCACCGTGGACATGGACGACGGGGCCGACCTGGTGAGCGAAACCACCTACACGGCGCTGAACCTGCCGCACACGGAGACCAACCCACGCGGCACGGTCACCACCCACACCTATGACGGCATTGGCCGGCGCCTCACCACCACGGTGGGCAGCGGCGGGGACGCCCAGACCACGACCTTCACCTACGGGGCCAACAGCGGGGGCAGCGTCTTTGATGTGAGCGGGTTCAAGCCCACCACCATCACCGATCCGCGTGGCAAGGTGACCACCATCACCTATGACGATCTCTACCGGCCCACGGTCAAACAGGCGCCGGAGGGCAACACCGTCACCACCACCTATGACGACGTGGGCAACCCCGAGGAGGTCAAGGATGCGCTCAATCGCATCACCAAGACCACCTTTGACGGCCTGAACCGCCCCACCAAGGTGGAGTACCCCGATGCCACCACCCGGCATTCCTCCTACACGCCCTCCGGCCTGGTCTGGAAGGTGGTGGACGAGCTGGGCCGTGAAACCCTCACCCAGTACGACCGGGCCGGTCGCGCTTTGGAGGTGACGCTGCCTGAGGTTAACGGAGTCAGTCCGGTGACCAAGACCGCCTATGACGCCAATGGCAATGTCATCGCCGCGCAGGATCCCCTGGGGAACATCGTCACCACGGTCTATGACAATCGCAACCGTCCCACCAAGGTGACCTCTCCGTATGTCTGGGATGCCCTGGAGGGCCAGTGGTCCCGGCCGGAGGTGAACACCACCTATGACGCCGGGGGCAATGTGCTCACGGTCACTGACCCGCTGGGCAAGGTCACCACCAAGACCTACAACAACGCCGGCTGGGGGCTCACTGTGACCAATGCCCTGGGGCAGGTGACCAGTTCCACCTATGACCGCAACGGCAACGTCAAGACGGTGACCGATGCGCTCAACCGGGTGGTGACCAACACTTATGACATCCACAACCGCCTCATCGAGACGGAGGACGCCGAGGAACAGATCACCACGTTTGGTTACGACAAGAACGGCAACCGGACCTCAGTGACCGATCCGCGGGGCAAGGTGACCACGTTCACCTATGACGACCTCAATCGGCTCCTCAAAGAAACGTTCCAGGAGGGCGTGTGGACCGAGCGTCATTACGATGCCGTACGTGAAACCTCCCGGGAGGACAGTGCCGGGCGTGAGTTCACCTTTGGGTATGATCTGCGGGACCGGCTCACCACCACGACCTGGACAGTGGGCGGCAGCCCGGTGGTGCGCACCCGGGTCTATGATACTGCGGGCCGTCTCACCGATGTGACCGAGACGGGACGTCCCGAGGCCACGGTGGGCTACACGTATGATGCCCTTGACCGGGTGGCCACGGAAACCTCCCAGGGCCTCACGCACACCTACACCTATGACCTGGGCGGACGCCGGACCGGGAGTGCGCTGGGCACGGGCAAGACCATTGCCACCACCTACGACAGCCAGGGCAAACCGCTCACAGTGACTGAGGGCGGGCGCACCACCGTCTATCACTATGACCTGGCCAGCCGGGCCGTGGCCCAGACTCAGCCCAACGGGTTGTGGCAGTACAACGCCTACGACAACTTGGGAAGGCTGGAATCCCGTCAGACCTACACCAGCGCCGATGCCCTGCAGGCCCAGTTCCTGTGGACCTATGATGCGGTGGGCAATGTCACGGTGCAGTCAGAGCGCTGGCCCGGAGAGGGCACCCGGGGCGCAGGTTGGCGCAGCACCGTCATGGTGTATGACGCCACCAACCGGCTCACGGGTGAGGCCATGGCTCAGCCCGGCTCTCCGGTGATCACCACGGGTTATGCCTACGACACCGGCAGCAATCGCAGCGTGAAGCTGGTGAGCACGGACGGCACCCTTACCACCAAGACGCTTTACACCTACAACGACTTCAACCAGCTCACGGACTGGTCGGAGGAGGACGGACTGGGCGCGGTGACTCGCACGGCGGACTTGACCTATGACCTGGCGGGCAATCGCGCAACCCAGACGCTCACGGTCACCGGGCAGTCCGCCCAGACCACCACCTATCACTGGGATGCGGAGAACCGCCTGGAAGGCGTGACCCTGCCCAATGCCGACGAACATGAGTATGGCTACGATTACCGGACCCGGCGCATCAGCCGGGTGGAGAACGGAATCGGCACCGCGATCGTGTACAGCGGTGGTCTGAGCGTGGCCGAGTACGAGTCCCCGGGCATCACCCCCACCGTGGAATACCTGCGTGGCCCGGACATGGGCGGCGGGGTGGGTGGGATGATGTACAGCCTGCGCAACGGCGGGACCGAGGCGAAGTATGCGATGAGCAACGGTCGAGGAGACGTCGTGGCCCAGAGCAACGACGCCGGAGCCCTGACCTGGACGGCCAGCTA
>NZ_BATQ01000176.1 GCF_000739635.1 Verrucomicrobium sp. BvORR034 | reverse complement strand
CTAGCCTGTCTATTTGTATCGCCTACGGTTTCCAGCAGGTGACGCATATCTCAAGAGCTGCCGAGAACTTCTTGTATTAGCAAACTTGTGTTTACTGATACGCCTCGATCTAGTGCCTTTCGGAGCAACGGTAACAGCACAGGGAGTGGAATTTGCTCGTTTCGATGCGAGGGTTCTCTGCTTAGTTTCACTAGCCCCAGAATTGTTTTAGCCGCCTTTTCTCGCACTTTAGCGGAATCCCCGCCTATTGCAGATGCCAACGCAGAACAAAACAATTCGCAACTGCCCCACAAGCGTAGGCGAAACAAAACTGCGATCGCGTTAATTTGCTGCCTCTCATTTAGTCGAGAAGCAGGCCCCCTAAATTCGTCCAGCAAACAGTCCCATAAAGGCTTCCCCATTTTCATAATTGGGACCCAATGTGTAATCTCATGCTGATCGAGTGCTGCCAACACCTTCTGGAAATCTCGATGATCCATAGAACCTAATGTCTGAGGCGCCTAAATACAATGACACCATTTTCTAACATTGCGTTAAACTCGGCCACCCTGCCACTGGAAAGTATGCGCTCCACTCCAGTTCCAAAATCAATATCAGGAGTTGGCAGATTTCTATCAGCACCTATTATTCTTCGCTCAAGTAATCCCAAATCTTGAGCGACGGTTCTTGGCATAGTGAATTGAATCGAGGTAAGTGATCGCGCCCCCGTCCTAGCCGCAGCTTCACTTGCAAAATATCGTGAAGTAGCAGTTTCTTCCGCAAAAAACGTATCCGCAGTTCTAAAGCCCCTTGTTGTGATTTTTGAAGCCATATTAGAAGTAGTGCCATGATAGAGCACGACCAAATCGTCAGCTGACCTCGCGGCAGTTGCCGCTACGGACTCAGCACGAGCCAAAGTACGCGCCGCCATAAATGACTCCCCTCCTGGGCCAGGCTCCGCAATTGCAACAAGCCAGAATGTAGCTTCTAGGGCCATCCACGTTGGATCATTTTGGCGCTCCTCCTCTCGGACGGCTGCCAGGATCTGCATCGCAGCAGGACTGGGCAAATCTGGAAGCGACGATTCAGGTTGCCTCAGCGAACTCCAATTGTTAAGATGCGCTGAAGAACCAGCAGTCGACGCTTGGCCTCCGGAAGCGCTGCTGAATGAAAATTGACCGTTAATTTCCAATTCCGGCAAATCGAACGCTCTCTCGTATTGAAGTTGCCGGGTCTGAAGCCTTCCATTGGGATCAACAAAGTTGACTGGATCACTACCTGCATAGTCATGCAATCCTAAACTAGCTCCATGCCCCATAGGGTCCGGAGAAACAAACCTGCCGTCCACGGGATCGTAATAGCGAGCCCCTAGATAGTAGAACCCGGTCACGTCCATACGCTCCCCACGCCAATTGGTAGAATGAGCCACGGACACACCATGCGCCAAGGTCACAACCGGACTACCGGGTTGAGGTCCGTAGGAAGCACAGCGGGTTACCTGCCAGCTTACGGTGGTGGATGTACCGCCATCCACCGTGGCCACAACGTGGCCGTAGTAGTCATCCACCACCGCAGTCCAAGCGCCAGCAGCTTCATCCACCGTAGCCTCGAACCCACCAATGCCCTGAAGACCACCATAGCTGCCATTGGCATCGGGTCCATGCACCTTCCAGGTGCGCTTGCCATCGGCACCGCCGATCCTGGTCTCTACAGCGACTTCAAGGAACTCGTGAAGCGGGTCATACCAGGAATCTTCCTGCACGGCATCCCCCACAACCCCGCCGAAACGGACCGTCTGCGTAACAGTGCGCAAGCGGCGGCCCAAGCCGTCGTAGCGGGCTTTCCAGTTGATGCCATGCTGGTCCGTATCGCGATCTGTCACCGCGAGCAGGCGCCCCTGCCCATCCCAAGTGAGCACCTGGGTGCGGCCGCTCAGGCTCCAAGATCTCTGGATGACATTGCCTTCTTCATCATAGGTATTGCTGACCTGTTCCTCCAGTCGTGCCAGACTGAAGTTGCTGGTGGCACTGGTATTGAAAGTTCCGCCGGGATGATGGGCGGTGGCTTCGAGACTGTGATCCCCCGGCCAGAGACGCAAGGGCACGCTCCAGTTCCCCACCGGGTGCTGCCAGCCGGGGTGGCTCACATTGGGCAGAGAGCCCACCTTCTCAATGCTGGCCGTGACCGAAGCCGCGCCAAAGGCGTTGCCCGTGGCGGTGATGTCATGAACCTTTTCGTTGCTCGTCTGCCGAAGGACACGGGCAAACTTGCTGGTCGCGCCCGTATCTCCTGAAGCCACGTAAGAGCGGAAGTCTGCCGTGGGGCTGCTGCCTTGGGTAGCGCTGGTACGGATGCCGAGACCCGCAAAGCCAAAGTCATACTGGAAACTGAGATTCTGAGCTACCCCTGTTACCGGAGTGTAGGACTCCGAAACCAAACGACGGCGCTCCACATCATAGCCATAGTAGCGGGCATCTGTCTGCGCAGCAGGCCCGCCTAGCAAGGCAGCTCGAGAGGCGACGTAGCTGCTCTGGCGGTTGTCGTCCAGCCAGGTCAGGGTTTCCTGTAGCAGGGCACCGGGAAGGCCGACCACGCTGGTGGTGGTCTGAGTGAGGCGGCCACGATTGTCCCGCTGATTGACGACATAGCTCCGCCACGGATTGGAACGACCGGTGATGAGTCCGTTGTCGGCATAGCTGTACTCAAACACCTTGCCATCCGCCGTGACACTCTTCAGCGCGCCATCCGCCTGCCAGGCGAAGGCAAACGAGCCGCCCGCGCCATTGCCCAGATCCGCGATGCTCGTACCCTTCTCCAAGGAGGAGCGTCGGCCCGCGGCGTCGTAACCATTGGTGAGATGGCGAATGACCGAGCCATCCATGGAGACCGTCTCGGAGGTGACGCGGGTTTGCGCATCATAATCCCGGTGCACGATGGTGTAACCGTCCCGGGTGTCTTCACGGAGGTCGGTGACCAGGCTGCGCGGGTCATCGTAGCTGAAGGTGCGTACGACATGATCGTCCTGACCGGAAGTGCCACTGGTGTAGGTGTGGACACGACGCCATTCATCATAGAAGACAATACAAATAGACAGGCCAATACAAATAGACAGGCTATTTGTAAAAGAGATAAGTTGACGATTTAGGCTGGGCCTGTCAGTATTGGGACATGGCTTCGCCTCGATATTTTGCCGATCCGCTGGTTCCGGTTGCCTTTTACCACTGCATTTCAAGGGTGGTGGAGCGGCGGTTGGCGTTTGGACCGGAGGAGAAGGAGCAGTTTGTGCGGCTCATGCGCGCCTATGAGGGCTTTTGCCAGGTGCGGGTGTTGTCTTATTGCGTGATGTCCAACCACTTCCACATCATGGTTGAAGTCAGGAAGCGGCCTGAAGGGGCGGTGTATTCGGATGCATGGCTGCTCAAGCAGGCGGCGTTGATCTATTCCAAACCAGCGGTGCGGATGCTCAAGGAGACGCTGGAAACCTATCGCAGTCAGGGTCATGACGTTGCGGCCGAGGAACTCAAGGAGAAATACCTGGGCCGGATGTGGGACGTGAGCCTGTTCATGAAGGAGTTGAAGCAGCGGTTTAGCCTGTGGTTCAACAAGCGGGAGAACCGCAAGGGCACGCTTTGGGAAGAGCGCTTCACCAGCGTGCTGCTGGAAGGTGAACTGGCGACTCTCTCGGTCATGAGTGCCTATATTGATCTCAACCCGGTGAGGGCGGGATTGGTGCAGGACCCGAAAGACTACCGCTGGTGCAGCTATGCCGAAGCCGTGGCGGGAGGTCGCAAGGCGTTGTCAGCCTTGTACACGATCACGAATGAGCATCGTCTGCACGAGCAGAATCAGTCAGGAGGGTCACAACGGATCCCGAGTGCGGTCAAGGTCCTTTCCGGCTACCGGGTATGGCTCTTTGGCCAGGGGGAGGAGGTTCGGGCTGGTCACGATTCCGACAGCCAGGTCCTACGTAAAGGCATAAAGCGCGAGGTGGTGGAGCAGGTGCGCACCGAAGACGGCAAGCTGACCCTCGCGGAAACGTTGCGCCACCGGGTGACGTACTTCACGCTAGGTGTGGCCTTGGGAAGCCGGGGGTTTGTGGATGAATTCTTTGAGGTGCGTCGTGAACAATTTGACGCCCGGCGCCAACGAGGTGCCCGCCCCATGAAGGGCGGAAGTTTTGCCGGGATGTTCGCCTTTCGAACCCCGAGAATTGGGCTGGTGTGACGAAGAGGGGCTGGTACTGAGGGAAATGGGACGACAGGGGCGCGAGATCCTGGTGAACCTGTGGACCCGGACCGCGGGATGGCATTGAGTGCCCAGACCCAATCAGCAAGGCTGAAGCCGGCAGAAAGGCGCTGAATCGGTTTCATGGTTCGAGTTGTGGACGACTGATCTTCGGCAGGCCTGTGGCCCCCAGGATGGCGATGTCAAAAAAGTTGTCTGGCCTGCCGTCAACACCCGGCTTGCCGTACTGCACAGTGCCGCTCATCACGTGCCCTTCCACCAGACGGATCTGAGTGGGCACTGAGGCATCCAGCAACCCGCCTCCGGCAGTGAAGATGCGTGCGGCCATGGCGTTGTTACCCTGAACTCCCTCCCCCTGGTACCGCACCGGCGGGACCGCCTGCCCTTGCTCTTCACTCAAGAAGGGGAGCGGTTCGGGCGCGTTCAGAAGGAAGGTGCTATCAGCGGTGTTGGACGCATCCACCACCACGCCTTCCGGCAGCAGTTCCCAGTTTCCCTTTTGCACCCAGCCCTGGCCTTCCTTGTAGTAGATGATGGCAAAGGCCCGGTACGCCTGGGGCTGGTTTGAGCTCGTAAGCAGGACCAGGGCCGCCAGCGTGTTGTGGGACATGGCAGTCTGGCGGGCTGCCCCCACGAGTCCCGCCACCTGTTTGCCTCCCGCCGTGAGACGCGCAGACCCCGTGCTCTGCACCGCCGGTACCACCAGCGTCAGCAGTACCGTCATCACGGCCAGTACGAGGAGCAACTCAATCAGCGTGAAGCCGGCCATTCGAGCGCGGGCGCGTGGGATCGTCGTTGGCGTTTTCATGACGTGCGGGCATGGTTTTCCCAACAGTTCGACTCAGAGCTGCTGACATTAGGCTCTGCGGCGGGATCGGCGAAGATGCAGCCCGACGATGCCTAGCAGCAGCAGGACGGCTCTCGATGGCTCGGGTGCCAGGCTGGTCACTGAAAGTCCGTCGATGTAAGTCAGATCGTAGAGATCGGATATCTCGACATCAGTGAGGGCACGGTTCCAGAGGCCGACTTCATCCATGAAGCCGTCCCAGTAGCGGCCGTTGTTGTCGCGAAAGGTCCCCAGATTGATCGCAGGAGAGTAAAGCGAACCCTGAGCCATGGTGGAGGTGGTGCCTACCAGTTCACCGTTGAGGTAAAGCTTCTTCGTGACCGTGGTGCCATCAGACGAGAACGTCTCCACCACCTGCTGCCAGGCGCCCTCGTTGGTCGTCGTGTCATAGTACGCGGCATTGGACACATCGTAGTTGGTCTTCCCGGGGTTGTAGGCGGTGCCTACGTAGGACCCGTTCGAGGAGGCCAGATCCCCGCGGATGCCAAATGACAAATCATAGTCCACGTCGCCCTCATAGAGGAAAAGCCGGTCTGTGGGAGCGCTTTCAGGCTGCATGTAGTACCAGGCGCTGATGGTAAAGCTGTAGGCCAGAGGTTGGGGTGCCGGATCCGCCGCCAGCTTTCCATACCCAAGTCCGATCTGGAGCCAGTCCTTGTCGGCCCGGTTGAAGAAGCCGGCGTTCCCGGCCACCCCGGCGATCGCGCCGTAGTGCCCCGTCAACGTGTTGGAGGTCACCCCCGAATTGGTCACCACCACATTCTTCCCAGAAGTGTCCACCGGAGCACTGCCCTCGAAATCGAGGTAGAAGCTCAGTCCGTCCAGCAGGGAGACAGAGCCAAGAGCGGGCTGGACCAGGCCAGCCAGCATTCCTGTAGCGCACAATAGGGACAGCAGGTGTTTCATTGCGGTCGGAGGCTAGTGTTTCTCAAAAGAAAGGAAAATGCTCTTGTGTAAACAAAATGTTTCTTTCGAGAAAGTCCAGACTCTTTTTTCCCGCACCATCCCGCTTTGCTCCACCCGTCCCCTGTGCTAATCTGCGTAACCGCCGCAGCCCTATGAATTTGGTAGAACTCGCCCAACGAATCCGAAATGCCCGACTCAAGCGCGGATTGACGCTGGAAGAAGTCTCTGAGTTCTCAGGTCTGGCCAAAGGGCTGCTTTCCAAGGTGGAGAATTTCCGCGTCACCCCGACGCTGACGACCTTGGCAAAACTCACGGAAACCCTGGGAATCAAGCTCTCAGAGCTTCTTGAAGGACTCGATGAGAAGCCCCGCATCAGTGTGGTGCGCCGCAGCGAGCGCAAGCCGATCGAGCGGAACTACATTCCCTCTGAGGCGGGCAACAAGCTGAACAATTATTATGAGTCCCTGGCCCACCGGCGTGCGGATCGGACCATGGACCCGCTCGAAGTCCGCGTCCCTGCCAAGGGTGGCCGCCAGCAGGCCATGAAGCACGAGGGAGAAGAGTTTCTCCTGGTTCTGGAGGGCACCGTGACCTTCGAGTACGACAACGATCTCTACCGCCTTGATGCGGGAGACAGCCTCTATTTCGACGCCGAAACAGACCATCGTGTCTTCAATGAGACCGACAAAGATGCGCGAGTTCTTTGCGTCATGTGCATGGATCCGGCGGCACTGAGGGCTGCCAATCGGCTCAATAGCAAGTAGTTGCAAACACACTGACGACCTCCTGAACCCGCGCGAGGGCGGTTCGGGAGAGGGAGAGCTGTGCCCAATGGGGCCGGGATTGCAGGCCGCTGCCGGGTGACCGATTTGTTTCCCAAAAGAAATAGCAGATGACAGAAAAGCGTAAAAAGTTGCTTTCTAGAAACAAAAGTGTCTTTTTAGCTAATCGCCACCTTCTATGAAAACGCCTTCTCTTCCATCTGGCAGGGTCAGTCGCCGGCAGTTCGTCGCAGGTACCATCGCCTGCACCGCGGCTTCCGCTCTTGATCAAGCCGCCGCCGCCTCTGCGAGCCAGAGCGGCTTCCTCGGCCCCATTGTCGGCCATACAGAAACCGACAAGAGCGCTATCTGGATGCGGGCGGGCGCTCCTGGGGAGTATGTGCTGGAGGTGGTTCCCGTCAGCGGAGGCACGCCAGTGACGGTGTCTGCCCAGGCCGCGGCGGATCAGGATCTCTGCCTGCACTGGCAGGTGAAGGGCCTGCGCCCGGGCACTGCCTACCGCTATCGGGTCCTGTCCAACTCAGCTCCAGTGGCCAACGCGCCGGAACAGAGCTTCAAGACGGCTCCCGAACCTGCCAAACCGGGCAAGGTGCGGTTTGCCATCAGTTCCTGCGCCAAAGAGGACGCGGGCAGCCGGGCCGTCTGGAAGAGAATGGCGGAGGAGAAGGTGGATGCTGTGATCCTTATCGGTGATACCCCGTACATCGACAGCACCGCCCTCGAAGTGCAGACCAAGCGCCACCGTGCCTTCGCGGCAGTGCCGGAATACCAGAACCTGCTGCAGTCCCGCCCCTGCTGGTGGACCTGGGATGACCACGACTTTGCCGGGAACGACTGCGACGGGCGCGCCAAGGGCAAGGAAAACAGCCGCACGGTGTACTGCCGCTACCGTCCGCAGTGGACCTTCGGCGAGAAGGATCAAGGAATTTACACCAGCTTCCGCCATGGCCCGGTTGAGGTGTTCCTGCTCGATACCCGTTGGTTCTCGGAAACAGAGAAATCCTACGCCGACCCCTCCAAATTCTCACTGCTGGGGGCCGCTCAATGGGAATGGCTGCAACGCGGACTGAAGGCCTCCACAGCGCCCTTCAAGATCCTGGCCTGCGGGGTGATCTGGGATGACAAGCAGAGCAGCGAAAAGGACGACTGGGGCACCTACATGCACGAGCGCATCGCCCTGGAGGAGTTCATCGCCCGGAACAAGATCCCCGGGGTGATGCTCGTGGGCGGGGACATCCACGCCAGCCGGGTGCTTCACTACAAGTCGAAGAAGACCGTCGGCTACGACCTGGTGCAGTTCATTGCCTCCCCCATCCACAGCAGCGTCATCCCCAAGCTGAACACGTATCACCCGGATCTGGTGCGCAGCGCCGTGGAGCCGCACGTTTTCATGGTGATGGAGGTGGACAGCACGGTCACTCCGGCCCGGGTCTCCACCGAGCTCATCAACCGCCACGGTGAAAGGGTCTTTACCTACAATCTGACCCTGGCCGACCTCACCCCTGCCTGAACTTCCTAGAACCCGACCCATGTATTCCACTGCTTCCGTCACCGTCAACCAGCGTGCCTACAACCTGCCACAGCGTCCCGTTGTGGTCGTATGCCTGGATGGCTCCGCCACCGAGTACTTTGACGCCGCCCTCGTGCGCGGGCTCATGCCACACCTCGCCAAAATGAGCCTCCACGGCTGGCGCGGATTCGCCCGCGCGGCCATGCCCACCTTCACCAACGTCAACAACACCAGCATCGTCACCGGCACCCCGCCCAGCGTGCATGGGATCGGCGGAAATTTCTTCTACGACGCCGTCCAGGACCAGGAGGTGATGATGAACTCCTCCAAGTTCCTGCGGGTGGAAACGATCTTCCCCGCCGTCCAGAAAGCGGGGCGCAAGGTGGCGGTGGTCACCGCCAAGGAAAAGCTGCGCGACATCTTTGCCTCGGGCCTGATCTGTGAAGGCGGCATCGCCTTCTCCGCGGAGAAAGCCGCGCAGGCGGTCAAAACCAGCCATGGCATCGAGGAAGTGGAGTCTATTGTGGGCCCCACTCCGGATATCTACAGTGGTGATGCCAGCCTCTACGTGCTGAAGGCGGGCGTGGCTCTGCTGGAGCGCGGCATCGCGGACTTCCTCTACCTCTCCACCACAGACTACATGCAGCACAAGCATGCGCCGGAGGAGCAGGAGGCGCTGGACTTCTACGCGGCGATCGATGCCGAACTGGGCCGACTGGTGGCTCTGGGCGCAGTCGTAGGCGTGACAGCGGATCACGGCATGAATGCCAAACAAAAATCCGATGGCACGCCCAACGTGATCTACCTGGAAAGCGAGCTGGAAGCCCAGTTTGGCGGCGGGTTCCGCGTGATCCTTCCCATCACTGACCCGTATGTGGTGCATCACGGCGCCCTGGGCTCCTTTGCCCAGGTACACGTGCCGGCCAGCGCGGAAGTTCAGGCCGTGCAGACCTGGCTGCTGGGGCGCAGCGGCGTGACCGAATGCCACACCCGGGCCGTGGGGGCGAAACTCCTCGAACTCCCGGAGGACCGCATGGGCGACCTCGTGGTGGCCAGTGCCCGGGACGTGGTGCTGGGCCGCACCCCCGCCTATCATGATCTGAAGGCCCTGGCAGGCGGTCTGCGCAGCCACGGCGGCAGGTACGAGGAAATGGTGCCCTTTGTCTTCAGCCATCCGCTGAAGCCCTCCCACGCCGCCCGCGCCAAGGCGGACCCGCGGAACTTCGACATTTTCGAATTCACCTGCAACGGAACCCTCTGACCATGGCCGCCGCTGTAACTCATCAGGAGCCTGCCTTCCGCCGCGCGCAAAAGCGCGTGCTCGGGGCGGTGATGTTCTGCTATTTCTCCTACTACACCGGGCGGCAGACCTTCGGGTTTGCCATTCCGGGCATTCAAGCAGAGCTCGGGCTGGACAAGCAGACGCTGGGCTGGGTGAGCGCCGGCATGCTCTGGGCCTATGCCATAGGTCAGGCGATCAATGGCAATCTGGGTGATCGCTTCGGCGGACGCCGGATGATGAGCTTGGGCACGGTTCTTTCGTTCGTATTGAACTGGGCCACCAGCTTTGGCACCGGACTCAAGTCGCTGGCCATCGCCTGGAGTGCCAACGGGCTCGCACAAAGCATGGGCTGGGCTCCGGGCAGCCGGCTGGTGGCCAACTGGTTCGGCACCCATGAGCGTGGCAAGGCCTTCGGTTTCTACCTGCTCTCTGCTGGCCTTTCCTCTGTGCTGTCCTATGTCACCTCCCTGTTGATTCTGGACGTGCTGCACCTGAGCTGGCGCTGGATCTTCCGCCTGCCGGTGATCCTCATGCTCCTGGGGGGTGTGGTGGTGTGGCTGCTGGCCAGGGACCGGCCCGCCAAGCTCGGGTTCGCGGACTTTACCGATGAGAAGAAGGCGGACGGCACGCCCGCCCCCACGGTCACCGGCGAAACGTCCTGGCAGCGCTACCGGGCCGCCCTGGGCAGTGCCAAGCTCATGCTCGCCGGCCTGGCCATCGGCTTCCAGAGCTCCGTGCGCTACGGGCTCCTCATTTGGGTGCCCGTCTATTTCCTAGGTCCCGACTTTAAAAGCAACTCCGCCGGGAAATGGATCAGCATCGCCCTGCCGGTGGGCATGGCTCTCGGGGCTGTGGCGACAGGCTGGATCTCCGACCGGTTCTGCGGCTCCCGTCGCTCCGGCATCATCGCCACCTTCATGGGCCTGGCCGCCGTCACCGCCATGGGCATGTACCTGCTCCCCAAGGGGCACTGGCTGGGGCTGCCTATCCTGTTTCTGTGCGGTTTCTTTGCCTATGGACCCCAGGCAGCCTTCTGGGCTCTGGCTCCCGACCTGCTGGGCCGCGCCCGTGCCGGCACAGCCGTGGGAGTGATCAACTGTTTTGCCTACGCCATGGCCGGTCTGGGTGAGCCCTTCATCGGCTGGATGGTCCAGCACAACCCCTTTGCCACCATCCCCGGGGTCGAAAACACCACCCTCGTCTTCCCGATTGTCTCCGTCTTCGCGGTTTGCAGCGCGCTGCTGGCCCTGCTTATCCGCCGCTGACCTGTCTGACATCCTTTTGCAACCTATGAGTGCCACCCTTCATCCCACCCGTTCTCCGGCCCCGGCCGGCTCAAGAAAGTCTCGCCGCGCATCGAAGGCCCGCGTTCAGTTGTTTCATGGTCCCTCCCGCAGTTTCGAGCTTCACGAGCAGGCTCTGCCCAAGCATCTGGGCGAGGGGGAGGTGCTGGTGGAGATCTCGCTGGCCACCATCTGCGGCTCTGACCTCCATACCATCGACGGCCGCCGCTCCGCCCCGGTCCCCTGCGTCCTGGGTCACGAGGCGGTGGGGGTGGTGGTGGAAAGCAGTCGTCAGGGCATCGTGCCCGGTGCCCGGGTGACCTGGAGCCTGGCAGATAGCTGCGGCCATTGCCAGGCCTGTGCGTCGTGGCACCTGCCCCAGAAGTGCGATCACCTCTTCAAATATGGTCACGCCGCATTGAGTGATGGCACGGGCCTCAACGGCTGCTATGCGACCCACATCCTGCTGCGCCCCGGCACGGCCGTGTTGGAGGTGCCGGACACGCTGCCGGATGCCGTCGTCGCCCCGGCCAACTGTGCCCTGGCCACTGTGGTCAGCGCACTCGCTCAGTTGCCCTTTCCCTGTCGCTCCGCTTGGGTGCAGGGCGGTGGATTGCTCGGACTCTATGCCTGTGCATGGCTGCGTCACCAGGGTGTGCAGCAGGTCTATTGCTCAGACATCCAACCCCAACGGCTGGATCTCGTCGCCGACTTCGGCGGTATCCCAGTTCTCGGCGATGACGCAAACTGGGGCCGATCCCGAGAGCGCATGCAACAGGAATGCCCCGGTGGGGTGGACTTGGTCGTGGAGGTGACCGGCTCGGCATTCGTGGTCCCACCGGGGGTGCAGATGCTCCGCCCCGGCGGCATGTATGTGTGGGCGGGCATGGTCCACCCGGAGACGGTGCTCCAGCTTACCGGTGAGGCCGTCATTCGCAAATGCCTCACCATCCGTGGTATGCACAACTACTCCCCGCTGCACCTGGCGGAGGGGCTCAATTTCCTCGAATCGACCCTGCACCAGTTGCCCTACGACAAGCTGGTCAGCCCGGCCCAGCCGCTTGCCTCCCTGGAGGAGGCGGTCTCCCTCACGCGATCCCGGGGCTGGCAGCGTGTCGCTGTGAGACCCTGAACCTGATCCTACCAACAATCTCCCTTGAATCTCGAACTCCCCTCTTATCTGGCGGGCGTCGCCACGCAGTCGGACGACCGTCTTGAAGTCTTCAACCCCTGGGACGGCAGCCGGGTCGGCAGCGTGGCCCGGATCACGCGCAGCCAGCTCGATGAAGTCATTGCCACGCATCTGGCTCCACATGTGCCGCTCACCCGGTATGAACGCGCGACCATCCTGAACCGCACCCATGATCTGCTCAACGGCCGCCGCGAAGAGCTTGCGCAGATCATCACCCGGGAAGCGGGTCTCTGCCTGAAGGAAACTCGGTATGAGGTGGGCCGTGCGTGCGACGTCTTCTCATTCGCCGCCATGGAGGCACTTCGCGATGACGGGCAGACATTCTCTTGCGACATCTCGCCCACGGGCAAGGCGCGGAAGATCTTCACGCACCGTGAACCGTTGTCTTTGGTGGCCGCGATCACCCCCTTCAACCATCCTCTCAATCAAGTAGCGCACAAGCTGGCCCCAGCCATTGCAGCGGGAGCCCCCATCATCCTCAAACCTTCAGAGAAGACGCCGCTCACGGCCGCCCGTCTGGCTGAAGTGCTCTACGACGCAGGGTTGCCAGGGTGGATGCTCAGCGTCGTGCATGGCTCGCTGGAAGAGGTCACCACGCCGCTCATTCAAGATGAGCGCGTGGAGCTGGTCACCTTCACCGGCAGCGCGGCGGTGGGCAAAAAGATCGCCGCCACGGCCGGATACAAGAAGCTCTGCCTGGAATTGGGAGGGCATTCTCCGATGATCATCCTGGAGGATGCAGATCTTGATCTCGCTGCGAAGCTGGCCTGTGAAGGCAGCTTCCGCAACAGCGGCCAGCGCTGCACGGCCGTGCGCCGGCTGCTGGTGCATGAGAAGGTGATTCAGGAGTTTACGGACCGGTTCGTAAAGTTGGCCGCGACCTATGTTCACGGGGATCCAGCGGAGGAGTCAACCGTCGTGGGCACCGTCATCGACGAGCCTGCAGCCATCGCTTTGGAGCGGGCCGTGCAGGAGGCCGTGGGCAAGGGGGCAGCTGTGCTTCTCGGCGGGAGCCGCCAGGGTGCCCAGATGGCGCCGACCATCCTCGCGAATGTGCCAAGATCAGCCTACCTTGCTACCAATGAGTGTTTTGGTCCTCTGGCACCCATCTTTGCCATAAAGGACCTGGATGACGCCCTGGAGTTCTCCAACGCCACTCCGTACGGGCTCTCAAGCGCCATCGTTACGAACTCCATGGATGCGGTGATCAAAACGGTCAAGACGCTGAAAGTCGGCACGGTGAATGTGAACGAGATTCCGGGTTATCGCCTTGAACTCTCCCCGTTTGGCGGCGTGAAAGACAGCGGCCTGGGGATCAAGGAGGGGGTGATCGAGGCGATGAAGTTCATGACAACGGTGAAGACCTTTTCACTGCCGTGGTGAAGCGCTGCCATTGACCATTCCAACGCAGGAGCTAGCTAGCCTTTGATTCAGCGTCGATAATTCGTTTCTCCATGGACGCCCGTGATCTGGACTTGAAGCTCCAGCCCGCCTTTACCCACCCATAACAGCGAAGAGCCGGAAAAATACAGAACGTTACCAGCTTACGCGCAGTCCGACCAGTCCGCTGTGATTTTCGTAGTTCTCGCGACCCAAACTGGCCTGATAGGCAATGTAGGCGGCATAGCGTTTCCATGAGACATTGAGCGCTGCTGTCAGCAGAAGACTGTCGCGTCCCATCTCGGGCCCATACACGGTGAAGAGGCTGCCGCTGTCATTGGCGAAGCGGGCCTGAAAGGGGAGGCTGTCATCCTCAAACTCATGCTGCCATTGAATGCCCACCGAGGGAGTCACCAGTGCAGAACCCATTTTGGTGGTGTAGGCGATCCGGGGTCCAATGCGAGTGCGCAAGGAGCTTGCGTCCTGGGACTCAATGATGAGGGGCAAGAGCGAGCCGACTTCGTCGTAGCCATCAATGCTGACCAGGGTGTAGAGTACGGAGGCCATGGGAGTAATGGTCCAAGCGCCCAGCTTGATATCGTAACCCACGCCCAAATAAGCGTCAAACTGGGTTCCTTCGGTCTCACCGCGAGCGGTGCCCAGGAATGCGCTTCTCTCGATGTCATACGAGTTGTAGCCTCCGCCCACAATGCCCTCTGCGAAGAAACCACCTTCGTGGTACATGGCGTAGACCGCAGCTTTGCCACCATCGGCTTCCACGTTACTCGTGCCCGTAAGGTCGCCTTCTGTATGGGAATAGCCCACACTGACGCCTACGACGAACTGTTCACTGAGACGGTAGTCCACACCCATGGCCGTGCCCACCGTTGTACCGTCGTAGCTGTTGGCTCCACCGGCAGTGAGGTAGTCCCCGGTGCCCACGATGAAGAAGCCCCAACGCAGGTCCTCATCCACCTGCACTTCTTTAGGTTGTACGCCCTCGCCTCTTTTGCCGCCCCAAGTGTTCTTGCCTCCCGTGGGATTTTTTCCGCTCCACGGATTTTTCTCACTCGGCACAGACTCCGGACTGTAAACATCGGGAGCCCGGTTGGACCAGGCATAGGATTGGGCACGAAGGTCAGCGAATCGCTGCTGAACGCTGAACACCTCGGTGTCGAACTGGGAAAAGCCCTGGGTGTAGATGGAGGTAAGGCCTGGCAGGGAGGCGATGTCCACCACTTGGGCTGCCAGCAGAAGCGTCTTCCGCAGTTCAGCAGCCTTTTCTGCATCGCTCCCTCCAGAGGAATCCCCTTCACCTTCCCCCTCATCATCAGGGGTGGTATCAACCACCTCCGCACAGATCGCTTTGATGATTTCGTTCGTGTCCAGGGTCACCGCCCCGTTTCGTGCCAAAAGCCGACCAACGACGGACGCGCCCGTTGTGGCAGTTATTGACGTGAGGGCCAGGACATTTCCCTGGAAAGTGGAGTTGGTGCCCAGCGTGGCCGAGCTGCCCACCTGCCAGAAAATATGACACGCCTGCCCCCCGTTGATAATGACCACGGAGCTATTGGAAGCTGTGATCAGGGTGGATCCGGTCTGGAAAACCCACACCGCGTCAGGATTGCCCTGCGCATCCAGAGTGAGCGTACCTGTTAGCCCCAGAGAAAAACCGCCATCGTTATAAACGCCTGCAACGAGCGTCAACCCACCGAGTGTACCTGCGGTGATGGTGCCTGTAGGGGCCAGACCAGCGGCATTGTTATACGCAGTCACCAGATCAATTTTGGCCTGCTGCGTGACCGCGTCGTCGGCATGATTCGTTCCTGTAAGGGTGATGCTGCCACCGCCTGTGATGGAGGGGTTTGGATGGGTGCCGATGTCCCCGACGATGGTGGTGGGACCGGTATTACTGATCCCCGACCCCGCCAGCACCGCAAAACTGTCCGCCGTGCCGAGATCGACCGATTGTGCATGACTTGTCTGATGAAGACACACCGCCAGCAATGTGGAAATAACGTGCAGCATGACCTGCTTGCATTTGGTGGCGCTCATATGGGTGTGGATTTGGGTTCATGGTGAGACGCAACGGGCTTGAAAATATCGTGGCAATTGTGCCAGTTAAATTTGCGCCATATATTTATATGGCGCCACTCTTTCAGATTGCCCCCATGGACGCAATGAATAGTTTGCTCTATTTTTATGCTAAATAGTTTCCCTATTTTACAATCTTATTTTGCAAGCAGATAGGGGCGCCAGCTTGCGGCACACTCTGTGATTGAGGGCCAATTCCCTTGGAGACATCTCAATCTCAGCACTTCACGTGAGTGAAATTGCGACCTGGGCAAGTTCTCGAAGCCTTCACGAAGATCTCATCTATCACAGAAGAGCGCTCGGAGCTTCCATGCCTGCTGCAACTCAGGGGAGTCGGCGTCAGACGCCCTTGACCTAGACTCAAGCTCTGCAACTCGGAAAATTGATGCAACATCTGAAAGTCCAGAGTTGGGCTCGGCATAATCTGATCGTGGCCCGCTTTAGAAGTAAGTCACCCCTTGGAGTGGGGGAGTAGATCATCGAAGTAAAGGGAGGCAAAGTCGAAAGGTTCTCAATGAAGCCTCCCCGCTCCGGCAGACCGTGCTGGAATTGGCCTTGAAAACGCATCGGGGCACTCGCGACTGTGTGTGAGTCCATGGGTGACGGTGCTCAGCCGCTATCACCTGGAACACGTGGAGCCCGTCGTTTCAAATCCCGGCCACAAAGCAGCTGCTCTGAATTTGCTCCAATGTGGCATGGACATCGTTACAGCAGTAGAAGGGGGCCGCTCAGAGTGATGCCGAGATGCCGCTGAGTGAAAACACCACGGCAGATTTTCCAACGGGAAACGGGGAGCTCGTACTAGTGGTGGACGATGAGACCTCGGTTCGGGATATCACTCACCAGACCCTCGAAGCATTCGGCTACAAGGTTTTGCTCGCATGTGATGGTGCCGAGGCCACCGCGACCTATGCTCTGCGTCGCCATGAAATCGATGTCGTGCTCACTGATGTGATGATGCCTTTGATGGACCGACCAACCATGATTCATGGTCCTTGTACACATCAATCCAAAAGTCAAGGTACTTGCTGCCAGCGCACTCAACGCTAATGGCATGGTAGCATGTTCGTCGAATGCAGGGGCTCGTAATTTTCTACCCAAGCCGCAAATCGCGGGATCGTTGCTTCGAGCGCTCCGACGGATTGTCGATGGCACTCCCTCAGAATAGGAAGGCCGGATGGGAGATCAGGACCAAAGTGGCGAGGGCTGGCTTGTATCCCAGCCAGATGTGGAAGAGCGCAGCATTCCGCGAACCCTTTTGTGAGGGCGGGTTGTTGCCCGCACTCACGCAGTGTTGGATTATGTACTTCGGTTATCGGCAATAATTATGGAAGTCGACCGGAATTCTTCGGTGGGGTGCATACACTGACATGGCTTGACGGAAGCCACGTTTGCACACGCATCGCCCATGCATCCAGCATTACCTTCATCCGCGATCTCGTTATGAACGCTCGCTCGTAGGTTGGACTGTAGACTGTACTTGCAACGGGTTTGTTGGCAACCTCAAGTGGATTTTTATGAGCGACGATACGGGATCATTTTCGAGAGGGTTTGGCAGCCCGGAGCACCTGCTACAGGCGATTGTGGATTCATCCGACGATGCCATCGTTTCAAAGGACCTCAACGGTATTGTGACCAGCTGGAACCGGGGCGCGGAGCGCATTTTTGGTTACTCAGCCCCCGAAATCATCGGCAAACACATCTCGCTGTTGATTCCCAAGGAAAGGCTTGAAGAAGAGCCCCTGATACTTGAACAGCTGCGCCGGGGTGAGCGGGTGGACCATTTCGAAACCCAACGGGTTCGCAAGGATGGAGAGATTCGTGAAATCTCCCTGACAATTTCACCGGTCAGAGATATCACGGGGCAGGTTGTTGGTGCGTCCAAAATTGCACGAGACATCACCGCTCAGAAAAAGGCCGCGCTAGCCATTGCTGAGGCCAACGAGGAGACGGCGCGTCAAGGCCGGATGAAAGATGAGTTCCTTGCAACACTTTCCCATGAACTGCGAACACCTTTGCAATCGATCTTGGGGTGGATGCAGCTCCTGCTCGCAGGCGACATGGATCCAGAGGAGTTGAAAGAGGGGCTGCACGTGATCAAGCGAAACGCTCAATCTCAGCAGCGAATCATTGAAGACCTTCTGGATATGAACCGAATCCTTTCGGGCAAGATCCGCATTGAGGTGGAACGGGTCGAGCTTGGCCCCATCCTCGAAGCTGCCATGGAAACAGTGAAGCCGGCCGCTGATGCGAAAAGCATCCGCATGCATGCTGTCCTTGATGGGCTCCCGAAACTGGTACATGGAGATCCCCAGCGCCTCCATCAGGTATTCTGGAATCTGCTTAACAATGCCATCAAGTTCACACCACGTGCAGGCCGGATTGAGGTCCTGCTCCAGAGGGTGAATTCACATTTCGAAGTCTCCGTGGCTGATAGCGGCGTGGGCATCACGGAGGACTTTTTACCCTATGTTTTTGACAGGTTTCGTCAGGCAGACGCTTCTTCCACCAGGACCCACGGTGGCCTGGGCTTGGGATTGGCCATCGTAAAACACCTAGTTGAGCTTCATGGTGGATCGGTAGTTGCTAAAAGTGCCGGGCCGGGGCGAGGGGCCACATTCGCAGTGATGCTGCCGGTTGCCGCCCTGAAGGAGGGGGAAGTTCCGCTTGGGCGTGCCTCAGCCCCATCAACGGAGCTTCCCAACAAGTCGTTGCCTCAACTCGCGGGACTATCCGTACGGGTGGTAGAGGACGACGAAGACTCGCGGGACCTTCTCGCACGGACTCTGGAAAACGCTGGAGCAACGGTGACGACGGCGTGCTCTGCAGATGAAGGGCTTCTGAAGTTTGAGACGTTGGCAACCGATGTGATAGTCAGCGACATCGGCATGCCCGAAAAGAACGGCTATATGTTCATCGAAGCCATCCGTTCCAAGCCTGCCCAGGACGGGGGAAAGGTGCCCGCGGTGGCGCTCACCGCCTACAGCCGTGTGGAAGACCGGGTCCGAGCACTTTGTGCAGGATTCCAAATTCTGTTGCCGAAGCCCGCGGATTCGTCAGAACTTGTGGTTACCGTTGCGGCCCTGGCCAAGCAGTTTAGGTAACCTGACCGAAGGTCTAGTGGTCCTCGCCCCGCGCAGAGGGCAATTGTTAGGCAAGGACCTCGACCGATCCATGAATGCGGGGAAGTACTACCCTGAAAACACTGCCTCGGTTCGGTTCAGATTCGAGGGAAATGGATCCCTTGAGCAGATCTACAAGTCCCGAAACAATGAATAGCCCCAAGCCGGAGCCGCGGAGCGGCGAGGCTGGGGATACCTGGTAATATTCAGAAAAGATGTGTTGGCGGTCCCCTTCAGAAATGCCCAGGCCCGTGTCCTCCACGACAATGGCCCAGTCGTTGGTGCTCACGCCTTCGAAGCGGAGATGCACCTCCCCTGTTGGAGTGTACTTGATGGCATTGGACACGAGATTCTCCGCGATCTGCCTTACACGAAGCTCGTCCGTGTAGATTGAACCGAGCTCTCCTTTGATGGAGGATGTAAAGATCAGCCCATTAGCCTCGGCCACAGGGCGGTGTGCAGCTTCAAGGAGCTTGAGCAGCAGCCCAGGATCGAACCACGCAGGCTTGGCCACGTTCTGACGCGAAAAGATGAGAGACAAATCAAGCAAGTCGTCAAGAACCTGCTTCATGTGGCCGCAGTTGCGGTCGAGGTTTCCTCTCATCAGCTCAATCGACTCCGGGTCGTCGCTCGACAGGAGCGCTGATGCCAGACCTACCGAGTTTAACAGATTGCGAAGCTCATGCGACACAGTGCGGATGAGACGAAGTCGGGCCTCATTGGACAGCCGGACAGTGGCCTCGCTCTCTTCGGCATACTTTTCCACCGAACGACATTCCAGTTCGTTGAGAAAAGAGTCTGCCGAACTGCATGCGAGAGAAAACACAGCCAGTTCGTTTGGTCTGCCACACGCAAACTCCATGACATTTTCAAACAGAACTCTGCGGAGCCTGTAGATTTCCCAAACGAGTTCTTTGTAGCTGTATCCTTGGCCCCATCTTTCCGCACCGTGCTTAACGGCATTCCACCTTGCGCCCATCTCAATCTCCTCTTCCCCCGAACGAAGGACTATAATGAAGTCCTCCAGTAGGAGTGGAATGTGATCTTCCAGAAGGTGTTCAGAGAGCCGGTCAGCCGTCGTGAGGCGGGGATCTTTTTTAACCTGATTCACCCAGGAGCGGACAATGTCGCCCGTCCTTTCCGCCAAAAAGTCTCCCAGCTGGGATCGTAGTTGAACTGCATCTATCGTCTCCATGCTGTTTATGCGGAGAATCGTGGGCAAGTGCTGATATGGCTGTTTCGCGATTTTCTGGGCCTGACGGAGGCCGGGCTATACTTGTGATATGCCATTTACGAGCAAGGTACTTGTTGGGAAACCTGTAGTGGTGCGATCTCAATTTGGCGTGTTCGCAGTCCTTGGAGCGGAAAACCTCAAGAAGCTTGGTCTGTGAAGCGACATTGCTCGTAGTGATGGGATGCCTTGCAGGATATTGGGCCGGAGGACCGGGGCTTGCCGTTCAGCCGAACGAACCCTGGCACACTTTAACACATGGAGGCCACCCCAACCGCCCGGAGGACGGAACAGGGGGCTGCCTGTATGAAAGACTTACCCTATCGCTTGCTGGGCTGAGCCGCCTTCCTAGAAGTGTTGCCGACTTTTCGGATTCAAACTTCGGACAAAGCTCGTCGAACCTCGCGCTGCCGATAGTCGTGTGCATCCAGAGCTCTGGCCAATATGCCACTGAGCGGCAGGGACACGACAAGGAATTCCAAACCCAACAGAGAACCGAGAATCGTCACCAGAAGGGCCATCAGCGACAGCTTCACTGCTCGCTTCCTGTTCAAAGGCGCTTCGAAGAAGAGGTCGCGCATGTACATGCGCTCCACTAAAGTCCAAGGCGGGACGTTTTCAAGGATGCTGAGCCAACTTCTCAACGCTCCACTACCTAACACATGGAATTAACCCCGGGATAGTTTTCTCCCCCGGGGCATGACACGGCGGGGAGCCTGACGATCATCGAGAACTGCTGCCGGTGCGGGGTGAGGGGGAGGTGGTGGCCATTTCCCGGACATGGGAGAAGGCGCGAGAAGTATATCGTAGCCTTCGAGGAGTGAACAGCCCCCTGCTTCAAACCAATTGGAGCCTCGAAAGCCCATTGCGATCAATATGCATAGGGCACTGGGCATGAGGCTTACTTTTATTGCTGAAGGCCCTGCCAACAGATCTGCTACTGGAGTCCCTCTGCTCGGTGGTGACCGTCCAGGACTTTCCCGCCCGATCTAGGTGAATAAGCAAATGGTACGGCTCGACAACTCGAACCTAATGTGCCACCGAACTTGCGCAAACAAGTGAGAATATGGGAAGACATATTCTTACGGGCATTCTTACTTTTGAGTTCAAAGTGCGTGAATCCGCCTAAGAATAGGAGTGCGCACGGAGGGGGAATCGAACCCCCGACCAACACATCCCTGATCTATTTCCCGAGAATCGCTGGCAGAGGTTTCTTGTCTGTACAGCCCCTTTTACATCGCTTTCAAAGGTGAGCGTCGATTGATTTTAGCGTTCGACCGCCAAGAAGAACCGGGGCGAAGGTGACCACATGCAACGTATCGCAAAGTGTCCAAACGACCAGTAAATCCGAATCCAGAAGCATCTGCAAGGCGTTCAGTCTCAGGTGCGCACCCGGAAGGGATCGAACCTTCGACCTACGGATTAGAAATCCGCTGCTCTATCCACTGAGCTACGGGTGCAATGGGCAGGGCTGACCACCATAAACGGAAACCGCCAAGGAGCAAATGGGATTCCTAAGCACGCACTGCCCAACGGAGTTTGGCAGAGGCGGCGCGGGTGTTGAGGCGGATTTCTTCAGGGGAGGGGCGCTGCACTTCATCGCTGATCGCGCTGAAGACGCCGTCACGGGAGCCGGAGAGGAAGGCCTTTTTCACACGGCGGTCCTCTCCAGAGTGAAAGGTGAGCACGGCTACCCGGCCACCGGGGCGGAGGGCGGTGGGCAGAATCCGCAGGAAGGAGTCAAGGGCTCCGAACTCGTCATTCACGGCGATGCGGAGGGCCTGGAAGACCCGGCGGGTGGTGGCTGTGACTTCCTCCTCATCCAGGTGCTTCGGCAGGGCTCGCTTCACGGCGGCGGCCAGGGTGGGAGTCTTGGCGAAGTCTTGGCCAGCGAGCGCCTCGGCGAGCAGGCTGGAGTTGGTCTCATCCGCGTTCTCCTCAAGGAGAGCAGTGAGTTTGGGCACCGAGATCTTGCGCAAGATTTCCCGGGCGGGCACGCCGCGCAGTGGATTCATGCGCATGTCGAGCGGGCCGTCTGACTTGAAGCTGAACCCCCGGGCGGGATTGTCGATCTGCATGGAGGAGACGCCGAGATCAGCCAGGATGACGTCTGCGCCATCGCTCCAGGCAGCTTCATCGAGGGCTTTGCGCAGGCCGGCGAAGTTCATGCGGACCACGCGCAGGGTGTCTTCAGGAAAACCGAGAGCCTTTAATCTGGCACCGGTCTTTTCAATTTCGATGGCGTCCTGGTCGAGGCCCATGAGGCAGCCATCTGGCTGCACGGCGCGGAGGAGGGCTTCAGCGTGGCCGCCGTAGCCGAGGGTGCAGTCGAGGGCACGTTCACCAGGCTGGGGAGCGAGGATCTCCATGATCTCCGGCAGCATGATGGGAATGTGCTGGCCTGCGGGGGTCTTCCCTGAGGCGCGCACTTTGGCGACGGTGTCCGCATACCGCTCCGGCTGGAGCTCCTTGTACTTGTCCTCGAATCGACGTGGGTTCTTGCCGCTGTACCTCTGGCGGCGCTTATGCACCGGTGGAGGAGACGGGACTTCATCGAACGGACTGCTGGACATGATGGTGCTACATCGACGCAGATGGCTCTCTCTGCCTCCTTATTCGTACTTTTGTGTCCTGAGCGGAGGGGCGGGGGCCGTCCCGCTCCACAAAATCCCCCCAAGGCCCCTCCTTGAACTGACGGGTCTGGCGATAGCTGAAGAGGCAGGTTGACGCCCACGCACCTTGCAGAACACGTCCTTGGGGAATTCCCCTTCAGATTGAACACTAAGGCTTGGCCGCAGGAGTTGCCTGCGCCTGGAGTTCGAGGTATTTCGTTGGCAGGATGAAGGTCCAGCCTTCGGCCTTCAGAAAGTCCAGGATGTCTGTGTAGTGCTTGAACCCTTCCTCGCTGAAGCCCAGCGGATGGAACTGGATGGCGGCGAGGTTGAGGGCAGGGCCGTCCTTCTTCTGGTAGTCTTCCTTGAACTTGGGGAAGTTTGGCTTGCTGGTGCCGTCATGTTCGCCGCGCAGGCTCATGGGCAGCAGCACCTTGCCCTTAAGCTGGGCGTTCACCACCGATCCGGGATAGCAGTAGATCAGCTTGAGTTCAGGAATCTCGTTGAGCGCCCGCGCGGTGTCGCCGTCCATGGCGTTGTAGGGGCTGCCAAAGATCGTGTAGGGACTGCCCGTGGCGGTTTTGAATGCGGCCTGCGCCTTCAGTAAATGATCTTTCTGGTGCTCCAGTCCGGAGCCGCCAAACTCGGAGAGCTTCTTGCCCGCTGCATCGGTCCAGCTCTTGTGATCCCAGCCGTGGTTCCAGAACTCCACCTTGCCGGAGTCCGCCCACTTTTTGATCCAGGCCACGTATTTTGGGTCCTGTGTGGCCAGCGACTCGGTGATGATGCCCAAAGAGACGACAATATCTCGCTCCTGGGACAGGGTGATGAAGCGGTCCCACTTGCCGTTCACACCCTTCACGTCGTCCGCCTTGACGATGGCGAGGCGCTGGCGGGCGGCGGGTTCGGCGGCAGAGACTGGCCGGGAAATGCCCAGCGTGGCCAAGAGGAGAAGGGCGGCGGAGAGAGGGCGAAGAAGCATGAGCCCTATGCGACGAAATTCCCCGCGATCTTTCAAGGTCAAAACGTTCTACCCCCTCTTCCGGGTGATTGAGTGGGGAACAGTTGTCACAAACTCCGCGAGCCCCACATACACTCTGTAGATATGAAAAAGTTCAAATTCGCAGCTCTCCTGGGCCTTCTGACCACCTTCACCGGTTTGTCTTCCCTGCACGCTGAAGGCTCCCTTCCCTTCGCCGTGAACGTGGGCGGCCAGGCCGCCACCTACAAGGCCGGTGAACCTTTTGCCAAATTGGAGAAACCCGTGGCTGCCAACGCCCCGCTCAGCGTTGCCGCCAAGGCGGACATGACCATCATCAACGTGCACAAACTGAAGGCTGACGGCACCACGGATGAAACGGCCCAGCCTGCCATCATCCTCCTCCAGGGCACAGACAAGGGTTCACTTGACCAAACCATGGACAAACAGAAGTTGCCAGCGGGCAAATACCTGCTCAGCATCACTGCGGGTGAGGCCACGGCGACCATCCAGTTTGAAATCCAGTAAAGCAAGATTTCCCCCAAACACCCATTGAATCAGTAATCCCATTCACACCCGCCAAAATCAAAATCATGAAAGCCATTGCTCTTATTGCCCTTATGACCACCCTTGCCACCGCTGCCGTGTCCGCTGACGACAAAGTGGGCTTCAAGAAAGACGACGTCGCCGGCACCGTGCTGGAGCGCCAGATCGGTCAGAAAGTGGAAATCCGCCTCAAGTCCGGCGACAAGATCTCCGGCAAAATCGAAGCGGTGGGCGGCCAAGCCCTGCACCTGTCCTCCATCACCGGCCAGGAGTTCTATGATGCCGTGGTCATCCTGGATGACATCAGCGCCATCGTGATCCGCACCGACCGCAAATAAGCGGAGCGCATCCCTTCTGACGGGCGGCGATCTGCAAAGGTTGCCGCCCGTTTTTCTACCAGCCCGCATCTCACCTTTGGTTGCCATGTTTCACCTCGATTTGTCCTTCTCTTCACGCCGCCAGTGGTGTGCGGCAGCCCTGTTCGCTCTTGCGGGTGGTGGCTTGCTGACCCCGGCGGGTGCCGCAGAAACGGCCGTGCCAGATGTGAAGACCGTGTTCACCGAACTGCTCGTCTGGGCGGACCGCGTGGCGGGGAAGGAGATGCAGTTCGACCATCCCCGGGATTCGCAGGCAGAGGCCTTCAAGGCCCTGGGGCGTGACGCCGCCGTAGTGTTGAAAGTTGCAGGAAATAAAGAAGGCCATCTGCTGGAGCTCGATGAGAAGCGCCGGGTCCTCACCCTGCGCACCGTTGCTCCATCCAATGAAGACCGCGGGATCGACGTTCATTTGTCCATTCATCCCTTTGCCGACCGCCAGCAGAAGTGGATGTACCCGCCCTCTGCCGGCGGGGAGGTGCCCACGCACCCGTTGGCTCTGGTGGCCGTGAGCACGTCGGACGCCGAGGGCGATGTGGAGACGCGCAGCTTCCAGCTCTATCAATACGGACGCATCGGGCGAAGGGTCGTGTTCTCGGCCGTGAAGGGGCTGGGCCCGTTCATGGACCAGGTGCCGGAGGCCGCCCTCTGCCTGCCCAAAGGAGAGTCAACGAAGCCGCTCATCGCGGCGGCGGATGCCGCGCGAAAACACGCGCTCGCCGAGGCGGGGCAGAGCTGGGATGAAGATTCGACTTTTAGCTCGCTGCGCAAGCGGCTGGCTCAAGAGGACCACGACCCGCAGTGGTCCCTGCATCGTGCACCCAAGGGGGACGGCATCCTCGTGCAGCCTTATTGGATCAATGACGGTGGCACGGACATGGCCCTGGAATGGGCCTCTCTGGGCGGAACCGCCACCCCGGCCCTCTTCAAGCCACTGACGGGGCTGGTTCGAGCCCTCTACTACGAGTGGGATACGGCCAAGGGCCAGTTCCTGCTCAAAGGCACCGCCCCACGGCCGGATGACGTGGAATTCCTCTTCATGGAGACCGGAGAGAAAGTGGAGTAGGCGCGGGACTATCGCACCTCCACCGCTCCGGCATCTGGCGCGGCTCCTTTGGAGGTGCCTTTCTCCGCACCGGGGAGGGGTTTCCCTTTCCAGTAGGTGCTCAGGTCCATGCCAGCATCCACGGCGGCACTGTCTGGAGCCGGAGTTTCTTGTTCATTCAGAGTGATGGGCACGCCGTAGCGGCTGCCCTTGTCCTTGGTGGTATCTCCTGGCCAGGGGCTGGCGTCTTTGCGAAGAGCCACATTGTGGGCACTGGTGAAGTCCACTGCGTTCCCCTTGTCAGGTTCATCCAGATAACCTTCCTTGGTCGCAAAAAGGTTGTTGAGGACGTGCCACTTGGGGATGCTGAAATCCCGCTTTCCCTTCTCCACATGCAGCGCCAGAGCCGGCTTCCGTCCTACAATGGTGTTGTGATAGATGTAGCCCTCCGCGGGGGAGGAATCCATGCTGAACCAGAAGTTAAAGGGAGAGCCGTCGATGAGTCGGTTGTGGTGAATGAACACAGGGCCAATGCGTGGGGCCTTGAAGCGGAATCCGCCGTGTGTGCGGCGCAGGGTGTTGTCCTTCACCTCCACCTCCACGCAGCCCACCCCGAGTTCGATGCCAGAGTCGCGGGTGTTTTCGATCACGTTGCCTGCGATCAAAGTGCCCTGTCCATGGGTTGCATCTGGCAGCGGATCATCCAGGGATTCCGCCTTGTAGTCGCCCAGGCAGATGCCGTCGAAGACACGGTCCAGACGATTGTTCAGGATGCGGTTGCCCACGCCGGCGCGGAACAGGTTGATACCCACGCGGTCATATTTGCCTACATCTTTGTGAATGCGCCAGATCTCATAGTTGGCGCGGTTGTGCTCCATACTGGGAGCCCACTCCTCCATCGCCCCGCGGGTGATTTCACATTGCTCCACCGTGCATTGACCCGCCGTGCCGGAGATGCCAATGCCAGTGTCTTCATACGAGCGGATACGGCAGCCTCTCACCACCGTGCGGTCTGCGCCTTCGCCAATGCTGATGCCGGTGGCACCGCCGATGAGTTCCAGGCTCTCGATGACCACTCCGGCCGCCCCTTTCACGGCAATGAGCGGTTTATCCTGGGCGACCATTGTCAACTGGGCCGTGGCGGGAGAGATGCCGTCCGGCAGACGCAGGTAGGCGCGCTTCTCTTTGGGATGCCAGATCCACAGTGCCTTGATTTCATTGAACCCACTTAGCGGGGGCCCTTTCTTCAGCAAGGTTTTCCAGTGCCAGTCCCCCGACTTTTGGGCCCGGTCAAAACGCAACTCGGCGATGAACTTGCCATCCAGCAGCAGTCCAGCCGGCTGGGTGGAGAGGGGGGCAGTCAGCACTCCAGGCAACTCCGCCCCGGCTGGCTGCCAGTCGGCCACCAGAGGCACCGTCCCCTCCAGAATTACCCCAGGTCCGCCTTTGATCGTGATGCGCTTGTCAATCACCAGCGTCTCCCGGTAGATCCCGGGCTTCAACATCAGGACATCCCCTTCCGCTGCTGAAGCCAGCGCCGCCTTGAGCAGTTGTGGGGTGCCAGTCGCGTCCGGTTTCACGGAGATCTCCGCCGCCTGCAGCGTCAGGCTGGCCAGGCTCAAGAGCAAACCCAAGGGGAGAACGGGATGAGTGGTGAGCTGGCGGAGCTGTGGTGACTGCATGGGGGAGCAATACGTCACCCGCAGCCCTGGCTCATCAGCCATTCTTCTTGTGCGGCTGCCTCCGCCACAGCCATGGCGGAACGGGTTTGGCGTCCTGCCAGATGCCTCGACGTGCTTTCCGGGCATCCGCCTCTGCAAGAGCCAGTTGGGCATCCTGACTGTACTGCACGTAGTGCCAGGCCATGCCTCGGAGGATCTGCTCATGATTCACCCAGAGATCCCCCACGTGAAGCTGACCCAGGGTGCGGCCGTACTTGTCCGTACCTGTGGCGTGGAGATGGGCCTCGCGCCCAAAGACGAGGGAGGACAGCGACTTCTTGGCGGCAGATCCATAGGGCTGACCGGCCTCTGGGGCGTCGATTCCCAGCAGCCGGATCTTCACTTCCGTTTTGTCAGGTGTCAGGATAGTGACCGTATCGCCATCGTGCACACGTACGACTGTTCCCCGTACACCCGCACCCGCCTGAGGCGTCTGGGCCGGGAGCAAGGTCAGCGGAAGCCACCACGCCAGAGCCACCGAGATGGCGACCGCGAAACAGCCAGAAGAAGAGAAGACGCGCACTCTCGCCCCGTGCCCTTGTTTGACAGAATCGTCAACTCCCTGATGGCTGAAGCCGATCCTCATGCGTGCCTGCGGGCATTCTCAGGGCGGATCCTGCGCCTCTCTCCTTTCCCGTTGCGGCGACCGCGGGGCTCGCTTACGGCAGGGGCATGTGGCCGCGCATCCGTCGAGTTCTCAAGCATCCCATCATGGTGATGGTGGTGCTCACCTTGCTGTGTCGTGGGGTGAAGAACGCCTACCCCTTCAACAGCTTCCCCATGTATGCGGACCCCAGTGAGTACCCCTCCAACTATCTGGTCGTGGCGGATGGGGCAGGGAATGCGCTGGACATCAAGAAGCACACCGGCCTGAGCTCGGCCAAGGTGAAAAAGATCTACACCGAGCGCCTCAACCGCACCTGCAAGAAAAAGGGGCTGGAGCCCGAGGAGGCCACGCCGGAGATTCGCAAGGAAGCCTTCGCAGAGACGATGCGCCAGCTCCGTGAGGCGGCGACCAAGCGGAAGCGCCCGCTGCCAGAAATGGTGCGCATCACAGACATGCTCATCTACCAGGAGGAAACCACCTTCCGGGAGGAGCCCCAGGTGCTGGGCGAGGGCTGATCCCTCCCTGCGTTGTCTGCCAATACCGTGTCTTTGACCTGATCCGATTCGTTCTATGGAGTCTAAAGCCTTCAGTCCAGTGCCAGTGTGTGCGAGGGAGTGGTTCCTCCTCCGTCTCTTCTTTGCCATGGCCGTCGTCTGGGGCCTCTGGGAGGCGCTGCCGTTTGCCCGGCAGGAGATGCCCAATGGCATCGCCTACTTCGTGGACCTTTCGTTCCTGGGTGGCCCGGAGGCCATGACCTGGTTCCGCCCCCTCGTGATCGTGGCGGCGGTGCTGTATGTGACCGGCTTTCTCAATCCGCTGGGAGTGGTCGTCCTGACCCTGGCGCACCTGGGGTACAACACGCTGCACAACTCCCAGGGCTTCACGTTTCATGGAAATAACATGATAGGTCTCATCCTCATCACCCAGTCTGTGGCAGAGCTGTTCTGGCTCGGTTGGCGGCTGGTGAAGGGGCGTCCGTTCACCTTTGCAGCGGGGCTCAGTGCGGCCTCCTACCAGCTCTATTTTTCCCAGTGCGCGGTGGCGGCGGTCTATGTCACCTCCGCCATCACGAAGCTGAGCAAGACCGAGGGGCTCTGGCTTTTCAAGAGCCACTACCTGGCCAAGGCCGTGGTGAAGACCCATCGTCAGCTCTACTATGACAATCCCAGCAAGGGCGTGTATGAGCCGGTCATTGGCATCGCCCAGTGGCTCGCGGAGCATCACATCATCACCCGGCTGGCATTTGGGGCCGGTTTCTTCCTCGAACTGTTCGCGTTTGTGGCGTTGTGGAACCGTGCCTGGGCGCTGTTCATCGGCACCAGTTTCATCGCCTTCCATTTTGGGGTGGAGCTGATCATGAAGCTGGACTTCCGGGTGAACCAGGTCATGTGCTTCATCTTCCTGGTGAATCTGCCCTTCTGGATCTCATGGATGACCGGCCTGGGGTCGAAATCCGGAAAAGGGTTGCCGCAGACGGCGGGCCGGTGAGCGAGCGCGTCCGGCGTCCCTCCGGGACGCGATGCTTCAACAACACTCGTTATCCGGTGGTTGCGGTCGCTACGCTCCCGTCACCACCGGCTACTTTCCTACGTCCCTCCGGGACGGAGTTGCTCACGCTGACGCCGCCAGCTTCTCAAGATCCGCGCGGGACGTCTCATACGTGGTGTGGTAGGCAAGGGCCGCGGGATCTGGTACCACGCCCTGGACTGCGCAGTATTCCTGATACAGCTCTGGCCACCAGTTCCGGTGCTCTGTCAGGCCCTGTTGCTGCCACTCACGCCAGCCGATGAGCACCTTGCTCCAGCAGTTGCTGCCGTATTCAATGGCCTGCTTCTGGTCGCCAAAAGCGCTCACATACCACTGCTTGCCAATCTGGGCATGGAGCACCTCATCTGCCCAGTCAAAATCCTGGAACGTCTCCGCCAGTGGATCGCCAGATTCCGATCCCACCTCCCACTCGAAGCGTTTGCCTGTCTTGGTCATGAGCCCCTGTTCGATGAAATAAAGCACTGCATGCCGCTCCCACGGCTGGAGCTGGGTGTTCAGCCCCAGGGACCACGTGAAGTTCACCATCACGCGGTGGGGCCAGTCGATGCCACGGGCGACAAAGCCGATCTCGCCCAGCATGGCGTGGCGCGCCTCGTCCCAGAGCTGACGCGTCATGTCACGGTAGTAACCCCAGGGCTTGTCCGGCGTCTCGGTGAGGATGCTGGCCATCATCTCCGGCACATCGATCTCACGCAGCCGCTTGTAGTACATCATGAGCGTCTTGTCCCGGGCAGAGTACTGGGGATCATAGAGGAACTCTTCCGCGTGCACGCCCATGTTGTAGGGATCGGGGAATCGCTCGTCCCGCTTCGGCGTCTTGTCGTAGGCCAGCTGCTTGTCGCTGTAGAGGGGAGGAATGGTGCACGGCTCTGGTGTCGCGGCTCCATCCAGACCGCCGGCCGCTGCCAGCAGCCCCTCCAGCAGGCGCTCCCAGTCCTTCATCTTTGCCTTGTCATCGGCAGACACCAGGCAGGGAAGCGCCTCCCGGCCCCAGTGGGTCATTTCCTCGATCTCCAGCAGGGCAAACCTCAGGATGCGCACGGTGGGGTGATCGGCCATGGGGTGAGTCTCCTCCCGGTGTCGCTGCATGGCCTTTTGCAGGGCTGGCAGGGCATGGTCGTAGAGGCCGGTGAGCATCTCCGCCGTCGTGGGTGCGTTCTGAATCTCGTCGAAGAAGGTCTTCAGAGCCGCATTCGGCACCTTCTCCAGACCCAGAGGTGGGGTGCGCATCTCGGCCACCCGTTCCCGCATGGCGGTGCAGTGCTCCGCACAGTAATGGGAGTGCAGGCTGTAGGTCATCTTCAGTTCGTACACCGGCTCAGCCGTCAACCGGGACTGCAGGATCTGCATGAGCCGTTTCAGCGTGTAATGATGGCGTTTGAGCCGATCCACCCCGGCCTCCACCGCGAGACCCGGCTCCACGGCCTTGGTGAAGTCGGTCACGCCCGCCAGCGGCGGCAGGTTGCGATAGGGGAGGTAGGAGGAGGCGAAATCGGCAGCCGGTTTCATGAGGCCATCCTACCGACACGGTCGAGTTCCCGCCACCCGCTGCTTGTCCGGTGCTCCCAGAATTTTGACCAATCAATGGCGCTTGAATTGACTTGTGGGGTAAATGGCTGGCAATGTGAATCGTTATGCGCGCCCGCCTGGAAGATGTGCAGTGGGGGCCGGACGAGTCTTTCCTCGTGCGGCGCTACGATCTTCCTCGCTTTGAGGTCCCCTGGCACTTTCACCCTGAGATCGAGCTCACCTGTATTGTGGAAGGGGAGGGCGACCGCTGTGTGGGCGATCACTTGGGGGCCTTCACGGCCGGTGATCTGGTCCTCCTGGGGCCTAATCTTCCTCACTACTGGCGCAGTGTGGAGGCGGGCGGGCGGGCTCAACGCGCCCAGGCCCTAGTGATCCACATGCGGTCCCATTCGCTGGGGCAGGGATTTCTGGACCTGCCTGAATGCCGGGATTGGAAACGCCTGTTGGAGACCTCTTCCCAGGGGCTCTGTTTTGATTCAGCTACATCACACCTGGTGCGGCCACTGCTGGACTCACTCTTGTCTGCCAGCGGCGCTCACCGCCTGCTGGCGCTACTGGAGGTCTTACAGGCTCTGGTGGCAGGAGAGGGTGACGCGGTACGTCTGGCAGGAGTAGGCTATCTGCCTGGCAATGACTCCCTGGCGGCTGACCGCATGCGCAAGGTGTACGATCATCTGTATGCGCACCTGGAAGAACCGCTGAGCCTTCCGGAGATCGCCCATGTGGCCGGGATGAGTGATGCCGCCTTCAGCCGATACTGCAAGAAAGTGACCGGTCGAACGCTCACTTGCCTGATCAACGAACTACGGGTGGCGAGAGCTTGTAAGGAACTGGTGGAGACTGCGCAGTCCGTTAGCGAAATCGCGTTTTTGACCGGTTTTCAGTCGCTCTCCAACTTCAATCGCGTTTTTGCGGATGCCAAACGCATGTCTCCCAGTCAATATCGTTCACGGCATCATCGGAACTAATATCAGCATAAAGTGTTGATTTTAAGCGTGTTAACCGATGAAAGGTGAAGGGCGCGGGTTCAGGGATCTCTCATTCGCGGCAATTCGGTGGCTGTGGAATGTCATTTTTAATTGTGTAATTATGGAAATTGTATATAATTTCCATCATGTCCTCCTCGTTGGCCATTGCCTCTCAACTATCCCATCCGGTGAACAGCCTGCTTCAGGAAAAGCTGGCCCGGATCGAGGCCACCTTGGTGGAAGCACGGTTGAGGGTCGTATCCACCTTTGACCGGGAGTTGTCCTCCGTACGCGGCTGGCTGCAGGCGCTGCAATCCTTTGACCCCACCCTGAACATGGAAACCAAGGTGAACCAGGACTCATCGGAGGAAGGCGCAGTGGATTTGCAGCATCTCATGGAAGCCGCTCCCGAACCTGCCACGAGCAACATTGTGGCCTTCAACAAAGGAGACTTCGCCACCCAGACGAACCCGGTGCCGGAGCCAGAGGTGGACCCAGGCCTTGCCAGGGCGACAGTCGAGGAACTGAATGAGGCACTCGAAGAGGCCTTTCGGGAAATGGAAGAAGAAGAGAAAGGGAAGTAGCAGGTTCAGGTCGCACCAAGGCGGAGCGCGAGCCCTCCGTCGCACCTGTGAAGGGATTCCCAATGGCGCTGCCATGCCTTTTGCCAGCGTCATCGTGGCCGCGATTCGCGAAGAATTCGTAGAGCGTTCACCTTTCCTTCACCGGGTGGTGCTTAATCCTTGGGCATGACGGATCTTTTGGAAATCTCCCGTGAACTGGCTGCCATTGCCCAGGCTGGCCTGACCTACACCAAGGATGCTTTCGATAGAGAGCGCTTTCTGCGGCTCCGACAGATAGCGGGTGAACTCCTCCAATCTCCTCTCCGACAACCGCAGTTCACATGGCCCGATGAGATCGGCTATCCCACTCCAAAACTCGACGTGCGGGGAGCCATCTTCCAGGGGGATCAGGTGCTCCTTATCAAGGAGATCGCGTCCAACTTGTGGACCTTGCCCGGCGGGTGGGCCGATGTGAATGAGAGCCCGGGTGAAAGTGTGGAACGTGAGTGTCTGGAAGAGACCGGCTATGTGGTGAAGGCCACTGCCCTGGTCTCCGTCATCGATCGGGATCGCGCCGGATATCCCAGGCACGCCAACACGATCTACAAGATGTTTTTCCTCTGCGAGATCATCGGCGGGAAGCCGGTTCCCAACCTGGAGAGCAGCCAGATTGAGTTCTTCAACATGGCTTCGCTTCCTGAGTTGGATCCACACCGTGCGGCGCGTCAGGACATTGAGCGGGCCTATTCATTCTACCGCCAGGGCGGAGGACCGGCCTATTTCAACTAGGCAGGAGAAACCGGCGTGGCGTGATTATTGCCTGAATCCCTCCCTGCTCATCCGATCTGTGATGCATGAGACAATCACGCTGGCCGGGCCGCAGTGCGGCGGCGTGCCACCAGGCAGAAGGGCGTGGTGGGGCGGAAGTTCAAATAGCCGATGCGCTGCACCTCCCAGGTGTCCGGCGATGCTGCCTCCAGCAAGGCCGTGACGCGCCCTGCTTCCTGCATGCCCCCATCGTGGCCGGGATACACCACCACGGTGAGCAGACCGTCTTCCGCCAGCAGATCCATCGCCTGCTGAATGGCGGAGAGTGTGGTCTCCACCAGGGTGATGCGGGCCTTGTCGCCTCCGGGCAGGTAGCCGAGGTTGAACATGCAAAGCCGCAACCTCTGATGCACCTCGGTCGGGAGGGCGGCAGTCAGAGTCTCGTGACCGGCCACATGCAGGGCGACGCGACTCATGTCCACGCCAGCTTCCCGCAGCCGGATTTCCGTCTGCTGGATCGCGTCAGCCTGAATATCGAAGGCAAAGACCTGTCCCTCTGGCAGCACCCGTTGCGCGAGGAAGAGCGTGTCATGGCCATTGCCCGCTGTCGCATCCACCACCAGATCGCCCGGCAGCAGACGTGTTTCCAGGATCGCATGCACCCAGCGCACGGCGGTGAGCAGGGGAGTGGAGTGGGGACGTTGGACGTTGGCCATGGACGTCCTCATGGGACACACAGTGGCGGGCGGTGTCAACCTGTCAGGGATGACTGCGCACATCCACTTCCGCGTCCAGTTCGCTGCCATCCAGCAGATGCTCCACCAGCAGCCGGGCCATGGTGGGCGAACGCAGCACCCCTTTGGACCCCAGCCCATTGAGCACGCAGACGCGTTCATGGGAAGGGTGGCGTCCCACCACGGCAGGGAGGCGTTTGATGATGGGGCGCACGCCGGCCTGGGCGGCTGTTATTTCATAGGGAGCCTTTAGCAGGCCCTCCAGCTTGCGCCTCACCTCGGCCACCGAGTCCTCGAGCGGACGGTTGAAATCAAACTCATACGTTGACCCTGCCCGCCAGGCTCCATCCGGGCGTCGCAGCATCCAGGCACCGCGATTGAGGATGCGGTGTTCCACCACGTCGGTACGCAGGGTTGCGATTACTCCGCGGGCGGCATCGAACTCGAGCCACGGGAAGAATCTCGATGAGCCTGACTCCTGCCAGCCCCGGCAGAAGACCACGTGGGAGAAATCCAGGCCCTGCCAGGTCACCCCTTCGGCAGTCACGGCCAGATCCTGGTCATCCACCTCGCCCGTCTGCACCCGTTGCTGCGCGGCAAAGAACGTGCGGCTGGTCTCCAGATACGCGGCCGTGTCCAGCCAGCCGGAGTGGCGTTGCTGGAAGCCGCCCAGTTCGCCGTGAAAGCTGGTCTCGTCCACCAGAGGAGCTGGCGGAGCCGGTTCCAGCCACGGCTGGAGTTCCGGCGCGGTGGACCGTGTCTCCCAGATCTTCAGTTCCCGCTCGTTCTTGAACAGCCGGACATGCGGGGCGGGATGATAGAACTTCAGGCCAAGGCGGGTCTCAATGTTTTCATAGAACCCGACCGCCTCCGGAGCCAGGGTGGCCATTCGCCAGCTCAGGTTCAGCCGCATGCCGGTGATGGGCGTCACCAGGCCGGCTGCCACCTTGGAACTCGTCTGCTCCGCCTGCGGATCCACGATGAGGAAGGGCACCTGCCGCTCCCAGAGACGCCAGGCCACAGCCGTGCCCGCCAGCCCCTGGCCGGCGATGAGAACGGGGCGCAGATCACTCACTCCCGGTGGCTACTTGATGGTAATTTCCTCGGCGAAGGAGAATTTCTTCTGCAGCCATACCAGGCCGAAGAAGAGCTTCAACCGCAGGCGCACATGCAGAGGCAGCTGGGTGCAGCCCGCCAGCACGGCATTGATCGAGCACATCATCTTGAACCGGTTGGACGGCTGGAAGAACAACTGGGCGAAGTGCTTGGTGTAGAACTTCTCAATGAACTGCCAGTACTGTCCGATGCGGGCGCGGGTGTCGCTCTCATACGCCTGCATGGCCGGAGTCAGAGTCTTGCCCAGGGTGATGGCTTCATCTGCCACCAGCCCCGCCTGACGTCCGCTGGTGGTGGCCAGGAGCACGCCGCTGGAGAAGACGGGATCGATAAAGCCGGAGGCATCGCCGGCGCGAATGACGCGATCCGACACGAGGCTGTTGTTGCGATAGGAGAAGTCTGTTGCGACATGCACGGAAGCGGGCGGTGCCACCTTCGTGAAGCGCTGCTGCACGGCGGCGGTGTTGCGCACCGCGTCTTCGAAGACTTGCTTGGGCTCCTGGCCCAGCGCCTGGAAGTCGCCCCGGTCCATCACCAGTCCCACACTCACCTTGTCGTCTTCCAGGGGGATCATCCAGAACCAGGAATTCTCCCGCCGGATCACGAGGATGTCGCCGTACTCTTCACCCTGCGGCATGTCCACACCGGCAAAGTGGCTGAAGATCGCTATCTTCTTGTGTTCAGGGTAGTAGGTGCGGCGGTTCTCGCGGTTGGCCGTGAAGTTGGACAGGCCGCTGGCATCAATGAGGAACTTGGCCTTCACCTCGTGGGACGAGCCTTCTTTGTCCCGATACCTCACCACGACTCCGTCCGCGTTTACTTGAAGCTCTTGCACCAGTGATTCCTGGCGGACTTCCGCGCCAGTTTCCTGCGCATGAGTGAGGAGGATGTTGTCGAGTTTGGCGCGCTCCACCTGCACGGCCTCGGAGAATTCCGTGAAGGAGCCTTTGGAGAAGTCCAGTCGGACTTTGCGGGTGCCATCCCCCAGCAGGAACTGGGCGCCCTTCTTGCGCATGAAGCCAGCTTTGGAGATCTTGTCCCAGACCCCGAGCTGCTCAAACACCTCACGGTTGTAGGGCAGGAGTGACTCTCCGATGTGGAAACGAGGAAACTTCTCTTTCTCGAGCAGCAGCACTTTGCGCCCGGCTTGGGCCAGCGTGGTGGCGGCAGAAGATCCCGCAGGACCTCCGCCAATGATGACAACATCCCAGGGGTTCTCGGAGGATTCAGATGGATTCATGGACAATCGGAAGAGCGATTCTGACGCAGGAACATCATGGGTGCAACGACGCATGCGCCCTCTCCCTGCCGTCAGGGCATGCGGGGTCTCCGCTAGATTGTCGAAAGTAGGCCCGGCGTGACCAGGAAACTGCGGCGGAGAGCCATCAGGGCTTCCAGTGCTCTCGCATCACTTTCATCGTCACTTCTGGGTGGTCCGTCGCAAACGACTGAACTCCCAGATCCAGCAACTGACGGTACACCGCCTCATCACTGCCACCCCACGGCAGGGATTGGAAGAGGATCTTGCGAGCCTTGAGCTCCTGACCGGTTTCCCTGAGAAAGGCCTCGGAAGGCTGGATGCTGCTGCCGCCCTCGGGCTGCTTCACCTGCTTGGTGTGGATCTGCAACTGCGTCACTCCGGCGAAGTCGGACTGGCGCAGCTCGACAAAGCGCTCGCGCAACTTTTCCTCGGTGCCACCCATCCACAGGAGGGTGGAGGAGTCTGGGAGGAGGGATTTCCATTCCCGAATGATTTTGAGATCGGTGGAAGCCAGGATCACCTGGGGGCCCACGCCCTTCTCCTTCACCAACTCCGCCAGTTGGGAGAGGTTCACCTGTTTGATATCCAGGTACAGGCGGCGCTCGGGATGGGGGCGCATGACGTCAAAGATCTCAGCCATCCTGGAGACCTTGCGGGTCTGGAATCCCGTTCCCATCTCCGCGCCGACTTCGAGCTTGGACAGCTCGCCAAAGGACACATCCTTCACCCCTTTGTTCTTGAGTTCCGGGCTCACGTCTTTTACCACGCGGGCAAAGGTCGCATCGTGGAACGCCACCAACACCCCATCAGTTGTGGTGCGCAAATCCGCCTCAGGGATGGTGCCGAGCTTCCAGCCCAGTTCGAAGGCCTCCAACGTGTTTTCCGGAGCCAGTACGCCGGCGCCACGATGGCTCTGGACGATGAAGGGAGGCGGGGCTTCTGCACTGGCAACCACAGGGGTCAAAAGACAGAGCAAGGGAAGGATCAGGCTGAAAGGGCGCATGAGGAAGGGGTTCAGGATGAACGATCAGCATGAGGCAGAGCCAGCCGGCGGGGCAAGCGTCTTCTGCTTGTCTCAAAGTGACATTCTCCTCATGGAGCCAGTCCGCCGATCTTGCAGCCTACCGCCTCCGTCTGCGGAGTGGCCACTGGTTTGCCAGCGGCAATAGCTTCCAGCGCATCGCTGAGTTCCTTGGTGGTGGCCTGACGCTGGCGTTTGGTTGGGGCCAGGTAGAGATCGTTCATGCGCCCCTGATAGACCACCTCGCCCGCAGGGTTCAGCACCACGCACTCCGGGGTGATGCGGGCCTTCAGCTTCTTCGCGAGGGCCTGGTCCTTGTCGATCAGCACCGTGGACTTCACCTCGCTCAGCACCGCCTGCTTGTAGGCATCAGTCACTTTGGTCTCCGGATCGGAGTGCACCAGATAGAAGGAAAAGGACTGGGCTTGCTCCGCAGCGATGCGGTTGAACTCGGGCAGAAACTTTCCGGCAGTCGGGCAATAGGGAGAAACAAAGAGCAGCACCACGGCTTTCTTCCCTTGCTCCACCTTCAGTGGCTGGTGGGAATTGCCTTCCACATCGGCAAGCTCAAGCGGCTTGTCCTGGGCAAGGCTGAGGCTGACCGGGAGGAAAAGGCAGAAGAGGGCACTCAGGAGGGCTTTCATGGTGGGGAGGCGGCTATTCATACGGTGCGCCCTGCTGCGATGTACCAGAAATCGGCGCCCTATTGGCCTCCTGGAGATGGCTGATCAGAGGATTCGGGCTTCGGTTTGCGTTTGCCCTGCTCGTATTCCTGACGGGCATCTTTGGCCCGTTGGAACTTGTCATCAGTGACGACGAACGTTGCCGGATCTGCCCCCTCGACCACATGGCCCAGATGATAGACGCGGGCAGCATCCTTCGCATAGGCGCCCTCCAGCATCTCCAAAGAGTCGATCTTCGTCCCCTCCGGCATGGGCTTGTCAAAGTAATAGCTTTGCCCCGCATCCCGGGTGTAGCCGCCGCGCAAGATGCGAAAAGTCGCCGGATCAGCCCCCGGGATGGCGTTGCCATTCACATACACATGGCGAAGGTCCGCGCAAAAGCTGTAGCCATCCTGGGCGGCGATCTCGCGAAAGTTGGCGGGGTCATCGGATACCGGCGTGGTGGCCGGATAGAGCTGATAAACCGTGTGGCTATTCTTGATGAAGTTTCCGCTCACCATCTCGAAGTGGGCGGCGTCATCGCAGATCAGGGTCCCGCTGCGATACACATTTCGGGCATCGCGTACATAGCCGGAGTCCAGGATCTCAAAGGTCTTGGGATCCACCCCGTCCACCTTGTTTCCCCGCCAATACACGGATTGCTTGTCTTTCGCATAGTCGGCATCAGTGCCTTTGGGCAGGGGGAATTCAAAGGTGGCGCGATCCACTCCGTCGATTTCCCAAGCGCGACTGGTCCAGTTGGGCAGGAAGTAAACCTTGCTGCCGCGCACATGGTAGCCGGAGCGATCCAGCGCCCCGGGAGGTTTTTCCTTGTTACACTGCGTCAGGGCCAGTAGCACCGCCAACGTCAGGCCACGGAACCAGTAGCATCGAAGGGAGTGCATGGGGCGATCAGGGATCGATCAACGTTCCGCTGGGGTATCAGCGGATCGAAGCTCTGCAAAGATCAGCCTGCCGGCGGAGGTCTGAAGGGTGCCGCTTACCACGATGGGCACTGTCTCCCCAAGGAACTGGGAGGCGTGGTTGACCACGATCATGGCCCCATCGGGCAGATAACCCACCGCCTGATGCTTGTCCTTGCCTGGTTTGACGAGGCTGAGGTCAAACTCATCTCCTGTGGCGACTTCCGGCTGCAGGGCGCGAGCGAGGTCGTTGAAGTTCAGCACGGTCACGCTCCGGACGGAGGCCACCTTGCCCAGATTCACGTCGTTGGTGAGGAGACGGGCATTCAGCTCGCGGGCCAGGGTGACCAACCGGGTGTCCACTGGCTGGCTTTCGTGAAGCGGGTCTTCGTGGATCGTGAGTTCGATGCCGTGCACCTCACGCATGACCTGCACGCAGTCCAGCCCACGCTTTCCTCGTGCACTCTTGAGCGGTTCGCGGGAGTCGGCCAGGCGCTGCAGTTCATCCAACACAAAACGGGGAATCACGAAGCGCCCGCTGAGGAAGCCGGTGGCGAAGACCTTGGGGATGCGCCCGTCGATGATGACGTTGCTGTCCAGCAGCATCGGCTCGCCCTCTGAGGCGTCGCGGCGGAAGCGGACGTAGGGAATGATGAAGGAGAACTGGTCCCGGTCACTGCGGAGGGCCAGGCTCATGCCCAGGAATCCGAAGACACTGTAGAGGCAGATTTCCACGATGCTGCGGATGGAGTCGATACTCCGGAAGGGGTCCGTTGAAGCATCGAGGTTGCGGAACCACGGCAGGTCAAAGAGGCCGATCTTGGTGATCAAGAAGGCGCAGAACATGCCCACCAGCAGGCCGAAGACACTGAACGAGAACTCCCGAAAGCTGAACTGGGCCAGCAGGGAATCCACCAGCACAAAGAACCCGCCTGCGATGAGCCCACATACAATACCAAGCCAGGCGGGCTGCTGAAAGCCCAGTGCGATGGTGGCGCCGATGAGCACCGCTACCGTAAGAAACAGGGTCCGGACAAGCCGGATGGACCAAGGGACAGGCATCCAGGGAGAAAAGGGAAAGAGGTGGAGCAATCTTCGTCCACCCTGCCGCTGGCGCAAGAGAATGGGAGGGTGACAGCGGTTATTCGTTATTTGTTATTCGAAATGCAAATGCAATTTCGCCAACCGCATTACCCCAGATAACAAACAACGCATGACTGATCACCGGCCCTCGCAACCCGTTTTGCCCCTATCGACCCCGGCCGCCCAGTGGCGGATTGGGGCGCGATGAGCCTGAGCGGGACTTTTGAGTGGGGGGTGTTGCTGGTGCCATGGGCGGAGCGACAGCGGGAGGGGACTTGTCCTTGTAGAACAAGATGCCGCGCTGGCGCATGTTGGCGATCAGGTTTTTGAAGTCGGTCTTGAGCGCTGAATCATTGATCAAAGCTGGCAACAGGCCTTCGCCCCGGCGGAGATCCGTGGCGACTTTGCCAATGGCGTCGGCACTTTCGTCGATGGACTTCATAGCCCCATCGGCACTGCCCATCACGGTATCCGCCTTCGTGACCACTCCGTCGATCTTGGTGACCACACCATCCAGTTTCGCAAAGGCGGGCTGGAGCTTCTTCACGGCATCTTCCAGGGCTTTTGCCGCTTCCTTGAAGCTGTGCACCGCGTCTTTCACATTCTGGCTGGTCTCTTCGTTCAACGTCTTCTCATCCAGGCGGGTCACGATGTTGTTGAACTTAGCGAATGAGTCCTTCACGTCCGACATCCCTTTCTCGGAGAGCGCGCCCTCATTGACGCGCTTCAGCGAGGTCCTCAGGTCGGCCACGGCAAGCCGGATGTCCTCAATGGCCACATCCACCTTGTTCGCGATCTGTTCGGCGGAGTTCTGAAGGCCGGCGAGTCCGGCGGAAACCTCCCCTTTGATGTGGGCCCCGGGTTCGATGAAGCTCGCGGGCTCCTTCCCGCTCGGCTTGATCTCGATGAACGAGTCACCCAGCAGGCCGGAGGTGCCAATGCCGAACTTGGCGTCCGAGCCAATCCTTGTGTCCTGGTACACCTGCAGGGAGATGATCACCCCGTTCTGGGCGGCATTGAGAGTGGGCTTCTGCGTCACCTTGCCCACGCGGGAGCCTCCCAGCATCACCGGCGTGGCTTCCCGGATGCCTGTGCCATCGGCCAGCTCCACCGTCAGCGGGTAGGTGGGCTTGAAGAGCTCACGCACACTGCCAAACTGTAGGATGAGATAGGCCAGCAACAGCAGGCCGACGAACAGGAACAGCCCGACGAGCAATTCAGATTTTCTATCGCGTTCTTCCATGGTGGGGCAAAGGCAGGTGGGTCGGGGAAAGGAGGAAAGGGGAGGTTGTTGGGCTGGACAGGTGGCGGAGGGGTCAGCCCTTCACTCCGGAGCGGCCCTCGATGAAGTCTTGAACTTCGGGATCCGGAGAGTTGCGCAGTTCCTCAGGTGTTCCGAGGAAGTGAATCACCCCGCGCTTCAACATCGCGACACGGTCGGCGATCTTGAAGACGCTCTTCATGTCGTGAGTCACCACGATGGAGGTCACGCCATAGCGCTTCTGGAGGCGCAGGATCATCTGGTCGATCACGTCCGAGACGATCGGATCCAGGCCGGCCGTGGGCTCATCATACAGCACGCATTGCGGTCGGGGGACGATGGCCCGGGCGATGCCCACCCGTTTGCGCATGCCGCCGGAGAGGTTCACGGGCATCTTGTCCTTGTGCTGGGCCAGCTCTACGACTTCCAGGGCCTCGTGCACTCGCTGCTCGATCTCTTTGCGATCACGGATGCCGCCTTCCACCAGGGGGAAGCCTACATTCTGCTCCACCGTGAGGCTGTCGAAGAGGGCGGCGTTCTGGAAAAGGATGCCGATCTGTTTGCGAATGGGGGCCATCTGACGCTCCCTCAGGCCCGTCATGTTCGTCCCGTTCACGACAATGGTCCCGCTGTCGGGTTTCATCAGCCCGATCAGGTGTTTCAGCAGCACGCTCTTCCCCTCGCCGCTGGGGCCGATGAGCATCAAGGTCTCCCCTTTCTGGACATCCAGGTCCAGCCCACGCAGGATCTCCTGCCAGCCGATCTTGCGAGTCAGGCCGCGAACGGAGATGAAGGGGGTGCTGGAGCTAGGGGGAGGTTGGGCCATGGGGCGGCTGTGGAAAGAAGGCGCTTGCTTACATCGCAGTGCCGAGCGGGAAGAAGTAGTTCAGAAGGATGGAGAGGAAGAAGTTGCAGATGAGCAGGGCCAATGAGGAGTAAACGACCGCACGCGTCGTGCCGATGCCCACACCTACTGCACCGTCGCTCGCCATGAGCCCCTGATGACAGGAGATGACCGTGATCAGGATGCCGAAAATCAGGCCCTTGATCATGCCATAGATGATGTCCTGCTCATTCGTGTGCTCTACCACATGCTGCCAAAACCAGGCACTGGGCACGCCGAAGCCGAACACCACGACGCAGTATGAGGCGGCCAGACCGAAGGTGATGCTCTCAGCGATGAGGAGCGGCATGCTGATCAGCATGGCGAAGAACCGCGGCAGCATCAGGTAATCCACCGGATGCACCCCGAGGGCCCGCAGGGCATCGATCTGCTCGGTCACCTTCATGGTGCCAATCTCCGCCGCCATTGCCGCACCCACGCGCCCAGTCACCATCAGTCCTGCCAGCACGGGGCCGAGCTCACGGCACATGGCCACTGAGACGATGGCCCCGACTCCGGTTTCCACCCCGAAGTCTTTGAACTTAAAGTAGGTCTGAGCCGTGAACACCGCGCCGGTGAAGGCTCCGGTCACGATCACCACCACCTGGGAGCCGTAGCCGATGGAGACGATCTGCTGGGCGACCAGCCGCATTCGCCAGACCCCAGACTTGATGGCAAAGCCCAACTCCCGCAGAAGTGCGGCAAGCTGACCCATATAGATCAGGAAGTTGAGGAAGAGACGTCCGGGTAGGCAAAGGAGGTCCATGAGACAGGTTCGCACCATGCACCGTCATGGGCGCAGCGCAATGAACGTTCTCTGTCTGTCTGAGGCAGTGGGCGGCCTCAAGATGGTCTTTCCTAACCTTTTGGTGAGTCCGTGGCTCTCAAACCAGCCGATCCGTGACATCGCCACGGCGCAGGTTCGTGGGAATCTGGCCGACGAAGCGGGCCTGGAGGCCAATGTTTTCGAAAAGGTCGCTGAACTGCTTCAGCGTGACCCGGTTGGGGTCATCAATCTCGAAGTACACCATGTCATGCGGCGCATCGAGCTTGTAGCGGGCGGGCAGCATGTCCATCTGGTGGCCCAGTTGGAGGACTTTTTCCTCATCACGGAGACCTGGGGCATACACAAGAAGTTCAGTCATAGAGGCAGCGGTTAATTTGGAGTCTAGGGGAGGGCGGGGGATTTTGTCCAGCCCGCTGGCGGGAATCTGTGAAAAAGCGATGGGGCATTCACCCCTTGCGGCATCGCTGTCCGCCCCCATGTGATTTTATCGTCACCGCCGGGGTGACGGGGCCTCTTCTTCCCGTTCTGTTGCGGCCTGTGGAGCCCGAGCGAGGGAGCTTGTGGCCTCTTGCCTCGTCTCTCCCCTTTACACCACCCCTCGGGCGTGCCATGTAAACCACCATTTTTGCCCGCGTCCCGTCCTCCTTCCCATGCCCAAAGACACTAGTATCCACAAGATTCTCCTGATCGGCTCCGGCCCTATCGTCATTGGTCAGGGTTGTGAGTTTGACTATTCCGGCGTCCAGGCCTGCAAGGCGCTGAGGGAGGAGGGGTACGAGGTGGTGCTCGTAAACTCCAACCCGGCCACGATCATGACCGACCCGGAGTTCGCGGCCCGCACCTACGTGGAGCCGATCACCCCAGAGGTGGTGGAGAAGATCATCGCCAAGGAGCGTCCCGATGCGCTGCTGCCCACCCTGGGTGGGCAGACGGCTCTGAACACGGCCATGTCCCTTTTCAAAAGCGGCGTGCTGGAGAAGTACAACGTGCGCATGATCGGGGCGAAGGCTGACGCCATTGAGAAGGGCGAAGACCGTCTGCTCTTCAAGAACGCGATGCTCAAGATCGGACTGGACCTGCCCCAGTCAGGCGTGGCCCACAAGATGGAGGAGGCCGCTATCATCGCCGAAGAGATTGGCACCTACCCGCTCATCATCCGCCCCGCTTTCACGCTCGGCGGCAGCGGCGGCGGCATCGCGTACAACCGCGAGGAGTTTGAGACCATTGTGGCCCGCGGCATCGACATGTCTCCGGTCAACGAGGTGCTGATCGAGGAATCGCTCCTCGGTTGGAAGGAGTTCGAAATGGAAGTGATGCGTGACCGCGCGGACAACTGCGTGGTCATCTGCTCCATTGAGAACCTGGACCCCATGGGCGTGCACACGGGTGACTCCATCACGGTGGCTCCCATCCAGACCCTCACGGACCGTGAGTACCAGATCATGCGGGATGCCAGCTTTGCCTGCATTCGCGAGATCGGTGTGGAGACGGGTGGTTCCAACATCCAGTTCGCCGTGCACCCCACCACGGGCCGCATGATCGTGATTGAGATGAACCCGCGCGTGAGCCGCAGCTCCGCCCTGGCCTCCAAGGCGACCGGATTCCCGATCGCCAAGATCGCCGCCAAGCTGGCCGTGGGCTACACGCTGGACGAGTTGAAGAATGACATCACCCGTGAGACCCCCGCCAGCTTCGAGCCCACCATCGACTACGTGGTGACCAAAGTGCCGCGGTTTACGTTTGAGAAATTCCCCGGTGCTGACACCACGCTGACCACACAGATGAAGTCTGTGGGTGAGGCGATGGCCATTGGCCGTACTTTCAAGGAAAGCCTCCAGAAGGCGTTGCGCTCCCTGGAGATCAAACGCTTCGGCCTGCTCGGTGACGGCGCGGACAGGGAAGTGGATGACGAAACGCTCACTACGAAGCTCACGGTTCCGAATGCGGAGCGCATCTTCTTCCTCGCCCAGGCCTTCGACCGCGGCTGGGATGTTGAGAAAGTGTTCTCGCTCACCCAGATCGACCGCTGGTTCCTCCGGCAGATTCAGGAAATTGTGCACGCGACGCAGCAGATCTCGGTGAATACCTCCGAGCATCTGTTCAGCCAGATTCCGGCAGCGGAACTCACTGAGGAGCGCAAGGCCGCCGTGCTGCGCGCCTCGATGTTGAAGATGAAGAAGCAGGGCTTCTCAGACAAGCAGCTCGCGACCCAGTATGGCATCACCGAGCAGCAGCTCCGTGCCGGTCGCATCAAGTACGGTGTGATCCCCACCTACCGTCTGGTGGATACCTGCGCTGCCGAGTTCGAGGCCTACACGCCGTATTACTACTCCACCTATGGCGTGGAGAACGAACGCCGCGACTCCGACAAGAAGAAGGTGCTCATCCTTGGTGGTGGGCCCAACCGCATCGGGCAGGGCATCGAGTTTGACTACTGTTGTGTGCATGCCGCCTTCGCTGCCCGTGAACTGGGTTTTGAGGCCATCATGGTCAACTCCAACCCAGAGACGGTTTCCACGGACTATGACACCAGCGACAAGCTCTACTTCGAGCCGCTGACTCTGGAAGATGTGCTGAACATCTGCGAGCAGGAGAAGCCTTGGGGCGTAATCGTGCAGTTCGGCGGTCAGACGCCGCTGAATCTCGCCGCCGGCCTTGCCGCTGCGGGCGTGCCGATCATCGGCACCAGCCCCAAGAGCATCGAGCTCGCTGAGGACCGCAAACTCTTCGCTGCCCTGCTGGATGAGCTGGGCTTGAACCAGGCCCCCAGCGGCACGGCGGTCTCTACAGAGGAAGCCCTCGCCATCACGGCCCGCATTGGTTACCCGAGCCTCGTCCGCCCCTCCTTCGTGCTGGGTGGTCGCGCCATGCAGATCGTGTACAGCGACGCGGAGCTCATTCACTACATGCAGAACGCCGTGGAGGCCAGCCCTGAGCGCCCGGTGCTCGTGGACCACTTCCTGGAAGACGCTACCGAAGTGGACGTGGACTGCATCAGCGATGGCGAGACCACCGTGGTGGGTGCTATCATGGAGCACATTGAAGAAGCGGGAATTCACAGCGGCGACAGTGCCTGCGTGATCCCGCCCTTCAGCCTCACCCAGGAGATGCAGGTTCGCATCACCGATGCCGCCAAGAAACTGGCCCGCGCTCTCGACGTGCGCGGTCTGATGAACATGCAGCTCGCTGTGAAAGGCGATGATTTGTATGTGATCGAAGTCAACCCGCGCGCCAGCCGCACGGTTCCCTTCGTGAGCAAGGCGATCGGCGTACCGCTTGCCAAGTACGCGGCCAAGATCATGATGGGTGAGAAGCTCAAGGACCTGGGCTTCACCACCGAGGTGACTCCTCCCCACTACAGCGTCAAAGAAGCGGTGTTCCCCTTCAGCAAATTCCCCGGTGTGGACATCACGCTTGGGCCTGAGATGAAGTCCACCGGCGAGGTGATGGGCATCGATCCGGACTTTGGCATGGCCTTCGCCAAGAGCCAGATGGCCGCCGGCGGCGCTCTGCCCAAGGGAGGTAACATCTTCGTCAGCGTGAAGGAGTCTGACAAAGCCAGCGTGGCTGCTGTTTCCAAGGGCTACTCGGATCTCGGATTCGTCCTCTATGCGACCCCCGGCACCGCCCAGCTTCTGGAAGCCGAAGGCATTCCGGTGAAGGTGCTTCCGAAACTGGCCAGCGGCCAGCGCCCGAACGTGCTGGACCTCATCAAGAACAAGCAGATCCAGTTCATCATCAACACGCCTTCTGGCAAGAGCCCACGTGCCGATGAAATCAAGATCCGCACCGCCGCTGTGGCCAACCGCATCCCCATCATGACCACCGTGCGTGCCGCCGATGCGAGCCTGCGGGCCATCAAGTCCCTCCAGGCGGCTGACATCGAAGTGCGCGCACTTCAGGATTATCACAAGGCTTGATCTGGTGACCTAATCGAGTTGCAACCGTCGCCCCGGGGAACCGGGGCGGCGGTTTTTTTGTGGGTGGGGTGAGGGTGTCAGGGGCGGGCGACGCAATGGGCCTACCGCTCCGCGGTAACAGCTGCGCCGGGACAACCATGGGTTGCACTCGCTCCGCTCGTTTCACCCATGGCTACGCATGGTGAACCCTCCGGGTTCGGAGGCAGGTTCGATGTAGCAAGCTCATCTCAGTTCTCTCTCCACCTGGATGCAAAGCATCTTTGGGATGCGCGCGGGAACCGCCGCTTTGGGGAGTCCTGTGTTGGGCTGTTGGCGTTGTGACATGACCGGGAAGTGGGCTTCGTTGGTGGCAGTCAGCAGGTTGAACATCACAAGGCGTAGCCAAAGCGGTGATTCTCACCGCAGTCCCAAAGCGGCTGCGCCGCCAGATGTTGGGGATGGTGCGGCCAAGGTGGTTCTGGGAGCTTCCAATGTCGGAGGTTGACTGAGGTGCAAGTAACTTTGGCACTCCCTGTGGTTGGATGGGAGGCATCTTTGGAAAGTGCACGATATGCTTGGTCGCATGTGGCGAACCCTGGAGGTTCGAGGAAAAGCGCATGTTCAGGGCGGCCATTGCGCCTTGCATCTCGTGTTTCTTCATATCGATGGTTTCGGTGAATGGGCGTAATGCTCAAACCCCGGAGCGCGATACTGGAGTGATAGTCAGGAACGGGCATGCGACCCAGGTGCACACTCCCTGCTTTGAAACTGAACCCGGAGGGTTCGCCACGAATAGCCATGGGTGAAGCGAGCGGAGCGAGTGCAACCCATGGACTACAAGTGGAGGCATTCTACCGCGGAGCGGTAGGCCTGAAGATCCAAGCATTCCCTGGCGTGAGATTGGGGAGGTGTGATGCGCAGGTCTCCGGCATCGGAGGGAGATCGAGGAAACAAGCAATCCATTGACGCCCCCCACCTGGATGCGAAGCATCTTTAGGAGTGCGGCGAGAATCGCCGCTTTAGGGGTCCTGTGTTGGGCTGTCAGTGGTGTGTGTGAACGGAGGATATGGGCTTCGTTGGTGGCCGCAAACAGGTTGCATATCACAAGGCGTAGCCAAAGCGGTGATTCTCACCGCAGTCCCAAAGCGGCTGCGCCGCCAGATGTTGAGAGCGATGCAGCGACGGGGTCCATCAAGCCCGCTTCCGATGTCGGAGGATGGTTCGCTCAAATAAGCAAGACCCACCCACCATCACGACCCCACGCCGCTCCCAAGGCTCATCAGCCTCGCCAACGCCGAGGCCATGGCGTTGACGCTTTCCTGGTTGGGCAGTTTCAGCGTCAGCGTCGGCTGGCCATCCTCGCCCAGCACCACATTCTCCAGCAGGGCTGCCTGGATGGCATTCACCGATTCCGCAGGAGGTGACACTTTCCCAGAGGGCAGAAGCTCACCCAGGAGGCTGAAGGCGCTGGCCACCAGAGTTCCTGTAGCCTCGGCGACGCGGGCTTTGCGTTCTGCGTCTGGAGGCGTTGTGCCTTCGCTGATCCCGGCCGCGACTTCGGCCTGATTCTGTGACGACACATCCAGATCTGCTTCGACTTTGGCACCCAGCAATATCTCCAAGCGTCTTCTGAGTTCCTCGATCCCGGAGGAAAGAGTCACCTCCTGCAGGGTCGAATCAGGATCCAGTACCGCCGCGGCCAGTTCATGTTTGGCACCCAGCGTGGCCAGAAGGTTCTCCTCAATGGTGCCTTCTGTCACCAGCAAGTGCACCTGGACTTTGCGTTTCTGGCCCATGCGATGGGCACGGGCGATGCGCTGCTCAAGCAAGGCGGGATTCCAGGGCAGGTCCACGTTGATCACGGTGTCGGCGGCCTGGAGGTTGAGACCGGTGGAGCCGGCGTTCGTGGTGAGGAACACCCGGCACTTCGGATTGCTCTGGAATTCTGACACCAGAGACTGCCTCTTCTTCTGGGCTACCTGGCCGTCCAGCCTCACAAAATCCATCTTGAGCTTCTGCAGGAGCGGTTCGATGAGATTAAGCATGGTCGTCCACTCCGTGAAGAGGATGATCTTCCGCTCGGGCTCGCCACTCAGTGCCTCCAGGAGCTCAGACAGGCGGTCGAGCTTGCTGGAGAATCCCGGCGATTGCTTGTCCACGAGATAGGTGCTGTTGGCGCTCATCCTTGCCATCAGCAGCGCCTTCTGGAGCCTCAGCAGATCCATCTCACTGAGGAACTTCTTCGAAGTGATGGCATTCACCGTCACCATGTGGCTATTGTGCAGATGCTGCTGTTCTTCCGTGGCGGGGATGCGGACGATTTCTGTCGTCCGCGGAGGCAGGTCCAGGGCGATGCTGGCCCGGGTGCGGCGGAGCAGCACGGGTTCCAGTTGTTGACGCAGTGCATCCAGATTCTTGTAGCCGGAGACGCGGCCGGTTTCGGTGGCCACCCGGTGGCTGTGGAAGAAGCGGTAGGCGGGCCCCAGTCTCCGGTCATCGACAAATTCCACCACAGAGAAGACGCCAGAGTAGAGGGCGTTGCGCTCGGAGGTTTTGCCGGAGACGATCTGCACGCTTCGGCCACAGAACCTTTCGATTTCCAGTTTCCACTGGGACTTGAGCGAAGCGGGACATACCACCAGCACACGGCGAACATCCGCGTGACGTGCCAGGAATTCGGCGACCCCGACGCCCTGAATGGTTTTGCCGAGGCCCATTTCATCAGCGAGCACGGCGCGTCCTTTTCCTGCGGCGAAGGCAATGCCATCCAGCTGGTAGGGCAGAAGCCCGGTCTTGAGGAGGGTGGTGCGCAGCGGGTGCTTTGCCGGGGCCTTGCGAATCTCCTCTACGAGACCAGCCAGCCGGTGTTCGTGCAGAGAGCGGGACAAGATCTCTTCCGCATCTGGGTAGATGACTGGATTCTGATCCAGTTGAATGAGCTGCCGGATCAGCTCGAAGAGGGCGAGCATATCCTGCGTGCTTTTCGCCTGCCGGTTTTCCCAGGGGGCGAGGAGCTCGGCGACCGATGGGGCCAGGTTCGAGGGGTGCTCCACGGCCAGGCGCAGATCTCCATCGTACAGCGCATGGATGTTGATGCTTTTGGGCTTCCAGGCCCGCTTGAGCGTGCGGCTGTCGAACTTCTTGCCCACCCAGGTGTGGACGGCGATGACGTGCTTGCAGGTGCCGAGCCGGTTCCTCCGGAAGTCGGGGCAGGCGCAGTAGCTTTGCCCCCGGCCCAGGCCGCGCAGGCCCACCCGGTAGGATTTGCCGGAGACGGGGTTGGTGACGGTGTAGTCGGTCCAAGGTTGGGCTTTGTCGGCCGTTTTGATCCGCATCTTCTCCTCGGCGGCGCGCTTCGTCCTTTCGGCCAGGGCTCTCGCCTCCAGCTGGTGGGCGGGCAGGAGCTCCCAAGGGATGTCAAGATCGGGAGGTGCCGCCGCAAGACCCAGCAACGTCTTTTCTTCCAGGATGAGGGCAAAGGTGGCAGCTTTATAAAAATCAGCTTCATCGCCATCATGACTGCAGGCGATTTGCAGCCGACGCCTGGCCCCAGGATGCAGGCTCAGCGTCACCACCAGAGGTTCTTTCTCGGGATGAGGAAACACCACCTGGAAGTGGTCTTCTGTGAAATGCACCTGCTCCGTGACCTCGATCGTGACGGAACCGCCCTTGATCAGCAGTTCCCGGCCGCCTGTTCCCAGCAGCTTGGCTGCGGCGATGTGGTCCAAATGGGAGAGGGTGTCCCGGAGGCTGAGCTGTGACGACGGCTTGACAGGCATGAGCCCGACCATCACGAGATCACTCGTTTTGTAAAGTCAGTGCGTGGGGTCGACGCGAGGTCTCGCCTTTCGCCCTGCGATCACCTCGCCGGTTGCGTCGCATAAGCGACTTCATAACCCAGGCTCAACGCGGAGTTGGCCACTTCCTGGACTCTGCCAAAGGGGGCCATCTCGTCGGCATGGATGATGAGTTGGCGGCTCTCCTTTTTCTTTTCCTCAAGACCTTTGCGCATCTCCAAGAGAGTGACGGGGCGGCCTTCCAGATAGAGGAACTGGTCGGAGTTGGCCGTGACGGTGGCGACGAGGGGATGGTGGAAGTCGCGGAGGGGGAAGCCGCTCTCAGGGAGCTTCACGCTGACGCCGCTCTGAATGACGAACGAAGAGCCCAGCAGGAAGAAAATGAGCAGGATGAGCAGCACATTCAGCACCGGCCCCAGGTAGAGCCAAAAGGTCTGTTTGGGCAGATGGCTCTCTAGCTTCATGGCAGGACGGGCGGACTGGCTTGCAGCGGACGACCGGAGGAGCCTCAGGCGTTCTTGCCAATCTTGCGCATGCCGGAGTCGCTCTGGCGGAACTCCACGATCTGGGCGCCCGTGTCGGCATTCTGGGCGGGTTCACGGTGGTCGTCCAGGATGTTGACCACCTCAATGCCCGCGCGCTCAAGATCATGCATCAGGTGACGGGCCTTGGCAGCGAGGAACGAATAGAAAAGGAAACTGGGGATAGCCACCACCAGACCCAAGGCGGAGGTGATGAGGCTCTGGTAAACGCCGCGGGCGACATCGGCCGGGGTGGCGTAGCCGTTCACGTTGTTGAGCTGCGTGAAGGTGTCCATGAGGCCGGCGATGGTGCCGAGCAGGCCGATCAAAGGAGCGGCGTGGGCGATGCCGTGGAGGACGCTGAGGTAGCGCTCCAGTCGGGGCACTTCCAGCTGGCCCGCTTCCTGGACGATCTCCTTGAGTTGCTCGCGGGGGACGTGGTGACGGAGCAAGGCGGCGTGCAGCACACGGCCCACTGGCACCCGCGTAGCGACGCACTCCTGGAGGGCTTCAGAGAAATTCTTGCGCCGGATGAGGCTGGCCAGACCTGCGAGAAACTCTCCTACGTTTAGCGATGCCCGGTGAAAGTACGCGAGACGCTCTGCAAAGATGGCCAGGGCGAGTCCGAAGCAGCAAAGCAGCAACCAGACGAGCGGGCCTCCTTTGGAAAGTAAGTCGGGCATGTGCGGCGGGGAAGGTGGTAGAAGAGTTGGAAGGTGGTTCGTTTACGTTGCGATGCCCGCCGAAGGACGAACAAATCACAGGGTCCCGTGATGTTCAGGATCGGGTTGGAGGCAACCCGGCCACGAGGGCCGACCTTAAAGCGTTTTTCATGCCGTGGCAATTCATGAATTCGCAATCTGGGGCTATTATTCCATGCGACATTGGACAATAGAAACTAGAAGGTTGCCAGCACCTCGTAACAGAGGGCGCCGGGGCCTGTTTCCCGCAGGTCCTGAGGGAGTTCCTCCTCCATGAAGAAGGTACCGTCCACCGGTAGTACCAACTCGCGCCGGGGCTCGGGGAAGGGTTCGTAGCGACCATTTTGCTGGGTGCCCAGCCACTCACTTAGGTGCAGCTGGCCGTCGTTGGGATGGTAGGTGGCGCGGCGGGAGAAGAAGACGTATTCCAGCCCCAGGGGCGCATGGTGGAGGTGAACTTCCACGTTCCCTTCTGCGAAGGCTCGTTGCAGATTCAGAGTGGTCCGATCCACCTCCAGCAAGAGGTGATCTGTGGTCAGATGAAAATGGTCATTCTGGAGCCGGCCTGTTACCGCAATCAGACGTGAAGTCTGGGGCAAGACCATCGGGCGTTGGGAAGATCGAGCAGGGGGCATGGGGGCTCTCCTGAAGTGGTTGATATTATGGATGAATTAAGTTTATGTGCAAGTGTCAAATGAGGGAGATCTTGCCACCAAAGGTTTACGCCATGGATGCAGCATGAAAATCGAGGCGGTTCCTGCGCAAGCTGTTCCCTGTGAGTTGTTCATGGGATCAAGTGGGCGAAGGGGATCACGAAAGTGTACACTTTCGTGTGTCGAAATGCCGCATGTTGGCACTTGAGTTCCGATAGTGTTTCCGCTTAAGACAAAGGCTTGGCAGGGCGGTGCAGGGGCCGGTCTTGGTTCCTTGGGCGAGCCCAAAAAAACAGGGTCGCTTGCGCTTCGCCATCTTGTGTCCCCGAAAATCCCCTGTGCGCCATTCTCCAGTGACTCATTTACCCAAGCATCTCTATCTTTACTGGGACCATGGACCCATGTCGTGGTTGCAGACCAGGACCGTCACCACCTTCCATGATCTGAATCCTGACTGGGAGATTACCATCTTCGTTCCTGCCGCGAAGAGTGGCTCGGCCGTCAAGTACATCCCTGACTACCTGGGATTCGATCATTTCCCGGCGGTGAAGGAACTGCCGTATGTGCAGATCGTGACCGTTGATCTGGCGGAATACGGCATCGGGGAACATCTGCCTGATATTTTGCGGTCCGATATCCTTCGCTATCAACTTCTCTACCGGAACGGCGGAGTGTGGTCGGACTTCGACGTGGTCTGGATCAAGCCGATGTCTGAGTTTGGCCAGGTGCAAGGCCTGGGCGGTGCCCTGGCCACGGCGGGAGCGACAGTTTGCCTCTCCCAAAACACGACGGGCTGGCACAACATCGGAGTGATGATGTCTTTGCCGGGTCATCCATTGTACGCAGAGTTGATCAAAATCTGCCAGGAGCGTTCAGACGGTTCAGCCGATGGAAGATCCTTGGACCACCAGGAGTTCGGCGTGACCCTGCTCAACCGTCTCTACCCGACCCTGGGTGCGGTTCAGCAGCGCTACCCTGATGTGGTGGGGGTGCCTTACGACATCTTCTATCCCTACCCAGTCTTCAACCTGGAGGCCCTCTGGTTGGAGACCAAACTGGAGAGCCTGCATGATCAGGTCATGTGCGTGCACTGGTTCAACGGCCACCCCTTGAGCAAGGATTTCGTGAATGGCCGAGGAAGAGAAGGTGCCTCCATGTCTGTCATCCTGAACCGGTATGTGCTGAAACAGCGGTCGCTCCACCCGGTGGCCGAGCACGGTGAGGCTGCAGGAGAGCTGCGATCAATCTGCCAACATCGTCGGGATATGTTTTTTCACGACGTGATGAAGTTCATCCAGCCCACCGCCAGGGTGCTGGACCTGGGGTGTGGCATCAGGCCCATGACCTTCTTCCGCCCACCCTTGCACGTCATGGTGGATGTGCATGACGAGTATGTGCAACTGCTGCGTCATCAGTATGCCCACCTGCCGAGTTGCCTGGTGATTCAGGGGGACGCCCTTCAAGTTCTGAAATCCTTCCCGGATGGAGGCTTTGATTCCATCTTCCTACTGGATGTCATCGAGCATCTTCCGAAAGAGGTTGGGCTGGAGCTGATCCGGGAAATGGAACGGGTGGCAGCTGTGCAGATCGTCATCTTCGCACCACTCGGATTCATCCCGCAAGAATGCGCGGAGGAGGCGCATGATGAATGGGGGCTTTCAGGGACCGCGGTGCACCGCCATCAGTCAGGCTGGATGCCGGAGGATTTTCCCGCTGACTGGCAGCACCATGTGTGCAGGGACTTTCACCGTTACAATTGGAAAGGTGAGCCCACACCATCCTTCGGAGCGTTTTTCGCCCTCAAGACGAAGTTGCGTAGTGCAACTATTTCCTCGTGTCTAACAGATCGTCAGAAGGCGGCCGTCCGATTCATGCCAGTATTGGATCCACCGGTGGAGGAAAAGTGGGAAGACAGAGTGCAGAAGGAGTTTTTGGAACTGCATCGCCGTCTGGACGGACTGACTCATTCCTTTAAAGGGAAGCTGACAAATGTATCCCACGGCCTGAAGAAGGTGGAAAAAGTGACTGGAAAACTGGAGAAAACAGTGCTCAAGCAACAGGCTCGCCCAGCGGGGCGTCGCCGCCTTTGGAAGAAACTTATGATGGCTCTCAAAGGCCGGAAGGACTCTCCTTGAGGGGCGCAACCTTGTTGTCTGTCGCTTCCCCATCATCTTCGCAATATTCTCATTCATGGCTGCTCCGTTCCTGCCTACCAAGTTCCCAGGAAAAACTGTTCTCATCACCGGCGGTACTGGCTCCTTCGGCAATGCCGTCGTGCGTCGGTTTCTGACTCAAGAGGTGGATGAGATCCGGATCTTCAGCCGGGATGAGAAGAAGCAGGAGGACATGCGGATGGAGTTCCGTGATTCCCGCTTGAAGTTCTACATTGGAGACGTGCGGGACATCCGGAGCATCAGTGACGCCATGCGTGGTGTGGACATGGTATTCAGTGCTGCGGCCCTCAAGCAGGTGCCGTCCTGCGAGTTCTATCCGATGGAGGCGGTCTATACCAATGTGCTCGGCACTGAAAACACTCTAAAGGCCGCCATCGCGAACAATGTGGGCAATGTCATCGTGCTGAGCACGGACAAGGCTGTCTATCCCATCAATGCCATGGGCATGACGAAGGCCCTGATGGAGAAGGTGGCCTCGGCGCAGTCTCGCAATCTTTCCCCCGGCAGCACAACGATCTGCGTGACCCGCTATGGGAATGTCATGGCGTCGCGGGGCTCGGTGATTCCGTTGTTCGTGCAGCAGATCAAGGCGGGGCGATCCTTGACGCTGACGGATCCCGGCATGACCCGGTTTATGATGTCCCTCGATGATGCGGTGGATCTGGTTCTCTACGCCTTCCAGTATGGAAACAGTGGGGACATCCTGGTGCATAAGGCGCCGGCAGCGACGATCGGCCAGCTGGCCCGGGTGTTGCAATCGATCTTCGAGTCGAAGGAAGAGATCCGCGTGATTGGCACGCGGCATGGCGAGAAGCGGCATGAGGCGCTGCTTTCCCGTGAGGAAATGGTCCGGGCGGATGATCGCGAAGGTTACTACTGCATCCCCTCGGACACCCGGGATCTCAACTATGCCAACTACGTGGATAAAGGGGAGCGGAAAGTCACCGAGGCGATCGACTACACCTCAGAGAACACGCGTCGGTTGACCGACGAGGAGTTGACGGAAGTGCTGCTCGGGCTGGACTACATCAAAGCTGAGTTAGGGGCCGCAGTTGCGGTTTGATCGAATGAGACCACCACCCGGCGTCACTGAAAGATGAAGCGCGTATTTGTATTGGGTCACGGTGGAATGCTGGGGCATGTCGTCGTGTCCCACCTGACTCACTGCGGGTATGAGGTGATAACCAGCGGCCTTCGGTATGAGGGCGGGCCGGGTGACCCTTTGCTGCGGGCGGTGCGAAACTCTGGATGTGAATGGGTGATCAATGCCCTGGGGGCCATCCCGCAGAAAAAAGGCGACGATGGCACGATGTATCGCGCCAATACCCTCTTCCCTCTGCATCTGCTGCAAACTCTGGGAGCAGAACAAAAGCTCATTCACGCCAGCAGCGACTGCGTGTTCTCCGGCAAGACGGGAGACTATGCGACCACCGCAGAACGAGATGCAGACAGCATCTACGGCCTCTCCAAAGCGCTGGGTGAGACGGTGGCACTGGATCCACGGGTGCTCTGCCTTCGTGTCTCCATCGTCGGTCCGGAATTGGGCGGCGGTGGCAAGGGGTTGCTCGCGTGGTTCCTGGGGCAGAGCGGGAGCGTGACTGGCTACACCAATCATCTCTGGAATGGGATTACCACGCTGGAATGGGCGAAGATCGTGGATGAAGTGATGCAGGGGACTGCCCCATGCCGCCAGGGACTCGTCCAGGTCGGTTCCCCTGAAGTCGTGAGCAAGTTTGAACTGCTACAGTGGTTCGCGGAAGCATGGGAAAGGCAGACGACGGTGGTTCCCGCCGACACCTCCACACGAGTGGACCGAACGTTGAAACCGGACTGGATACGCTCATCCCTGAAACAACAGCTGGTGGAACTGAAAGCCTGGCAGCAGGCTGGCCCTGCACTTGATCCCGAAGGAGGGCTGCGATGACGAAGAAAATGAAAGTGATGACCGTGGTGGGCACGAGACCGGAGATCATCCGGCTCAGTCGCGTGATCCCGGTCCTGGACCAGCTCACGGATCATGTGCTGGTGCATACCGGGCAAAACTACGACTATGAGCTGAACGGCATCTTCTTTGACCAGCTTGAGATTCGTCGTCCGGATGTCGTGCTGGAGGTGGCGGGACGGAATGCTGCAGAGTCCATTGCCAACGTCATTCGCGAGATTGACGCCGTGTATGAGCGGGAGCAGCCAGAGGCCCTCCTCGTTCTGGGGGACACGAACAGTGCGCTGTGCGTCATTCCGGCGAAGCGGCGGCGGATCCCCATCTTTCACATGGAGGCGGGCAATCGTTGCTTCGACTCGCGTGTCCCTGAGGAGATCAACCGTCGCATTGTGGATCACACCAGCGACATCAACCTCTGCTACACCGAGCATGCCCGCCGCAACCTGTTGAGAGAGGGCTTGCCGGAGGATCGGGTCATCAAAACGGGGTCGCCCATGAAAGAGGTGCTTGCCTTTCATGCGGCCAAGGTGGCTGTTTCTGACATCCTGCCCCGTCTGGGGTTGGAGGAAAGAAAGTACTTTGTGGTCAGCACCCACCGGGAAGAGAATGTGGACAATCCGGCGCACTTGCGATCCCTGGTGCAGGCTTTGGAGATGCTCACTGCGGAAACAGGCTTCCCGATGATTGTCTCGCTTCATCCCCGCACGCGCCGTCGATTGGAGACCGAGGGGATCATTCTTCCTCCATCGATCCGTTCGATGCCGCCGCTTGGGTTCCCTGACTACGTCGCCCTTCAGAAGGCCTCTTATTGCACGATCTCAGACAGCGGCACGATCACGGAAGAAGCGGCGCTGGCCGGATTCGCAGCCGTCACCGTCCGGGAAGCTCATGAGCGACCGGAGGGCGTGGATGGAGGGGTGCTGGTGATGAGTGGCCTGAACCCGGAGCGGATCCTCCAGGCTGTGGCGGTCGCGGTGGCTCAGCGGGAGGCGGGCATCGCCCCGATGGTGCCGCCGGACTACGATGTGGACCAGGTCTCCTGGAAGGTGGCAAAGGTCATCTGCGGCTATGCGGACTTTGTGAAGCGGGTGGTCTGGCAGGAAAAGCGTCTATGAAATAGTGAAGTGCCGGCGCGTTGATTTTGCCCGGCTGCGATTGCGAACATGATTTCCATTGTCACCGCCTACTACAACCGCAGGGCCCTCTTTCTGCGCACGCTGCAAAGCCTGGCCAGGTATGGCAGGGGGCATGATTTCGAGGTGGTGGCTGTGGATGACGGCAGCCGTGCGGAGGAGCGCATCGAAGATCTGAGCCAGGAGTTTCCTTTTCTCCGGGTGATCCGGCTGGAGCCGGACCGGAAGTGGTACAGCAATCCGTGCATGCCGTTCAACCTCGCCATCAAAGAGGCGAAGGGAGATGCCCTGGTGCTACAAAATCCGGAGTGCCTGCATGTGGGGGACATCCTCAGCCATGTGAGAGCCCATCTGACGGATGGGGTGTACCTCAGCTATGGGTGCTATGCCCTGAGCGCGGCTGACACGAATGCCTTGCAGCGTCTGGCGCCCGAGGCTGTGCCGCAATGGGCGGACTCCCTGCCGAGACTGGAGGTGGCACCTCATCTCGTGGCGGGGGAAGGCTGGTACAATCATTCCACGATCAATCCGCGGGGCTTTCATTTCTGCGGAGCTCTGACGCGGACGGATCTCGAAAGACTGGGCGGGTTCGATGAACGCTATGCCAAAGGCGTGGCCTACGATGACGATGACTTGGTTCACCGGATCCGGATGGCTGGCATCGCCTTCCAGTTTGTGGATGAGCCGCGCGTCTATCACCAGAACCACTATGTGAATCCCGGGAATGGCGCCCTCTGTGAGCGCAGCCTGAGGAATGAGAAAGTGTTCCGCCTGCTCACGCAACCGTCCACAGCCTGCCGGGCAAACCCCTCGGGCTGGGGGGATCCGTTTTCCGCTGAAGCGGAGCGTATCAATGATGCTCTGAATGAGCTGATCCTTGGGAAGGGCGGCCTGTACGCAAAGTTGGTCGAGAAGGAGAAAACCGAGGCCGAGGAGCGGCAACGCGCGCGTGAGGAAGCAAAAATCCGGCGTTCCGAAGAAGCTGCCGCGACCTTGGAAGTGCTTCAGGAAAGCCTAAAGGGGGCCAAGCAGTTGATTCAAGGGGTGAGGAACTCGCTGCTGGGCCGTTGGAAGTGGCGGAGCCCGCAGAAGCGTGCGTGGGAAAAGGTCGAAAGGAGCCTGGAGAAAACCAGCTCCTATCAGGAGCGGGGTCGCTATGAACGGGCGGTGGAGGAGTGTCTCAAAGCACTCTCTGGTGCCACCTTGATCGGACTGGAGGTCACACGCGGATTGCCCGGCTGGCGTGCCGTGGCCGAAAGTCACCACACGCAGGCCGAAAAACTGGCGGAGCTGTGGCGCCAGAAGACAGACACCGCCGTGACCTAGGGGAAGGAGCCCCTTCGCGCGAGTTTGTGGGTAGCTGCCAGGAGCACCGCCCGGCTTGTCAGCCCCAGAGTTGGTTGCCTGACAGGGTCAGATGTCCTCGATCCAGTTTTCCACCGCGGCGTTGATGGTGAGCCCCAGGCGATCCACCTCCAGCTTGGGTTGAACTCGCTCACAGAAGATCAGCTCCAGGGGCTCGTTGAAGTATGCGGGATCCGTTTTGAAGAGATCGTAGGAGGTCGAGACAGCCTTTTTGTACTCGGCGTAGTGTTCGCGGGAGATTTTGTAGAAGCTCGTCCAGTAGCAGGTGGTGTTTCGGGGTGCCGGCTGGGGCGGAGGAGGTGGTGGCCCCTTGAACCAACGCATGACGGTCTGGAAGGGAGTGGAGGGGGGCTGCGGTGGCAAGTCAACAGGCGCAGTGGCAGGTGCAGTGTCGGTTTTGTACTTGGTCAGCGGCTGGTTGACCTTGAAAATGTTGTGCGCGTTGTCGAACTGGGGGTACTCAAACGAGTCGTTGAGTACGTAGCGACCGCAGATCTTGAAGAGGTGTTTCCACTGGAAATCGAGCTGGTCGATGGCCTGCAAGCCCACCCGGACTTGCGCGAGCTCTCCCACCGCCTTCGTGGGGTTGGTATCGGTATCTGCGTTCAGGGTGCTGTCGTCGGTGGGATTGATCAGCAGATCCACGGAGGCGCGCAGCCCTTCGATCATGTCCGGAGGGAGCTCGGAGTTGTCCACAAAGATGACGTACGACTGGGGGATCTTGTCCCGCACCGACCGGATGGTCGCCAGGGTTTGCTCGTACCTCTGCTCGGTAGGGTAGATGCTGCGATTCGGCGTGTAGGAGAAGGGCCTCTCGGACACCTTGATTTTGGAGTTCACCAGCACCAGGGAAATGGGGGGCATTGGCTGTCTTTGCGTGGGAGTTGGGGAAAGTTGGGCTTGGTCCTGTCCCGGACACGATTCAGCCGATGTCAGGTTGCTCAACAAGGAAGGTGAGCGGCAGGTGAAAAAGTGGCAAGAAGGTGCAACGCATTACTGGAACAAAAGTCGGCACCACCCTCCTGGTAAGGTCGCTTGGGGAAAGGGTAAAATGGCGCATTCTGGGTTTGAGGACTCCCCCAAGACGCAGGGAAGCGTCCAAGCCGTTTGCCAGCGGCGTTACGTGCATTACATTGCTTCTCTAGAGGCTCCATCCATGCTGCTGATTATCGACAACTACGACTCCTTCACCTACAACTTGGTCCAGTACTTTGGCGAGATGGGGGCGACCATGGAGATCCGTCGCAATGACAAGGTCACGCTGGAGGAGATCGAGGGGCTGAACCCCGATCACATCTGCATTTCGCCCGGGCCCTGCACGCCCAAGGAGGCCGGGATCAGCAATGAGGTGATCCGCCGCTTTGGCAGCCGGACCCCTCTTTTGGGGGTATGCCTGGGCCACCAGTGCATCGGTGACGTTTTCGGTGGGAACGTGATTCGCGCCCCCCGGCTCATGCACGGGAAGACCTCCCGCATCCACCACACGAACCAGTCCGTATTTTCTGGGATGCCGGAGGACTTTGAAGCCACCCGCTACCATTCCTTGATCATTGAGCGTCAGAGCCTTCCTGATTGTCTGGAAGTGACGGCGGTGGCGTCTGATGACGACACGGAAATCATGGGGGTTCGCCACAAGGAACTGCCGATCCATGGGGTCCAGTTCCACCCGGAAAGCATCCTCACCCAGGATGGGAAACGACTCTTGAAGAATTTTCTGGAAATGCGCTCGTAGCGGCACTTTAGTTGCTAGTCCAGCCGCACACGGGCTTCTTGCCATGTCTCGACTCCAAACCCTTCGCGAAGCACTCACGCAAGCGCCGGACAACACGGCTCTCCTGCTGTTGTACGGTCACGCTTGCCTGGATGAGCTCCACCTGGAAGAGGCTCAGGAAATCCTGGGCCGGTTGCTGGCTTTGGAGCCAGACCATGCCGAGGCTCAGCTGAGCCTGGCCCGGGTGCTTGTCCTCCAGGGCGACACCAGCGGTGCCGCCGTCCGGGCGGAACGGGTGCTGCAAAAGCATCCGCAGAATGCGGGTGCCCACCTGCTCCTGTCCCGCATCCATCTCACGGAGAACCAGCGCTCCAAGGCGCTGGAGCATTACAAACGTGCCCAGGAAATCGACTCCTCAGCCGCGGATGCCGCGCTGGAGGCGGATCTGGGACGCGTGTCCAAGCCGACGCCCCAACTGGGCCGGGAGCGCAATTCCAGCCCGCTGGAATTGCCGGACGACGATGAGATTGGCAGCGAGCTGCCTCAGGAGTTCTTTGACGATCCCTTTGATGAGCCTGCCGGTTATGAATGGCGGCCCGAGACCTTCTTCGCCCCCGGCGACGGCGAGCGCTTCCGCGTGACCTTTGCCGATGTCGGCGGGATGGAAGCCCTCAAGGAGGAGATCCGTCTCAAAATCATCTACCCGCTCCAGCACCCGGACCTTTACAAGGCCTACGGCCGCAAGTCCGGCGGTGGCATCTTGCTCTACGGCCCTCCTGGCTGCGGCAAGACCACCATCCTCCGGGCCACGGCAGGGGAGGTCTCGTGCAACTACTTCGCCATTGGCCTGCACGAGGTCTTCGACCCGTACTACGGCAGCATCGAGCGCAACCTGCACCAGATCTTTGAGACCGCCCGGGCCAACACGCCCTGCGTGCTCGTGTTCGACGAACTGGACAGCCTGGCACCGGATCGCCGTCATGTCCGTGACACGCAGATGCGCAACGTGGTGAACCAGTTCCTGAGCGAGCTCGACGGCCTGCGCAGTGACAACCAGCGGATCCTGGTGATTGGTGCCACCAATTCACCCTGGCAGCTGGATCCCGCCCTGCGTCGCCCTGGCCGCTTTGACCAGGCCATTTTCGTGCCCCCGCCGGACGATGCCGCCCGGCATCAGATCATCCGCCTGCTCGCCAAGGACAAGCCCATTGCCAAGCTCGATCATGAACAGCTCGTGGCCACCACTGCCGGATTCTCCGGAGCGGACCTGCGCTGGGTCTTTGATCGTGCCGCTGAGCTGGCCCTGGCTGATGCTTTGCACGCTGGCAAGACGGTGCCCATCACCATGGAACTGCTCCAGCAGGTCTCCCAAGCCCACACCCCTACCACCCAGGCGTGGCTGGACGGCGTGAAGCAGCAGACCCCAGCCGCCCAGCAGGACGCCCTCTACCACGAGGTTCGGAAGTTCATGCAGGCGACTTCGGCGGCGAAGCAGCAGGGGTGATCCCAAGTGACACCGGCTTCCAGCCGGTGCGTGGTACCGGCGTCCCGCCGGTTCAGTGGTGGTGTCGTTCCACTTCGAAGGATTGTGTGTTTCCCAGTTTTGCGGCGAGTCGAACACGTTACGACTCGCAGTCAGATGCGTGAGGAACGCCTAAACTTCCGCTGCGCCCATGGTCTCTGGGTGCATGAGTTTATGATAACGAACGCGCTGCCGGTACCAGAGGACGTAAGCATCCTCAGTGCGGACGGAAGAGTGATGTTTTGGAATCTCTCCTCACAATTGCTCCTCTAGTTTCATGGGGTAAACTTTAAAAGGTGGCCCCGTGAGTACAAACTAATCTCGAGCTCTACCTCTACAGGATATCGCTCTCAAGTGAGCGATATTCATGCAGTTGAGCGGGATAATACACCATTTTGCACCTTTCCTTGCATGCAGAGCGTTGGCGATTCGGGACTAGGCTACAGATTTTTAGCCTATAGTGAAGTTGATTTTGCCTGTACTTTTGCAGACTATCTGTATGTTCGGCCAACTACGACGCCGCTCGCCCAATGCCGCCTTGGATCGCACCAGTTGTCGCCTTTCTCTCGCTGATCGTGTCAGGCTTGACTGCTTGGTTCACCTTTTTCCGCCGTGGTAGTCTTCGGATGACACAGCCGACATTGATTTTCATGGGGCCTGACGGCCCTCGGTTCGACGGTCGGAAGAATAAGATTTATCTTCGCACACTACTCTATTCCACCGCTAAACGCGGCATGGTGATCGAGAGTCTCCACATTGCACTGCACCGCAATGACACGAAGCAGAACTTCAACATATGGGTTTATGGAGAGAGATCCGAGTTGAAGCGGGGGAGTGGGCTATACGTGCCGCAGGAGGGAGTGGCCCTGGACCATCACTTTCTACAGCCGGAGGACGGAGCGAGTTTTGGTTTCTTGGCAGGGGCATACAGACTGACCTTGTTCGCTAAGCTCGTCGGTGATGGCGCTGCTACCGAGTTGATTACGATTCCACTAACGATCACCGAGACGCGAGCAGCCGAGCTGGCACAGCCACAAACTGGACTCTATTTTGACTGGAGTCCCGATCAGCAGAGCTACCATGCTCACGCAGACAGCCGCCCTGAGAGCGCGCAGCTCCTACAGCAGTTGCTCGGTGTAATCGCAGAAGGAGGCACGAAGCAACCATCATGAGCAGCCATCACACACAACTAAGGCTGAACAAGGTGCTGGTGCCAACCGCCGGGGCTGCTGTGTCGGATATGTCTTCCGTAATTTTAACCCGCCATCCCGTCTTGATGCGCCACCCCGCCCCGGCGGTCGGCACAGCTTAGACGTTCGTCCAACTTTGCAGCGCCACTTCATGCCAGAGAATAGTTCGATTCAACTAGCTGAGAACGAGCTCATGCGGAAGCTCGAAGCTCTTGAGCCTACTCGCAGGCAGCGAGTGGCGAGGAAACTGATTTCGGCTGCATTGAGTGCTATCCCTTGGATTGGCGGCTTCTTGGCAGCACGAATAGCCTATAACGAGGAGAGCGGCCAGCTAGAGGTAAATCGCCTCAATAAGGAGTGGATGGCCGAGCACGAGAAGCGGCTTCAGACGTTGGGTGAAGATTTGGCAGCATTGACTGCCCGATTGGAGACTCTTGGCGATTCAGTTGCAGATCGAGTGGAGAGTGATGGATACATGGCTCTCGTTCGGAAGGCGTTTAGAGTTTACGATCAGGCTGATACCGCCGAGAAGCGCAACTACGTATGCAAGCTGCTGGCAAACGCCGCAGCGACTAGCTTGACCGAGGATGACATCGTTCGTTTATTCCTCGACTGGCTCGACACATTTCACGAGGCCCATTTTCTCGTGATCCGCGAGATCTATCGGAGGCCGGGCTCCACCCGCTACGAAATTTGGACACAAGTCAGAGGCCCCATCCCGAGAGAGGACTCTGCTGAGGCCGACTTGTTTAAGTTACTCATCAGAGACTTGTCACAGGGAGGCATCATTCGACAGCACCGAGAGACAGACTACTACGGGAACTACATCAAGAAGACTCGTCCGAAGAAGGCGCCAGGCACTACGGCCAGCACCACCATGAAGTCGGCTTTCGATGACGAGGAGGCTTACGAGCTTACCGGACTTGGTAGCCAGTTTGTGCACTATGTATTCACCGAGTTGGTGCAGAGGCTCGACACAGAAACACAACCACGGCAATGACCAACCACAGCGAACCAAGAAGGACGAACAAAGCGCTGGTGCCAGCCGCCGGGGCTGCTCTGTCATCTACACTTTCCGAAACATTAACCCGCCATCCCGTCTCCACGCTTGCCCTCGCCCCGACGGTCGGCACAGCTTAGACCTTCGGAAGAAGATTCACATGAACAAGATCACCATCTTTACGTTGATACCGGCTGACACCACGGATAGGAATCGTTACACGGCAAGTTCGGTTCGTCTGAATGCTTCCACCATGAATCATTCCAACCTAGATCTGAATAGCGGAAACACACTGCCTCATGGTCGCTATAAGATTCCGGAGCTGGGGATTGAGATCCAAGTTGTTTCCAATGACGACAACCGCTACCAGTTTTGGACTCTCTGATCTTACGTCATGGAAACTACACCCGAAGATACCGTTGCATTTCGGTTCACCGAGATGGATTTGATCGCCTTGCTTTCGTTCATGGAATTTTGTGAAGGTGGTCCTCACAAGATGGAAGAAGTGCGTAGTGAATTTGAATATAGATTCCGGAAGGCTCTTGATGACCATTTTCCGTTATGGTGCGAGGAGCAATAGTCCAAGCCGAACAAGACGTTCCTCCTAACGCCTGACCCGCTTCCAGTTCCATCCGCCATGACCGCTACAACCTCAACTCGCAGTCGAAGCCTCGCCCCCGGTCAGGCGTAGGAGAGGGATACCACAAGACAGGCTATTGCGAATTCGCTACAGTTGGGCTATACGGAAAATGGCCGCTGCCGCCAAATTGCTGGGGGCGATGGTGTTCGTTTAGCGAAGGCATCGAAAATGAAAACTGAACCTGACAAAGTGCCTTATCTAACTCTTTGACGTTCGCCCAACTCAACACCCCATGCTCGCCGGGCCAGAAACCACCAAGATAGTCCGTGAGAAGCAGGAAGATGCTTGCCGACGGTTCGCGATGCGAATTGCCGCCTCGGGTTTCTCACGTTCGAAGAAGAGGTTCGGGACTCGGAGGCGCGAGCACACGGTGGATGTCATCCATCTTCATCGTAGCGGCAGCAGCTACGGAGGCCCCATCAACTTTAAGGTGTCTTTCAGGGTGCACTTTGCCATTCGAGTTCTGAACGACACTTTTGAGGGGGTTGCCCTGAACGGCCCGATGAGTGATCCGACACGGATGAGAGAGGGGCGTTATCATCACAGCTTCAACGCCAAGAGTGGGGATATGTTTGACCGGTGCATTGATGACCTTTTCCGCTTCGTTACCGAACAGGGCGAACCTTGGTTTTCAACTTATCGTGAGCCGAGTCGCTTGTTGACTGCGGATTCGCCGCTAGAAGGGACTGCTCGATTACTTTTGCAGTCAGGACTTGCCGGCGATGCCGATTCAAGTCACGTCACAGCGTCACTCAAGTTACTGGGGATCAGACCATGACCTCCAGGACCACTGAATCACCAAGGGCGAACAAAGCGCAGCTTAGACGTTAGGCGTCTGAACTCAAATTTCACCTCATGCCGAAGAAGCCAACAACCCCGTTCGGTCACATCGCGTTCGCCAAGGACGGCCGGATACGCCGCGAGATTTCTCAACTCTCGGACGACAAGGCCACTCAGGAGACCGAGGCCGCAACACGTTTCGTGCACAAGTTCAACGAAGCTTTCCCGTCGCGGCAAATCACGGAACTGACGCAATTGCCAGAGAACGACCACGATTTTTCTGCATTCGTAGCGGGATCACGTGTACATCTCCAACTGACCGAATTGGTTGATCGCACTTACACGTTTGCAATGTCCGAGCAAGAGTACAGAGCAGGTAAGTGGGCTTGCGCCGTCCATGACAAATCTGGCGGCATACCTAGGCGTATTGATGAGGAAGTCCGTGATCAAGCACTTGGGAACGTTATTAAAGCAAAGCTCGCAAAGCAGTACGCGAAGCCCAGTGGATCATCCCTTTGGCTCGTCGTCTTCACGACGGTGCAATACCTTACTGAGTACATGAGCGAAGGTAGGTTGCAGGTGTCCAATGGCCTCCAGCTAGCCCGACAATCGCTCAGTATGACGTCCGCACACCCCTTCGCCGAGATCTGGTTCACTGACCTGCAAACTCGGCCCGTTAGTGTCTGGCCACACCATGCCGCCGGAAGTGCGACATGACAGGCCGTTGCGGAGTTCCCCGCCCCGGCGATCGGTGCAGCTTAGCAGGTTGGGCCAAGAGAACACCTCCACACCCAAAATGGAAACGTCTCATCAAACTTCTCGAATAAAAGTGATCAGCCCAATGTTGGTAGTAGTGCGATAAGACCGGAGTGCGATAAGACAGGCTATTCCGGAGTTGCTGCAGCCTCTGCCAAAAGTTGCTCGCATTGACGTGCGGTTCCCGCATCGGCGCGCGATGCCTCGCCCCAATTGCATCTTTCCTGCATGCCCCAGTGCTTCCGAATTGGGACTAGGTTTCAATTTTCGATGCTATCATGCAGTTTTTTTCTGTGTAATTGCGGATGGTTTGTGTTTTTAGTATTAAACATTCCAACATGGCATTTTCCCAAATGGTCAGAGAGGAGGCGCTCGTCGCGTGCGGACGCCACTGCTGCTTGTGTCACCGATTTGTAGGAACCAAGATCGAATGTCACCATATCGAACCCGAATCAGGAGGTGGCGATGACTCTCTGGCCAATTGCATGCCGTTGTGCTTTGATTGCCATGCTGAAGTGCAGCACTACAACCATCGACATCCGAAAGGAACAAGCTTTCGCGCAAGCGAACTTCGATCGCATCGCGATCGTTGGTTCCGGCGTGTTTCTGACACCACTCTAGCGATATTTGACAATGAGCGGCGGGCTGTCGACAGAGACCTTTTCGAGAGGTTAAAGGAGGAGATCCCTGAGAGCCTGGCGCGCCAGCTCCTGAAAGAGCAGTGTTGGGGGCAGCCCATCAGCTCTGCAACCCTAGATAGGGTCTATTCGATTGATCGATTTCTCGAGAGGCTCGACTCAGAGTTCCTGGATCCAACCTGCGAAGGCTATCGCGCCGAGTTTTTTCATGCTTACAGGGCGTTCTGGAAAAATGATGACTTTGCTCAGATTTCGCCGCTCGATCATAACCCTGATTTTTACCCAATTCCGAAAGAATGGATGCAAAGTGGGAATCCTGAAATTCGCCAGCAATTCTTCGACTGCATGAATAAGTTGAATCATTTGTCTACCAAGGCATTTGAAGTCTATGAGCGAATGATTCGAGATCTCCGCCGCCTTTTGATAATCCGCTAGAGGAACAAGGCATTCATCATAACGCCTGACCGGACGTGCAACAAGGCAGGCTGTTGCGGCGGCGAAATTTTCACTAGTCCCTTCAATTTGAATCCCGAAAACTAACGGAGAACAAGCCGTGGATGGCAACCTCGCTAGACTTTCTGTTCTCGATACTGCCACTTAATTCCAACCTTAACCGCGCGTTCGACATTGCCCCCCGCTAGTGGGGGTCATCACCTGAGCGTTAGTCCACGAAGGGAATCACCATGATTGAGCAACGTTCGCTGCCGCATTGGCTGTGCATCGATATTCCAAACAAGACCATGAAGTTGCACTACGCTGAGGGTTGTGCGTGGTCACGCGAGATTAGAAACGGTCCGCTCGGACCTCTAAAACCAATG
>NZ_BATQ01000177.1 GCF_000739635.1 Verrucomicrobium sp. BvORR034 | reverse complement strand
CGGGCAGCTCGTGGCTGCGTTCGTGAGAACGTGGCGGGTGCATCAGCCAATGGGGCGTTCGAGCAAACCATCGCCTAGCCAGCCGCTGGACGTCGGGTCCGCATTCTCACGAATGCAGCTACAAAAGCCATTGTGCGACCGCGTATGGGGCAGCTCGTGGCTGCGTTCGTGAGAACGCGGTGGGTGCATCAGCCAATGGAGCGCTCGAGTAAACCATCGCCTAGCCTGCCGTTGGACGTCGCCGCCGCATTCTTACGAATGCAGCTACAAGAGCCATTGTGCGACCGCGTATGGGGCAGCTCGTGGCTGCGTTCGTGAGAACGTGGTGGGTGGCATCAGCCAATGGAGCGTTCGAGCAAACCATCGCTTAGCCTGCCGTTGGACGTCTCCTCCGCATTCTCACGAATGCAGCTACGAATACACAGCTGCCTGATTGCAATTCGTCCGGCAAAGAAAAAAGTCCATCCCCCTCTCGGGAGATGGACTTCTCTGTTCACCAACTTACTCCAACACACACTTTCACTGCACTGACTGACTGATTGATTGACAAACGGTCAATCTGGAATCTCACGGCACACTCTTCACATCGTCCGTCGTCCAGAGCTTCTTATCTGGGCCTGCTGAGGTTATTTCCAAGATCTCATGGGTCACCGGGTGGAAGTGGAAGGGGGTGCCCCACCGGTCCAGCAGACGTCCGCGGCCATCAATCGCTGGATTCTCCGGCGGGATCACCGCCAGATTCCGTGGATTGCGCCCCGAGAGCTGGGCCACGATCTCGTCGTTCTCGCCGCCAAATGGATTTTCGCCATATTGAAAGCTCCGGAAGAAACCGACCAGAGTTTCAAGGATCTCGAGATCCCTTTGAATGGTGGACTCCTTGGCGTTGAGCTCGGCCGCCTCAACAGCGAGCTCCGGCACCACCACCAGCCCATCCCGCCGGGTGGCGAGGATGCGGCCATCGGTGTTGGGCGGGGCCTTGGGCAACGGCGTGGCCGTTGTCGTGGGGGCAGGGGCGGGAGGCAGCAGGGCAGGGGTCCGGGCAAATGTCTCCCGAAGGACTCCAGGAGAGCCCGTGACATCCTGAACCTGGCGCGTGAGCAGCCAGATGGATGCCACGCTGCCCAGCAGCACGAGGCCAAATGCACCCGCAACCGCCACGCGGCTGCTCCCCGACAACGGGTAGGATGAGGAGGTGGCGTGACTCATACGAAGGCAAGGTTGGCGCTGCCACCGAAGGGATCATTGAAACGCCCCAGGTTGGGGAAGATCGTGCCCAGATCTCCGTTGCTGACGCCGAGCCAGTTTGCGGCGACGGCGGCGTACTGGTCCACCGCCGTGGTGGGAATCCACCGCCCGCGGTTGCTGGTCCCTGCATCCTGGTCCTGACCCAGCTTCAGGCTGGGGAAGGTGCCATAGACCTGGCCTCCATTCACCGGACCGCCAAAGACGATCTGGTGGCCGCCCCAGCCGTGGTCGGAGCCTGCGGTGTTGGGGTCCTGGCCATTGGGGGTGAGCGTGCGGGTGAAGTCAGAGTGCGTGACAGAGAGCACGTTGTCATACACGCCCAGCGCCACCAGAGTATCACGGAAAGCCTTGAAGGCTCCGCTGAGCTCCCCGACGAGATTCACCTGCGCATCGAGCTGGTCCTGATGCGTATCAAAGCCCCCGATGCTGGCAAAGAAGATCTGCCGGCGGTTCCCCAGACTGTTGCGCCCCGCGATGAGCTTGGCGATGGCCTTGAGCTGGTCGCCCAGAGTGGTCTGGGCATTGGTGAAGAGCGTGTCAAAGTCCACCCCGGAAGCGGCAGCCTCGGTGAAGGCCGCCCCCACGAGACCTTCATTGGCCTGGGCGCGCTTCACCACTCCGGCATGGGAGTCCTCCAGCAGGTGCTGGTAGGTGTAGTGCGTTATGTCATCGAACGCCTTGAGCCGTTTGCCCTGCAGGGAGGTTTTGTACGTGCCGTTGGTGTTGAGCGCCAGCCCATAGGGACCTGTGGCATCGCTGTAGCCGGTGAGCGGCACCGCCCCTTCCGGGGTGAGTGCGTACTGCACCTCCTGGCTGCCCACCTGCAGGCTGTTGATGCCGGCCAGGCTGACGGAGAGGGAGACCTGCCCCTGAGCGTAGCTTTGTGCGGCGAGCAGGTCTGCCACCCGGCCGCCCCAGCCGCTCGTGAAGGGCTGGTCTGGCACTGAGCTCTGCCACTGCACCTGCTGGTCGGAGTGGGAGAAGAGCTGCGGTGGCAGGGGAACGGATCCGGCCTGGAACTGCGCCCGCGTCGTGGGATGCAGCAGCGTCCCGACATTGGAGACAAAGGCGAGCTCCCCTGTATTGAACAAGGTGGCCAGCCCCTGGGCGGAGGGGTGCACGCCGTAGTCACCGCTCGTGGTGGTGAGCGGGATGGAGGCGGGATTGCCCGCCACATAGGCGCTGTCTGTCGGGTCCAGGATTTTCAGCACCCCGCGTGCACTCTTGTAGTCGGCATAAGCCGGGTGGTTCTTCTGCGGGATGAGCAGGTTGTTGGAGTCGTTCCCGCCGAAGAGGAAGATCACCACCAGGGCCTTGTAGTCCGGCAGCGGAGCCGCCTGGGCGAGGGCGGAGTTCACCAGGCGCAGGTGCGCCAGGGTGTTCACCACGCCGGTGATGCCCAGCGCCGAGCAGGCGGACTGGCGCAGGAAACGGCGGCGGGTGGCGAGCAATTCACGGTCATTCTTTTTCATGGTACAAAAGAAGTTCTAGGTTGTAACTGAAGTGACGATTACTTCTGGATGACGAACTCCGGGGAGGTCGCCAGGAGGTAGAGCAGCTCCTTCACCCGCACTGCGGTGGCGGTGCCGGCGGCCAGCGAGGCTCCGGAGTCGATGATGACACTGCGTGGGTTGGGCGCGGCGGCGCTGCCGTAGCGGGCCTTCAGGTTGCCGGAGGTCAGCACCAGGTCCAGGGAGTCCAGCACCGTGGCCAGGGCCTGGGGCACTGTCTTGCCAGCGGTTATTTCCGCGTCGTAGAGCGTTTCATAGGGGGTGCGGTCCAGCCGGACGTTGTCGTCCAGCGCCACCGTGGCACCATAGAGGGCGTCCACGTTCTGGCCGTTGTTCACCTGGGCGACGGTGTAGTGGTAGTTGATGGCTTGAACCACACTCGTCTCCGTGCTGAGCTGCAGCTCCGGAGCCACCAGGCCGGCCGCGCCGGTTGCGCCACCGGGGTTGTAACTGGGCAGGTACCAGTTGAAGACGCTGGGCGCGCTCTGCGGGGTCTGGGCCAGGCGTGCGTCCGTGTTGGGATAGCGCAACAGTGTGGTCCCGGAAGGGAAGTTGTTGAGCTGGCCTGCGGGATAGCCGTGGCTGGAGAGCGTGCTCAGCGGCAGGTCCGACCACGCCCCAAGCGTGCGCAGAAGCTGCACGTAGCGGATGAGGGGTTCCTTGGGCTTGCCGTAGCCGATGTTGGCCACCACGTCCAGGCTGCGGGCCTCATGGTCCAGCAGGATGGTCTTGATGACGGTCTTCAGATCGCCGCGCACGCCGGAGCCGTTGTTCTCAAACTTTTGCGTCACCCGGTGGATGTAGCCGGCGCTGGGGTTCGAGGTGACAAGCCGCTGGATGAGCAGGTGGCTTACGAAGGGGCCGACGTTGGGGTGGGCGAAGATGATGTTCAGCGCCGCGGTCAGGTCCTGCTGGCCATTCAGGCCGGAGGCGATACTGCCTCCCAGGACGGTCTTGGCTCCCGTGTCATGATAGGTGGCGAAGTTCTTCAGCGGGTTCGTCCAGGAGGCCTGGAAGTAGGCAGGGCCGTTGCCCTGGCTGAAGTTGGTGTTGTCCACCACCGGGTAGCCATCCGCCGCGGCTCCATGACGCTTGCTGAAGCTCCAGCCGGTGAAGACCCGCGCGAGGTTCGTGATGTCGTCATTGTTGTAGGTCTGGATGGGCAGGCCGTCCGGACCGAGCTGGAGGCTGCCGTCCGGGTGACGGTGTACCAGGCCGATGGAGAACAATTGCAGGATCTCGCGGGCATAGTTCTCATCCGGGCTCACCAGCACATTGCCATTGCCATCGAGGATGGCTTTCTGGTTCTGCAGATGACTGAGGTACTTGCCCATCACCGGGCTCTTGCTCACGTTCTCCAGCAGAGTGCGGTAGTTGCCGTCAGCCGCCGCCGCCAGGAGGTCGTAGTAGTTGGCCAGGCCATAGTGGCGGGTGCGCAGGATATTGAGCTCGTCCGAGGTCACGAGGATCTCGCTCAAGGCAAAGGCGACCCGTTGACGGAGCTGGTCGTGCGCCTTGGCGGAGAGGGTCCACCAGCCGCGACGCCGGTTGTGGTGCCGGGGCTCGTTGTTGTTGACGAAGTTGCTCGGGCTGGCTCCGCGCAGGGTCCACTCATGGGCGTCGGCCGCCTCGGTGTAGGCCAGGAGCTTGGTCGCATCCAGGGCATACTGGGCGTCGATCCAGGCGTCGTAGGCTGCGATCCGGTCACCCGCATGGGTGGTGTTGATCTGGGTGACGAGCGCGTCGATGTCTGCCTTGGTCGGGCCAAACGTGGCCTGGGTGAGGAAGCGGGCCACATCCCGTTTCAGCGCATCGCCCGCGAGCGGAGTGATGGCCGGAGGTGCCGGCGGCGGCGTGAAGGTGCTGGAGCCCGTCTGGCGGGCGGCAATGCCGGTGATCTCACCCGCAGGGTAGTTTCCTGTTCCGATGTTGACGTACACCCACTTCCCACCAGTCTGGTAGATGGCGTCCACGATGTTCTGGCCGGTGAGCGCCCCCACGGGGCCGATGGTCCAGGGCTCGTTCACCACCTGGCCGATGGGCAGGGTGGGGCGCAGTTCCGGTCCGACGCCTGAGGCGACACCATAGCGGAGGTAGGCATTGGTCTGGTTCGAGGTCAAACCGCTGAAGCTCAGGTTCACCCGGGCGCTGTTCTTCGGCCCGCTCAGATGGATGGTGGCGAATCCCGACGCGTAGGTCTGGGCGGAACCCTGACGTCCGAGGAAGGCGACGAAGAGCTCCTCATTGGCCGTGGTGGCCGTGGCGTCATTCACCTGGGCGGTGCTGTTGGCGGCGGAGCCCACCGTGTAGGTGCTGCCGTTGCTCAGAGTGAGCACCACCGTTTCCGGGTACTCGTTCACGGTATCCACCACGGGCTGGATCACCACATCTGCCGAGGTGGCGTTGAAGCCAATGGTCACCGAACCATTGAGCGTGCCGCCGCTGCTGTTCGTGGTGGCATAGTCAGCGCCGCTGGCTCCTGGGGCTGTGGCCCGGCCGGAGAGCGCGTAGGCCACGGTCACCGGGACGGTGCCGCCGGTCCGGCTGATTGTGAAGCGTGCGGGGATGCCTTCTTTCTCATAACCATCGGACACACTCGCGGCCACGGTCACTGTGCCGCCGGAGTCGAAGCTGCTGGGGCTGGTGCCATAGGCATACTCATTGAGGTTCGTGATGCCGTCGCCATCACCGTCGAGCCCGGCATCATTGGGATCTGCGGGATTCAGGCCCACGGAGGTTTCCCAGGCATCGGGCAGCCCGTCTTCATCTACGTCCAGCGAGCCGGACACCACGAGGTAGGCCACGTTCTCCGCCGCGTGCGTGATCTCACTGTTGGCGGAAGTCTCTTCCTGGACCCGCAGGTCCACCTTGGTAGGGCCCAGGTTGCGCTGCCGTACCACGATGGGGTCGGCTTCATTGAGCGTCTGGGCCTCGCCCAGCACAAACGGGTCTGCCAGTTTGCGGGCAAAGTTCACGGTCTTAAACGCATTCGTGACGTTGGCTCCTGAACTGCCGGCTTCGACGACGAACTGGCTGGTGACGATGCGGCCGCTGCCCTTCTCCACGGCGGCGTAGTGCACGGTTTCGCCGGCGTGCGTTTGATTGGCGGCTTCTTCCTCCTGAAGACGAAGGCTGAAGCCCGTGGTGGTGACGGCGCTGACCCTGGGGGACACCGCACTGGCCTCATTGGTGGTGACCACCTGGCCAAAGACCGCTGGAGCTACCGGGAAGGCCTCGGCAAACGTCTTGGTGCCTGCCGTGTGAGTGACGCCGGCGTACCGGCCGAACTGCCAGCGCAGGCCACCGATCTGATAGGAGCCCTCTTCCGCCACGAGGTAGTGCACCGTCTCTGATCCATGGGCCCCGTCTTGCGAATCCCACTCGTCCTGCTGCCACTCAAATCCGGTGCTCGTGATGTTGCGAACCCGCACTCGTGCCGGGTCAGCCCCGTTCTGGGTGAGGGGGCCAAAGACCACGACGGGATTGGTATAGCTGCGGGCAAAGGTCTCCGTGTGCCAGGTGGTCGCGCTGCTCTGGTTTTGCACCAGTTCCACGAGATCCAGTTTGGCGCGCAGTTCCCCGGCGCTCTCGGCAAAGACTAGGTAACCCACGTCTTCAGCCACATGGTTCACCTCCGCATCGGCGGACTGTTCCTCCTCCAGGAAGATCTCCACTCCGGTGCTGCTTAGATTGCGCCGACGGATGGTGAAGGGATCGGCTCCGTTCACCGTCTGGGCCTGGGCGAAGAACAGCGGCTGCCGGTGGGCACCCGTGAAAAGCTGCGCAGTCCATGCCTGGGTGACTGTCGCACCCGTACGAGCCGACTGGAAGGTGGCGCCATCCACTGTGCCCGTGCCGGTCGCCACGGCGATCCAGCCCACCGACTCCCCGGACACGGCAGCCGTGTCCGACTCCTGGGTGGTGAGCTTCAGCTCAAAGTTCGAGGTGGTCACCAGCCGGACCCGGGAGGTGAGCGCCTTGCTGTTGACCGCGCTTTCCACCTGCGCCAGCACCACTGGAGCGGCGGTGAAGGCGGAACTGAAGTTCACCGTGGAGGCAGACTTGGTGATGCTGGAACTGCGACCGGCCTGCCAGGTGATGCCGCCGATGGTGTGCACCCCCGGCTCGAGGGCCAGGTATTGCACCGCCTCGGCCGCATGCACGCCGTCCAGGTAGTCCCACTCGTCCAGTTGGTACTGGAAGCTGGTGGCGGTGACGTTCCTCACCCTCGTGGTGAGGGCCTGCGCATCCGACTGAGTCGGCGTTCCCAGCACCACCACGGGCGGAGCGGAGAACGGTGTGGTGAAGGTGACGGTGTGCCATGTGGTGGCATTGGCCTGGGCGTTGTTGACCACGCCGCTCTCATACTTGGGGGCGGCCTGGGTGGTGATGACGAGGGCCGCTGACAGGGCAGGGGCCATCCATGCGGCGAGGTGCCGCCTTACGGTACGGGATATCATGTTGGATTAGGGTTCGCGTGCGACAACCCCGGACAAAAGGGTGGCGTGGGGTGGCAGAGGCCATCCCAGTGATCCGGCGGTTTGAATGACGTGCCCGTTCCTGGAAAGGAGCAGGCGTGAAGAGCCGCCGTGAAGAATGCGGTAGGCAGAAGGAGCTGGTAGCCTCCAGACTTCTGGTCGGACAGGTCTGGCGAATGCCCAAGGAGCAATTCGAGACTATTTCCATGCTTAAATCATCTAATGTATATAGGCAAGGTAGGAATTAGAATTTTTCCACTTTCAGGGTCAGATTGTCGGGCCCGCTCACACCCGGTGCGGTGACGGCCGATGGATATGTTGAAGGTCGGAACCCGGGCTCATCACGCGTCCTGCCGCATAAACAAAGGCATCGCGGTTCATGCGTTACACTATTGCATGTATTTAAATGAATTTTGCGAAGGATTAGCTGAGGTTGTATTTAATGACTTAATGGAAATATATAAATTATAACGGGTGCAATTTTTCGTTGATTGTTTTTTCGCAAATTGGCAGCCTCGCGAGGACTTCGACTTCAGCCAAGGGACTAATTCTCAACGCTTAACCCGCCATGATGCGCCCCTCCTCACTGTGCAAAATAAAAGGAATGACTGCGGCATTGGGACTGGCCGCCACGTCAGTGTCGTTGGTTCATGGAGCCACCGACAGCAACAACGACGGCTACGATGACGTGTGGCAGAACCGCTACGGCATTACGGTGGCGTCGCACCCGCTCGCAGAAGATGCGGACGGTGATGGTGCCACCAACCAGGGGGAGAGCGTTGCGGGGACGAACCCGAACGATCCTCTGGATGTGCTGAAGGTCGGGGAGGTGAGCGCTTCGGGAGGCAACTTCCAGGTCTCCGTGAAGACCCAGACGGGGAAACGCTATGTATTGGAGAGCAGCGCTGCCCCCAATGGCCCCACTTGGACGGCAGAAGGCTCTCCGCTCACGGGAACCGGGGTGTCGCAGAGCTTCACCGTGCCGCTCGGGTCCGGCACGGCACCCAAATTCTTCCGGGTGATCGCTGGTGACCAGGATACAGATGGTGATGGGGTATCGGACTGGGCGGAAGACCAGATGACCACCTCTCCAACCCTGGCCAACTCACCCAACAACGCCTCCGGCGGGGTGGGAACAGATGGGGCGACGCTGAACAGTCTGCTTTCCATCTCTGCCAGCGTGGTGACACCCAGCGCCTATGAAAAAGAAGGCACGGCCGCCGTGGTGCGGTTGAGCCGGAGCGACAGCAGCATGCCGCTTTTGGTGTCATTCACTGTTGCCGGCAATTCTGATGCCACGCTCGGTTCCGCCTCTGCTTCGGATTACGTGCTCAAGAATGGTGCCGGTAGCACCATTTCCGGTACGAGCTTCACCATTCCGGCAGGGACGGCGCAGTACGATGTGCGGGTGACACCTTCTACGGATACCAACAACGAAGTTCCGGAGGTGCTCCGCCTCACCTTCCAGTCAGTGTCCGGTGGTGTGACCACGCCCTTGGGCACGGCGCAGGTGGATATTCGTGATGCCACCAACACCGAGGCCAACCGCCGGCTCTTTGTGGCCTACCTGGGCCGGGAGGGCGGGGCCATCACCACGGCCACCGGATTGGCCACCCTCATGTTGAACGGGGACAACACCCAGGCCACGGTCAACTCGACCTTTGGCAACCTGACCTCCCTCCAGAGCGCCTCCCACCTGCACGCTGCCCCCGCGGCGGATGCTCAAGCGAGCGGCCCGATCGTGGAAAGCCTTGAGCTCGGCCAGGTGACCGACCACGTGTACACCATCGTGCCGGAGCCGGTCGGTGGCTGGAACACCTCGCAAGCCACGCTCAACGCTCTCTTCAACGGGTACGTGTACATCAACGTGCACACGGCCAACTACGGGAGCGGTGAAATCCGAGGAAACTACGCCTTGGCCAACGGTTCGGTGGCCGAGCCTCCGGCCCCGCCTGCTCCGCCAGTCTATGGCAGCACGGGCTGGCCGGCCCTCACCGGTTCCAATCTGGACCGCGACATCGTCCGCTTCCTGCTCCAGGCCACCTATGGCCCCACGGCGGAAAGCATCCAGGAGGTGAAGGACCTCATTGCCGCCAATGGCAACGACGCCCTTGCCGGATACGCTGCCTGGATCAATAAGCAGATCGACTTGGGACAGACCCCTTCGCCTTCCTTCACCACACTGGTGCAGGCCGCGGACATGGAGGACTTCTATCTGCGCGGCAACAAGCCCATCAACTACAACCGTGACCCGCAGTTCGGTGCCGGTTCCTTCTCCTGGAATGGCACCGCCTGGGTGGCCAGCACCATCCACCAGAACAACTACCCCAACTATGCGAATCGGCGCCGCGAGTGGTGGACGCTGGTGCTACAGAGCAAGGACCAGCTTCGTCAGCGCATGGCCCTGGCCTTGAGTGAAATTGTGGTGGTCTCGGAGAACGACTCCACCCTGCAGACCAACCACTACGGGATGGCTCACTATTGGGACATGCTGTCGCAGGGTGCGTTTGGCCGGTATCGCCAGATCCTCTCCAACGTGAGCCAGAGCCCGGTGATGGCGTACTACCTGAGCTTCCTGCGCAACCAGAAGGCGACGGGCAACATCCGGCCGGATGAAAACTACGCCCGTGAGGTGATGCAGCTGTTCTCCATCGGCTTGGTGCAGCGCCATCTGGATGGCAGCTTGAAACTGGACAACAACGGCCTGCCGATCGCCACGTATGACCAGCCCGACATCACGGAGCTGGCCCGTGTCTTCACCGGCTTTGCCTTTGGCAAGCGCTACGCCAGCGTGACGGCTCCCACCTATCCCAACCCCTCCAGCCAGACGGTGGGTGCGCTTCAGGACAACACGAACTTCTTCCAGTCCAGCACGTCCGCCCGCTACTGGCAGGCCGCGTGGATGAATCCGCTGAAGATGTTTGATGCCTACCATGACTTCGGTGCCAAAACGCTCTTCAATGGCAAGGCCGGTCAGGTGACCATCCCCGCACGTACGAACAACACCACGCCGGAGTCGGAAGGCCTGGCGGACATCACGGATGCGCTCAACGCCCTGGCAGGCCCGCTCTCCGGCGGCACTTACAACGGTCACCCGAACACTCCGGTGTTTATCAGCCGTCTGCTCATCCAGCGGTTTACCACCTCGAACCCCAGCTCCGGCTATCTGTATCGCGTTTCCAACGTGTACAAGAACACCTGCGGAGATCTGGGTGAGGTGATCAAGGCCATCCTGCTGGACTATGAGGCCCGCAGCCTCTCCATCGCGGATGGGACGGTGGCATCTGGAAAGGTGAAGGAGCCTCTGCTCCACTTCACCTCCATGCTGCGCTCCTTGAAGTGCTACACCGGCCTTCCTCTGGTGAACCTCACCACGGTGCCGATCGCCTTCACTTCGCTGGAGTCCCCGGTGACCACGGCGTATCCGGTGTCGGAGTACAACAAGTTCCCGGCCGGTGCCCTGCGCTTCCGGTTCTTCGACACGCAGTCGTCGATCACCCAGTCTCCGCAGCGCGCCCCCAGCGTGTTCAACTGGTTCCTGCCGGACTATGTGATGCCCGGACCGCTGGCCTCAGCGGGCCTGGTGGCACCGGAGCTGCAGGTGGCGACGGAGTCCAATGTGGTGAACGTGGTCAACGGCCACTACAACACCATCTTTGCCTCCGTGCCTCCCACGGCCAATGCAGGACGGAACCTGGATGACCTGCCCAACATTGCCGGCTATCAAACAGGCACCGGAGTGCAGCTCTCCATCCCCCAGTGGGCGGTGGACAAGGGTTACTTCACGGCCACCCAGTTTACTCCTGGAACCAACTCCCCGGGCAGCCTCTACAAGCAGGTGGACAACTTGATTCCGAAGTTCGATGAGCTGATCACCCTGTACACGAACACCTATACGACGGCCCTCGCGGCCCAGTATGCCCCTGCGGCAGTCCCGGCCACTCCGGGAACGACGCAGAAGGCCGCGGCCCATGCTGAGGCGGTGAAGGTGATTGTGGACTTCGGTGACAGCCTCCTTGCAGCGGGCTATCTGAAATCGGCTTACGGGAGCTCCTCGACGTCCAACCCGCGCAAGTCCATCATTGACGGTGTGAACCTGATCGCGGCCAACAACCGGCACACGACGGATGCGACGAACTTCGCCAATGATGCGCGCACCCGCGTGAGGAACACCTTCTACCTCCTGGCCACGCTGCCCCAGGCCGTGGTGTTGAAATAACCGGAATGATCCGCCGCCCGGATGTGCCGGGCGGCGGGTCCCGATGTCATCTTCCAGACTTCAATTCCAACCTGTTTCTTCCATGCACCTCAAATTTCCGAAAAAGAACGAGCCCAACCGCCGCCAGTTCCTCGTCAAGACCGGCTGCTCCGCCATGGGGATCACCAGTATGGTGAACACCCTGGCTCACCTCAACCTCATGCAGGGCGCGCTCAATGCGCAGTCCTCTGGGGGAGGGTACAAGGCCCTGATCTGCGTCTTCCTCAACGGGGGCAATGATTCCAACAACATGCTGCTGCCTTTCAGCGGCACGGCCCGCACAGATTATGAAGCCGGCCGCGGCATGCTGACCATTCCCACGGCCAATGCCACCACGTCGCTCAATGCGCTCCAGCTCAATGCCACCAACATCGCCGAATGCGATCCGCTGGGCGGCTATCTGGGCACGCTGGGTGTGCACCCGAAGTTCACGCACGTGAAGTCCATGTTCGATGCGGGCGACCTCGCCTTCATCGCCAACGTGGGCACGCTCACCTTCCCAGGTGTGACGCGGGCCAACTACTCCTCCGCCCCCAAGCCCCCACAACTCTACTCGCACTCTGACCAGCAGGTGCAGTGGCAGAGCTCCATTCCCGACAAGCCCTTCACCAGCGGCTGGGGTGGACGTGTCGCCGAGCTCCTCGACCCGGCGTACAACCCTTCTACCGGCAATGCCTCGATGAACATCTCGATCTCCGGGGTGAACAGCTTTCAGGTCAGCCCGGCGGGACAGGTGGCTCCGTACATCATGACCAGCGGCGGTCTGGTAAACTTCACTGGTTATGGCACGAACTACGCGAGTGCCGTGACCAATCCCAGCCTGCTCTTCCAGGCCAGCAACTACAAGAACACCGAGCAGGGACACCGGCTGAAGGCGTTTGAGAACGTGCTGCAGATGACCCATGCCAGCCTCATGGAAAACGCCTACAACGGCGTGGCCATGAGCGCCCGCCTCACAGAGGGCATGGTGGGCACCGCGCTCCAGTCCACGGTCGGTGCCTCCGGCACGACGACGCTGGATAGTTATTTCAACAATGCCTTTAGTGGATCCGGCCTCAGCGCGAACAACGACTTCGCCAACCAGATGAAACTCGTGGCCCGTCTCATCGCGGGACGTTCGGCGCTGGGCAACACCCGTCAGATCTTCTTCGTCCAGCATGGCGGGTATGACACCCACATTTCCCAGATCCCTGCAGGCAGCAACACCAGCGGCCACACAGGGTTGATGAACAACCTGAACTGCACGCTCAAGGGATTTGCCGACGCGCTCAAAGGCGCGGAAGTGGGGAACGTCTGGGACAATGTGGTGACCTTCACCGCCTCCGACTTCACCCGCACCTTCACTCCCAACAAGACGGACAACACCGCAGGCAGCGACCACGCCTGGGGCGGCCACGCCATCGTCATGGGCGGTGCGGTCAAGGGCCAACGCGTGTACGGGAAGTTCCCTGTGCTCAAGCTGGGCACCGTGACAGACTCGATCGATGCCACGGGCACCCGTGGCCTGTGGATCCCGAGCACCCCGGTGGACCAGTATGCCGCCATCATGGCGCGCTGGCTCGGGGTGGACGCCAGCACTCTGGGCGACATCTTCCCGAACCTGAGCCGCTTCGTGACGCTGCCCAGTATCACCTCGGGCAACATGGACTTCCTTGAAGTCTGATCCGGGTCCGTGCGATTCTACTGGAGATTCCGGCCGCCGTCCGCCCATGATGGGTGACGGCGGCCGGCTGGTGGTTGCTGTCATTTCCTGAATCTCATGTCATCTTCTTCTCCCTCGCGTGGGCGCGTGTTGCCGATCATTGCCGTGCTGGTGGTGGCTGTCTCGGCCGTCGCCATCTGGTACATCACCAGACAGGACGGCGCTGGGCCATCCAAGCCAGGGCCTGCGCCTTCGAGCCCTTCGGTGAAAGCCCCCGTGCTGCCGCAGCCACCTCCTGTCGTGCTGCACGAGTCCGCCGCGGAACTCTCTGGCCTGATCTGTCAGCCCGGTCAGTCGGCTGAAGAGCGGATCCAGTACGTGGAAAAAGTCATCTACATGTACCGCCAGGTGATGGGCGGCATTCCCACCGGCCACAACGAACTCGTGGTCAATGCCCTGCTAGGCGAGAATGAAAAAGGCGCCGCCCTCCTGCCCAAAGACTGCCCGGCCATCGTCAAAGGAGAACTCGTGGACGAATGGGGCACGCCCTATTGGTTTCACTCCGTCACCAGCAAGGACATGGAGGTCAGGTCTGCGGGGCCGGATCGGGAGCTTTTTACGGATGATGATGTGGTGCCGGATGTGAAGGAGTAGGGGGCGTCAGTGCGTCAGTTGGGGTTCGAGGAAGCAAGTGACATCGACGGAGGCGGCATTGTTGGAGTACCGCCTTTAGGCGGAATCAGTCGCACGTCTCCTGTCATCCAAAGAAATGTTGGATGCACAATGACACCCAATACTCTGCCTAAAGGCGGTATTCCAACCCTGATTGCGGACATCTTTGCCCACCAAGTCCACGATTGGAGGCTGCTACCCACCCCCCACCTTCAACAACCGCCGACATTCGCCCAGCAGATATCCCGCCTGCACGTACGGATCATGACTGATGTCGCTCCACAGCACCCGTCCTTCGCCATCCAGCAGGAAGGTTCCGTGCATGGGTTTATTCAAGAAATCATCGTGACATTTCCAGGCCTTGAAGGTGCCCAACCCTGAGTCTGACAGAATCTGAAACGGCAGATCAGGATCCAATTCCGACTTGCCTCCCAAGGTCAGCGCCAAATCAGAAACCGGATCTGTGCTGATCGTGAGCAACGAAATGCCCGCGAGATGATAAGACGGCACATGGGGCCGGAACTTCTGCAACTGCTCCACACAATGCGGGCAGCCGCCGCCGAGGAAGAAGATGACCAGCACGGGCCGACCACGGTAGGCGGTCAGATCCACGATGGACCCATTCTTGTCTGGCAGTGCAAGGGCAGGGGCCAGCGGTGCCAGTGTCCCATTCTTGGCCTCTACGGCTGCTGCTGCTGCGTCGGTCCCCGCGGCACTTGTCTGCGCCGTTGACGAGGTCTTGAGGCTCTCCAGCGCTGCGAGCACGGGCTTGGAGCCGGGTTGTTTAACCAGAGCCTCCTCCAGCATGGCAATGGCTCCGTCTTTCGCGCCTGCGGCCGCCACTTTCGGCGCCAGCACCACGGCGGGCACATCCACCACATCCTTCAAAAACGGAGACACGCGCCCCTGGCAGAGGTCCGCAAAGGCATCGGCCCCGCGCACCATGCGAATCGCGAGCGGCCCGTGGCGGTTGAGATAGGGGGTGGCCTGGACCAGATCTGCAGTCTGCTTCAGGGCAGGACGCAGCTTGACCAGAGCCTCCCGCTGACCTGAACCGGCGGCGGCGAGCATGCCGAAGTACTGGCTGTGCAGCTTCTGCACCAGCCCGTCGGAGTTCGTAGTGATTTCCTGCATCCATGCGGCCAGACCCGCCCAGTCGCCGGTGGCCATCATGAGCTGGGCCCGCAGTTTGACGCCCTCCAGGTAGATGCCGTACGGGTCATCATCCACAGCCTCCAGGCCAGTGAAGCCGGGCTTGCGGGCCTGACCAAGCAGGCTGCTGGCGGTATCCAATGCTGAAGCGGCAGCGCCAGAGTGATAGAGCGTCCAGGCCAGCGCGGCTCCGCGGTCCCATTTCTGCTGGATCTGACCGGGAGTTTCCAGGGCAACGGCTTGGTAGGGCTCCTTTGCCTGGTAGGCGGCCTCAAGATGGCTCATGGCCCCGGGGAGGTTCCCGGCGGCAAGCAACGGGTCGGCCGCAAGTCGTTGCATGGCCGGCTGCGGCCACTTCTGCACCAGCGCCTCCACTCGTGCCGAGGCACGGGCGGGGTCCGTCTTCGTCCACAGGAGCACGGTGTAGGGCAGCAGGATGTCTCCTCCGGGGAGCTTCGTCCAGGCCAGGAGCTGCGCATCGGCCGCCTCAAGATTCTTCACCGGCAGTCCGGACACATGGGAGGCGAGCATGCGGTAGCGCAGCGCCATCGCGAGGGCTCCGGGCAGGGGTTTGCCTGTCTTCTGTGTGGCCTCAATGCCATCGGCCAACGTATTGAGCCGGTCTGACAGATCACGGGGCTGTACGGTTTGGAAAAAGGCTCGATAAAGACTGTACCATGCTGCCTCGGGGCTGCCTTCTGCTGCGGTGGCTCCTTGATCCAGAAAATAGAGGGCCCGGGAGGGCAGTTTCTCATTGGCAATGGCCAGCCCCAGCCAGGCGGCGGCGCATTTTGCATCCAGCCGCGCGGCATCGCGGAAACAACGTTCGGCCGCTGTGTCGTCCAGCGCATGGAGGTGCCGCACGCCCTCCACGAGTCGCGCCTTCACCTCTGCGGAGACGCCTGTCACGACCCAAGGCAGAAAGGCGGCCCGCGGGCCGGGATCAGGAATCACAGGCAGGTCGAACGGGCCATTGCGAAAAGCCTGCTCCTCGTTGGCAGGTTTTTGAAACTCCTGCTCCCGCTGCCAGGCCATGGCGGAAAGACAGCGCCAGGCGGGCGGCGGCTCGGCAGCAGAGGCAACCAGCGCCCCTGCCCCCCAACAAAGGGCCGCAGGGGCCAGCCAGAGTTTTCGAAGCAAGAACGACATGCTGCTACTGGACGAAGATGTCATCATTGGTGAAAAGATCGCGATCAGGCCCGGCGGAGCGAATTTCCATGACCTTCGCCGTCACGGAATGGAACCAGTAGGGGGTGCCCCATTCGTCCACCAGCTTGCCATCCTGGATGGCTGGGCAGTCCTTGGGCAGCAGGGCGGTGCGCTTTTCGTTTTCGCCCAGTATGGCGGCCACAATGTCCTCGTTCTGACCAGAGGGATTGCCGCCAAAGCCCTGGCGGTACACATACAGGATCTGGTTCACCGCTTCAATGCGCGCCATGGAGTCCAGATCATTCCGGGTGAGCTGAGCGGCCAGCTCCGGTGCGGACTGGTGTACAGATACCGGTCCGAGATCCACTACCGGTTGAACGGGCTTGGGAGCTTCCGCCGTAGGTTTGCCCGGCGTGGTGGGTGAGGCTGCGTCTGGGGAGGAACGGATCACAAACACCAGCACCACCGCAGCGATGGCGATGACGGCGACAATCAGCAATAACGTGCTCCGCGATTTTTGAGAGGAGGACATGGCAGCTAGTAGAATGAAAACAAAAGGCTCCGGCAACCTTTGTTTGCCGGAGCCTTTGCAAGTTCAGGAACCTTAGACGCTGAAGTCCAGGAAATCCAGGTTGGCAGCCGCGCTGGACGGGCTGTTAAACCGGCTCAGGTTCGGGAAGATGTTGGCCAGCTGCGCATCGCCCACGCCCAGCCACTTGGCCAGGACAGAGGCGTACTGGTCCACACTGGAGCTCGGGATCCAGCGACCGCTGGCTCCGGTGGAGTCGATGCTGTTGGTGGCGGCACCGAGCTTGAGCACGGGGAACTTCCCGTACACCCGCTGGCCTTTCACCGCACCGCCCATGACGATGGCGTGTCCACCCCAGGCATGATCGCTGCCTGCAGAGGAGTCACCCTTGTTCGCCGTGAAGGTGCGGGTGAAGTCGGAGGCGGTGAAGGTCACCACGTTGTCGAACACGCCCATGGAGGTGAGCGCATCGCGGAAGCCCTTGAGCGTGCAGTTGAGGTTGTTCATCAACCCGGTGTGGCCACCCGTGTTGCTGCCAGCCGGGATCTGCGTCGTGTGGGTGTCAAAGCCACCCTGCTGGACGAAGAAGATCTGGCGGGTGTTGGCGAGGGAGGAGCGGCCCGCGATGAGGCGGGCCACGAGCTTCATCTGATTGGTGAAGTCGTTGTTGGCGTTGAACCCTGAACCCACGAATGCGTCATTGAAGACCGTGTCCAGCGTGCTGGTGCCGGCGGTGGCGCCCGCCGTGCCCTGAAGGGCGGTGCCGACCATGCCCTCCGTGACACGGGCGTTCATGACCACGCCGTTGTAGGCGTTTTCAATCAGGCTGGCATGAGTCATCTGGAGGATGTTCTCAAACGCCTGGAGGCGTCGACCCTGCTCACCCGTCTTGTAATTCGCGGCCTGGAAGAGGAGGCTGGGGTTGTTCACGGCACTCGCGTAGTTCGTGCCATAACCACCAAAGCTCACCACCCCGCTGCTGGTCATCACATAAGGGGCCACCACACCTGTGGGGCTGACCTGGAAGCTGTTCACGCCGGAGATGGAGACCGACATGGAGGCATTCCCCGTGGTGGGGTTGTACACCGGGTCGAGCAGATCCGCGACACGACCACCCCAGCCGCTGGTGAAGGGCTTGTCTGGGATGGAGCTCTGCCACTGCACCTGCTGGTCGGAGTGCGAGAACAACTGCGGCGGCTTGGAGGCCGTGGCGTAGTTGGCGCGCGTCACACCGGGCTGGGTGAGGGTGCCCACGTTGGAGACGAAGGCCAGTTCCCCGGTGTCAAACATGGTCTTCACATGGTTGAACTTCGGGTGCACGCCGAAGGTGCCCAGATAGCCGCCCAATGGATCGCTTTCGGCGACGTTGGTGGCATTGATCTGGAGCGCATTCAGTGCGGCATTGGCGTTGGCCGTGGGGATGGTGAGCACCCCGCGGCCGGTTTCATAGTCCGTACGTGCCGTGCCTGTAAAGGGCATCAGCATGTTGTTGGAGTCGTTGCCCCCGTTGAGGAAGACGCAGACCAGGGCCTTGTACCCTCCCCCGGAGGACTGCGCATTGAGCGCACCCTGCATGAGTTTGAGGTGGGCCAGCGTGTTCACCACGCTGGTGATGCCCATGGCGGAGCACCCCGTCTGGACGAGGAACTGGCGGCGGCTGGGTTCATTCTTGCGACGAAACAGAAGATTCATGTTTGGAAGCTTGGAAAAGGTTTGAGGATATTTGAAACAACATCACGCGGAGCACGGTCATTTGAGAACGATGGCCTGAGGGGCGCTGACCGCCAGGTAGAGGAGGTTGCGCACCCGGGTGCGGGCATCATTGGTGAAGTTCGTCGGATCCGTCGTGTGCCGGTTGTTGGCCGCGATGAGGTTGACGCCGTCAATGATGGACTGGCGGGGGTTCGGAGCGGCGGCGCTGCCGAACTTCGCCTTCAGATAACCGGAGGTGAAGAGCAGGTCGCACTGGTCCAGCACCACCTTCACCGCTTCGGCATGGGCTGCCTGCTTCTGTGTGGTGCCCGGGGTGGCCGGGACCGCGGCGGGCGCATACTGAGCGGCGAGCGTGGTGGTGTAGGTGTTGGTGTACAGCGTGATCAGGTCGTCGAACTTGGGAATCAAGTTGTCCACCTGGTTGTTGATGTCTCCGGGCTGCGTGGTGGCACCTGCGGGATCGAAGGTGTTCGCGCTGAAGTATCCTGCGGAAACCGCGTAGGCTGGTACGGTGAGCTGCACTCCGGCCGCGCTGCGGTAGGAGGCGAGGTTCAGGTAGTCATCCAGCCCGCGACCCGCTTTCACCGTCGGTGGCACCGAGGTGAAGAGGATGTTGTAGTGCGAGTTGACCACGTTCACCACGTTGGACTCTGTCGCCACCTGCAACTCAGGTGCGAAGAGACCGGCGGAAGCCAGCGGTCCAGGCATCACATAGTCCGGCATGAACCAGTTGAACACGCTGGGAGCGCGCTGCGGAGACTGGGTGATCGAGGACTGCGTGTCGAAGAAGCGGAACCGCACCGCACCAGCGGGGAACTTGGCAAGCTCCGTGGAGGGATAGGCGGTGGTCACCGGGGACTCCGTGGCGGTGAAGGTCACCGGCATCGTGTTCAGGGTGGCCAGCGGGGAGCCGGTGTAGCTCTTTACGCCGCGCATCATGGCGGTGAAGTGCAGGAGCGGCTCCTTGGCCTTGCCAAACGCCACCACGGAATCCGCAGTGTTCAGGCTGCGGGCTTCGTAGTCCAGCAGGATGGTCTTGATCACCTCGCCCAGGTTGCCGTTGGTGTCCTTGTACTTCTGGGTGACGCGGTACAGGTAGCCGGCGCTGGGGTTCGAGGTGGTAAACCGCTGGATGAGCAGGCGGCTGACGAAGACCGGGGTGTTCGGGTGCCCGTTGTAGGTGCTGCTGGCAGGATTGCCAGCCAGCACGTTGAGCGCATCGATCACATCGGCATTGCCTTCCGACTCCGGAGTTGCGTTGTTGGTCCGCGCAGGGATGGCGGTGGCACCCACCTTGCCCGCGAAGAGCGTCTTCGCGGCAAAGTCATGGTAGGCGTCGAACATCTTCATGGGATTCACCCAGGAGGCCTGCCAGAAGCGGTGGCCACCACCCTGGAAGAAGTTCGTGTTGTCTTCCACCGCACCGATCGCCTGGTTGGTGGCGGTCGGGTAGGTAGGAGCCCCAACCACCGTGGCATTGCGTTTGCCAAAGCTGAGCCCCGTCATGACGCGGGCCAGTTCCGTGATGTCCGTCTGGTCATAGGTGGAGACGGGCAGGCCGCTCGTGTTGAGCTGGAGGCTGCCGTCCTGGTGGCGCAGCACCAGACCGATGGAGAAGAGCTGCATGATTTCCCGCGCATAGTTCTCATCCGGGCTGATCTGACCGTTCGCCTTCTGGTTCTTCAGGTGGCTCAGGTAGATGCCCATCATGGGGCTGTAGGTCACGTTCTCCAGGATGGTGCGGTATTTGCCAAACGCGTTTTGCGCCAGCATGTCCCAGTAGTTGGAGGCACCGTAGTGGTAGGTGGAGACCGTGCCGTCATTTTCAGAGATCACCACGATCTCACTCAGGGCCAGGGCCAGCCGCTGACGGAGCTGGTCCTTGCTTTGCAGCACCAGCGTCCACCACTCACGACGGCGGTTGTTCTGGAAGGGGTAGTTGTTGTTCCAGATGCTGCTGGCATCCCAGGCCCGTGTGGTGCCGTTCCACTGGGTGGAGTTGCCACCAAACTGCGGATCGTTGCCGTAGGTGACCGGCTTGTTGTTGCGGATGATGAACTCTTCCACATCGGCAGCCTGCACCAGGGTGGTCAGGGACGGTGAGGGAGTCTGTACCAGGTCGACCTGCTTGTTGATCCAGGCCGTGTAGCCGTTGATGGCGTTGTTGCCATTGGCGGCGATGAGGTCTTTCACCTCCTGGATGCTTTCCGGCGTGGGGCCGTAGCTGGCCTGGGTGAGGAAGCGGGCGATGTCACGATCCAGCGCCGGGTTGTTGTTCACGCCACTGGCCGCGAGGTTCGGGAACTCCGTGCTGCCATAGGTGGGGGGAGCCGCAGGTGCCGGAGGCGGCGTGACGGACCCATTGGCCAGAGCGTAGTTGCCACGGATTTCACCGCTGCCGTAGTTCGCGGTATGAACGTTGATGTAGATGTACCCGTTGTAGAGATTGTCCAACGTGGCCTGATCGGTGTTCCATAGAGCCACCGACTCCGCAGTGATGGGGTACACATGGGCTGTTACCTGGCCAAGCTCCAGACTCTCAATGATGGGGCCACTCGCCTGCGGGGTGCCGGCGGGAGCCGCATGCAGGTGGGAGGCACTCTGGAGAGAGGTCAGGTTGTTGAAGGTGGAGTTCACTTCAGCGGAAGTGTTGTCCCCGTTGAGCAGCAGCGTGGCCACGCCAGTGGCGGTGGTCACCGCGCCACCTTCACGCCCCAGATAGGCGACAAAGAGCTTGCGGTTGGCCGTGGTGTTCGTGGCATCCCGGATGTGCACCGCCTGGGTGTTGCCCAGTTGGGTGGTCACGCTGCCGGTCACCCTGCGGAAGGTGAGGCGCAGCATTTCCGGCACTTCGTTGGCTGTGTCCAGCACCGGGGCGATCTGCACATCGTACTGGGTCGCGGCGGAAGGAATGGTGAAGGAGCTGCCAATCGCAACGTTCGCCGAATCCTTCAGCGTGTAGTCCCCGGCGGCGGCGGATCCTTTGATGGTGTCCGTGTTGCCAGCCGTGGTGTAGGAGACTGTCAGTGGCATCGTGCCATAGGAGCGGGTCAGCCGGAGGCGGGCAGTGGTGGCTTCCTTTTCATAAGCACTGGCGGTGACCACGCTGGTGGTGATCGACATCAGGCTGCGCAGGGTTTCGCTGTCGGAAGCGACACCGCCAGACGCGTTGTTGGGCGAGTTGGCCAGGGTGGCGTTGGTCCCCATGAGCCCTTCGGCCCAGTCAGAGATGCCGTCACCATCGGTGTCCTGGTCTTCGGCCTGCACCCGGTAGAACTTGGGTGCCGTGCCACTGCCCATTGCGACTGTGAAGGTCTGCACGGTGCCGTTGCCGGTCAGCGGGCTGCCTTCATCCGTCCAGGTGGGGCCGTTCGGGGCAGCACTGCTTTGCAGCTTGTACCGCTTGCCCGATTGGGTCTTGGTCGATACCTGGATGTTGGTGCCTGAAACCACAATATTGGTCACAGCCAGCACATCCAAGGAGTTCTTGGGATCCGTACCCGCGACGCTTTCCGCCTGATTGGTAACACCGTCACCATCGTAGTCGCTGGTGAGCGGGTATGAGGAAACTGTGATGCCGTGGCGTTGCTGCCAGACGTCGTCGTACCCATCATTGTTGTAATCAGTGGCAGCGTACCCGTCAGAAGCGGCCATCCCCAAGGCCACAGCGAACCCGATTTTCACAGACGTATGGAAGCGTGTCATAACCATGTGTTGACGCGTTAGTGGAATTAAGGAAAATAATTCCGGGCTTAGGTCTATGAATTTTGCTTAGACCGGTCAATACAATTTGCTCAGTTCCATACGTTTTATATTTAGTGTAGACAGGCGGGATGAATCCCTCTTATTTTCAGCGTGATTTATTAAGAAAAATCATGAATAAATCACTCTTCCTCATCGGCACCATGGTTGCCGCTGTTACCAACCTCATGGGGCAAGCCCCGTCCACCGTTCCGTCCAAACTGGCGGGATTTCACAAAGTTACTGCCCGCGCCTGGTCCACCACACTGGTGGGGGTCAACTTTGTTCGACCGGTGCTGGCCTCTGGCAAACTTGATGCCGAGGCAGCAAACAGCCTGACCGACAACAACGTTGATTTCAACGTGGCGCTGGCGGGGCAGAGCAATCTCTGGGTTGAAATTACCAGTGGCACGAACAAGGGCATCGCAAGCCCGGTCACGGCCATTGCCCAGCGGGTGCTCACCACAGAGGATGACCTCTCGAGCTTCTCGGCTCCAGGGGACACCTATGAGGTTCGAGCTGCCCACACGATCACCACGTTGTTCGGAGCCACCAACTCCGCCGGCTTGAAGCCCTGTCCTACGGCCACGTGGAACGGCAGCGCAGACTTGGTCTATGTGCCGGACGGCGCAGGCGGGTACAAGTATGTGTTCTACTCCACGGCGGCTGCAGGCTGGCGGGAGGTGAACAGTGGCACGGCTGATGCTGCCGGGACACCGGTCTATCACGTGGATGGTCTCTGGGTCACCCGGAATGACTTCACGAACCTGACCATCACCTTCACCGGATCGCTGCGGGCCACGCCCACGTTCTTCCCGGTCGCCAACGGAACCAACCTCCCTCTCAACACCGTGTATCCCACGGGCTCGACCCTGGCCAACAGCGGTTTGAGCACCCAGGTGCTCCAGGGGACGGAAACCACGGCCGACATTGTGTGGATCCCCAACGCCACCGGCGGCTGGGATCAGTTCTACTATGCCACCGCCTCCCCACCATCGGTGACCGCTGGCTGGAAGCAGGTGGGTCAGGGGGATGTGGACAAGGGCAGCACGCCCTTCCCCTCCGCCTTCAGCTTTGAGCGTCGCGGGGCCACCGCCAACGTCAAGATGGTGCCCAACACCATCTACAACGGCTTGTGATATATTAATTAATTCTAGGAAACAATTGCTGGAGGCGCGGAAGCTGGTGAAAGCCGGTTCCGCGCCTCCCATCGTTTGGGGAGAGGGCGGAGGGGGAAATCGGCCCATGCGAAGCGGGCGCCCTGTGAATTATTAATTAATTCTAGGAAATAATTCCAAGGGGCGGGCTGCTACGCATGGAGTGGGCCAGCATCCGAGTTGCCCGGCTGCTCCATCAAGTCCAAATCTGCCGCAGCATCCTGGCTACGGATTATCCGTGGGCGCGAGCGGTGGGGGTGGCGGCTGGGGTGCGCCTTGCGGTGCTGTCAGGCGACGGCGGTTGGCAATGGTGGGGCGTCCGTTGGGATATGGGGTGCGCACTCCAGGTGGAGTGGGCGCAGGGCCGCTTCCAGAAGCATTGGACATGGGCGCATTCGAAGCGGCTCCGCCACCACCCATGGGAGGCGCTCCGTTCATGGCGGTCATCGGGGTGGGTTGGCCTTCGCCCGCAGGCTCGCCTCCGTTGGCGGCAGGGTGACGCTGGGCTGTTCCGGCTCCGGTCGGGCTGGTCCCGCCGCCTGCGGCCATCTGTTTGAGAAAGGCCTCGTCGTATCGGAGGGTGGCTTTTTCACCACCCATCATCACCACAGCATAGGAGTCACGCCGGGTGTCGGCGATGACGGACTCCTCGACTCGTATGCCGTTGGCGCTGGGTTCTTGCCCACGCAGTCGGGTGCGCTCACGGGTCTTGGTGTTGACGATGACCACCGAGGTGACGCCATCGACGTCGTCGTACATGCTGCCCAGAGCGAGATTTTTGGCAAAAGACTCTCGCTGGATCGCCACAGGGGCAGTTTTCAGCGTGAATGGATTTTTTCTCCAACCGTTTTCGTACCGCTGCTCTGGAAAGGGGGTGGGCGGAGCCCAGGGCTCTGCCGCTGAAAGCCCGGTCAACAAGCCTGCCTGCATCAAGACCAAGGCTGCGGCTTGCATGACGCGCCCCCTGGTCACCAGCGGGATCGCGGTGCCGGTGTGAGAAGCGTTGCGGGGGATCTTCATGCCTTGGGACGTCGGGAATCAACTTTCCGTTGGTGCGGTCAAAAGTTCCAGCGTTTTTGTGGAAAATACAGTGGTGAATCCAGATCAAGGCGGAGGTTCCGGGGCAGGAGCAGGCACGGGATCCGGGGCCGGGTCCACGGGGGTGCCCGGCGGCGGCGTCACCGGCGGGGTGGGGCTGCTGCTGCCGGAGGGCGTTTCCGCGGGAGGTACCCAGAAGGTCCAGTGTTGCGGCGGGCCGACCGCCATGGTCAGCCGCAGTTCCATGAGCTGCGGACGCTGTTTGCGCGGAATGACGGGTGCTGTGTTCAGGCCCGCGCCCGGCTGCCCGGGAAGGGGGGGCTGACCACCGGCGGCGGGATCATCCTGAGCCGGGTTCGCGGTGATGACGCCGAGGGGATAAAGGTCCAGCCGTTCATTCCACACGGGTTCCCATTCGCCGCTCTGCACGCGGTAGAAACGCCACTCAAGGCTGGTGACATCCTCCAGCAGTTTCAGGCGACGGCCCACACGGTTGTCGCCTTTTTCCCAGGCCAGGGCCTGGGTGGCGGTCATGGAACGGAGGATGACCGAGAGATAACCATCCACCTGCTCGTCGGTCTCCAGCACCATCACCTCATTGCCGCCAGAGCCCTGGGTGGAGAAGGCTCCTGGCGATCCCTTGAACGTGAGCTGGGACAGGTAGTGATTGCCCTTTTGTTTCACGCGATGCCGCACCACGGCATTCGCCGGGAGATTGCGCAAAGTGCGTTCGCAGAACTGGGAGAAGCCGTTGACGCGGCTTTCTGCGAGCTGGGTATCGGTCATGTCATTGCTCAGCTGGATGGTGGCCCGCACCACGCCAAACACGGCGCCCAGCAAGATGGCCAGGATGAACATGACCATCATCACCTCCAGCAGGCTGAAGCCGGCCGGGCGTCGTCGCTGGGGCGGGCCGAACGTCATGGCTGCTGCAAATTAGGGGCGAACAGAGGTGGCCACATCCAGGTCTCGGCCGTTTCTTCACGATCCCGGCCGCCATCATTCCACCTGGCGATGGCGCGCACTCGCATGAGTTGCGGCAGTTCATGTCCTTCTTTGTTGGAGAGCTCCAGGGGTTCGATCTTGACCAGATAGGCCACGCCATTCTCCTGCACCTTTCGTTCGCCAGGGGCGATGTGACCCATCGGCTGGTTGGGGTCGGGCTTGCGGGTGGCTTCCACCAGCAGGCTTTCCAGGCGGGTTTGCACTACCAGATCCTCGCGCATGTCATTCCAGGCGGTGCCAATGCCGTTGATGGCCGCCACCAGGGAGACCACGGCGGTGCTAAACACCATCAGGGCCATGAGCGCCTCCAGGAGGGTGAAGGCTGCGGCGTGTCGCCGGACGATGAGTGGTGGCCGTGATTTCATGAATCTCCGGGAATGTGCATGCCTTCATCGATCACGCGACCGCTCAACGGGTCCACCGTCACTTCCAGCCAGGACGCTCCGAGCTCAAAGCGGGCGGTGAGAGGTTCGCACAGTCCGCTAGCCGCCACCACCAGGCGTTGTCCGGGAGCGGGGACGAATTTCTCTGCACCCCACCGGCGTAAGGTCAGCTTCATGGCCGGGGGCAGTTTGACGCGGCGGATGTAGAATTCATCTTCATCCTTCTGACGAATGCCGTCTGGATCCTGCCGGTAGCGGATGGCAAAGCCGGTGGGTTCAAACAGGATGACCTGGGGTTTCTCCTGCAACGCTGCGCGCCGGACTGCCTCCATGGTCATGCGCTGTAGTTCCGACACTGGCTTGCGCAGTTCTCTTTCCGCAGTCAGGCCGCCGAAGCTGTAGATGCACAGGCCCACCAGCAGCACCATGATGAACAGCACAATGCTGATCTCCAGGAGCGTGAAGCCCGGGGAGCCACGACGCACTGGTGAGGAGATGAGCGGGCGCATCGGGCGCATCGGTGGGCGAAACCAGGAGAGCCTTACTCCCAGTTGCCAATGTCGTCGTCAGTACCCTCTACACCGTCAGGTCCGAGGGAGAAGATGTCGTGTCGGCCGACATTCTTCTTACCCGGATTGCGGTACTGATACTTGTGCTGCCAGGGGTCGTTCAGTGCGTTCTCCGTGGCCAGCTGCATCCATTTTTTGACGCCGTCCGGCCGTCTCACTGTGGCTTCCAAACCCTGGGCCTGCGTGGGCAGGGAGAGGTGGGTGGTGCGATAGCGCAGGAGGATGGTCTCCCATGTTTTGATGTCGGATTCCGCACGGGAGATTTGGGCTCCCTCACTAACGTTTCGCATCATGAACACGCCACTGCCGATGATCAGGGCAATGATGAACATGACGAGCATGATCTCCATGAGGGTGAAGCCGGACTGGCGGCGGCGAATTCTGGGTTGGGTTTTCATCGTAGTGAACGAGGAGGTGTGGGGATTCAAATCTAAACGGCAGGCTGAAAATCGGCAATCAGGGAGATCAGCGTTGCAGATTGTTGAGCGTGGCCCAGACGACGTTGATCATCATCCACGCCATGGTGCCGACCATGCTGGCCATCACCAGAATGATAACGGGCTGAAGCAGAGCGGTGGCGCGGTCAATGGCCTTGCTGAGGTGACGTTCAAAACGGCCGCCCGCCTTTTGCAGGGCGTCGGAGAGCTCGCCAGTCTGCTCACCCACCCGCACCATGTCGATGACCAGCGGGCGCACCACATTCGCTTTCTCCAGCGCGCGACTCAAAGAGCCGCCGTCGGCCACTGCGGCTTCCACCGTGCCGAGCCGCTCGCGCAGGAACTGGTTGACGGTGGCCTTGCGCACCAGCTCCAGCGCCCGGTGAAGGGGGAGGCCGTTGTGAATGAGGTTGCCCAGCGTCTCAAGAAATTGCACCTCGAACCGGGTGCGAAGCACGCCGCCGTAAATGGGCAGGTCCAGCTGGACGCGATCCCACCAAGCCTGTCGACCCTTGTCCTGAAAGAGCACCACGATGGTGAGGATCGTGAGCACCGCGCCTGCCAGCATCGCCCACCACCAGGCGATGAAGAAATCACTCGCTGCCATGAGGACGACCGCGATGGTGGGCAGATCGCCATGCGTGCTCTTGATCAGCACCGCGAGCTTGGGCAGGAGGTAGGTGAGGAACATCACGGCCAGCCCCAGACCGGAGGTAATGATGAAGAACGGATAGATTAGCGCGGTGGTCACCCTCGCCTGAAGCGTCTGCATCTGCGTGAGGTAGATGGCCTGACGATTCAGGATGGAGGGGAGCGAGCCGCTCGCCTCCCCGGCACCCACGAGATTGCAATAAAGCTCGCCGAAGGAGGGTGACACCTGCTGAAGCGAGACTGAGAAAGGGATGCCGTCCCGCACTTTCTCACGGAGCTGGATGGCCAGATCACGGACCACCACGGTGCTGCGGTTCTCCATGGCGTGCAGCGCCTGCTCCAGCTGGAGTCCGGCGGCGAGCAAATCGCACAGCTCCTCGGTGAACTGGATGACCTGGGCCTTTTTAAGTTTAATGGGGCCAGTGCCTGGGGTGCCCGCGGACCGACCGGAAGCTTTCGCAGCAGGCCGTGCCTCCGCGTCTTTGCCCGGTTTGCCAGCCTTGGTGCTGCCGGATGCTGCGGGTGCTTTAGCTGTCGATGCGCCGGCTGAAGCACCAGCGCGCACGCTGGAAGGTTGCAGACCACGGCGGGTCAGCTTGCGCAGCGCGTCCCCACGATCCGACGCCTCCAAGGTGCCGGAGCTCGCCTGGCCGGCCAGATTCACAGCTTCAAAATGGAAGACGGGCATGAGGAGGTGAGTTCCTTGAACTGCTCACGGGGTGAGATCGGCGCCACGGCTACTTTTTCAGCATCTTGGTCCGCTCATTGGCCTTCTGCTTCGCAGTGCGGGCCGTGGGAGCGCTTTCATCCACTGGGACAGCTGCGGGTGCCGCCTCGAGAGGGGCGCTTGTCATGCGGGGACGCGGAGCTTGCTGAACGTTCGTGGTGACCGTCGTGGTGGCAGGCCCTTCTGGCGGCAGATCGTTGGACATGCGGGGAGCTGCACCGTTCTCTGGTGTCCAGCCTGGAAGCGGCAGGATGGGGGAGGTCACGCCCTGCCCGGGAGATGGCGGAGTCACTTCCAGAGGCACATGGATGGTGTCATCCGCAAACTGCTTGTTCACAGGGTAGGACTGAGTCTGCTCCACCCACTTGGACTGGGTATTGAGGTGGTCCATGCCGTCATTCAGGATCTGCGGCTGCACAAAGATCATCAGCTCGCGGCGTTCCTTGCTGTTCGACGTGTTGCCAAAGAGGTGCTTGAGCACCGGCACACGGATGAGGAAGGGCAGGCCGCTCTTGTTCTTGGTGTCGCGCTCGGTGATGAGGCCACCCAGCAGCACGGTGCTGCGGTTGGGCACGATGATGGTGTTGCGCATGCCCTGGACACTGAGGTTGGGCACGCGGTTGCCGCTGATCTCAGTGAAGCCAGACACGTCATTGTTGGTCTGCTCGAAGTCCAGCCGTATCTCGTCATTGGCGTAAATGTGAGGGGTGATGCGCAATTCGAGCCGGACTTTGACGTAGTCCGTTGTGCTGGCCACGGAGGCTCCGTTCACGGTGGTGCCCCCGGTGGTGAGGGTCTGTCCGGCGATGGCCAGATCCTGGCCGATGAAGATGTTGGCCTCTTCATGATTCAGGGCCGTCACCGTCGGCTTTTGCAGCACGTGGAAGCGTTTGTTCTGCTCGAGGGTGCGCAGGAAGACGTTCAAGTGCTTGCCGATGTGGCCATAGACGGCGAGGCCCTGGGGAGCCACGAAGTCTTCAATGCCACCGAACTTGGTGAAGTCCACAGGCTCGGCACCGGTGGTGTTCAGGGCTCCAGCAATGAGGCCATCCTTGCCGACACTTTCCAAAGTGTTCAGCCAGTCCACCCCAAAGGAGAAGTCGTTGCCCAGCGTGAATTCCCCGATCACCGCAGTGAGCAGAACCTGGCGTGGGCGCTTGTCCAGTTCATCGGCCAGCTCGGTCAGCATGCGCAGTTGCTCTGGAGGACCGCTGGCGTAGAACTGGCTCGCGGAGGGATCTGCGATGACGAGCGTCTTGCCAATCAGCACGCTGCGTGGCTGCACATCGGCTGGCTGGCTGCTGCCACCGCCGCCGCCGCCACCTCCTCCAAAACCACCACCACCGCCGAACCCGCCGCCACCACCAAAGCCGGTCATGCTGCTGTCGCTCCCACTGCCGCCCGAGCTGTCGAATCCGCTGCGAGAATTGCGGGAGGAGGAAGTGCTCGTGGTGGTCTGGTTGCCGCCGCTGGAGGATGGGCTGGAACCGCTGCCGCCATCGTCTTTGGCGCCGCGCAGCAAGGCATTCCGCGCTACATCGAGGAAGTCCATCACCTTCAGGTAGCGAAGCTTCCGGGAAACAAACGTCTTCTGCGGAGAGGCCGCATCATACTCGGCCACCAGGCTCTCAATGTACTGAATGTCCAGCGGACGAGCCACCACCAGCAGCGTATTGGTGCGGGCGATGGCCTGGATCTTGGCTGGCGTGGCTTCGGCTTCGGTCCCACCGATGGGTGATGTGACGTTCACCTGGGCGGCGGCCATGGCCGCGGCGTTTTGGGGATTGGTCGGGCGCACCGGTTGCGGTGCCACCGGAGCAGGTCGTGGGGCTTTGCCGGAACTGGAGCCACCTGAACCTCCCTGGCTGCCCAGGCCGAGCAGCTCGCTGATGGCGCTGGCGACTTCCTCGGCATCGGCACGCTCCAGATGGATGGACTTGTGCTTCACCTCGCCCGGGGGCACGTCCACCTGGCGGGTCAGGTCGATGTACGCACGGATGGTGTTGGAGTTCTCCGTGATGACCAGCGCCTTCGCATTAGGCACCGGGGTGATCTTGCCGTACGGGTGGGGCGGGATGATCTGGGCGAAGGCCTGGGCAGCCTCCTCGGAATTCAGGTAGGTGAGCTTCAGGAGATAACTCACCACCTGGTCGGACTGGGGCAGCCCCTCGTCGGAGAGGATCATGGGCACGCCTTCGCTGGCGGGGATGCGCCCACCTTCATAACCGAGCACCTTGAGCATGTTGTTCCCACTGGGGACGATGGCGTAGCCCGCCAGCAGCAGGGATTTCTCCAAAAACTCGATGGCTTCTGCGGTTGGCACCTCCCCAGAGGTCTCGATCGTGACGGTGGCGTTTTCCAGCTTGGGATCGCGGATGATGCGCTTGCCGATGAGTTGCTGGTAGAACTCGATCACCTCCCCCAGCGGGGCGGCGGTAAACTGGATGCGGTGACCGCGGCCGGAGCGAGGTCCGGGACGCTGGGTGCTGGTGACAGAGCCGGGAGGCTGCACCGGGGCTGGCTGCGGGCGGATGGAGGGAGGGGCACCTCCAGGGCCAGGGCCGGGAACGGGACCCGGCACGGGTCCCGAAGCAGGGCCGGAACCGGGGCCTGCGGGTGGCGGCACGGGCGGCGTGGGGCCGGGAGTTTGGGCGCTGGCCATTAGCGTCGCCGCAGTGGCGATGACGACGCAGCCACGGAGCAGCCGGGGGAGGGGCAGGCGGGGATTCATGAAATAATGAGCGGGGCGTTTCAGAAAGGGCGACCGGTCACGGGCGGGTGGCGCCGGCCGTGAGCGGGCCGGACGCGGGGGCTGGCTGGCCGGCTGTCCGGTACCAGCGCCACACCTGCACGGTGGCCACCACGAGATTGGGGTCCTGCTTGTCAGGGGCCACTTTCAGGGAGGGGATCACACGAAAATCAGCAGGGGCCTGCAGCCGGTGCAGCCAGCGGAAGACCTCCTGCAGCGGGCCTTTCACCGTCATGGTGAAGCCGAGCTGCTGGTAGAGACCGGTGGCCTCGGGTTCGAGGAGTTGCCGGTTAAGCGTCTCCAGGCCGCGGTCGCGGGCCATCTCCTCGGCGCGGGTCAGCTCCTGGTTGGCCTCCAGCGCGTCTTTCATCGCCGGCTGGCTCTGGTCGATCCATTCATTGCGGGCATTCCACACGTCCGCCTCCGCCAGCAGCAGGCGGGACTCCATCTGGGTGAGCTCCAGGCGGTCCTCACCCTTGCTCAGGCGCTTCTGCCAGGAGAGGAGCTCCCGCGTGCCGAGCAGGCCGGAGATGACCGCGAGCAGAACGAAAAACAACAGCATCAGACGGCGCTCACTGGGCTTCATGCTCACCTCCGTCGTTGATGTTGCCTTCCACGCGGAAGATTGCGCGATTGTCTGGACGGATGGTGGGCACGGGCGTGTTGAAGGCGTAGCGCTCCAAGGCGGGGCTGGCCTTCAGATCTGCTTGAAACTTGGAGGCGTGAATGGGGGAGGTGGCTTCGCCGCTGATGACGAGCGTCTCGAGGTCCATGGAAAAATCGAGGAAGCGGATGCCCTCTTCCGGTAGCAGGTTGACAATCTGATCGAAAATTTCCACTGGATAAGTAGCGGGGTCGATGGCGGGCTCCAGGGCACGCCACCGGAGCTGGGCCTCCTGCACCTGCGCCACGCGGGGTTCATCCACCCGGAGGATCGCCAGGGCGGCATCGAGCTTGTGCTGGCGCCAGGTCAACCAGCCCGCCCATGCGGCGAAACAGAGGAGCACCACCAGCGTGGCGGCGGTGAGCATCATCGCCTGTCGCCGCGCCTTTTCGCGGTCACGACGAATCGCCGCCGCAGCGGCTGGAAGCAGATGGCTGCGGGTGTGTGGGGGATGAGGGGCAGGACGAGCCCCGGTGTGGATGCGGGCCCCGAGCGCGCTTTGCAGCGCATCCGAAAATTCTGGCGCGCTGTCAGTCCATACATTCACGGCCTGGAGGGGGGCCAGGAGACCTTGCATGTCCAGAGCCATCAGAAGGTCTCGAATCTCTTTTGCTGCTGCGCCATCGAGCACCCGGGCTGATAGAAGAGTCGTGTGCAGGAGCTGTCCGTTGCGCTGCACCGCCATGACCAGTCGGCCCAGTTCCCGCCAGATGGCCGCCTCATCATGCGAGATGGGGTAGAGGCGGGCGCTGATCTCAAACGAGTCGGGCAGGCTGCGATGCCACAGCTCCTCGCACGCATCGTCTGCCAGAGCCACGCTGCCGACGAGCAGCTTGTCTCCTATGGTGGCGACGGGCCATTGCACCCAGTGTTGGCCGCCGGCCCCGGGCTCCATGCCCAGTGCCTCCCACCGCAGGTCAGTGGTCTCGGCCAGCCGGCTTTCACTCGCTTGCGATACCCAGAACGGGCTGCTGTCGAGGCTCTGCAAGGGGATGGCAAAAATGCCGCCTGCCGCAGCTTCTGGTTTGGCGGACTTTTGCCAGGCGCCCCGGGCGTCGAGCAGCCAGCACTCCCAGCCTTCTTCGCCGGGCAGTCGCAAGCTCTGAGATGGTGAGGGGGTTCCCATGCAGTAGTCCGAAAGCTAGGGGATACTCTTATTAGGAGCGAGTCTAATTTTCGTGGTTTTTTTGATGTATTTCGCGCTTCGGTTATCTGCGGTGATCGGGCTCCACGGTGAACTCACGCCACTCCAGCACCTTGGGCCGCACAGGATCCTTCTTCAGGATGACGGCGATACCGCGAGAGAGATCGTTCACCTGGCCGACGCTTTCGATGCGCAGGGTGCTGCCCCGCAGGCTGAACAAGGCCGCAGCGGCCGTGCGTTGCTCACCCCCCAGGCCAAGAAGCGTGAGCGCATCCTCCACATTCTCAAAGAGCTGATCATCCTCCGTCTGGTGCTCGCCATCGCGACCATCCCGCACGGCCACTACTGTTTCCGCCACGGAGAGGGACACATCTGCCGTGGCTGCGATGACGGCGGCGGAGGCCTCATTCACATCCACCCTGCCATCACCCCAAAGGGTGAAGATCTCCCGCCACTCCGGATGGGCATCTGCAAAGGCACCCATGCCCTTCACGAGCAGTACTTCATCCAGGGTGTGAAAGGGACGGTTGTATGGCCGGTCGGCAAAACCCGCGCGCTCATACTCCTGACGCTCTGCGCCTTGCAGCCGGCGCAGGTCATCCGCGTCCTTCCAGTCCATCAAGCTCTCCACCAACTCACTGGCATCGGCCGGGCGCAGGCCCCAGCGGGTGAAAACGCGCTGCAGGGCGGGGCGTTTCTCCTCCGTGAGCAGGGAGTTCAGATTGATCCGGGCCTCCTCGGTGGTGAGCCTGACGTGGTAGCTCTCGGTGTCACTCACCTTGCGCCGCAGGAGCGGATCTTGGGCTTTTACCATCGGGTGGCTGGCCACGGCCACGCCCATCTCGGCCAGTTGCCGGGCGCGAAAGACCATCTTGCGGGAGATGCCAGTCTCCACATCTTGCATGGTGATCATCATGGTGGTCACCACCAGAAAGGAGAGCAGGGCAATAACCCACAATACCACGAGCAACGCCGAGCCAGTGGCGCGCCGCGGGAAATAGGGGGACGGGGAGGGCCGGAACATCGGCGTCAAATGAGGGCGGCGAACGCAGCGAGGCATTCTCCACGGTGGCCCTGCTGCTGCCAAGCACGAATCTAAGTCCTGTTTTTACCACAACTGCCACGGAACAAGGTTTGACACCGGGAAACCCGCCCGGTAGCGTTTTGGTAAATGATCCGCCCCCTTTCATTTTTCCTGGCCCTTCTGCTCACCCTAGCTGCGGTTTCCTCCGCGCAGGCGCAGGTGCTTATTTACAAGCTCGACTTCCGCAAGGACAAGGGCATCAACTATCATCCCTTTACCGGAGGGTACTTTGTGGCTCCTCTGCTGGGAGGCAGTGGCACGTTTTTCCTGACCAGCACGGATGATGAACGGGTGTACGTGGAGGCGGCCGATGGCGGACGACTCTTCACTGCCATCAGTGGCGGTGGGGACAAGAAGGCCGTCATCTCTGCGAGCCTGGGGGCTGGGACGGCCATGGGTGCCCTCGTGGCCATGGGTGACATCAATCACACCGTGCATGTGCGCGGGCCGACCTACACTCTGGATGCTCGGGTGGCGAAGTCCCTCACCGGCATGTCCGTGAGCGCGGATGATGAGAGCGAGGCAGAAGGCCCCGCCCTGAATGGCAGCATCGGAGCCGCCGGGTTCTCGGAAATCAAGGCCAACCTGGATGACGAGGAGACCAACCGCGCAAATTACAAAGGCCAGAGCCTGAGCCAGGCCTCGGAGGCCATCCGTCTCATGCTGGAGCGCCAGGGCTTCCACAATGCGGATGGAGATGACGACGACGATGATGATGAGGAAGAAGAAGTGACGGTGACGGAGTAAGGAATGGTCTTCTTTGCTGAATAGATCTGTCATTGACCTGCTCCGGCAGATTTGCCCCTTGATCCGCGTCTTATGCCCGCCCTTGCCCTCAGTGCTGCCTTCCCGACTGTGGCTGATCCTGAGGATCTGAAAGTCGCCGCGCAGGAGGCCAATGCTGCGGGTCTCTCATTGGTGGACGTCTTTCTGGAGCGAGGACTCGTGGAGGAGGCGATGCTCCAACCGCTGGCGGATGAGCTGGGCTGGCCTTGGGAGCCCATGCTGCAACCGAAGCTGGAAGAAGCCTCGGAACTCAAACGTCTCTGCCCGGCCCGGTTGGCCCTGCGTCACCGGTTGCTGCCGCTCGGGGTGGAGGAAATGACTTCGTCCACCCATGCGTCCGAGGAAGGGGGCTCTGAACCTGCTGCTCCCGGTCGCGTGCTGCTGCTGGCCTGCTATGATCCCTTTGACTTCATGGCCCGTCAGGCGGTGGCCCGCACAGTGTCTCTGCCGGTGCGCTGGTGTCTCGCTCCCCGGGAGGAAGTGTTGCGTTCCATCCAGGCTTTCTACGGCGTGGGTGCGGACACCTTTGATGATATCATGAAGTCCCGCGACATGGACGCGGACGACAGTCACCTGCGCGACGAGGCCAATGTCATCGATGCCGATGACGCCGAGGCGTCGGTGGTGAAGTTTGTGAACCAAGTCATCCGCGAGGCCCTGCTCCAACGCGCCACGGATATTCACGTGGAGCCCGTGCAGGACAACCTGCGCATCCGCTACCGCATTGATGGCGTGCTTCATGAAGTGCCCGTGCCGGAGAACATCAAGTCTCTCCAGGCCTCCGTGTTGGCCCGTATCAAGGTCATGGCCCGGCTCGATATTGCCGAGAAGCGCCTGCCGCAGGACGGCCGCATCAACCTCAAGCTGGACAATCAGAGCATCGACGTGCGCGTGGCCTGCATTCCCAGCGTGGAAGGCGAGAGCATCAGCCTTCGTCTTCTCGGTCAGGAGCGCTTCACCCTGGCCAAGCTGGGCCTTTCTGCAGAGTATCGCGCCAAGGTGGACACACTGCTGGCGAGGCCCAACGGCATCGTGCTCGTGACCGGCCCCACGGGCAGCGGCAAGAGTACCACGCTCTATACCTTCCTTTCGCAGCTCAACAGCATCTCGCGCCGCATTGTCACCATTGAAGATCCTGTGGAGCACAAGCTTCCTGGCGTGGTGCAGATCGCGGTGAAACCGGAGATCAGCCTCACCTTTGCCAGCGGTCTGCGCAGCATTCTGCGCGGCGACCCGAATGTGGTCATGGTGGGGGAAATTCGCGACCTTGAGACCGCGGAAATTGCCGTGCGCGCCTCCCTCACCGGTCACTTGGTGTTTTCCACCCTGCACACGAATGACGCCGTCGGTGGTATCACCCGTCTGGTGGAAATGGGGGTGGAGCCCTTCCTCGTTAGTTCCTCGGTCCGCGCGTTCATCGCCCAGCGCCTCGTGCGCTCCCTCTGCCCGCAGTGTCGCAAGCCGGCGAACTACAGCCCAGAGCAGCTTTCCGCCGCAGGCTTTGTCATTCCTGCCGGGCACATCATTTATTCAGCCGCCCAGAGCGGCTGCCCCGCCTGTCGCAGCACCGGCTACTACGGCCGTACCGCCATCTACGAACTCGTCATGGTCACCCCGGCGATCCAGGACCTCATCGCCCAGAAGGCCAACGCCAACACCCTCCTCCGACAAGCCCGCCGCGATGGCTTCATCTCCATGCGAGAGTACGGCTGGCAAAAGGTCCTCGACGGTGTGACGACGCTTGAGGAAGTCGTGCGCGTGACGAGCGAGGATCACGGAGCGGAGTAGAGGGGCTTATTCCGCCGCAAAGGATCACCTGCAACTTTGGGTTCTTCGTTAGTTTCCGTAGATTGTGACAAGGCTGGAAGCATGTCGAGCCCGCCGAGGAAGAACAGAATGCGTATGCGGTAGTTGTCGAAGTTGCGAAAGCCCCGTGCCGACGTTTTGAGCAGTTGAATGCGGCTGTTGAGCCCTTCTGTCAGCGCGTTGGTGATGGGGTGGGTA
>NZ_BATQ01000178.1 GCF_000739635.1 Verrucomicrobium sp. BvORR034 | reverse complement strand
AATGCAGACCGCGTCCCAGCGCTGGTGGAGCAGCTGGCTGCGCCCAAGGTCCGTCTGCGGGATGAGGCGCAGCAAGCGCTGGCCCAGATGCTGGAAGCGGAACCACAGCTGCGTGCGGCCATGGAGACGCATCCCAGTGAGGAGGCGCGATTGCGGCTCAAGCGGATCCTCAAAGGTTTTCATGACGGACTCTGGACCACCGAGGCCCAGCAGGCCGAGGTTACCACCGGTCCCGAGCGGGGACCCATGCGGGCCACGTCGGACGGAGCCCACCTCGCCAGCTTGCACAGCCGGGGCATCGACCTTGTGGAGACCGAAGACCTGACCACGGTGCGCACGCTGGGCCGCTCGACCACGGGCACGCTCACCCTGCGCATGCTCGCCTGGTCCAAGGATGGACGAAGAATCGCTTTCTCCAACCAGTCCGGTGCCGTGATGGTGGAGGACGAGAATGGCCAGCGCGTCTTGACGGTGCCTGTGGAAATCAGAAAAACAACCGTCAACCCCGACGGCGTGCCTCGTGAAGTCACGCAGAATGCCCCGCCTGTCGCTGCAGAGTTTCTTCCTGGAACCCATGACCTGCTGGTGTTTTCAAACGCTGGTCTCACCGTCCATGCGAGCGGCGGTGCCAGTCCTCGGAAGATGTCGGTGGCCCAGATCTTCCCTGAGATCACCCGGAATATCCTGGCGCAGTCCATGGCCGTGTCCCGGGATGGCAAGGCCGTAGGGGTGGCCTTTGAGGTGCCCGGCCCGGAGGAGGATCTGGTGGCCATGATTTCGCTGCCCACTTTCAGCGTCTCCTGGGTCTCCCAGATTTCCGTCACCCCCCGCTGGATTGCCGTGAACCACGACGGCTCTGAAGCCCTCGTGGCCATGCGGGAACGCGGCGTGGTCCGCTGCGCTGCGGATGCCCCTCAGGCCATCACCATCAGCCGCTCCATCGACGACCTCACCTCTGTGGCCTACGCTCTTGATTACAAGAGCGCCTTTATCACCTCGGCACGCGCGAACGCCCCGGTGCGCCAACTGGCCCTGCCGGATGGCACAGAGATCTGGACGGCGCCACCGTCTCCGATGGGCTGTTACCACCTGACGCTGCTTGGGCCGGACCGCTTCGCGACCAAGACCTTCGACAACCGCATCCTGATCTGGAAGAAACGTGTTTCACCCTCTGCCCGCTGACATGCCCAGTATCCGCCTGATCCTCTGCAGCATGATCTGCCTTCTGGCAGCTCCAAAGGGTTCTGCCCAGGAGCCGGCTGCCCGGCCCTCCATCAACGCGGCCGTGCCCAAAGTCTGGATCTTCAACGGGACACCGGGAGACGACAGACACCACGAGTTCTATGAAACCAATCTGGAGTCGTTGCGACGCTCCCTGACGGGGCGCTTCGGGGTGCCGGCAGGGAACATCACCGTCTTGTACGGCCCCAAGAATGCTGGCTACGACGGCCCCTGCACCCGGGAGGCCCTGCTGGATGAGCTGGCGAAGGTGGTGGCGCACACCAAGACCGCCGGAGCCGGACCCGCATGGATCATCTTGCAAGGACATGCCAACCCCGTCACGGGCGGGGCCATGTTCAACCTGCCGGGGCCGGATGTGAGCTTCCGTGAAATGGGGGATGCCCTGAAGGAGTGTGCCGCGCAGGTGCCCCTGGTGGTGCTGGGCACCACCACGGTCAGTGCGGATCTGGTCCGGCGGATCTCGGGCCCCGGCCGCTATGTCATCACTGCCACCACCGCCGGGGACAAAGAGAGCGAGACGGAGTTTCCTAAAGCCCTGGCCCAAGTGCTCGCCGCTCCGACCAGCGATGCCAACCAGGACGGGGTGCTCAGCCTGTCGGAACTCTATCTCGCCACCAATGAGGCCGTGCTCGCTCTCTACAAACAGGGCGGCTACATCGTGCAGGAGCATGCCCAGCTCGATGGCAACGGCGATGGCAAGGCCACGCAACGCCCGGCGGAGGAGGATGCGGAGCCGGCATCCCGCATCGGCCTCGCTATCGGAGGCGGTAATTCTAAGTTCGAATAACACGACCCCTTACTTCCCCTGAATCATGTCCACTCCAGCCACTTCCAACGATCCCGCTGCCCGACTGTTTGCCGCCCGCGAGGCGCTGCGCAGTGAAATGAAAAAATGTGTGGTGGGCCAGGAGGAGACCGCCGAGCTCCTGCTGCTCACGCTGCTCTGTCGGGGCCATGCGCTCCTGCTCGGGGTGCCAGGTGTGGGCAAGACGCTCATGAGCGCAGCTCTGGCCAAGGCGTTGCATCTGGAGTTCCACCGTGTGCAGTTCACGCCAGATCTCATGCCGGGCGACATCACCGGCACCGAGGTGCTGGAGGAGGACCCCTCCACCGGTCGCTACCAACGCATCGTCATGCCGGGACCTCTCTTCGCCAACGTGTTGCTCGCGGATGAGATCAACCGCACTCCACCCAAAACCCAGGCTGCCCTGCTCCAGGCGATGCAGGAGGGGCAGGTGACCATTGGTCGTGAAACCTACACCCTGCCAAGTCCTTTCCTCGTACTCGCCACGCAGAACCCGATCGAGATGGAAGGCACCTATCCGCTGCCGGAGGCGCAGCTCGACCGCTTCTTCTTCTGCATTCGGGTGAACTACCCGGATCAGGAAGATGAGCTGGCCATCGCCATGAACGCCCCGGGCAGCGCGCTTGCGGCGGTGAATGCCGTATTGGATGCAGAGGCCCTGAAAGCCCTGCAGGAGAGCGTGCAAGCGGTCCCCATCTCTACTGACGTGGGACGTTATGCGGTTCGGCTTGCCTCAGCGACGCGGCCACAAACCAGCAATGTACCGGGCGTCACGGAATTCATCGAATGCGGTGCCAGTCCCCGTGCCTCCCAGGCGCTGGTGCTCGCGGGCAAGGCGCGGGCCCTGCTCAATGGGCGGGCCCACGTGGACTTTGCAGACATCCGGGCACTTGCACCGGCTGTGCTTCGCCACCGTCTGGTCCTGAACTTCCGCGCCCGCGCTGAGAAGGTGGATGCGGACGCGATTGTCGCAAAGCTGCTGCAACAGGTGTCTCAGGAGAAAGCATGAACGCGGTCGCGGCATCAATGACGGTGGAAGATCCGGAGGTCTTCCTCGCGATGGAAGATCTGGATCTGGTGGGCCGGGGCCTGGCGGATGCGGTGTGGCACGGGCAGCACCAGAGCCTCATGCGCGGACCCGGGGTGGAGTTTCACAGCCATCGGCCCTATCAGCCGGGCGATGACCTGCGTCGCGTGAACTGGTCCCTCCTGGCGCGGCAACGGCGGCTTTATGTGCGCGAGAGCCGTGCTGAATCAAGGCGCCCTGTCTATCTGGTGTTGGACAGCAGTGCCTCCATGTCCATCCAGCATGGGCCCAGCTCGAAGCACCAGTATGGCAAGCGGGCCCTCGCGGGAGCGGCGCATCTTGCCCGCAGACAGGGCGATGCTCCGGCGTTGCATCTGACCCATGCGACAAGCCTGCCACCGCGCAGCAGCAGGGACCATGTTTCTGGCATTTGTGCAGCCCTCAGCGGCTGTGTTGCCGAGGGGGCAGGGGACATGGCGACGGCGCTGCTTGAGATGCGACCCTTTTGCCGTCAGCGGGGATTCATCTTGTTCATCTCCGACTTCATGGAACAGGAAGAGGCGGTCTTTGCCGAACTCGCCGCCTTCCGAGCCCAGGGTCATGATGTCTTTGCCCTCCAGGTGCTCGATCCCGTCGAGGTCTCCCTGCCGGAGGGCGGGGACTATGATTTCATTGAACCCGAAACCGGCGGTCATCTTCGCACCGCCGCGGAACCCATCCGTGTGGCCTACGCCCAACGCGTGGCCGAGTGGAGGGAAGGATTGCGCCGGCTGGCAGGGGCACAGGATGTTCGTTGGTACAGCACGACGACGGAGCAGTCTCTGGTGGCGACGTTGAGGGGATGGTTGGGGTGAGGAGGGGGGATTGGTAAGAGGTAAATGGTAAGAGGTGAGTGGCAGATCAAGTCACCGAACAGCCGATGCTTCCGTGTCGTTCAGTGGAAGCTCTTCCTCGAAGAGGATGCGGCCAAAAGCCCAACGTTGGCGAGCTTCGCGCGAGCCTACGTTGGGTATGGGGTATCGGTCTTTTACTCCGAAGGTGTTGGGGCGGTCTGATTGTCTGTCGCATTCAAGGTTCCCTGGCAGGCGTTAGTTTCCCTGTCTATGACGTTGCGGTTGTTCAAAGGATCAAGGAGCTAGGGCATCCACTGGAACGGATGGTGCCGGCGCCGTGTGTAGCCGAATGTCAGTAGAGATGGCGTCACCGAAGACGTTTCAATTAGTGCCTCCTCACGTCGACAACTACAACCGGCCTTGCACTCCTTCAGCAGAAGGGAACGTGCTGGAGCTGATGGGGCTGAGGCACGCGGACGGCTTCGCGCCGCGTTGCGTGCAGTGCACTTACCTTTCCCTTTTTACCGCTTGCCGATCCCCCACCTACCGACCTCAGTCATCCAGATGCACAATCCCCCGTTTCACGGCTTCAATGGCCGCTTGAGTGCGGTCGGCGACATTTAGCTTGTCCAGGGTGTTTGAAATATGCAGTTTCACCGTCGCTTCGGACATGTGCAGCTTCGCTGCGATTTCCTTGTTGCTGTACCCCGCCACAATGTGGCGCAGCACCTGGAGCTCACGCGGCGTGAGCGCATTTCTCGCCTGTCGGGCGGCAAGCTTCGCCGCCACGTTTGGGGAGAAGTATTGTTCCCCGGCAAAAATTCTCCGCACCACCTCCAGCAGTTCCTCCACCTCGGCGGACTTCGAGACATAGCCTGACGCGCCCGCTTGGACGGCCCGCCAGATGTCTTCTTCGCCTTCGAATACGGTCAGCAGGACGACGCGAGCATCGGGGAACTCCAACCGCAGCTGTTTTGTGATCTCCGCTCCATCCTGCCCTGGCATCTTGAAATCCATAGTTACCACATCGGGCTGATGCTCACGGTAGAGCTGGATTGCCTGGGTACCGTTGCTGGCTTCACCCACCAGGGTCATGTCACGTTCGCCAGAGATGGCCTCGGTCAGGCCCAGGCGCATCATCGCGTGATCATCGACAACCAGAACGCGGATTTTTCTTTTCATGAGTGGGGAGTGGAACCGTTGGAGCGTTTGGCGACTTCAGAAGGCACCACCACGTGAATGCGGGTGCCCTTGCCGGGTTCAGAATGCGTCTGGATCGTGCCTTGCAGCTTGTTGACGCGTTCGCGAATGCCCAGCATGCCAAAGTGACCCCGCGGCGCAGGGGCGTTGGTATCAAAGCCGCAGCCATCATCCTCAATCTCCAGGGATACGGTTTCAGGAGTAAACTGTATCTTCACCTGAATGAGACGGGGAGAGGCATGGCGTGCCGCATTGGCCACGGCTTCATGAGCGATGCGCAGCAGGTGAATTTCCGAAGGCCCGGCCAGATGGTAAGGTTCTCCCTTCACCTCCAGGGAGAAGTGCGCCCCCGCCTCGGTGGCCAGGGGGGTGAGCATCTCCTCCAGTGCTCCATGCAGACCGCGCAGCTCCAGGGCGGTGCTTCGCAGATCGCGGATGGAGGTGCGTGCCTCTTCGCGGCAGTGCCGTAGCATCTGCTCTGCCAGGCCCAGCGATTGACTGGCCTGTTCCGGGGCTGTGGCGATGCGTTGCCGTGCATTGCGAAGCTGGATGGAAAGTCCGGCCAGCTCCTGCTCAATGGTATCGTGCAGTTCTCGCGCAATGCGCTCGCGTTCATCCTTCACGGCAGAGCGTTCGATCTGGGTGCCGATGATGCGCGTCTGCTCCGTCACCCGCTGGCGCAGCAAGGCCGCCCAGCCCAGGAAAACCAGCGACGCCGCACCCAGAATGCCCAGGGCCCAGAGCGTGCGCCGTAGCGTCCACCAGGGCGGGTGCTGGATGATGGCTGCATCGTTCCCGCCACGAAGATGCAGACGGAAGCCGTCCACGCTCTCGCTGAAGGGAAGGGGGCGTGTGGTCGTCAGTTCACAGATGCCCGTGAGCCGCAGCCGTGTATCCGGTGCATACCGGGGATACGGATCACTGCGGGGCGGGAGTGTTGCTTCAAAGAACCAATCTCCCGTGCGGCATTGCAGCGTGCTTTCATGGTTGGGTCCGTCCCGCTGCGCCTGCACCGTTGCATCCACGGTGACCAGCTCTGCCTGCTGGGTGCCGAGCTGCCGGTCATTCAGGTTCAGCACCTGAGGTTGAGGCGGGATCGCGATGCTCAGTGGCGTGACCCTGGTGGCGCGCAACACTGGACGGAACGGGGCCACTGCGGCAAAACCTTCCGCCTCCACCCGGGTGCCCAGTACGATGCCCTTTGCCGCCGTATGGACAAAGATGCTCCCGCCATCCCCCCGCATGTAGAGGCCGTCATCCGTGGTGTGCGTCACCACGCCGCGCACCCTCACCCGCGTGCTCGAGTTGGAGTCGCTGCGCAGCAGTTCATTCACCGGGCTCAGCCGGGGTTCTCCCTCTGGAGCAGGAGCCTCAGAGGGGACGATCTGATCAAAACTGGGCACAAAGAAATGCCGTCCGGCAAGCTGCCGCTGGCTGTTGAAGACACTGCCCACCACGCCGCGGATGGTCACGGGCCGCTGCATCAGCTGGGAGGCTTTTTGCACGGCATCTTCACCCGTGGGGACGAGGAGTCGCACGGTCCAACCTGAAATTTCCGCGGTGATGACCAGCGAGTTGTCATGCCACAACACGCCGGTCATCACCGCTGCCACCTCCACCCATTGACAATCCAACGAGGGCGAAAAGAGTTCTGCAGCATCGATGCGTTTTGGCGGTGGCGGCGCACCATCGCCCAGATGGGTGATGTGGCGGCATTCGATGATGGGCAGGAATCCGCCGGGCTGAGTCACCCCCTCAATGCGGATGCGGCTGCCCAGTTTGAGTTCGGTGCCCATTCCTTCTGGCACAGCCACATAGATGCCCTCGCGGCCATCGTTGGCGATCAAGTTGGACTGGCGTGAGTTGCGAAAAGTCACGGTGGCATCCACCAACACCGGCAGTCGCTTCGCGGCCTGTTCAGCCGTCAGCGCACGAATGCTGATGATGGAGGTGAGAGGCGGTTCCGCCCCGTGCGCAATCTGCCCGCTCCAAGGCACGACCAGCAGCATGGCCAGCCAGACGAACAGAGTGCGAGATACAGTTGCAGAGACAGATGCGATCATTCCAGTGACATGCCACGAGCGGGAGTCCGCCATACGACGAGCGGCTTCATGACGCACCAGTCTTTCAGAATATTTCATGTGCGTCATCATATCTGCATAACTCATGCAAAATAATTAGCCATCTGGCTAGGTAGGCAGCAGCGGGGTGTGGATGTCATACTGCGAGCATGAAGTCCACAGTGACATTCCATGAAGTAAAACGTTGCGCCATGCGACTGCCCTTCCGGCCAGGCGTCTCCCGTCGTGCCCGTTTGGGTTTCTCGTTGGTCGAGGTGACGCTTGCGCTGGGCATCGTCTCGTTTTCCATGGTCACCATCTTCGGCCTGTTGCCGGTGGGGCTGGATGTTTCGCGTCAGGCCATCGACACCACCGTGTGCAGTCAGATCACTCAGCAGATGATCCATGCGGCGCAACAGACGGACTTCTCCCGCCTGACCCAGTTGCAGTCCGACTCCGCTTCCGAGCCCTGGTGCTTTGATGATCAAGGGGGGCGCTCCGCGAATCCCGCCTTCACCCGGTACAAGGCGGCCTATCAGGTAGCCCCATCGGCTGCCCTCCCCACCGGAGGCGGTGCCTCACGGCTGGCGCTGGTGACGGTGAGCGTCGTTGGCACTCAGGGGCCGCGGACCAGCAAGGAGGCGGACATCCTCAAGAACCCGGATGCGAGGAGAGTTTCTTTCCTCGTACCCGACAACGGCCGGTAGTTGCACCTCCACCCAATTTTTAGCACCCAAGCCATGCCCCATCGACGTTCCATCCGGGCCTTCACGCTTGTCGAGCTCATGCTCGCCGTGGTGGTGCTTGCCCTGGTGGTGGCGGTGGTTGCCCAGATGACGCAGCAGACCAGCCAGGTCTGGAAGAGTTCCATGGGGCGCATTCAGTCCTTTCAGGAGGCGCGGGGAGCGTTCGAGTCCATGACGCGCACCCTCAGCCAGGCCACGCTGAACACCTACTACGACTACTACGACAGCGCCAACCGTCCGCGCACCGTACTGACGGCGGCCGATCGGGCGGCGTTTGTGCCCCAGGTGTACGACCGCCTCTCGGACCTGCACTTCATCTCCGGACAGGCGCGCACCTTGCTGGCCGCCAGCCCGCAGGCGGTGCCCACCCAGACGCAGGCCGTCTTTTTCCAGGCCCCGCTGGGGCACTCGGCAGCCCACGAGTCCCTGCGCGCCTCTCTCAATGCCTGTGGTTATTTCCTAAAGTTTGGCAGTGATGAGGCCTCAGTGCCTGAGCCGGTGCGGGAAGCGGCCGGCTACAGGCCGCGCTATCGCTACCGCCTCATGGAGATGACCCAGCGCACGGAGCGGCTGGGCGTCTATCAAACTGGGACGGGAAAACCCCAGGACTGGTTCGTGAACCATGCAGAGGCCACGGGCCGGGTGCTGGCGGAAAATGTGATTGCCCTGGTGCTGCTGCCCAAGCTGTCTCCGCGTGAAGATTCCCCCACAGGCAAGGGAGACGGAGTTTCCCTGGCACCGCAGTACAACTACAACTCGCGTGTGCCCCGCAGCGCCACCGATGATGCTGCCTGGGCCGGAGCAGATCCGTCGTTTCCCGGTGACACCTTCACCACCCATCCGCCTGCACCCGCCCCAGGGCTGCCCCCTCAATCGGTGAATGCCTCCCGTCATCATCAACTGCCGCCCTTGATGCGTGTGGTCATGGTGGTGCTGGATGAAGCCTCTGCCACCCGGCTCCAGGGTGACAGCATAACTTCTCCTGCGGTGCTCGACTTCTCCGGCGCGGGCCTGTTCCGCAATGCCGCCGCGCTGGAGGCCGACCTCCGTGCGGTGGAGGACATCTGCAATGCCGAGCCCGGCAACCTCACGAAAAACACCACGCGCCTCACCTACCGGATCTTCTCCACGGAGATCATGATGCGTGAGGCCAAATGGAGTGCGAACTGATATGAAATTGAGATCTTCCACGCGTCGGCGATTATCCCGGCGTGGTCTGGCCCTGGTGGTGGTGCTGCCGCTCATTGCCCTGCTGACCATTCTAGTAGTCACCTTTCTGGCCAGCGTCTCCACGGAGTATCAATCCGCCAAGAGCCAGGAGTACTCGTCGGATGCCCGTATGCTCGCAGACTCCGCTGCCAGCATGGTAGTGACCCAGGTCCAGAATGCCACCAGCGCACCTTCTCTCGCCTGGGCCTCCCAGCCGGGGATGATCCGCACGTTTGACGCCACGGGCAACGCCACCGCTGCCTACAAGCTCTATTCCTCCAGTCAGATGCGAGTGGGGGGAGCCTTCGATCCTGTCTCCAAGCTGGCCGAAGAGGTTCCCGCGGACTGGGCTGCTTCCACGAACACTCCGCTCTACACGGATCTCAATGCTCCTGTGTGGGTGGGGCGGGGGAGCACAGCCGTGGCCCACTACCCCGTCATTCATCCCGGGGCGGTCGCGCGGGATCACGGTGCGACGGAGGCCCTCGTGGGCACGGTGGCCCCGGTGGAGGGTTGTTACCTCGATTCCACCATTCCTTCTGGAGCCGCCATCGTGGCCACCAGCACTTCCCAGACCAATCCCCTGCCCATGCCGGTGCGCTGGCTCTACGTGTTGAAGGACGGCCGTATGGCAGTGATGGATGCCACGTCACGCAAGGTGACCGGTGCCGGGGATCCGCTGCCGGATGGGACGCTGAATCACATCGTGGGCCGCATCGCTTTCTGGACGGACGATGAGAGCTGCAAGATCAACCTCAACACCGCCTCTGAGGGCACCTTCTGGGATCGTCCCTGGACGGTATCGGTAACAGGCAGCGCAGGCACCTCCGATGGTTACGAGCGGCAGTTGGCCCTGCGCATGCCGGCGCAGAACGAATTTCAGCGCTATCCCGGGCACCCCGCCATGACCTGCCTGAGCACGGTGTTTCCGCCGCTCACTGAGGAGTCGCTGGAGACCTACAATGCGAGGATCTACAGCTACATCCCCCGCGTGGTGAATGGCGGCAGCCGCAGTGGTACGGCTTCAGTGACCGGCAGCACGCTGCCACTGGTGACGGATGCCGACCGCCTCTACGCCTCGGTGGACGAGCTCATGTTCAGCACGGTGGGGGTGCCGCGACAGGAGAACAGCCGCGGTGCCTTCATCCCCTTTGCAGAGCAGGACATCGAGCGCACCCGATTCCTTCTCACCACCACCAGCCGGGCACCGGAGGTGAATCTCTTCAACAAACCACGGATCACGCTTTGGCCGCTCCAGGCTAACACGACGGACGTGAACAAGCCGCATGAGGCGGTGAACCGCAACGCGCAGGACAAGCTGATCGCCTTCTGCTCCACGCTGGGCAACAAGAGCGCCACGCCGAAGCCTTACTACTTCCAGCGCTACAACACCTTCACCACCTCGGCCCAGCTTGCCCAAGCCAGCAGTCAGAGCCCCATCATGGATTGGGATGAAGTGCCACGGAATCAAGAGCTCTACGCCTACTTGCAGGCCATGACGCAAGCGCAGATCCCCGGACTGGGCGGCAGCCTGCAGGGCAAGTATCCTGCTACGAGGGACCAGATTCTGACGGAGATGTTCGACTTCGTCCGCAGCCATGTGAACACCTTCAGCACGGCGGGAAACCCAGCGTACTACTACGCCCCCTTTAACCCCAACCGCCTCATTCCAGCGCAGTCGCAGATTGTGCCGTTGGTTCTGCCCAACGGCACCCGGGGCTTTGGAAGATTTCCCACGGTCACGGAGGCTGCGCTGGTTTTCTATGCCTCCAGTGACACGGATCCCACCCAGATGCGGGCGGTGTTGATCCTGGAACCCTTCAATCCGGCGCCGGGGCCGCCGGTGTGGTCGTCCCACGTGCGCTACACCGTGAAGGGGATGGACGCCTTCATGGCTGGTACCACGCCCATGGTCTTCCCCAGTCTGGCGGGGAATCTGGTGACCGGCCTCGATGGTCAGTCCAATGCCACTGCCCTGACCGGGCTGGAGCAGGCCACCCAGTACTACAGTGCCTCCGGCGCCTTCACCAACGCCAAGGTCCTGGGCCAGGGGGACGAGGAAACAAACTACACGTTCTGCTCCGCGGACTTCAAGGTGAATGCCACCAAGTTCGACTTCAACGGTGGCACCATCACCATTGAGATCGCCGCAGCCTCCTCGCCCAATGTTCCGGTGCAGACGCTGAAGCTGAAGTTTCCTGCGGTGACCGGCCTTCCCCGTCCGACCATGAGCACGGCGGCCTACGTCAACTTTGACAATCGCATTGCCCGCTACGCGAACCCCGCTGTGAAGAACGGTCGCTTCGGCATCCTGGAAGACGGCAAACACAATCCGCTCCCCCTGATCACCAACACCGACACGGTTCGCAGTGTGGAAGCCCGCTACGGCGGCCCGGCCAAAGGGGACCTACGGGTCTATGCTTCTCTGCGGGAAGTCCCGGAGGACTACTTCGAAGGTCATGGGGAACGAGACACCGCTTTGGGTGGCAAACCTTATGATGCTCCCGGGGTCACGGCGGAGACCAATCTTGTGCACAGCCTGCGTATCGACGCCCAGACCGGGCCGGGAGACACGAGCAATCAGAATGGATTCTATGCTGGCAGCGGGGGCTCGGGGGACGTGCGCGGCAAACTTCTCCCCAACGCTCCTTATCTGGACCCCAACCGCGGGGACAACAAGCGCAACAGCACCGCGCCGGTCGCTCCACGCGGGCTCAATGGCGCGTACATGGCCGATGGCGTGACTCTTGGTGACTGGGACACGGGTATTGGTGGCACGGCAGACGGCCCCTACATCAACATTGCGGACCAGGCGAGTGCCAACAAGTCCCAGTCCTCCTCCGGACTCTACTATGCCAAGGGGGGCTATGTGAATGGAGCAGGGGTGGTGGAGAGCGGAGCATCCTTCTCACCCAACCGACAGATTGCCTCCGCGGTGGCCTTCGGTTCCCTGCCCACGGGCATTGATCCGGCCCGGCCTGCCGATGCCAAACCCTGGCAGACTCTGTTGTTCTGCCGCAATCCCCTGGGTGGCGACACCCATCCTGGGTTCGGGAAACAACAGGGTGTAACCGGTCCTCCCGCCGGCCCGCCGTACGACACCCCGCCAGATCACGCTTTTCTAGACCTCTTCACCATGCCCATCGTGGAGCCCTACGCCATCAGCGACCCCTTCTCCACGGCAGGAAAAGTAAACATGAACTACCAGATGGTCCCCTTTGCCTACGTCACCCGGGCCACGGCGGTCAGGGCAGTGCTGAAATCCACCAGCATCATGGCCATTCCTGCCAGTGATGCTGGTAAATACAAATACAACACCGCCGCTGCACCCACGCCGGACTATCGTTATGCCTTGAACCTCGATGAAAGGGAGGGAACCCTGGCGGGATTCGAGAGGCGCTTCGCCGCAGGCGACATCTTCCGGTCCGCCTCGGAGATCTGCGACATCTATCTGGTGCCTGGGAAGAGCGTGAACCCGGCCCAGCCCGCTGCGAGTGTGAAGTATGCGGACATGGCGACGTGGTGGAAGGACTATCAGCTCACCGGGGACAATGTGCGTGAGCAGCCCTATGGCCACATCTATCCACGGCTCACCACCAAGTCGAATGTCTTCACCGTGCATGTGAAAGCGCAGGCACTGAAGACCTTGCGGAGAACCACAGCCGGCGAGTTTGTGGACGGTCGGGATCTCGTGACCAGTGAGTTTCGGGGTGCCTTCATTGTTGAGCGTTACCTGGAGCCCAATGCCGACTCCCTGGTGAAGGCTGATGGCAAGACCTCCACAGATGAGCTGGATCCTGAAGGCATGGTCGGGCCTTATAAGTTCCGTGTTCGCAGCGTCACCCGATTTGCTCCATGAATCGAGTCCATCATCAACTCAAGCCCCACAGGCGTTGCGCCGCTTTCACCCTGGTGGAGTTGCTCTTTGTCTGCGTGATCGTGGCCGTCCTCCTGGCCGTGGCGGCACCGCTGGGGATGTCCGTGCTGCGAGCATCCAGCCTGAATCGCGCGACGACCATGATCATGGATGAACTGAACGCGGCCCGGCAGCTTGCCATGACGCGCAACTGCGAGGTGGAGGTGCGCTTCTACAAGATTGCAGCGGATACCTCCACACAGGATCTCCAGTTCCGTGCCTTTCGCACTTTCGTCATGGAGCCGGGTGCCGCCGGCCAGGGCAGACCACAGGGGGATGTGCGGTATCTGCCGGAGTCGATCATCATTGCCGCTGATGGAGAGAGTTCCACCTTGTTCGACTACGGCAATCCCAACCGATCCGGACTTTTTCTCACCAAGGAAACGCTGCCGGGCCAAACGACTGAATCAGATGGCCTGGGATTTGTCTTCCGCCCCAGTGGTGGCACCAACCTCGGCCCGATCGATCCGCCCGAGGGCAACTGGTTCATGACCTTTTTCTCGCAGCATGAACCGTTAAATCCTGAAACCGGCATCCCCTATAACTTTGGCACCGTGCAGGTGGATCCCGTCACCGGTCGTGCCCGTGTGTTCCGTCCGTGAGCATGACATCAAGGTTTAGCCGATTGGCTAGGTAGTCAGTTCGCCTGCCGGAAGGTAATTTTAAACCGTCTCTGCCTGATCCCCATGGGTGGAAGCAATCGCTCCTTCTTTCGCACTTCCTCACGTCATCCATGAACAGCAAGACCAATGATATGCGCCGCCGGACGCTGATCCGTGCTCTGGGGATTCCGCTGACCTTGGTGGTGTCAGCATGGGCTGTTACAGCTCGCGGTCAGGCCACGACGGGCTGGAGCCCGACTGCCGGTGGCACGTACTCTTACTCCGACACGAGCAACTGGGCGGGCAGCACCATCAATGGAGTGTGGCACAGTTCGCTTGCGGTGGCGGGTGGACAGACGATTACTGTGAACTCGGATCTGGCACCGGGCTATGGGTTGACCTTCAACTACACGGGCAACTCAGGGATCACGCTACGGGGAACGGGAGGGAATCGCACTTTCAAGCTCGGAGGGGACATCGTGCACACCGCCGGTGCCAGTGCGACCATCCTCTTTGGATCCACCGGTACGAACGAGGCTCTTAACATCGACCTCGGCGGCGTGGTCCGCAATTTCACGGTGGGAGCAAGCCGCACGCTGGGGTTCGTCAATGCGATATCAAACGGAGGCATCATCGCCAACGGTGGAACGCTGAACTTCTCCGGTGCCAATACCTATGAAGGTTCCACCACGATTCTCTCCGGCACCTTCTCCCTGAACGGTGCTGCCGGTAGTTCCGCCAATTCTGATTTCCTGGTGAAGTTCAATGGGGGCAGCCAGACCACCCTTCGATTCAACAGTAGCACCAGTGGAAACACGGGCGTCACCCGGGCAAAAAGTGTGACCTTGAACGGAGTCGGTCGCAGTGATGGCGTCCTCCTGACCGTCTCAGGAAATGCCGGAGCGAACTCAAACGACACCATCACCGATGCCCTCACTGCGGAGGAGGGCTACGCCGTCGTGACCCTCACTCCGAATGCGGCCAAGAATACGCGGCTCACTGCAGGCACGCTGGTGCGGGAGGCGGGCAGCACCTTGCTGGTCCGGGGGCAGAATCTCGGAGTGAACGTTGCAGCAGACCTCGTGGCGGACTCCTCGAACCTCATGCTCGATGAAACTCCTGATCTCGCTGGCAGCGGGGCGGTGGGGTCATCTACCGTTGGCATCCTGAAAGGCGTGTACGGTGCCACCACCACGGGAGGTTCTGGAACGGGGCTGGTCACCTATGATGACGACAAGGGTGTGCGGTTGTTGAACACGAGCACAGAATACACCGCCGCCATCGTCAGCGGCCAGACCCAGCAGGACAACGTGCTGTACACCCGCACCTCGGGGAGTGCCTCGCAGGACATAACTCTCGGGGCCGGTGTGACCTCGATCAACTCGCTGTCGTTCAATCTCACAGGTGCAGGAACCAACACTGGCGTCACCATCTCCGGTGCTGGTGCCACCCTGCGGGTTCACAGCGGCGTGATCTTCGCCAATCAAGCGGTCACCACCGCCGCAGCAACGGATGTGATGCTCCTCAGCGTGGCCACCCTGGACCTCAATGGTCAGGAGGGTGTCATCCTGGCCTTCACCAACGGCGTCAACAACAGCAATACGAACGCCCCTCTCCAGATCAACAGCGTCATCACCAATGATGGCGGCAAGGGGGTCACCTTTGGCGGCACCGGGCAGATTGTGCTGGGCGGTTCTGAGGCTAACACCTACACGGGCACCACCACTTTGAACAGCGGCATCCTTCGCCTCAACAAATCCGTGGCCAATACCGGTCTCACGACCGATTTGGTGATGAACGGCGGCACCCTGCTCAAGAACAGCAATGCCATCGCAGACACCGCCAGTGTCACCATTAACGCCGGTACTTTCTGGATGGACAGCACTTCAAGCAGCGGCAACAACAACCACACCGAGACGATCAACAACTTCACCATGAACGGCGGCTCCTTCGGCAACCACGGCAGCAATGCCACTTTCAACATCAACGGCAATGCCACCCTCACCAACGGTGAGCTGGGCATGAATGCGGGAGGAGATATCACCGTGCTGGGCACCACCACGCTGTCCGGCGGAGTGCTGCGCGCCAAGGAGTCCTCCAGCACCTCCACCTTTACCGGCCTCACCTCCTTGAAGGAACTGATCATCAACAACGTTGCTTCTGGTGCCTACACCGCCATTATCGTGAACAGCAATGCCACCAACAAAGGGGCCCAGTTGACGCTGGGCGGAGACATCACGTTCAACGGCAATACCAGCAACCAGGAGACGGTGAAGATCGCCACTTCGAATGCTGCAGATGCCAATCAGGGGGTGGTACGCCTCGACGGCACCCGCACCTTCAACATCGGCGATGGTGCGGCCGCCGCCGACCTCACGGTGGAAACCTCCCTCACGGATGCCACTGCTGCCGGAGGCTTGAACAAGACCGGGGCTGGCACCCTCGCGCTCAAAGGCGACAGCACCTACACAGGTGCCACCACGGTGGACCAAGGCCGCCTGCTGGTGAACAACACTACGGGTTCCGGCACCGGGTTGGGCAACCTCACCGTGAGTGCGGGGGCCACTCTGGGAGGCACGGGGCGCGTGGTCGCCGCTGCGGGCAAGAGCCTGACTTTTCACGGCTTGCTGGATGTGGGCGATTCCACCTTGCCCACGCCTGCGGCAGCAGATTTCGAACTGCGCGGGGACACCATCACCTTTAGCTCCACCTCCCGGCTGGAGTTTGACCTCTTTGGCGGCAGCGGCGATGGATTGGGAAATAACATCGTGGGGGTGGATGCAGACCTGCTGCTCTTCGGCACCGGTCAGGGCCTTGTGGATATCGCTTCCGGTGCGGCATTGCATGTGGACGCGGCCGATACCATGACCGCCTGGGCGGTGGGGGATACCTGGAAGCTGATCGACTGGTCGCAGGTCTCCGGGACCTCCGGGAGCTTCGCTTTCAGCTCCAGTGTGGACGGTCTCCTGGCGGGCATGGGTCTGGCGTGGGACACTTCCCAACTGCACTCGCAGGGCACCATCTCCATCGCCGCGGTTCCTGAGCCATCGCGGGCCTTGATGGCGTTTGCGGCCTTGATTGCCGCCGCCTTTCGCCGGAGCCGGCCCAGGGGGACGCGGTCTTCCTGGCAACCTGCGTGGTGCGCCGCGCTTCTTGCATTCATGTGTGTGGGCGTGATGGGCGTGAACGCCCAGGAACCTGCGCCGAAGACAAATCTCGTTAGCAATGGCGACTTCACGCTCGATGCCGATGGCGACTCCTGGCCGGATGGCTGGGGCAAGGGCACAGGTCTTTCCTGGGAGAAGGATGAGGCAGGCAAGCCATTTTTCCGCATCACTGCCACTGAGTCCGGCAAGATGCTCTCTGCCTATCGTGAAGTCCCCATCCCGGCAGGCGTGCTGGGGATCGAAGTGGCTTTCAAGTATCGCACCGCAGACGTCAAGAAGGGCAAGCAGAGCTGGAATGATGCACGGGCCATGTTTCATTTCCTGAACCAGGCGCGGGAGCAGGTGAAACCCACGCCATCCCCCATTGTCTTCTCCACCAGGGCGGCGGAGTGGACAGAGATCAGTCGCACTTACATGGTGCCAGAGGGCGTCGCGGCCCTGCAGATGATGCCCAGCCTCTTCCAGACGGAGTCGGGACGTCTCGATTTCGCCGAGATTCGTGTTGTTCCATTGAACCCGGAGCAGATTGAGGCGCTGAAGAAGGCCGATGCTGAACGGGCCGCCAAGAAGGCGGAGATGGATGCCAAGGTCGCGGCAAAACGTCGTGAGCAGGCGGCGGCTTTGCTGGCCAAGGAAGGCACCCTCCTCAGCAACGGCAACTTTGAGACTGAGAACAAAAAGAAGGATTCGCCCGAAGGCTGGGGCAAAGGCGGCGGCATCTCCTGGGAGAAGGAAGAGAGCGATGGGAACCGCTTCATCCGCCTTACCAGTCTCACGCCAGGCAAAACCGTGCTTCTCTTTCGCGACTGTCCGGTGCCGGAAGGCGCGGCGGCCCTGGAGATGACCTGGAAGCAACGCATCACCGGATTGAAGAAAGGCCCCAAGCCCTGGTTTGATGCGCGCATCATGCTGGAGTTCAAAGGCGCTGACGGCAAGACGCTGCCAAGCAAGCCCGCCCCGCCGTATTCTCAAAAGGACACAGATGGCTGGGTCGAAAAACGGACCGAGTTCCTGGTGCCCGCAGAAGCGGTATCCGTAGTGGTCATGCCCGCGTTGTTTGAAGTGAAGAGCGGCAGCTTTGACCTCGATAACATCCTGCTCAAGCCTACCGATGCCAATGTGCTCCTCGCCAAGCAAAAGGAGCGCGAGATCCTGGCGGAGAAATCTCGTGTGCCCCTTGAAGAGCCCAACCAGGCCAAGTGGCCCCCGGCGATCCGTGCCGAGGGCAACCGCATTGTCACGGTGGACGGAGGCAAGGAAGTCTGGCTCCAGGGCCTGAACGTGCCCAGCCTGGAGTGGAGCCTGCGCGGAGAGCAGGTGTACAAGTCCGTGGTGGTGGCAATTGATGAATGGAAGGGCAACGTGATCCGCCTGCCCATCAAAGACGACTACTGGTTTGGCAAAGACCTCGAAGACGGTGGCAAAGCCTATCGTGCGGTCGTAGATCAAGTCATCACGCTGGCGTCAAATCGTGGCGCGTATGTGGTGCTGGATTTGCACCGCTACCGCGCACCGCGGAAGGAGTTCCTGGACTTCTGGAAGGATGCGGCTGAGCGCTACAAAAACCATCCCGCCTTGATTTTTGACCTGATGAACGAGCCTCACGGCGTCACCTGGGAGGTCTGGCGCGATGGCGGGTTCGTGGAAGAGAAACGCAAAGACGGCGATGAGGATGCTTTCCTCACTCCCGAGGAGAAGCTGCACAACAAGCATGGTTTCCAGTCACCCGGCATGCAGGCCATGCTGGACGCCGTGCGCTCTACCGGGGCCAAGAACATGGTGCTCGTAGGAGGTCTGGACTACGCCTATCAGCTGGATGGCATCATCAATGGATTCGGCCTCAAAGACGAAGGTGGCCAGGGCATCATCTATGCCTGTCATATTTATCCCTGGAAGCGCGGGTGGCAGAAGTACCTGCTTGATGCCGCGGAGAAGTATCCCATCCTGTTGGGAGAAGTGGGTGCCGATGCCAAGAAGATGGACTTCATGCCGCATGAGATGCAGGAGAATGCTGAGACCTGGGTGCCCGACATTTTGGGGCTGATCCAGAAGCATCGGTTGAACTGGACCGGCTGGTGCTTCCACCCCAGCGCCAGCCCCCGCATGCTTGTGGACTGGAACTATACGCCCACGCCCGTTTGGGGCCAACCCGCCAAGGAGGCGCTCGCCGGGAAGAAGTTTGAGCTGCATGGGAAGTTGCGGTGAGGAAGAGGAGTGGTCGCCCGGGACGAAAATTTCGGCACCAGCACTGTAGAAGAACCGTCCCGGTTTTTGTTCATCGAACCACCAAGCACCTTGTCGTCGCCTCATTCCAGCAGCCTGACGCCAAAGGCGTCAAACAATGTAGCCCAGGGTCAGGCCAGGCACGAGCCGCCACCCTGGGTACACGGGCGGTTTGACCCGAACTCCGAAGCGAGTTCTACAAATCGTGGCAGTATCCCTGAGGTGTCCACCGCATGCAGTTCAGCGGCCTTCGGGTGATTTGGGCAGTTTGTTGAACTCCCTTGGAGTTCCGAGACTTTCCTGTCGATACCCAGGGCGGCGACCGCTTCGCGGTCTGACCCTGGGCTATTTTGTATCACGCCGTTGGCGTGGAGAAAATGCGAGATTGGCGGCCAAAGCTCAGGAGAAGCGCGACTGAACAGCCTGAAGCCTGTGACTACTTTTCAGCGCAAGCACTGTAGTAAAACCGTCCCGGTTCTTGTTCCTCGAATCACCCAGCGCACCCAAGAGCCGAGACGGCTCTTCTACATTCATTCATACACCTCCAGCCGGTAAGGGAGGGGGGATCTCCGGTCCCGCTGGTGACCGAAGCGGCAGACTCACGTTCGCCGTTGGTTCATCAAACCGCATGCCGCCTCAGTCACCCCGCGACTGAGCGGGGCTGGGAACCCCCGCCTCCTGTATGCTGTGAAATCTCCGCTGTGTTATCGTGATCCTATGAGACGCGGCGCTCCTGCAGTATCGCGTTTCCGGGAGAAGCCCACTCCTACTTCTCAGCCCCTGAATCCTTCACCACCGTCACCTGCAGGTTCTCAAACGAGAAATCGCCGCCTTCACCGTTGGCGATGCGCACGCCATCGATCCGCATGTTGGCATCGGTGCGTCCTTTGAGGATGGGCAGGCCTTCCACGCCCCAGCCTTTGAAGACGTCGAACTCGCCCGTGCGCTGGCGGTAGCGCAGGGTGAATGTTTCCTCGCTCCCCTGGATGGAGAGGTTGTAGGCAGTGCGAACCTCCGCAGGGCCGCGGAACTTCTGCCCAAAGGTCAGCAGCTCCCAGGAGTAGGAGTCTGAACCCTTGTCGCCCAGGAAAAACATCTCACCATTACGGTCAAAGAGGCTGACGCCGGCGAAGCCCTTGGAGTGGAAGAGCGACTTGGGGGATACGGACTTGAAGGACAGGATCACCACCGCCTGGGCATCCTTTTCCACCGGCTTCGCAAACCTCCCCATGAGGTGAATGAAGTTGGAGCCCGCGCTGAACTTGCCGTCCCGGATCATCGGAACGCCCCGGAGCACTTCCCAGGTGCCGGTCAGAGGGGGACGGTCAGCGAACGATTGATCCGGCACATGCTTGAGCATCTCCTTGAAGACCACCTGCCCTTCATCTGCGAGCGAGTTGGGAGTTGATGGCGTTGCAGAAGATTGCACCAGAGGCTGATCACTCGGAGCACGCAGCACCAGCATCTGCCCCGCTGTCAGAGATTGCACACTGGACGGTGCTCCTTTCAACCGGGCTTCCACCCTGCCTTGATCCACCCGCACTTCATGGATCTGGTCCTCAACCTGGGTCGTGAAGACCGTTCCCAGATCCACGACTGTCATCCACGGCAGTTCCACGCTGAAGCCCTTGGCTTGAGGTGGCACCCGGAACCACGCAAAGCCCTTATCGAGCTGGACGCTGTTCTGTCCGGTGATGGAGAAGCGGGCTGGGCTCTTGATGACCGCCTCGACCCCGCTGGGCAGACGAATGGAGACGGACCCGTCCGTCATGGCCACGGCATCGCCGAACCGCAACTGCCCATCGTCAGTGCTCTGGGGGGCAACCGTCTCAAAGACCGAGGTGGGTGAGAACTTCACCGAAGGGACCACGCCCACCGCAGGGGGCTGATTTTGACCGACTTGCCACAGGCCCGCCACGAGCAGCAGCACTGCCAATGCCGCCGCTGCAAGCAGTGTGCGTCGGACGATTGGGGAACGCCAACGCGAGGCGGGGACTGACACGATGGAAGCAGTGGGCTCATTCGCCGCATCCTTCCAGCCTCGATCACGCAGCAATGAATCGATTCTCACCAGGGCGAGATAGCGCTTCAGCAGCGCTGGCTCGGCCTTCATGCGTTCCTGCAAGACTGCAGCCTGCTCGGCAGAGAGTTCGCCCTCGATGAGGAGATTCAGCGCCCGATCCATGTCGGGCGAGTCCTGGGGAGGGGTGTTGTTCATCATGCTTGGAGGCGAAGTTCTATGCAGCGCCGGAGCGTTTCCCGCAGACGGAAAAGACGGGCCTTCAAGGAGCCGCTGCTTAGCCCTTCGTTCTGCGCATATGTCTCGAGGGAGGTCTTGGTTGCGTAGCGGACGTGCAAAAGTTGCTGATCGGCGGCGTTCAGCGAGCTCATGCACTGCCGCAGGGCTTGGAGCTCCTCCTCCGGCTGGCGGATCTCCTCGGCCATCCACCGGCGGTCGATCTGGTCCATCAGCTCATCGTCCAGATTGCTCACCGGAGAGCGGGCCAGCTTGCGGCGCTGGTTCATCACATAGAACCGCGCGATGGTGAAGATCCAGGCCTTGAAGTTGGTCCCCGAGGTGAACTCGTGCTTCTTTTCCCAGATCTTGACCAGGGCCTCTTGCGCCACATCGTCCGCTCCATGGTAGCCGGGCAGCAGAGATCGAACATACTGCTTCAAGGCGAGCGCATGCAGAGCCAGGTTTTCATCAAACGTGCGGGACTCAACCTCAGCCTCCTTCTGCACAGGCGCACGATCAGAGTCGCCGCTGCTGCTTGAAGAGTTGGGGTAGGAGCTGCCCATGAGTTTGATCCCGCTCAAACGGGGCGGAGCGGAGCATCTTGCGGAGCACGTTGCTCCAGCTTCACCTAGGGGTGCGGAGGAAGAAGTGCTCCAGCGCTTCCATCATACCCTCGCTCGCAGGGCGGCTGGCGAGGTAGCCACCGTGCGCCTGCACATGAGCTTTCACCGGATCCAGCGCGTTGCTCGGGCAGGCGATGTTGCCTGCCACACTCGCGTCCAGCATGGGCAGGTCATTGTGATTGTCGCCGGCGGCGAAGATGCGCTCCCGGGGCACGCCGATCATGCGGGCCAGCTCCTGGAGTGCGGTCCCCTTGCTGTAGGAGGAGTGGGTGAAGCGCAGGTAGCGACCGTTGCGATGGTAACCGATGTCCGGATCCCGGGCGGTGCGGACATTGATGAGCTCGCAGATATCATCGAGCTCCAGTTCATCCAGAGCTACAATGCCCACCTGGCCCAAGTCACCCATAAGGAATTCTGCACGGGTGTTCTGCTCCACATGCTGGCGCATCTCCGCGAGGAACAGCCGGTGCTTGTCCACGAAGTGATCGTGCGCACGCCGGGCGCGGGAGTTCCAGGAGCCAAAGTCCTTCCACGGCTTGAAGAAGCCGGGGCGGTAAATCTCGCACTCCTGCGCGATGATGTAGTCCGGCAGCATGAAGAGATGGTGCTGCGCGATGCCCTCCAGGGTCTGGCTCAAGCTGCGACCGGTGTTCACCACCCAGGCCGCCCCTTGGCTTTTGAAATGGCGCAGCATGTCCCCCATGGCCGGATGAAAGGCCGGCTCCCCCTCATGATTGATGAGAGTTCCGTCGAAATCGAAACAGAGCAGGAGCGTGGGCGCGGGCTTGGCCATGAGGGGCTACAGCGGGGGCAGGGGAGGACGTTATAACTAGCGGTTGTCGAAGAAGGGGAAGCGGAAGATCTCCACGAGCCGCCAGGAGACGAGGGCAAACAGCAGCCACTGGGCGGCCAGATAGCTGCGGGTGATCCAAGGGCTGCAGCCCTGCCGGCGGCGCAGGCGGCGCACGATGGACTCCGCGCCCCAGATCAGGCAGAAGACCAGCGGCAGGTACAAGGAAAGCATGAATCGATCTCCGCTGCCGCGCGCGATGGGCGCGTAGAATCCATAGGCCACACAGTAGATCGCCACTGAGCCGAGCACGAACAGCAGAATGGTGACCGTGCCATGGCGGAAGACGACATGCCCGGCGTGCTCCGCCTTGGGGGCCGCGCTGCACAGCACGACCACCAATGCCACCAGCAGTACACCCAGCCAGATGAGGTACACCCCACGCCATTCCAGCAGGGATTTCCAGGGCTTCTGGTTCTCAATCTTCTGGCTGCGCTTGGTCTGCTTGGGCCAGAGGAACTCACTCACGCGATTCCACGTGCCGTCCTGGAGTCGCTGGACAAAGACGTCCGTGCCGTGCGTGTCGATGTACTTCTTGAGCGAGGGCTTGTCCTCGGGCCGCAGGGCCTGGAGGCGCTCCTTCGTGTTGTGCTGCCCCATCCACTCGTAGCAATCGGGGTTGAACTTGTCCATCCACATCCAGTAGGCAGGGTAGGAGTGGAAGGAGTCACCGAACTTTTCCTTCGCATCGGTGAGGCGGGGGCCAATGGTCAGCAGGTGCACCATGCCCAGGATGAGCAGACCCATCAGGTGATTTCGCCAGTGCCACAGGTTGCCATTGGCCAGTACGAAACCGCGACGGCGGGCGCTGACGAGTTCCCAGAGACAACGCAACGTGCTCACTCCCACAAAGACCATGATCAGGGGGGAGACCGAGCCCTTCGCCATGTAGGCGATACCGGAGAGCGCGCCGATCAGCCCGTAGATCCACAGGGTATTATGAGATAGCGCGGAGATGCACGCCACCCAGGTAAGGAAGAAGAAGACAAAGTACAGCGGCTCCGGCTGGAAGTAAGCGGAGCGCGGCAGCAGCGCGCCGAAGCCGCCCAGCAGCATGAGGTTGAGCGAGGCGGGCAGGGAGAAGATGCGGCATGCAGAGAGGCCCAGCATGACCAGGAAAGTGCAGGTCATGAACACATGGAACCAGCGCCCTCGGTTGAAGTAATCCTCATCCTTCTCCGTCACCGTGGCGGCATCTGCCTCCGTCGGGGTGGGATGGTCTGAGGTGGCCAGCCAGGCTGCCACCCAGGGCCACAGGGGGTTCACCACGCCGTCCGTGCGATGCGGGAAAAAATCTGCCAGGGCTTTGGTGAAACCCTTGTTGAAGTCAGGGCTCAGATCCTCCCGGGTCTCCAGCGCCAGGCGGATGTTGTGCTTCTGGTCTCCTCCCAGGATCTGCTGGGCGGTGTGGTTGGTCTGCGAAATGAGCAGCCCCCCCATCTTCACGTACGCGACCACAAAGAGGATGGTCAGCAGGATGAAGCTCAGCCATCGGAAAAGGCCTGAGCTGTCGTCTTTTTTGCGCGGTGCCGCCGCTTCCTTGTCCCCCATGCAGTGCGAGTGAGTGTGTCCTGGTTCGTTGGTGTGTGGGTCGTAAATGACACCGGCTGAACGGATGTACAGGCCGGTTTCTTCGTTCCTGGGGGAAATTGATGAACTGCTTACTGGCTGATCGGGCGCACCTTGATCTCGACGCGGCGGTTCAGGGCCTGTTCGTCCTTTGTGCCATTGGGGTTCACGCGGGACAGGGGGCGGGACTCACCCATGCCGACGGCATCGATGCGGTCATTGCTCAGCTTGAGGGAGCGCATGAGCCAGCCCACCACGGCATTCGCGCGGCGCTGGCTTAGATCGAGGTTGAACTCCGCAGAGCCGATCGTGTCCGTGTGACCCTCGATGATGAAGCGGCTGTTCGGGTTCTTGGTGATCAGGTAGCCCAGCTTCATGAGGCTCAAGCGGGCGTTCTCGGCGAGTTGGTCGCTCCCATATTCGAACAGGAGGTCGGTCGGCAGCATGATGGGCGCAGTGCTGGCATTCACCGCACCACCCTTGGCCAGCAGATCCTCGAGGTTGCTGTACCCGGCCATGGTGCGAGGGGAGCCGTCACCTGCCTTGCTCTGGTTGTTCATGCGGTCCAGCAGTTTGCCGTCCATGCCTTCCAACTCCTTGTCCAGGGGCTTGGCGGGGAGCACGAGTTGCTGGTCAGACACAGCTTGCCGCAGGGCGGAGCTCTTGATGGCGTCCATGGAGCTGGCCAGATCCGGACCGGGGGCCAAGTCCGCAATCGCCGCCATGGAGGGCGCGTGGGCTGGATTTGTTGCGTTGGGGTTGGACTTGGGGGCCAGGAAGTTGGTCACCTTGTCCACGTCAGGTGTGAGGTCCAGCGGCTTGTCCTCGGGGATCATTTCCGCAATGTCCTGCAGATCTGCCTTCAACTGCGGCTCCGCCTTGTCCGAGGGGGCGATCAGGTCTGGAATGTGCTGGATGGCCTGCTGCTCCTTGAGCGCCTCCGGATTGATGGCAATGCGATCCGCCTTGGCCTTGGTCTGGGTGACCGGCAGCATGCTCTTGCCGAAATCTACCGTGCTGAAGAAGTAGTACAGCCACCAATGGAAAAGGACCGCCAGCACGAAGGCAAACAGCAGCCACAACCGCAGGCTCCACGACCAGCGTTCAAACTTGAACGCCGCGCGGCGGTTGTTCGACCAGGGATAGGTCTGGGTGGACATGGTGACTAGGGTAGCACGTTCAGAAGGCCGGGAAACCGGCATTTCGGTAAATGGTGAGAGGTAAGTGGTAAGCAGTGGAATTAACCCGAAGGCCGGGTCAGCACTCAATTTCGGCTTGAACGTCCAACACCTTGACAACTGACGCACTGCCTACTGACCACTGGACCGGTAAACGAAGACCAAGATTCCCTTTCCTTCGCTCAAAACAGCCTTATTTTACGAACTGGGTCGGTCGGAGGCTGTCGCTGTCAGATGTCGCAAGGCAATTGAGAGAGGAAAGTCCGGACACCTCAGGGCAGTGTGCCGTGTGAAAACGCGGGGGCTGGCGGCGTAAGCTTCCGGTCACGGAAAGTGTCACAGAAAACATACCGCCGCGGGCAACTGCGGTAAGGGTGAAAAGGCGAGGTAAGAGCTCACCGCTCCGACTGAAAGGAAGGAGGCAGGACAAACCCCACACGGTGCAAGACAGAACAGGGGAAACGGCCCGCCCTGGCCGCACCGGCTCCGCAAGGAGTTGGGATAACCCCGGGTATTAGTCGCACCTCGCGCAAAGCGGGGAGCACGGGACGCAAGCCCCGGGCTAGAGAAATGACCGCCACCTTCTGCGGCAACGCGGGAGGCACAGAATCCGGCTTACACCGGCCGGCCCAGGCCCTTCCCGCTTCGCGGGAGACACAAGACTTCAAGACGAAAGACGCAAGACTTGAGGTCAGGGGAGGGCTGGGGGCGATTGGACGATTTGTCCGCATCGGTCCCGAAGGTTTGAAGTTCTTCCACGACAGTGACGGCAGGGTTGGAGTACCGCATTTATGCGGCTCAGGACGAACGTTCGCTGAGGTGACGAGCGGGGCCGACATTGATCCGCCGTTGCACGTCTCACCCTTCGCTCCCAAACCGGCTGAGGACAGCCGGACTACGCTCCAACCTCCGCCGACAGGCAAAAAAAGGCCGCCAGTCTCCTGGCGGCCTTTTGAACAATTCACATCATCTCTCTCGCCTTACGCATTCGCCCGCAGGATCTGCGCGAGCACGTATGGCAGGATGCCGCCAGCGCGGTAGTAGTCGATTTCCACCGGCGTATCGAGGCGGACGATGACGGGCACATTGAAGGTCACGCCATCAGCCTGGGTGACTTTCAGCGTCGCTTCGCTCATGGGCTTGATGTCATTGGACACTCCCAGGAGGCTGAAGGTGGCATCGGTCAGGCCCTTTACCTTGTCGTAATCTTCCTTGTTCACGAAGTTGCAGGGCAGCACGCCCATGCCCACGAGGTTCGAGCGGTGAATGCGCTCGAAGGACTTCGTGATCACGGCTTTCACGCCCAGCAGGTTCGTGCCCTTGGCGGCCCAGTCGCGGCTGGAGCCCATGCCGTAGTCTTCGCCACCGAGGATGACGAGCGGTACGCCCGCAGCCTTGTACTGCTCAGCGGCGTCGTAGATTGGCAGCACTTCTGCCGCCTCGGCGGAGACGCCGGGACCGCTGAAGTACTTGGTGATGCCGCCCTCAATGCCAGGAACCATGAGGTTCTTGATACGCACGTTGGCGAAGGTGCCGCGGGTCATGACGCGGTCGTTGCCGCGGCGGGAGCCATAGCTGTTGAAATCCGCCTGGGTCACTTGGTTCTCCAGGAGGTACTTCCCGGCGGGGCTGTCCTTCTTGATGTTGCCCGCAGGGGAGATGTGGTCCGTCGTGACGCTGTCGCTGAAGATGCCGAGCGGACGAGCGCCGTGGATCTCGTTGATGTCGCTGGGCTCCATGCTGAATTTGTCGAAGAACGGAGGCTCCTGGATGTAGGTGGAGTCGCGATCCCAGTCGTACACGAGGCCCACGCTGGAGGGGATCTCATTCCACTTGGGGTTCTGCTCGGCAAAGCCCGTGTAGAGCTTCTGGAACACATCGGGAGCCAGGGCGCTGGCCATGGCCGCACCGATTTCCTCGCTGCTGGGCCAGATGTCTGCCAGCAGGACGGGCTGGCCGTCGCTGCCTGTGCCGAGAGGTTCCTTGGAAAGGTCCACGTCCACGGTGCCGGCGATGGCATAGGCCACCACAAGCGGGGGGGACATGAGGAAGTTTGCCTTGATGCTCTGGTGCACGCGGGCTTCGAAGTTGCGGTTGCCAGAGAGCACGCTGGCAGCCACGACATCTTCGCTGCGCACCACGTTCTCAATGCCGGGGTCGAGCGGGCCGGAGTTGCCGATGCAGGTGGTGCAGCCGTAGCCCACGGTCTGGAAGCCGAGCTGGTCCAGTTCCGTCTGGAGGCCGGTCTTCTCAAGGTAGTCCGTCACCACGCGGGAGCCGGGTCCGAGGGAGGTCTTCACGGAAGGCTTCACTGTCAGGCCCTTCGCGTTGGCCTTCTTGGCCAGGAGGCCGGCGGCCAGCATCACGCTTGGGTTGCTGGTATTGGTGCAGCTCGTGATGGCGGCGATGAGCACGGAGCCATGTGTGATGCTGTCCTTCACGCCGTCCTTGCTGTCCACGGTCACCTCATACTGGCCGTTCAGAGAAGGCTTGCCGAAGCCATCTGGGGTGGGAGCCACAAGGAGGGACTCAAACTTCTCCTTGAGGGCTGATACGTCGATGCGGTCCTGCGGGCGCTTGGGACCGGCCACGCCGGGCTTCACGGTGGACATGTCGAGTTCCACCACCTGGGTGTACTCGATCTCGTCACCTTCCTGGATGCCCCAGAGGCCTTGGGCCTTGTAGTAGTTTTCCACCGTTCCGCAGAGTTCGGCCGACCGACCGGTGCCGGTGAGGTAGGCGATAGTGGCCTCGTCGATGCCGAAGAAGCCCATGGTCGCGCCGTACTCCGGGGCCATGTTGGCGATTGTCGCACGGTCCGGCACGCTGAGCGCACGGGCACCGGGGCCGAAGAATTCGACAAACTTGCCCACCACCTTCGTTTTGCGGAGCACTTCGGTCACGCGCAGCACGAGGTCAGTCGCGGTCACGCCAGGCTGAAGGGCACCGGTCAGGCGCATGCCCACCACTTCTGGCACCAGGAAGGTCACCGGCTGGCCCAGCATACCGGCCTCAGCTTCGATGCCGCCCACGCCCCAACCGACGACGCCCAGGCCGTTGATCATGGTCGTGTGGGAGTCCGTACCGACAAGGCTGTCTGGATAGAACACATTCTCTTTCTCCAGCACGCCCTTGGCGAGGTACTCCAGGTTCACCTGGTGCACGATACCGATGCCGGGAGGCACCACTTTGAAGGTGTCGAAAGCCTGCTCACCCCACTTGAGGAACTTGTAGCGCTCGCGGTTGCGGTGGAATTCGAGGTCGAGGTTGCGGTTGAGGGAGTCCTGAGTGCCGGCGAAGTCCACCTGCACAGAGTGGTCCACCACCAGATCCACGGGAACGAGCGGCTCGATCATCTTTGGGTTCTTGCCCATGGCATGCACGGCAGAGCGCATGGCGGCCAGGTCCACCAGAAGGGGCACCCCGGTGAAGTCTTGCAGCACGATGCGGGCGACCGTGAAGGGAATTTCGTAGTCGCCGGGGGCCTTGGCATTCCAGTTGGCCAGGTTCTGCACGTCCTTCAGCGTCACCTTTTTCCCGTCCAGATTACGAACCAGGGACTCCAACACCACGCGGATGCTCACTGGCAACTTGGAGACCGGCCCTACTCCTTGCTTCTCCAGTTCAGGCAACGAGTAGAACTTTCCGTCCGTATTGGACCCGGTCTTGAAGGTGCGGAGCGCGTCGAGAGACATGGCAATCTGAGGTTAAAGAGAATAAAAACTTAGCAAAGGCGGACAGAGGGGCAAGTGCCGCCTGCAACGCAGTTTGCAGTGGGCGGGAAATTTCAGGCCAAGCATTTTACATTCCTAAGCCGGGAATTTGATTTCACTCCCGTAGTTTTTGCAGGTAACGGTAAATCGGCTTGTTTTGGATGATTCTTTTCTCGTAGATTTCCAGCATGAAAATCATCGGAATTGAATCCATGACCGGCCAGGAGTTGGGACATGAACTGGACCGGGGCGGCCGGTTTGTGATTTACGAATACACTTTCTCCGTGCTGATCATGACCTTCAAAAGGTCCAGCGACATCTATTTTCTCAAAGGAGGACAGAGCGCCGTGGCCAAAGGTCTGGCTTTTTCCGCCCTGACGTTCCTCTTCGGCTGGTGGGGCATCCCTTGGGGACCCATCTATTCCATCGGCAGCCTCATCACCAACTTCAGCGGTGGGAAGAACATCACGAATGAAGTGCTTGCTGCGATGCAGCAGTAAAAGTTTCAGTTTGCAGCGGGCCGGTTTGCCGTCCCTCTGGGGCCAGCCTTTCATCGAAGGGTATGCGGCGGTCTGAATCCACAAAAAAGCGGTGAAGCAGCCCCAGAGGCCACTCTCACCGCTACTTTTCACTTTTTACTGGCTACTTTTTCTTCACCTGCGCCGGAATCTCGCGCCACTTGCCCTGCGTGAACTCGCGGGCGGTGAAGACCCAGATGGCGACTTTCTTCTTGGACCAGAAGTCCGGGTTTTTGGCCGTGGTGCGGGCGATTTCCACGCGCGGGCCATCGGCACCCCCGGCCTGCATGGTGAACTCCTGCACCGGCGTGCCAAGGGCGACTTGGAGGTGATCCACAAAACCGCCCTGGGTGTCCAGCATGTTGCCGCCTTTGCGGAAGACCTGCAGATGGCTGTCTCCCAGCACCACGATGGGGCTGGCGGGGCTGCTTTCCACGGTGGTCACGCTGCTACCTGCGCCCAGGCCGGCCCGGGAGATGGGGAGTTTTTCTTTGGCTACAGAACCCTTCTGGGCGTCCGTCAGGAGGTCGCCGTGATACTCACGGGTTTCAGCAGGCAGGGTGGTGAGGCCAGCCACCTTGGCGGCGGTCACTTCCGGCAGCGCTTTGTACTTGGCCGCAACGAGGTTGGCCACCAACTGGCAGGCCGCAGGAGACCAGTGCGAATCCGTGGCGCAGTAGAGTTGATTGGCAGGCTCAGCGGTGCGGACTTTCTTGAACTCCGCTTCCAGATCGAGGGCCTCCACTCCTTCTGCCTTCAGCTTGGCAAGGAAAGGGGCCAGGGCGGGCACGCTGGCGGCATCGACCTTGGCATCGAGCTTCTCGGGATAGATCGAGGCCTTGGCGGGTACCGGGACCACCAGAAGCTCCACACCGAGCGCCTTCAGTTCCTTGGCGTATTTGGCAATGACCGGCACCGGGTCCGTGCCTTCCTTGTTGGCTTTGGCGAGGTCAGCGGCAGCCAGATCTCCGTGCTGCAAGTGCTCCAGTTCACGGCGCAAGAAAAACCAGTTGCTGTCGCCCTTGCCGGGGACGGACAGATCGGTGGGGGCCGAGGCGGCGAGAGCCCCTTTCACGACCGTGGTGAAGTCTTCAGCCTGGGTGCCAGTGGGGGCAAGCAGGGCAGCGCAGAGAAGGGCAAGCGTGGAGGAGGTGAGGCGGAGTTTCATGCAGCAATTACACAAAAGAGCAGGAGATGAATTAACGGGAAAAATGAACGTGTCTTCATCTTTCGAATGAAGAAAGCGCGGGGTTGCCCCTATTTGGCAGATGTCACCTTGGGTGAGGACACGTCAAACCACGACTCAAGGTCGAAGGCTGTCGTATCGTCCATCACTCGCTCACCATTCAGGTGACCGTGAGCGGACTGCCGTTCCACCACGAGTTCGTAGGTCTGGTCTTCGGTACGGGGAAAGCCCTGCACCGGTTCACGACCCAGCATGCCCCAGTGCTTCACGAGCAGCCGTTTCTCCGTGGTGGGGAAGTCGCCTTCCAGGACCTCCTGCACTTCATACACGTAGGCAACCAGGGCGCTGGTGTAGGGCTCGATGCCCTCTGCAGTGGGCATGGCGGAAGTCTCCACCAAGCGGGCTTTCACCCGCACGCGAGGCGGGGTGGCTGGCAGGCTGTTGATGCGCACCTGGGCACTGGCGCCATGCGCCGCGGCTTGGTCTGCGGCCAGAGCATGGTCATGCAGGGCCACTTGCAAAAGGCCACCCTGCCAGCCGCCGCCAAAGGTGATGGAATCACTTGGTGCGGGAACGGCGTCGGCAGGAGACGGTTGAAGCTCCACGGACTGGCCATCGACATACAGTGTGAAACCCGCCTCCGAGCGTGTCACCATCAGGTGGAAGGGTTTGGTGGGAAGGGGTTGGGCGGATTTCCAAGCCTCACCAGCGACTTTGGAGACAGTGAGCTGTCCATTGCGCAGTTGGAGATTCATCCCGGGCGCGCGGAACACCTGAGCGCCTTGGTCTGCGGGGGGCTCACTTGCACTACCGCTCGTCGCCTCAAAAGCAGCTGGCAGAACGATTGCTTCGAAACTGGCCGGGGCGTGATCTCGAAAGTGCGCGATGGCTGGTGCGGCGGCCTCCTCCTCCATGACAAAACTGCCACCATCTAGGAGCATCTCATTACAACGGCCAAAGCGGGCAGCGCCCTGGCTGTCCAGCCGGGCTTCCAGCTTCTGCCCTGAGCGGTCGCGGAAGGTGTTGAGCGCTTCGCGGTCCCTCCAGACCAGGAGCAGACCGCTGTTTTCCACAGGCCAATTGCCTGCAGTAGCAGCGGAGCGGGCACCGCTGCCGATCTGGTATCCCGCCAGGGCGGCTTCTCCTGCACCAGCGATCCATACTTCCGGGTACGCATCCCCTTGCTTGTCTTTGGTGACGCGGAGCCACGACTCCACTTTGTCGGCCTGCGGGGTGAGTTTCCCCAGGTAGATCTCTGCCGTGCCGCCTCCTTTGTTGATGACGTTTCCAGAGGAGTTCTTCTCCTTGGAGTAGGGGCCGGTGAGCGTGATAAAACGCGCGTGGTTCGTCCAGCGGGGGTGGTACATCTCCCGACCCTTCACGCCGGGGGCGTCGTTGAACTTCAAGGACCACGACTTGGCACCGTCATCTGCGTACATGGTCACGCTCTTGTGCTCGCCATCGAAGACCCAGCTCAGGCCGCTGTTGTCTGGTGCATAAGCCGTCCAACAGCCGTTGAGCAGCTTCTTGGCCTGCCACTGACCGTTCTCCTGCACCAGGACGCCGGCGTTCGGCCAGGGGAAGAGGGCGCTGGCCCGGGTGCCATCGCGGGAGAACTGAATGTTGTCCGGCGTGATGTAGCTGTCGTCGTAGATAAGCTCTTCCTTGGTGGGGTCCTCTATCTGGAAGCGCACCAGTCGCTGAGCCTCCAGGGACAGCCACTTGGTGGCGCGGAGATTTCTCACGGCATACACCCACTCAATCCCTGTTTTGGGATCCCGCCAGCACTGGGTGGCATAGCCATCCAGCACACGCACGGGCTTGGTGCCCCGCCAGTCCGTCTTGTAGATGTAAGGCTTGTAGTGCTTCTTCCCGCCCTTGCGTACGGTGTTCTTGTCTGTGAAGAGAATGGTCTTCCCATCTGTGCTGATGAGCGGACGGGAGTAGTTACCCGGCTTCTCCAGGATTTCGCGGATGCCCAGACCGTTGCGAGTGTCGATGCCCACGAGGACGAGGTCCTCAGAGACGGCGAAGGTGTCGGACGCTCCTTTTTTGCGGGCCTGGGTCCAGACGATGCGGGTGTGATTGCCGGTGAAGGCCTCCACTTCTTTGGACAGCTCGTCTTTGGGGCTATCCAGTTCCTTGAGCTTGATCTGGCCCGGTTTGCCTTTGCTGCCTTTGTCCTCGTCTTTGCAGGAGGCGAGCAGGAGTACAGGCAGGGTGCAGGCCGCGAGGACGCAACGGCGGAGCGGGAGGGAGCAGGGGATAAACAGCACTTTAAAAAGAGGGGCGATGTATTGGGGCGGTCTCGCCAGGGTATCGGCGTCGAGAGCGCTCAGCGTGGTAAAAAGGTCGTCTGACCGGCAGACAGACCCGCCGCAGCGCCTGATCGTAGTCGGGGCTGCAGGCAGAATGGGGCAATGTCACCGTATCACGGGGGAGTGCAAGACCCCGGGAGAATGGTGCTGCCACAGAGCTGGCGGGCGATCATCATTACGGAGTTTTCCGTAGGTTGACTTTGCCTCGTCCGCAAGCACTTTCGCCATCCCATGCGTATCCTCTCCGGCCTCCAGCCCACCGGGCGGCTCCACCTCGGCAACTACTTCGGCATGATGCAGCCCTCGTTGCAACTGCAGTACGAAGGGGAGGCCTACTACTTCATTGCGGACTATCATTCCCTCACCAGCATTCAGGACGCGAAGGCGCTGCGGGAAAACGTGCGCAATCTCGCCATCGACTTCCTGGCCTGTGGCTTGGATCCTGAAAAAGCGGTCTTTTTCCGCCAGAGTGACATGCCAGAGCACACGGAGCTGGCGTGGATTTTGAGCACGGTGACGCCCATGCCCATGCTGGAGAACTGTCACAGCTACAAAGACAAGGTGGCCAATGGATTCACGCCGAATCACGGTCTTTTCGCCTACCCGGTGCTGATGGCAGCGGACATCCTCATCTATGACAGTGATCGCGTGCCTGTAGGCAAGGACCAGAAGCAGCATCTGGAAGTGACCCGCGACATCGCCACCAAGATCAATCTCGCCTATGGTGAAGGGACGCTGAAAGTCCCGGAGGCGTTGATCCAGGAGGACACCGCTGTGGTGGCCGGTCTGGATGGCCGGAAGATGAGCAAGAGCTATGACAACACCATCGGCCTCTTCGAGGACGAAAAAGTGCTGCTCAAGAAAGTGAAGCGCATTGTCACCGATGCCACACCCGTGGAGGCCCCCAAGCCCACGGAAGACAGCTCCATCCTGAAGCTCTACAAGCTGGTGGCCACGAACGAAGAGTACGATGCGCTGGTGGAGGATTTCAAGAAGGGCGGCCGCGGCTATGGCGACTATAAGAAGCAGTTATTCCAGAAGATCTGGGACTTCTTCGCCGAGGCGCGTGAACGTCGTGCACAGATTGTGGCGCAGCCGGGCTATGTGGATGATGTGCTGCAGGCAGGGGCTACCAAGGCGCGCGTCGTTGCCCGCCGCACTCTGGATCGCGTGCGTCACGCCGTCGGACTCGGCTGAGAGCCTGCGTCGCGCCCATGCGAATTTGTTGGACAAACTGGGGAGCGCCCCACTAGACTCGCCGAAATAAGCGAATTCTTTGATTACGAAAGAATTTCGCAGTTATGGAGGACAGGCATGAGCATGTATGGTTATGGTGAAGAACCGCAGCGCGGAGCTCCGCCGCTGCACAGTGAAAAAATCGTCGGCGAAAGGAAAATCTTTTTCCTGGACCTGAAGGAGAACGACCGGGGTCGGTTCATCAAGATCACCGAGGACGTCCGAGGGCGTCGCGATACCATCATGCTGCCCATGGAGAACGCCGAGGAGTTTCTGGATGCCTTGCAGCGCACGCTGCAGGTCGCCCGTGAAATGGAGTAGGCTCTTCCCTGGCCCATTTTCTTGGGTGCGGGGAGGTGGGTGGCAGCGAGGGAAGGCTGGGGTGAGGCAATCACTCTGGCTGCGGTGGCGAGGATCTTGATGGCAGGGCCCAGCGAGTTCGCGCAGAGAAACGTAACCGGCGACCTGACGGCGGCGTCTCATGGGTCGTGCCCCATGTTCATCCATGCCTGCCGCTCGTGACACTCCGCCCGATTTTGCCCCATTGGTGGCACGGGTGCGGGATGATCGCGATGAGGCGGCGGCCCGCACCATGGTGGAACTGCTCTATCCCGCAGTGGTTCGGATTGTGCGCGGGCATTTGCCGCGTCGCGTCGCTGAGGAGGATCTCACGCAGGAGGTATTCATGAAGGTCTTCGCCCGCATCGATCAATGGCGCGGACCCATGCCTTTTGAGCACTGGGTTTCGCGAGTGGCGGTCACCACGTGCCTGGATGCGTTGCGCCATCAGAAGCGCCGGCCGGAATTGCGTTGGGCCGATCTCAGCGAGCAGGAGGTGGAGGTGCTGGATCAGGTCTTGCAGGACCACTCCCAGGCCAGCTCAGGAGACGCCGTGAGTGCACGAGAGCTGGCGCATAAGCTTTTGGAAACGTTGAAGCCAGCGGATCGGCTGGTGCTCACCATGATAGACATGGAAGGCCGGTCAGTGGCCGAGGTGCAGGCCGTCACGGGGTGGAGCGCCACCCTTGTGAAGGTTCGAGCCTTTCGTGCGCGACGGAAGCTGCGCAAAGCCATGGAAGCACTTGAATCCACCCCCCAACTCCGGCAACAGAAGGCTGTGGTCTGACAACTCCCGCAGATCTTGAGATTGATATTCGCCATATAGAATAGAGACACAGAGACTTTATGAACGACTCCCCTCGCAACTCATCGCCTTGGTCACGGCTGGCCCGCCATGCGGCCCAGGCCCCGGCGGCGGACGAGACCCTGCCGTACGGCTTTGCCACCCGCGTGGTGGCGGGCTGGCAGGCCGGCATGGCGGAACTGGAGGCGGGCATCTGGCGCACACGGGAGACCTTTGCCTGGCGCGGGGCCGTCATCGCCATGGCCATTACCTTCGCTGCCGTGGCTTTGAACTACGACCTCCTCCTGGGTCTTTGGAACGGCGACACGGCCCTGGCGGGTACTTTCATGAACACGTTTGCCGCTCCTTAATTTGCCGCTTCATCCATGAAACTCCTCCGCCACTGGAAACTCGTGCTCGGCATGACCGCCATCTTTGGGGCCGGTGCGCTGTCCGGTGTTGTGGTCACACTCCAAGGGGTGAAAAAGGCGCTGACCGAGCGCTCTGCCCTGAAGCGTTGGGGTGACGCTCGCATGGCCGAATTCCAACGCCGGCTCAAGCTCACTCCGGAGCAGCGGCAGGAGATCCGCCCCATTCTCGACAAAACCGGCGAGCGCTTCCATGGCATCGTGGCCGACGCGGTGGAGAACATCCTCCTCGAACTCGAGGTGACGCACAGCGACATCGCCAAGCACCTCACCCCAGAGCAGAACGCGGAGTTCGACAAGATCAAGCAGGACACCTATCGGCGCTGGAAGGAACTTTCAGGCCGGAAGGAAAAGCTTGGGCCTGCGACGGTACCGTAGGGGAGAGGGAGAAGGGAAGAGGGGTAAGGGATAAGGGTTGTCAGAGCGGGTGGTAATGCGGCAAAGTCTTGCCCAACACACATGCCGAAACGTCAGGACAAGCCCAATACCGAATCCAAACCCGCGAAGAAAAAGGCCAAGCCTAAACCCAAGGCGCGGTCCGCGGCGTTTACGCGGATCCGGGCGGAGGTCATTCGTCTGGTGGCATTGATTCCGGCAGGGAAGTTCACCACCTACGGCAGCATCGCGGTGCACATGAATGTGGTGGCGAGACACGTGGCCACCGTGATGAGTCATCTGACGGAAGAAGAGTCCGCCGTGCTGCCCTGGCATCGGGTGGTGAGTGCCGACGCTCGGATCAGTCAGAACATGGAGACGGAATTGTCCAATGTGCAGCGCAGCCGCCTTGTGGCAGAAGGCATGACCATCGATGCCCAGGGTTACATTCAGAACTCGGATGATCACTTCCATGTGGTGGGCGTGAGGCGGAACATCCGGTGGAGCGAAGTGCGGGATTAGGTGGTGCGTCAGCGGGGGTTCGAGGTATCTATTGCATTGGCGGAGTGGGGATTGTTGGAGTTCCGTCCCGCATGCGGGACGGCCTGGCCGCCAAAGCGACGTGCTTCCAAACCTCCTTTCGCACGCCCTTCCTGCAATAAAGGAGGCGGGGGTTCCCTGCCCCGCTCAGTCGTGTGTCTCTTGACGTGAAGTAGACCTCGTTTTCTCTCCGAATGTTGCATCAGGAGCCGTTCACGGCAAGCGGGGCGCTTGCCCTACAGCGTCGATAGCCGATCAAAAGCAGGGCAGTGATTTTGGGCAATGGCATGTTCCCTCGTCGTGCGCGTGAAGGGCCAGGGGACTGTCGAAACTTGGTGACGTCGGCGAGAAGGCGAAGCTTGCAGGCGCTTCAGCGAGTGCCTCCTCACGTCGACAACTACAGGGGCGCTGGATGGTGGGTGATCAAACACCAGTGGGTGAGAGTTGAGGCGTGAGCCATCGGGGTGGATGCGGACACAGAGGGTCTGTGGCTATACCTCCTGTCGTGAAGCTGACCACACCGGTCGTAATTGTCGACGTGAGGAGGCACTAAGTTCCCGGTATGCAATGTTTCCCGTGGAGTGCTACCGAGTGTCCAAGGGTTGCTCCATGGCCGCGAGGCGACAGAATCAAACACCCCAGACATCCATTTCCCGATGGGCTTGATGGCCAGTTGGGCGCAGTATCGCAATGGTTTGCCGATCGCTCCGTTCTCCATCGGCGGTTGTGCAACACAAACCGCCGCTCCTTGGTCAATCGTAGGACGTTTTGCTTCCGCTGAACCGAACAAAGGCAGGCTAAAGCCCGCCACTACTTTAATTCCCCCTCCGGAATCGCCACACTCTTCCCGCCACGCGCGTTCACCAGCACGGCCTCGGTTTGAAACAACTCGCGGTGGGTGATGGCATGACTGGCCTTCACGCCAACCCTGACAGAACTCCGGCCCTTCTGCAGCACTTCGGCTTCGATCTGGACGATGTCGCCCTCCACCGCGCCGTGGATGAAATTAAACTCTCTGAATACCTTGGTGACGAAGGTGCAGCCGGGGTAAGTCAGGGTGGCGGCGATGAAGGCGAGTTCATCGGCATGGGCCATCATGGTGCCGCCAAAGGCGGTGCCGGCGTGGTTCAGGTCCTGGGGGCGCACCACAAAGTGTTTGGTGAAGATTCGTCCGGCCGTCATGACGAACATCATCCTCTGCCCAGCTCCTCTTGGCGATGACAAAATGAAGCGCCCCCGGGGAAGGCAGAGCCTCCCGGGGGCGCAGTGGTTTCGTATTTCCGTTTGGGCGGAATCTCAAACTGACCGCCGTTGCGATCAGAAGCTGTCCGGCAGGTTCACCTGGCTCCCGTTGATGAACAGGATGCCGGATGGCGTGGTCAGCGTGCCGGTGGAGCGGAGGGTGTTGTCTCCAGAACCGGTCACGGTGTTGTTCAGGCTGCCGCTCAGGTTCAGCGCACCGTCACTGTTGTTCGTGAGGTTGATGCCGTCGTTGAAGCTGTTGCGAATGACGTTCGAGTCGAACAGGACGTTCACTCCAGTGCCTTCAGTGAAGTTGTCCACCAGCACTTCCACCCCATGGGAGGCGGCGTTTTGAATGGTGTTGTTGCTGATGGTGCCCTGGATGTTGCCCGCATCAGTTGTGCTCAGCAGCAGAGCGGAACCGCCGAGGGTTCCGTTGATCTGGTTGCCCGTGATGGTCACGTTCAGGGTGGGGATGGGGCCCACGCCGAAGTAGATGCTGCTGCTCTCGATCTGGATACCGTTCTGGGCGCTGTTGCTGATCACGTTGTTGATGATCGTGGCATCCATGTTGGCGGCGGTGGTGTGCACCACATGGATGCCGCTGCCGAGTTGATCACGGATGATGTTTCCATCGGCCGTGAAGGTCACGTCAGACTGGCCATCCGCAGTCACCCGGATCGCATCGCCGGTCGCGCTGTTGAACTGGTTGGCCGTGGCCTCAAAGTCCATGACGGAGAAGCCGTAGGCATTGGTCTCCACGTAGTTGTTTCCGGCACCGTTGAAGGTGTTGCCTTCCAGCGTCAGCCAGAGCGTGGCGAACTCGGTGTCGTCGGTGGAGTTGGACTGCGCCTCGACGCCATCATCGCTAACGTTGGAGATGCTGTCGCCGAAGACGGCGGCGTCCATGAAGGAGCCGGCGTCTGCGATGAAGAAGTAGCCATCCACGCCACCATCAATGGTGTTCGCGCCACCGGTGAAGTAGAACTCGGCGAGGTCTGCCGAGCCAATGCTGAGGGCGTTGGCCTGACCGCTGGCGAAGGTGTTCTCCTCAACAAGAAGGTCGAACGTGGAGTTGTCGTGGCTGGTGGCATTCACATGGTCAGAGACGGAACCGGTGAACGCATTGCCAGCGACCATGATGTCCAACCAGGAAGTTCCGTAGGAGTCGAGGTGCAGACCGAAGTTGCCTGCGTTCTCAATCGTGTTGTTGGTGATGTCACCCACCGAGACGACGTCGGCGTCGGTCTCAATGTTGATGGCGTCCACTTCCACGTCGTGGATGTGGTTGCTGTCGATCACGAATTGGCTCACGTTATAGAGGCGTACGCCGTTCATGTTCTCGATCTGGGACTGGAAGCCGCCAGTGACTTCGTAACCATTGAGGCCGAAGAACCCGATGTTGGTGGCGTAGAAGCCGCCCGTAACGAGAGGGGCGGGGCCAGTGCCAAACGTGGTACTGCCCACGCCCTGGATCAGCTTGCCGCTGCCGATGAAGTTCACACTGCCGGAGGTGGCCTCAACGCTCTCCGCATAACCTGCTGCCGTGCCCTGAGTGTACACGTTCCACACGCGAGAGCTGGTGTTGCTCTTGGTCTGGGCCACGTTGGCCCCGCCCTGGATGGTGTCCACGGGCTTCTCCGCCGTGCCGTCACCAGTGTTGCTGCCGGCCTGGATGCCGTTGGCGGTGGCGCTGCCGTTGTTCACAAACACGATGTCATCCGCGAGCACGAGGCGGCGGGAGCTTTGGGAAACAACGCGAGTCACGCGCTTCACCTGGGTGCTGACGTTCTCCTCAGCCTTCTCTGTCTCGCTCGCGACCTTGATCGCGGCGTTCTGGCGGTGCACCGGCTCAGCCATGCGCTCGGCCAGGTGGCGGCGGCGGGGACGGAAGGCATCACCGATGCGGCTCCAGAAGCCTTTGCCATCCCCCAGGTCGCCCATTTCAAAGGGCACTTCCATGCGGAAGCCGAAGAGCCAGTCATCTCCCACGAAACGTTCGTCTTCATACCAGGTGGCATTGAGCACGATGGCGGGCACGGGGCGCAACTCGGCGCCCACCTTCCAGCCTTCGACATTGCCCGTGCCGCCGGTCTGCGGGCCAAAGGGCTGGTTGTCGAAGCTGTAGTAGCCACCGATCACCTTGAGGTCGAAGTAGCGGTCCAGACCGGGAACCAGCACGGCGACCTCCGCGTCCCAACCTTCCATGCCATCTTCAAAGCGCTGGAAGAGCCGCTCGATGGTGGTGGTGGTCGTCGTGGTGGTCTGGCGGGTGGCGAAGAGAGCGTCCTGTTGGATGGAGTTGCCCGTGGCAAACGGGTCGTTCACCGGGGTGACGCTGTTGCTCGTGCTGTTGCGGCTGTTCTGGAAGGATTCCCGGGTGCGGAACTCCTCGGCGAGCTGGCGGTCGGAGAGGGGGAGGTAGTAGTTGGCACGGGCCTCGATGTAGCGGGTGCCTGCCTCCATGCCGAACCCGAGCTGCCAGAACTGGTTGTTGGCCTCGGTATCGAGCATGTCGATGAAGAGGTTCGCGCCAATAAACGCGCCTTCCTCCAGGAACCCGGCCTGGTGCCCATCGTGACGGGTGATGGCGGTCACGGGCTGGTCATTGAAAAGGTGACGCCAGCCGAGGCCGAGGCTCGCGGCCACCTCGCCGCCCTCGCCCCAGGAGGAGTAGGGCTGAATATAGAGGACGTCGCCGCCCAGAATGTTGTCGTGGCCCAGGCTGCTGTAGAGCGGCACCACGAGGAAGAGATTGCCATCGGTGTAGTCACCGGTGGTTTTGACGCCGCCGCCCAGGATGCCAGGGAGGCTCCACTGGTCCTGAATGGTAACGGCCTTGGGGTTCTTGTCTGGCGCGGTGGCCGGTTCGCCCGCCAGCAGGGCGGGGGCCAGGGCCGTGGTAAGAAGCACGCCAGCGGCGAACTGCGGCAGAGGTTTGAAAATGGGAGTCTTCATTTTGAGAGGGACAGGAATGGGGATGGAGGAAATATCCGGTCGGAAAAAAGGCGCAGGGACCGCCTTGGGATCCCTGCGCCAGGAGATGGATTAGTCTTCCAGGGAGGTGAGTTTCACCCCCGCGATGGCCGCCTGGACCATCTTGAAGAACACGTCCGTGTTATCCATGACACCCGTGAAGATGCTGGAGCCGCGGCCGCCTGCGGAGAGGGGGATGTCGGAGGCGGTGTGCACCGCGGTGGAGGCTCCGGGGCCGCTGGCCTGGCCGGCGATGAAGAAGTCGCCATCCACGTCCCGGATGGCTGGGCTCACGTTGGGGCTGGGGTTGGTGCGCCAGTCTTCAAAGCGGTCGCCGTTGGCGGCGTAACCGATGAGCACACGGTAGTCCACATCCATGGTGGTAGGGAAGCCGTCATTCTCAAGCTGGTATTCTGGGAAGCGGGCCGCGTCATAGGTGCCGACAACGCCGGTACGCAGGGTGGCCTGGCCGTCGGTGGAGTTGCCCGAGGCCCCGTTGATGGCTCCATTGACGCCATCCGGGCCCTTCTGCGTGGAGCGGGTCACCAGTTCGGCGTTGGTCACCGTGCTGGCACCGATGATGTTGATGCCGGCGCACTCGTGGTCGGCGGTCACCACAATGAGGGTGTCCGGATTGGCCTGCTGGAAGGCCACGGCCTTGGCGATGGCGCGGTCGAGCTCGATGGCCTCCAGGATCCAGCGTTCGCTGTCCATGTTGTGAGCCTGCTTGTCCACAGAAGCGGCTTCCACCATGAGGAAGAAACCCTTCGTGTTCTGATTGAGCACCTGGAGGGCCTTCTCCGTCATCTCGTCCAGCATGGGCTGGTCAGGGAAGTCGGTGATGGTTCCCACTGAGGCGCCGCCGCGGCGCTCGGTGATCTTGTCAAAAGCCACGTCCATGTTGCCGTTGTTAAAGAGGCCCAGCAGCTTGGTGGTGTTGCCGGGGATGCTGCCCAGAGTGGTGGCATCGGGAGCATAGGCGAATCCAGCGGACTGGAAGGCCCCGATCAGGTCACGACTTGCGTCGGCCTGGCCTACGGGTACGCCCCATCCGGTGGCGAGTTCCTGGGGCAGCATGTAGTCTGCGCCAGTGGAGGTGGTGTTGCCGACGCGAGCGGTGCCCGGGGTGCCGTTGGGGAGGAACCACTTGCGACCGCCGCCCATGAGCACGCGAAGGTTGGATTTCGCGGCGGCTTCATCCAGGAACATGTCGCAGATGCCCGTGCCAGCTCCACGATCCTGGGTGTGCACGCCGAAGGAGGCCGGAGTGGCGTCTTCTACATCCGCCGTGGTCACGATGCCAAGGGCTTTGCCCTGCACACGGGCCAGGTAGCTGCCCAGGTGTTCCACACGCGGGTTGTCCCATTTGTCCGTCGTGTCATCCGGGAAGACGCCTTCCTGGTTGTTGTTGGACTTGTTGCCGGTGGAGTAGCAGGCTGCGCCGGGAGCGGAGTCCGTGACGATGGAGTTCAAGGACGGGGTCATCACGATGCCCGTGTAGGGCAGCTTGTCCATGGCCATGGGCTCGATCGCCTTGCCCATCTGCACACCTTTGGAGACGATGCGGGCGGCGGTGCGGTGGGCGATGCCGGTGCCGTCTCCAATAAAGAGGATGACGTTCTTGGCCTTGCGGGCACCACCGGAGGGAGTGGTGGCCACGATCTCAAAATTGCCAGTGGCGGAGGCGGTCGCTCCGCCGATCTGATTGGCGGTCACGGAAAGCGTCTTCACGCCCGGAACGGCATCGGCATAGGCGCGCAGCACCACGCTGAACTGGCTCGGGTTGCCGGTAGGAGTTACGGTCACAGTGCCGGGCACGGTGACGTTGTTCACCTTGAAGGAGGCGCTGATGATCGTCTGGCCGGCGTCCGCAGTCACGGTGGCCTGAAGGTCAAAGCGCTGCCCCTGGGCGAAGCGGGAGATGTACGGCGGCTGGGCGTCACCGAAGCTGAAGAGCAGGCTCGGTGGGTTCAGACGGGTCACGGTCGGCGCGGCGTGGAGGGCCGGCGCTGCACAGGCGAGAAGCCCGCCGGCGGCAAGGGTGATCTTTTGAAGGAACTTGGGAGTCATGAGGAGGATGAGGGCGTTTGGGTGGGTTTGCTTTGGGGGAAAGGGGTGTCGGTACGGGGCCTCAAGTGTGGCTGGCGCCCGCCGGGGTTTGTGGTGGCCGCGGTCTGGCCGGCCTTCATGCGATTGCGCTGCAGGACGATGGGGCGGCGCAGTTCGAGGAGGTTGGTGGTGGCTCCCTCCGTCACGTGCTCGGCATGCAGCCGTACGTGGGAGACCCGACCGTCCACCTCCTGCTGGGGGCCTGTCTCCAGCGTGCCGTACACGGTGATGGACCGGGGCCGCCAGTCGGGGGCCTGACCAGGCCGCGCCTCCAGGAAGACGTGGACCAGGCTCACCGGCAGGCTGTCCGCCAGCATGTATTCCCGCTGGTCATGCGTATTGGGCGTGGCGGTAAAGAGGAAGACACGTGGGTCATCGTGGTAATGCCGCACCATGTGCCCGGTCATTTTCACCTTCTGCCCGGCCAGACGCTGGGACTTGGCGGTGTACTCGAGTCCACGCGGACCCACTGGGCTGACGAAGAGTTCCTGGAACGCCAGGGTTTCATAGGTCCCTGCCACGGTCGGGTCTAGAGCGGGTGGCGACTGTGGGGGCGCCGATGCCAGGGCTGCGGCCGATGGGGAGCGCGGAGTCTGTGATGGCGTACCGCCTGGAGTCGCGCTATCCCGGCCCAGCGACATCCAGCCGCAGAGACCGAGCATGAGAAGAGGACAGACCAGGAGGAGGGTGCTGGCTTTCATGAGGGGGGCGGGCACCGGTCCTCCGGCGCTGGCGCGACCTGTGGCTCCACCCGTGGTCCCGGGCAACGGACGACGTGTGACGATACTGGAAGGCGAATGTGACCGCCAAAATCGCCCCGGAAACGAATCTGCCCTCCTTCTCGACTTGACATCAATGTCGCAAAAAGAGCCGCTGAGCCCCCCTCAGCGGAAGGGATTTAGGGATTTTGTCCATTTGTCGCAAAATGGCGACAAATGTGTCAGGTTGGATACAATAACTTTTTTTGTCCGACAGTGAGGCAAATCGCCGCACCTGCCCTGCTTCAGCTTGACAGTTTGAAGCGGGCGCCGCGACCCCCCAACGGTCTGCAACTCCCGCAAACTGAAGGTTTCATGAAAGTGTGACCATCCTTCAAGCGGAGCGTTCAACCGCGTTATGAACGTGTGTGCATAAAACTACGTACATCTTAGGGGGTAGGGAATACCCCTGTATTTTCTTTGTTAATGGAAACAACTATTTGCATCCATGCGTTTGCCATAGAAATTAGAACCGCCGGTCCGCACACTTCCTCCCATTGAACTGGCAGGCCTAAGCAAACAAGACATTCATGATGACACGCAGCATTCACCAGATATTACGCGCCTCCGCTTGCGCAGCTGGATTCGCGGTGGCCGCCTCGTTTGGCGGTACCAAGGATAAAACCCCGGAAGTGGTCGCTCCCGAGGCGCACCCCATGTATTTGGGAACCGTCAACACCGGGATCAAGGTCAACGACGCTTACGTTGAGGGCAACTTCAGCGTCCTCGCGCCGGTTTGGAGCACCCTCGGTGCCGACGCCACCCTGAGCGGCGGCGTGTTGTTCCTGGAGCCCTACGTCTCCTACGGTGAGGGTGGTGAAATCGCCTCCTCCCTGGGCCTGGGCTACCGCTACCTGTTTGGTTCGCAGCCGGTTTCGGCGCTTTCCAGCAAGGACGGCCGCCAGGCTGGCTTCCTTGAGGAAGGTTTCTTCGTAGGCGGCAACCTCTTCGTGGACATGCTGGACACGGAGGCCAACAACCAGTTCTGGCAGCTTGGCGTGGGCGTTGAGTTTGGCACCCGCTATGTGGAAGTGCGAGGCAACTACTACATCCCCCTGTCTGACAAGCAGCTCGCCGAGCAGTTCCGCACCACGGAAACCCGCCAGAGCTCCCGTACGAGCACGGCCAACAGCGTGACGCCGATCAATGATCCGTACGCCTCGGGCAACACCATCACCCAGGATGCCCTCTTCGCCACGACGCGCACGACGACGACGCGTACAACGACGATCGAGCGTCTGTTCCGTCGTTATGAAGAAGGCATGGAAGGTTGGGACGCCGAGCTGGCCGTCCTCATTCCCGGCCTGGACAAGTACATGGACGTCCGTGTGACCGGCGGCTACTACAGCTTCGACAACCAGCCCTTTGGCCCCCAGACCGGTGGCACGGGCAATGTTGAGGGTTGGAAGGCCGGACTCGAAGTCCGTCCAGTGCCCGCCGTGGTGCTGAGCGGCACCTGGTATGAAGATGACCGCCTTACCGGCAGCGACTGGACGGCTGGTCTGCAGCTTCAGGTTCCCTTTGAATTGGGTGATCTGGGCGATGGCAAGGGCTTCTGGGGCCGCATTGGCGACTCCTTCAAGTCCCGCCGCCGTCACCTGGCTGAGCGCATGGCGCAGAACGTTTACCGCCAGAACGCGGCCGTCAAACTGGCCAGCACCGTGGAACAGAAGAAGGTCAGCACCTCCACCAATGTGCAGCGTGTGACCCGCGTGGTGGCTCAGAAACAGGGCCAGGTGATCCTTACGGACGACATCATCTTCGTGAACAACGGCGGCAGCGTGGGCAATGGCATCCAAGAGGGCTCCGCCCTTGGCGAAGGTGCCAATGGTACGGCTGAACGTCCGTTCGACACTCTCACGGAAGGTTCCTATGCTGCTGGTACCAACAGCAACAACATGGGCCGCGTGTGGAACGTGTACACCCAGGCCAACACCGGCCTCAACTATGAGGAAAGTGTGAAACTGGTGGGCAGCACCAACTTCATCAGCTCCGCGAACCCGCTCTTCGGCCTGAACGGCTACACCTTCGGTGGTGACACCAGCCGTCCTGTGGTGGATGGCGGCATCCGCGCAGAAAACGTCGGTTTCTTCGGCGTGACGGGCTACTCCTTCATCAACGGTTATGACTCCGGCTGGTGGCAGAATCGGGGCAACGGCATCAAGGCTGAAAACGTGACCAAGGTCGTCGTGCAGGACAACACCTTCGACGACATGCGTCGTGGTGTGGTCATCGAGACCAAGGGTGGCATTGAAGCCTCGGCTCTCGTCAGCAACAACACGTTCGACGACGTGAACACCGGTGTGAAACTTCACACCCATGGCCGCTCCAACCTCCTCGTTGACGTGGTGGACAACCGCTTCAGCGGTGACTTCGACGCCGGTGTGGATGCTGCCAGCTTCTGGCGCTCCAAGCTGGACCTCAATGTTGCCGGCAACACCTTCGCCGGTGATGTGGACGACGCCGGTGTGAAGCTCTCCAGCTCCCACCGCTCCAAGATCATCGCCAACATCGAAGACAACCGCTTCTTTGGTGACTACGACAACGCCGGCATCGACATCGAATCCGACGACCGCTCCAAGGTGTTCGCCAACATCATTGGCAACCTCTTTGCCGGTGACTTCGATGACGCTGGCGTGGAAGTCAGCAGCGATGACGACTCCTTCGTGAAGGTGCAGATCGACTCCAACCGCTTTTACGGCGACTACGACTACGGTATCGACATCGAGAAGGAGGAAGACTCCAAAATTGTCGCCATCATCACGAACAACCTCATCGGCAGCCGCCGCTCGGACTTCGATGACGCAGGCATCCGCCTCGCGAGCTACGGCTCCGACGACGACAACTCCGGCCTGTGGGCTCTCGTGAAGGGCAACACCCTGCGTGGTGAGTTCGACAACTCCGGCATCCTGGTGGAGAGCTTCCATGGCTCCTCCCTGTTCGCTGGCATCGTCGGCAACGTGCTTCGTGGTGACTATGACGACTCCGGCATCGAACTCGACGCCTCCCATGGATCCTCCATGTACACCTACGTGAAGGGCAACGTGCTTCGTGGTGACTTTGATGACGCTGGCATCGAGGTGAAGAGCTCCGATGGTGCCGATCTCTGGACGACCATCAAGGGCAACTACCTCGTGGGCGAGTTCGACAGCAACGGCATCGAAGTGGAAAGCTCCGATGGCTCCTGGCTCCAGGCTGACATCAAACGCAACGTGTTCAGCGGCGAGTTCGACAACTCCGGTGTCTACGCTGAGAAGAACGACCGCTCCACATTGGAAATCAACATCGAGCAGAACCTCTTCTCGGGTGACTTCGACAACCGTGGTGTGGATCTCGTGAGCCGCGACAGCGAGCGCAACGATTCCGAACTGATCGCGACTGTGATCGGCAACCGTTTCTCCGGCTACTTCGGCAACGATGGCATCGGCGTGAACAGCTACGATGAATCCGAGCTTAACGCTGTGATCGCTGGCAACGTGTTCCGTGGTTACTTTGGTGACGCTGGCATCGACGTGCGCAAGCATGACCGGTCCGAGCTTGAAGTGGGCATCTACCACAACTGGCTCATGTCCGACCGTATCCCTGGTGACAACTACGAAGTGGGCATCCGCCTTACGAGCGAAGACAGCTCCTGGTCCCGCTCCGAGTTGAACGCCAAGGTGATTGGCAACGTGCTTGCTGGCAAGTTTGACACCGGCATCGAAGTCAACAGCGACGACTATGCTGAGATCAACGCCTTCATCGGCTACAACACCCTTTCCGGCGACTTCGATGACGCTGGCATCGCGGTGCACAAGGAAGGCCGCTCCAACGCGGATGTCACGATCAAGAAGAACCGCCTGAGCGGCGAGTTCGACGAGTACGGCATTCTCGTGGTGGGCTCGGACTCCGGCTACCGTTCGGAACTGGAAGTGAACATCGACGGCAACACCCTCAGTGGTGACTTCGACAATGGCATCTACATCAAGGCCGAAGATCGCGCCGAGGTGAAGGCTTTTGTCCAGAACAACCGCCTCTCCGGCGACTTCGATGGCACAGGCATCACCTTCCGCACCAAGAACGATGGCGAGCTGAACGTGTACCGCTTCAACAACAACCGCATCTACGGTGACTCCGACCGCGGCATCCTGTTGTTCGAGGGCTGGGGCAGCGATCTGCGCGTGTTCGGCTTCGGTTCCACGAACCGTGTGTACAACTCCGACGACCGCCTCGACATCTGGGGTTCGCCCTCTTACGACTTCCGTCTGAACGGCTACCACATCGATTGATTCGGTTTGGATTGACTAGAGACTGATTGCGAGTGCCCCGTCCAAAATGGACGGGGCACTTTTTGTTGAAGGGGACGAGGAGAGATGGCTTCACCCCTGTGCGACCGCGTATGGGCAGCTAGTGGCTGCGTTCGTGAGAACGCGGTGGGTGCATCAGCCAATGGAGCGTTCGAGTAAACCATCGCTTAGCCAGCCGCTGGACGTCGCCATCGCATTCTCACGAATGCAGCTACAAAAGCCATTGTGCGACCGGGTCTTGGGCAGCTCGTGGCTGTGTTCGTGGGAACGCGGTGGGAGCATCAGCCAATGGAGCGTTCGAGCAAACCATCGCTTAGCCTGCCGTTGGACGTCGCCACCCCCTTCTCACGAATGCAGCTACAAAAGCCATTGTGCGACCGGGTCTTGGGCAGCTCGTGGCCGCGTTCGTGAGAACGCGGTGGGTGCATCAGCCAATGAAGCGCTCGAGTAAACCATCGCTTCGCCAGCCGCTGGACGTCGGGTCCGCATTCTCACGAATAGAGCTACAAAAGCCATTGTGCGACCGGGTCTTGGGCAGCT
>NZ_BATQ01000179.1 GCF_000739635.1 Verrucomicrobium sp. BvORR034 | reverse complement strand
CGCTTAATGATGACGGTTATCTTCTCACCATCGTCGGGGGCGATTCTGCCGCCAGCACGCCCTCCATCTTTGTGGCGCACAATGCCGGGGCGCTCACGCTCAACGCTGACGTCAATCTTGCCTCGGCCACTCCCCTCATCACCACCGGCATGACGGACGGTACCCAGCTGGGACTGGGCACGATCAACCTCGCCGGCGTGTTGAGCGGGAACGGCTTCACGAAGCGAGGCGCTGGTGTGCTCAACATCACGGGTGCAGAGGCAAATACCTTCACCGGCGTCACCCGCATTGAGCAGGGCACGCTGAACCTGGGCAAGACGGCCGGTCAGGCCGCCATCTCGGGCTCCGAGCTGATCATTGGTGAAGAGGTTCCCTCTGTGGGAACGCTCCGGGCCACGGTGGCATTGAATGCTGCTGAGCAGATTGCAGACGGTGTTGATGTCACAATCTACGCCGGGAACACGCTGGACCTGAAGGCGCGCAATGAAACCATCGGCGGATTGACGGGCGCAGGCACCGTCACCAGCTCCACCGCAGGCACCGCTGTGTTTGGCGTCGGTGCTGGCAATGAGAGTTCTGAGTTCGCGGGGAATATCTCCAATGGCACCAACACCAACATGATCGTCGCCCTCACCAAGCTGGGCACAGGCACCCTGACCCTCTCCGGCGCGAACAGCTTCACCGGGGCCACAGCCATCGCAAATGGCACCCTCAAGTTTGGCAGCAACCAGAGCCTCTCCTCACAGCTCCAGTTCGGCAACACCAGCACCACCGCCACTGCAGGCACGCTGGACCTGACCACCGCCAACGGCACCTTCACCTCCATGGTGGCCCAGACGAACTCGACCACCAATGTCAGCCGCGTGCTCATTGGAGCCGGCCAGTCGTTGAACATCAATGGTGCGGTGCGAATCGGCTCGAACGCGGGCGCTCTCACGACCACACTCTTCAACGCCTCGGGCGCAGGGACGATGAACATCACGAACGCTGCCAGCGGCGCGTCGGTCGTCATCGGCGGCTACACCGGCAGCACTGCGGGTGCTGGAAACAACGTGGTGGCAGACTTCCGGGATCTGGAAACGCTGAACATCATGCTCAACACCACCAACGGCCTCGTCCAGGTGAGCAACAACTCGTCCGCATCGACCAACGCCAGGTCGGAGTTCTACACAGCAAAGACCACCACCATCACTGCCAAGACGCTCACCATCGGTGGCGGTGGCCAGATGGCCGGCGCGGACGACTACACCAATGCAGTATTTCTCGGAACCGGACGAACCACCCTCAATGTGGACGCCATCAATCTGGGCACGGGCTCACGTGACTTCGGCAAGCTGGCGTTCCAGAGTGCCAGTGGCACGCTGGTGATCCGGGCTGCCGATGGCGTCTCCCGCGCGGCCCTGATTGTGGGCGGCGGCAGCGGCAACACCGGCAGCTCAAGCGGCAACAACGTGAACCACTTCGACGTTCGCGGCCACGACGTGGATCTCTACCTGGGAGCGGTGCAAGTGGGAACACAGGCGACCCGCGCCACCAATTACAAAAGTTATTTCTCATTTGACCAGGGCAAGCTCGACCTCCTGAACCTGACTCTGGGCACGAGAACGACGGCGAACAACACCAACGGCGCGGCTGACCGGAGCACAGATGCGGAGTTCAACATCGGCGGCGGCACGGTGAACATGAGTGAGGGGATCCTGGCCATGGGAGCCGTGAGCCGGATCAGTTCCGGTACGGAAGACACCACGAGAATCCACACGATCAATGCCACCCTGAACATCGGCGGCGGGGCCAAGGTGACCATTGGTCAGACGGGTGGCGTGGCCATCCAGATGGCGAAGTCGGAGATCGCAAACTCCCTGACGAACGCCACGATCAATCTCACCACCAATGCGGAAGTCTCCATACTGGGAGACATTGTGAAAGTCGGCGGCGCAGGCACCTCCACCGCCACGATCAATCTCAATGGCGGCATCCTGGATATGAATGGCCATCTCATTGGGGCAGCCACCAACATCGTCAACCTCAACGCCCAAGCCGGGGTGCTGCGCAACCTGGGCAACCTCAACGGAGGCGGCAATCTCGTAAAATCCACCAGCGGCGTGTTGGAACTACAGGGGCTGAACACCTACACCGGTCGGACCATGGTAAACGCCGGCACCGTCATCGCCACGCAGACAAACAACTTGCGCGACAGCGCGGGGGTGACCGTGGCCTCCGGGGCAGCGTTCCAGTTCAGTGCCGCCGCAGCGGGGAGCAACCTCGTTCTGCATGATCTGGTTCTGGAGAACGGCGCCACCATCGGCGTCTCCGTGGGGAATCTCATCGACGTGCAAGGTGCCGCGTCCGCCACCGGTTCCATTGTGGTGGATTTCCACGGCGTGCCAGGTCTGCCAGCGACACCGGGAACTTACAATCTGGACGTCATCAAGTCCCTCACTGGCACCCTGAACGGCGCCACCTACACGGTGGGCAACTACTACAATGCCACCAACTTCACGGTGAACAGTGTGGGCTCCACGGCCACGAGTGTATTCCTGAACCTCACCGTGCTTGGCGCTGGCTCCATCCCCACGGAGCTCTGGTGGAAGGGCGGTTACGGCTCTGGATTGGGCAATGTGTGGGCAGTGTCCAACGGCTCCACCCTGAGCAACTGGGTCACCAACCAGGCCGGGCTCCCGGAGCACAACACCTCCCTGGTGCCTGGTTCCACCACGAAGATTCACTTCTCTGCCTCCGGCGCACAGAACCGCGACAACATGCGGCTGGGGGCCAATATGAGCGTGGGTTCCCTGGAGTTCGAGGATACAGCCTCCCCCCTGCTGCTCGATGACTCCACCTACACCCTCCAGATCAACAGCCAGGATGCCATCTCGCTCGCTGCGGGCTCTCAGAATGTCACCCTGCGCACCACGGTGAACCTGGCCCACTCCGCCCCTGAGATCGACACCGCAACCGGCACCCGCCTGGACCTGTCATGGATCCTGGCAGGCAACGGCTGGACCAAGACGGGAGACGGCATCCTCCGCCTCTCCGGGATCATGGCCAACACCTACACTGGCACCGCCCAGGTCCTGGGTGGCGAGGTGGAACTGGCCAAGTCCCCTGGCATCAATGCCATCACCGGCAACCTCGTGGTGGGGCAGTCCGGAGGGCCGGGCACGGTGCGGGTGCGGATGTTTGCCTCAGACCAGATCGCCGACGCGTCACTGGTGACGCTGAACAGCAATGGGGTGCTCACCTTGAATGGATTCAGCGAAACCATCGCGGGACTGCAAGGGACGGGCGCGGTGGAAAACCTGGCCGATGGGACGGTGTCCCTGCTGACTGTGGGCGCGGGTGATGTGAGCAGCACCTTCAACGGAGTCATTCGCAATGGCGGATCTCTGCCCACGCTGGAACTGACGAAAACCGGCGCCGGTACCCTGACCCTCGGTGGCACCGTCGCCAATACCCACTCTGGCACCACGCGGGTGTATGGTGGGGTTCTCGCCCTTAACAAGACAGCAGGCGTGGATGCCGTCCGTTGGGATCTGCTCGTGGGTGACGGGACCGGTACGGACACGGTTCGCTGGCTGGCATCCAACCAAGTTGGCTTTGAGTCCAGCGTGACCGTGAACGCAGGAGGAGTTCTCGATCTTAACGGGTTTGTTGACTCGGTGCGGTCAGTCACTCTGGACGGCGGCCTGATCACGGGCGGAGCAGGTTCAGCCTTGGGCACCACGGCTGGCTTTGCCCTCCGCAGCGGTGTGGTGGACATCTCCCTCACCGGCGCTGGGCCAGTCACGAAGACAACAACAGGAGATGTGCGCCTCAATGGTCAGAGTTCCTATACGGGTGGCACCGCCATCAATGCGGGCTCTGTCACGACAGGTGTGGACAACGCCCTGCCCACCGGCACGGTGGTGGTGATGGGTGAAGGCACCTCTTCGGCTAAACTGGATCTGACCGGATTCAACCAGGCCATTGCAGGGCTCAACGTCAACACCACAACGGAGGCCAGCGTTAACGAGATTGTGGTCAGCGCCGGCAAGACCCTCACCGTCAATGGCAACATCCAAGTGGGTCCAACCGCTTCCACAAGCGCGTTCAACAATGCGACCACCCGCCTCAACGTCACTGGAGGAGGCAACTTGGTGGTCAACAACAATGGGGGCACGATCCGTGTGGCGGTCGCCACCGGGACCAACATTACCACGAAGGCGATCATGGACCTTTCCGCCCTCAACTCGTTCACCGCCAATCTGGGGGCCTCCGGGTCGATCTCCATCGGCCAGGGCGACAACCAGTCCACGAACCGGGACTCTTCGATCATCCTGGCGCAGAACAACGACATCACCGCGGGGACCGTCAACGTCGGTGGCGGCTCCTCGGGGGCCACCCATTCGATGGTGCTGGGCGGCGGGACCAACGTCTTGCGGGTGAACACGCTGAACGTTGGTACGGGAGGCCGCGACCGCGGCTCCTTTTCGTTTGCCGACGCGGGAGGCACCGTCGCCATTTCTGGCATCTCGGCAGGCTCGCGCACCGCGCTGAACATCGCTACGGGTGATGCAAGCACGGGAGGCACCGGGGTGACCAACATCTTTGATCTCAGCGGCCACACGGCCAACCTGCTGCTCAGTGATGTCAACATCGGGACCCAGCCTCGTGGCAGCACCTCCTCGGCCGTTTTCTCCTTCAGTGCCGGCACGATGGACATGAACACTCTGACGATGGGAGTTCGTGGCCTTAACACCAGCGGAAATGGTGCCGCCTCCCTGCGGGACACCCTTGTGACCATGAACCTGAGCGGCGGTACCACCGTCATCCAGCAGGGCATCCTGGCCATGGCCAGAGTGACCGGCGCGACCGTGTCCGGCCAGGATGTGGGCAAGGAACGCATCGCCAACGTCACTCTGAATATCACGGGCAACGCCTCGGTGGAGGTCAAGGCGGCAGCCGGTGGCACGGCCATCAGCATGGCGGGCGCGGCGCAGGCCACGAGCGGCAACAGCAAATCCACGGCGCAGGCCCAGATCAACATTTTGGACAGCTCCCTCCTCACCGTCCGCGGCAACATCGTTCGTGAAGGCGGCCCCGGCACGACCAGCGCCACCATCAACCTCGATGGCGGCACGCTCGACATGACGGGAAATGCCATCGGCACCGCAGCGAGCAAGATCAATGTGCTCAACTTCTCCAGCGGCACCCTCAAGAACGTGGCCCAGATCAATGGCGGCGACGCTTTGGTGAAAACCAGCGCCGGCAAAACCCTCAAGCTGGAGGGGACCAACACCTACACGGGCGGCACCACCGTCTCTGCAGGCACTCTGCTGGTAAATGGTACGAACTCTGGAGGTGGTGCCTTTACCGTGGCATCTGGTGCCACGTTGGGAGGTTCAGGATTCATCACCCCCGCCGCAGGGCAGAGCATCACCGTCAACGGCACTCTCGCCGTGGGCGACTCCACCCTGACCACCGCCCAAGCTGCCACGCTCACTGTCACGACAAACGGTAGCGGAGCGCTGGTCTTTAACACCGGCAGCTCCCTCGCCTTTGACCTGACTTCTGCAGGCACCGGCGGCACCAACAGCTCAGACCATCTTGATCTCAACGGTCAGCTCACCTTGGGCACTGGAGTCACCCTGGACATTGCCAATCCCAACCTCATCGCCAACTGGACCTTCGGGGATTCGTGGAAACTCGTCGACTGGACTGGCGTGACCTTCACCTCAGGGTCCCAGACAACATTCACGATTGGAAGCAGCTTTGCCAATGTGATCCAGGGTTCAGGCTACACCTGGGACTTCAGCAAACTCTACACGGATGGCGTGGTGAGCATTGTACCCGAGCCCGGTCGTGCCGGCCTGATGCTGTTGGGCGCACTGTGCCTCCTTCTGCGCCGCCGCAAGTCAAACTCCAAAACATAAAGTGGGTCATTGAGCTGCGGATCATCGGTTTGAATTAGGTGAAGAGCATGGGGCAGCCTGCTCGGAGACCCGCTGCGCGGGAGACATCAGACTGCAAGACATGAGTTCCCGCATAGCTGACCGCGATCAGCGTAGCGTTGACCACAAAGGAGGCGGCGGTTCCCAGCCCCGCTCAGTCGCCGTACCCGCGGTGCCCAGATCCTCAGGGCACACCACTTCGTGCGACAGCTCAGGTCTTGTGTCTTTCACTTGCCCACGCACCACAAATACTCCTGCCGATTCGGCTCAGTCTTCGCCGAGCGGATGTAGATGCGGTTGTCGCAGATGGCCGGGGTGCTGAAGGATTCATCGCCGAGTGTGTTTTGCGCGAGCAGGGCGAACTTCTCCGGCGTGGCTTCGAACACGGAGGTGACGCCCGCTTTGCTGGTGACATAGACGCGTGAGTCAACCATCACCGGGGAACCATAGAATTCGCGGTCCACCTTTTCTGACCAGCGCTCTTCTCCGGTGTCAGCCTTCCAGCACACGGCCCGGCCGGTATCGAGCACGGCGAAGAGGTGTCCATCCTTCATGAGCATGGAGGGCACATAGGCGCGTGTGGTGTTCTCCCACGCGATCTTGCCGGAGCCGTCGGCTTCGATGGCCATGGTGTGGTTCTTGGGATAACCGCCCCCGATGAAGACGCGGCTGCCATCGGTGACGGCGGTGAGCACGGTCTCCTCGGTGCTCCCGTCGATGCTCCACAATTTCTTGCCGGTCAGCGGGTCAAAGCTCTCCACCTTGTTGCACCCGGCGAGCACGGCCTGCGTCTTTCCCGCGGCGTGAACGACAGCGGGCGAGGCGTAGTTGGCCACCGGAGGCCGGTCCTGCTGCCACACGATCTCGCCGGTAATCTTGTTGAGGCCTGTGAGCTTGCCACCGCCCCGATGGTCGGCGGAGACGAGCACGATGGACTGGTAGAGGACGGGTGAAGAGCCGAAGCCCTGATGCACCTGAAAGTCAGAGACGCGGCGCTGCCAGAGCTGTTTCCCCGTGGCATCAAGCGCCGTGGTGTAGATGGCGCCGTTGTTGAGGAAGTTCACGTACAAGCGCTCGCCATCGCTGACCACATCGGAAGAGGCCTGGGAGGCGATGCGGTGCCCCTTGGTATTCAGATTCTCCCGATGGACCACGGTTTCCCAGAGTTTCTTGCCCGTGGCGCGGTCATGACAGATCACGAGTTGCTCCTCAGTCTCCAGGTCCGCCGTGGCCAGATAAACGTGTCCGCCCACGACGGTAGGTGAGCCATGCCCTCGCCCGCGCACCGGGGTCTTCCACAGCACGCCTTCGCTCTCGCTCCATTTCAGCGGCGGCTTTTGCCCCGCGGCCGCATGGCCGTCCATCGTCGGACCCCGCCAGGCAGGCCAGTCCGCGGCGGAGCACGGCGTGGTGATGAGGACGGCGATCGCGAGCGCGAGAAAGGCGCGGGTGGGAGTGGAGGGGGACGGGTTCATGCAGCGGGAGGGACGGGACGGGGAGAGGCGAGGCGAGGCAGGGAATGCAGGTACGTCGTGAGGTGCGGGGGTTTCTCAAGCCTCACACAAAGGCACGAAGGCACAAAGGGGGCTCCTGATGTGGCTGGCGGGGCTCTGTTTGGACTCCGAACAGCTTCGCACTGAGCTGGCGCTTGGAGGTCGGGTCGGATCGCGTCGTCATGGGACGCTTGGAGCGGAGCGGCCGATTGCCAATCGGCGGCACAGCAGATTGCCAATCTGCGCTACAGGGTTGCTCCGTTGGGCGTGTCCTTGGGTGCGCGAGCTCATGTCTTCTGTCTTTCGTCTTCAAGTCTTCTGTCTCCCACGAAGTGGGTCAAAACATCCCCCATAAGTGTTAGTGGTGAGGGATTTTTCTGATGAGGTGCGTTGCGGTTTCTTCATGTCTTTCTCTGTCTCCGTCCCTCGCACGTTTTTGTCGTCGTTCCCCCTTGGCTTGGGCGCGTTGCCGCTGGCCTTGGGCTGGCTGATCGCAGCCCAGGCGGTAGCGATGGATGCGAACCCGTCCTCGCCCAAGGCGGTGCTGCTGTTTGCGGAGTCCTTTGATCAAGCGAATCCCGCCTCCGCTCCGCAACTGACTCCGCTGGAGGAGGGGCCGCTGCCGCCGGTGTATCCGGCCTTTGGGAAGGGGAATCGGGCGGCGTTCTTTGCGGCGGACACGCCCTCGAGGGTGCTGGCCAGTGCCAACACGGCCACGCAGCCGGGGCTGAATCTGGATTTCCGCCACGGCGACTCCATCTCGGTCGAGTTCTGGCTGGCGGCGGAGGATCTGCCGGTTGGCAAGCCGGTGTATCTGCTGAGCAAGGGGCACCCGGAGCGGGCGAACCAGCCGGACGATGACCTGAACTACGCCGTGATGGTGCTGCGCAAGACGGAGCGCCGCGTCATCAACCTGGGCTTTGCCTTCACGAGCGAGACTAAGGACCCCAAGGCCCCGCGCAAGCGGCACCAGTGGTGGAGCGGGGAGATGCCGCTGGAGCCGTACGTGTGGCATCAGTTCGGCCTCACCTTCACCTTTGGCGATCCCACCAGCCTGCTGCCGTTTCAAAACGGGCGGAACATCCCTTTCTCCGGGAGCTGGCAGTCAGGCCACTCCACAGAGCGCGGGCCGGTGACGAATGCGGAGCCGCTGGTGATGGGCGGGGCGTTCGAGGAGAAAACCAAGGCTTCGTATCGCGGCCGGATCGACCAGGTCTCCCTCTATCGCGGCATCAAGCGCGAGCATGAGTTTGACCGCGACTACGCCATCCACACGCCGGTGCCGGTGATTGATACCCAGGTGCTGCAGCAGAAGCCCGACCACGTGCGCGTGGAGCTGTGCAGCGAGGGTGTGCCCAGCCGCCGCCAATGGCCGGAACAGGTGCTCAAGGCCACGAAGGTGATGGACGAGGATGCGTTCGGCTTCTTCGAGCTACCGTATGATTACACGAAGACGGGCGTGCGCGCCGCGCGTCCGGCGGCGCAGATGCTGCGGGCCAGTGCCGCGATCACTTTCCCGAAAGGCAAGCACCGCATCCTGCTGCGGGCTCGCGGAGTTTCCCGCCTCATGCTGGACAGCAAGGTGGTGATGGAGACCGAGCTGCAACCCACCAACCTCAACGGCCACCACCTCACCACCGAGCAGGAGCAGTACCTCGACCTCGGGCCGGACTTCCGCTTCGCCCCTCCAGGCAACCGCGAGCGCTGGGGCACCTTTGAGTCGGATGGCGTGAAACCCACGCTGGTGGTTCTGGAAACGATCTTTGGCACAGAGCGGCCCGGCCTGGGGGAGACCGTCGTGGCCTGGTCCCGCGAAGGGGAGCAGAGCTGGCAGCTCGTCGCGCCGAAACGGCAGGTGCCTTACACCGATGCCGGATGGGCCGCCTATGAGGTCGAGCGTCGCGGGCACATCGCCCAGATCAATCAAGACACCCGCCGGGCCGCCTTTGCCAGCCAGCAGCCGTACTGGGGCAAACGTCGTGATACCGCGAACCAATGGCTGCAGAGCGTCCCGCCCGTGGCCGTGCCCGCGCTGCCGCAGGGCTATCCCGCGCACAATGCCATTGACCACTTCATCGCTGCCAAGATCGAGGCTGTGAAACCGGCAGTACAGCAGGCGAAGCAGGGGAAGGGGCCGGATTACTTCAAGCAGATCAAGCCGCTGCTGGAGTCCCGCTGCTACGATTGCCACAAGGGCGGCAAGGCCAAGGGCGATCTGCGGCTGGACCTCGCCGACTCCGCGCACCAGGGTGGTGAATCCGACGGGCCCGCCGTAGTGCCGGGAGATGTGAAGAGCAGCTCCCTGATCGCCCGCATCCGCAGCACCGATCCCGATGCCGTCATGCCGCCTCACGGCAGCCCCTTGAGCGAGCAGGAAATAACCCTGCTGGAGGAATGGATCAAGCAGGGGGCCAACTGGCCGGAGCTCCAGGTCACGCAGCTGGAACTGCCGCCCCTGGCGGATGACCTCACCTTCCTGCGCCGCATCACGCTGGATACCGTGGGCGTGCCACCGACGGAGCAGGAGATCCGCACCTATCTTTCGGAGGCTCCAGAGCAGCGTCGCAGCCGCGCCATGCAGCGCCTCTTTGCCGATCCGCGCCGGGCAGATCACTGGATGGGCTACTGGCAGGACGTGCTGGCGGAGAATCCCAACCTCCTCTCTGGCAGCCTCAACAACACCGGCCCCTTCCGCTTCTGGCTGCATGAGGCGCTGGTGGATGACAAGCCGATGGATGCGATCGTTACCGAGCTCATCCGCATGGAGGGCGATGCCAACAACGGCGGCCCGGCGGGCTTTGGCACCGCGGGGCAGAACGACTCGCCCTTTGCGGAAAAGGGGCTCATCCTCGCCGGGGCCTTCCTGGGCGTGGAGATGAAGTGCGCCCGCTGTCACGACTCCCCCAGCCACGAGTCCAAACAGGAGGATCTCTTCAAGCTGGCCGCGATGTTAAACCGCGAACCCCTGGTGGTGCCCGCCACCAGCAGCGTGCCCATGGACAAGCTCAGCGCAGGCGGTCGCAAGCCGCTCATCAAGGTGACTCTGGCCCCCGGCACCAAGGTGCAGCCCGTGTGGCCCTTCCCGCAGTTCGTCGAGGCCAAGGCTGCTGAGCCCCTGGCGGAGAACCCGCAGAGCAGCCGCGACCGTCTGGCTGCGATGATCACCGCGCCACAGAATGAGCGCTTCGCCCAGGTCATCGTGAACCGCATCTGGCATCGCCTCATGAACCGCGGCCTGGTTACGCAACCCAATGACTGGGAGAAGTCCGAGATCACCCACCCGCAGCTGTTGCAGTGGCTCGCGCGGGAGTTTGTGCGCTCCGGCTACAGCGTGAATGCCGTATGCCAGCTCATCTTTGAGTCCCATGCGTACCAGCGCCAGAGCTCCCCGCTGCTGAAGGAGCCTGAGGCCCTCTACGTGGCGCCCGCGCCCCGCACCATGAGCGCAGAGCAGGTGGTGGACTCACTTTTCTCCGCCGCGGGCAAGCCCTTCCGGGTCGAGGAATTATGCTTCGACCTCGATGGCATCTCGAACCAGCGCACCATGGGCCAGGCCACCCGCGCGTGGATGCTTACCTCCACGTCCAACGAGCGCGACCGCCCCAGCCTCACCCTGCCGCGCGTGCAGGCCGTGCTCACCGTGCTGGAGTCCTTTGGCTGGCGCGGCGCGCGTCAGTCGCCCGTGACCGTGCGCGAGAGCGCGCCGAATGTGCTGCAACCCGCCGTGCTGGCCAACGGCACCATGAGCGCGTGGGTCACCCGCCTGAGTGAGGAGCACGAGATGGTGCCTCTGGCCTTGGAAGCACAGTCGCCGGAGGAGCTGGTAAAGCGCGTGTACCTTCGCCTGCTCACCCGTGAGCCCGCTGCGAAAGAGCTGGAGGAGGGCGTGGCCCTGCTGCGGCCCGGGTTCGAGGAACGCGCCCAGACCGCACCGCCTGCGGTGGATAAGGGCAAACGCAAGCGATCCCTCTACGTGACCTGGTCCAACCATCTCGACGGGCCCGCCAACGCGCTCGCGTCGGATATCGAATCCGCCGCCCGTCGGGGCGATCCCGCCACCACCCGTCTGCAGTCCGTTTGGCGCGAGGCCATGGAGGACTTCCTCTGGATGATGATCAACAAGCCCGAGGCCATCCACATCCGCTGACGTCGTCCTTCTTTTCTCCCTCATCACCTTTTATCTTTTGCTGTTCCTTTCATGAACCGTCGTGATTTCCTCATCCGCAGTGGCCTCTTCGGCGCTGGCGCCGCCCTGGGCACTGCCACCCCGGGCCTGGCCTCTTCTTCTGCTGCCTCCGTGCCGCTGGGCAAGGCCGAGCACTGCATCTTCATCTGGCTGGGCGGCGGCATGTCGCAGATCGATACCTTCGACCCCAAGCACCGCGGTAACTCCCGCTCCACCCCGCGCGTGGCGGGCACGGACTATGATGTGATCGATACCAATGTGCCCGGCGTGCGCTTCACCGAGCACCTCCGCCGCTCGGCCAAGATCGCCGACCGCATGACTGCGGTGCGCTCTGTGTTTCATACGATTGCGGATGAGCACGCCCTGGCCACGAACCTCGTGCACACCGGGCGGCTCATCAGCGGCACCGTCATCTATCCCTCCATCGGCTCGCTGGTGGCGCATCAGCGCGGCGCGCTGGATGACAACGTGCCTGCGTACATGCTCATCGGTTATCCCAACGTGAGCCGCGGCCCTGGCTACCTGGGCCCCAAGTACGCCCCTGTGTACCTCACCGATACGCAAAGCGGCCCCGCAGGCTTCACCCCGGCCACAGGACTCTCAGACACCCAGTTGCAGCGTCGCAGCCGCCTCATGGCCCAGTCCACCCAGGTGCAGCAGGGGGACGCTGCGCTGGCGGACTACGCCATCATGCAGGAGCAGGCCCACCGCTGGTCCGGCCCCGGGTTCATGAAAAACTTCAAGCTCGACGAGGAGCCTGCGGAGCTGCGCGCCAGCTACGGCGGGGAGTTCGGCCAGCGCTGCCTGCTGGCCCGCCGCCTCATCCAGTCCGGCGTGCGGTTCATCGAGGTCTCGCACAACATGAACTTCATCAACGGCACCGGTTGGGACACGCATTTTGAAGGGCAGCAGAACCAACACGTCCTCATCCAGGAGCTGGACTACGCGCTCTCCGCGCTCATCCTCGATCTGGAGCAGAAGAAGCTGCTCGACAAGACGGTGATCGCCATCGGCACCGAGTTCGGCCGGCCCATTGGGTTCGACAGTCGCGGTGGCCGCGGGCACCAGCAGTCCGCATTCTCCCTGCTGCTTGCCGGCGGCGGCTTGAAGCACACCGGCGCGTATGGCGTGACGGATGATGACCAAGGCTCCAAGATCCTGGAGAACCCCGTCTCCATCGCAGACTTCCACGCGACCATTCATGCCGCGATGGGGATTCACCCCAACAAAGAGCTGCATGAAGCCGGGAGACCCGTGCCGATCACGGACGGCGGCAAGCCGATCGCGGCGATGTTTTAGCCCGCTGCGCGGGCAGACAAAAGACTAGAAGACAGAAGACGCCAGAGATTGGACCTGAGCTGGCGCACCAGAGTGCGTGGCCGGTAATGCCAGCGGGCAGTTCGAAGGCTTTGGGACCGAAGCTGTACGGAGTCCAGGCTTTAGCCTGCGCGGATCACAAAACACGCCCCAACCAAGCGATCAGTAGAAGGAGTGAGGAACATTCTTGTCCCGGTCCGTGCCAAACGTCACATGACGATCATTCTCACACAAGGCACGAAGGCACAAAGAACAGTACGGGAGACGGGGGGGCCAGCCCCGCTCAGTCCGCTGTCTCCCGATGAGGCCTTCGGCAAGAGACGCCGCTGAGCCTCACTGTAGAAGAGCCGCCCCGGCTCTTGGGGGCGCTGGGTGATGCGCGAGCAAGAACTGGGACGGTTCTTCTACATGGCCTGAGGGGCGCGTTGCTAGCGTCGACTGCACGGCATCCCCTAATGCGTGAGCTCAGTCTTTATGTCTTAGGTCTTCTGGTCTTGAGTCTCCCGCGCAGCGGGCAGAAATGCTGCCGAAAGCGCTGCTTAGAGGAGACTAAAGAAGCAGCTTAGTCATTCTGAAGATGTAACTCGAAGCTCGCAAAGAGCAGGAAACAACCCTCGAACCCAGGAGAACTGTCGCAAAGCCGTTGCAAGTTTGCATGCAACGCGGACGAACCTGGCAAATGATCAGGTAATACACTTGAACCCGGCGTAAGAAGCAAAAGAAATGCATTTCGCAATCATCTGATCATGAGTGGAATACGGAAAATGTTGTGCGCATGAGTCTGTATTTTAGCCAATTGGATGAAAGAAGGTTCAAGGAGTCTGCATCCGGGAGGGTTTCTCTCATGCCTCCATATAGCAGATGTCTCATGAGGCCGCGATGTTGTTACCGTGATGCAATTGAAGAGGGATTGATGAAAGAGTTCGCTGCCATAACAAAATCTTTAGTGCGAGGGCTGTGTTACAAAAAAGCGGTTGTCTCCATAATGATTCTCTGAAAGAAATGGATGCCAATACATCGTATTCATCCAGACATGAACTCCCCCATCCAGCGATCCAGTGGCACCCTATACGGGTCAGTTGCCGATGCGGCAGCGGTGGAACGTATTTCCCGCTGCCCCGACTAACGGACGGACAACGTCCGTCATCCAGCATCATCAATCTCAAGCCACCGGGCGTGCCACAATGGTGACGCATGGCCGGTTCATGTCCCATGTTGTCCCGCTCAGATCTTTCCAACTTCCGTCCTGCACTCTCCCGGCGTCTTCGCGGCAGGCGTGGTATCGCATTGATCACAGTGGTCATGCTTCTGGCTCTGGCGACGGTGCTGGTGCTGGCACTGTTCTCGACCACGCAGACGGAGATGACTTCCACGGCTGCCTATTCAGATGGCACGGAGGCCCGGAGAAAGGCGGACGTGGCGGTGAATGTGGTGATCTCCCAGCTCGTCAAGGCCACCCAGCAGAACCAGACCGTAGACGGCCGGGAGCTCTGGACCAGCCAGCCCGGCATGGCGCGGCAGTACCGTGAAAACGGGCGTCTGCTGACGGCGCACAAGCTCTACTCCAGTGACAAGATGGACCTGGAAAGCGCTGACACGGACGCAGACGAGGCCAATACGTTGTTTGCCATCGCGGGTGACACGCCGCCGCTGAGCTGGGATACGGACAAGTCCAACTGGGTGGATCTGAACGAGCCAGTCATCCGTGAAGGAGCCACGCCGGGGTCCAGACGGATCCTGTTTCCGGTGATCGATCCCCGTGCCTACGTGACGGGAACCACCTCCGGGGCCAAGTCGAAGTCCGTGGAAGGCTTCTCCTACACCAACAACGCCAAGGGCGACAGCACCACGGGCAACCTGCTGAATGGTGTGGTTCTGTCTGCCAACAGCAACACGTCTGATGACGACCAGCGCCTGCCCATGCCGGTGCGTTGGATCTTTGTGCTGCAGGATGGGACGCTGGGCACGCTGGACAACGACAAAGTCTTCCGCGGAGCAGGTGGCGAGGCGGCAACCCGGGCGAACCCCATCGTGGCTCGCATCGCCTTCTGGGCGGATGACGAGAGCTGCAAAATCAACATCAACACGGCCGGGGAAGGGACCTCCTGGGACACGCCCCGGATGTTTCACCAGTGGGACGGGGACTGGGCAAGGTTCCAGCCCATGATGTATGAATACCAGCGCTACCCGGGGCATCCTGCCACCGTGGCGATGAGCACCGTGCTCTTCCCCAACGTGCCGATGAATCCGCCTCGCACGACGGGCTCTGGCGATGTGCCCACGGGTGCCTTCAATAACGCTCTGCAAATCAAGGAGGCCATCTATGACCTCATGCCCAAGATCCTGCCAGGAGGCTCCCAGGCGGGCTCGGTGCCCGTGCCACTGGGCAGGGACTTCTCGCCCACCGATTTTGCCAACGTCCAACAAGCCCTGCGGGAGCGGCTCTTTGCCACCGTGGATGAGTTCCTGCTGCGCAGTGCCATCGATGGCGGTGAGCGCCGGGAGATTGATCTGGGTGGTTCCACGCTCTGGTCCGGCATGACCAAGGCGGATGTGGTGGAGCGGCTCCGCTTCTTCATGACGACCAACAGCAAGTCGCCGGAGATGAACCCCTATGGCATGCCAAAGATCGCCATGTGGCCGCTGCACAACTCCCTCTCCACTGCTCAGGAGCAGGAGTATCGCACCGTCTTCGACCGCCTGATCGCCCGTTCCTCCACCATCGCGGGTTCGGAGTATTACTTCCGCCGTCAGAACTCGAACTCGCAGACAGAGATCAGCGGCATCACCCGCAACAACCAGCTCTTCAACTATCTGATGGCCATGACGGACCGTCCGGTGCCGGGATTCTCGCCCAATGGAGAGACCTTCGTCACCAAGTACGGTGACAACCGCCAGCAGATACTGGTGGAGATCTTCGACTACATCCGCAGCACCAATCTCTACGATGACTCCATTGCAGAGCGTGCTTTGGGCACCGACTCGCCCGCCGTCACCGGAGCCCCGGGCGGACGTCTCACCGCCTACTCGGCGACCGGCGGTCTGCGTTCCAAGACTTTCACGCCCATGCGCGTGGGCAAGAACTCCGGGGACGTGGGTCAGGTGAGCATGGGCAGCTGGCCCGGCCACGGGCAGGTCGTGCCCACCGTCCTGCCTAAGGGTTCAGATGTTTACCGTGGCATGGGCCGCTTCGCGACCATCAGTGAGGCCGCCATGCAGTTCATCTGCTGCGCCCAGAGCACGGACCGCGCGGGTGGGGAGAGCGCGCTGAAGAAGTCCATGGAGGCGGGGGATTTCAATGTGGCTGACGTGGACCCGGCCTCCCCCTACAAGCCCACGAACCACAAGGTGGCCCCGTGGGATGATGTGCCCCGTTGGTTCTCAAACTTCCCGCCGCTGGACCCCACCAATGCTGACCCCAGCAAAGGCTTCTACAAAGAGCAATACCCCACGGACCAAAAGGACCGTCCCTTCCAGGTGGACATCGCGGGAGACAATCCTGACCACCCCGGCTACAAAGCGCACTACTGGAACTGGAACCTGGATCGCAACAAGCCGCTGCCGGACTATCACAAGCGCGTGCAGGCCACGTTCCTGCTGGAGTGGTTTGTCCCCAGCGCCGGCTGGTCGCTCATCAATCCCGACTATGAGATCGAGGTGGATGCCAGCGCTCTGTCGATCAGCGGCAAGAAGATGTTCACCAAGGATCAGGGCAAAGGTCCGGGCGTCATCGTCATCAAGCCTTGGAACCAGATCAACAGCGCCTATGAAATCTACCAGCGCGGTGGCACCACTTCCTTCCGTGGCTTCCTGGGAGGGCGGAAGCTGCCCGGCGTTGGCAGCATGCCGGCCGACGTGGGGTACACAGGTACTCAGCAATCAGGCAACATCGCCAACGGTCATCGCTATGATCTCATCAGCGACTATTTTGACATCCCAACCTCCGGACCTGGTGGGGATATCATTCCGTTCGACGGAGGCAATGTGAAGGTGACGCTGCGTGCCACGGGTGGCACGGCACCGAGCCAGACCTATCAGGTCTTCCATTTCGACTTCCCTTCCGGGAGCCTGCCCGCCCCCCGTCTCGTGACAGAGACTCAGGCCCCCTATACGAAGCAGCGCGTGGATGGCACCTGGGACACACGGTACATGGTGCCGCCGCCGTACTGGTGGTCTTTCCATGTCGATGGTGCCCTGGGCCGCGACAAAGATGGCGTACTGGCAGTTCCCCCCAATGCCGATGCGAACGTGGACAACACCGGCAACGTGGAGCTGGGCGGCCGCTTCCGCCGGGTCACTGACGCCACGGACTTCAACGGACGTCGCAGCGGGAACTTCGCGGTCATAGAAGACACCATCCAGTCACTTGTCGTCGGCCATGGAGACCCCCGCCTGGTGATGGGGCGCTATGACGTGCCCGCCAGTGAGTTCGTGCCGCATCGTTACTACGGTCAGCAGCCACTAGCTCACAACATGGTGCTCGCGAATATGAATGCGGGCCCGGGCCGCGACCTGGGCACTGATCAGGCAGTGACACGGCGCTTCATTGACGGAGCCACCTACCCAGACAACTGGCGGCCGGACATTCCCTTCCCGGCCAACAGCACCGACTCGCAGCGCGTCGCGCTGAAGTCCATCCGCAAGTACGGCGACTTTGATCGCGGCATCACCAACATGGAGGACGGTGCCTACATCAACAAACCGGATGAAGGAAACTCCTTTGTGACCTGGATGGATACCGCCAAGTCCTACAAGGCAGTGCCTTACTTCTCGCACACCTGGATTTCCTGGACGGGCGGCTCCACGTATTTTTCCCCGAACCGTCAAGTGTCCTCCCCGGGCATGCTGGGCTCACTGCCCACCGGTGTGCACCAGGGCACCGGGGCTGGCCCGGGCGAGCAGCGGGAAGGCTGGCGCACGCTGCTCTTCCGTCCGCAGTTGCATCGCACCGTCCCCGCCGGTTCTGATGAGCGTCCGCACCTCGGCGCACCGGCGAGCATGAAGGTCACGAACCCCAGCGGTGGCAAGCAGCAGGTGCTGGCCATGGGCGGCACCTTCCCACCGGACTACGCCTTCATGGACTTCTTCTGGATGCCCGTGGTGGAGCCCTACGCCATCAGTGAGCCAGGCTCCACTTCTGGCAAGATCAACATGAACTACCAGATGGTGCCCTTCCGCCACATCCGCCGTGCCACGGGTCTCTATGCGGCGATGAAAGGGGAGATGATCCACTCCCTGCCGAAGGCAGACACGGACAAGTATCTCTCCCGTCCTGGTTCTCCCCCAGCCGGTCAGACTGAGACCTGGTTCAGGAAAGAAAGTGACGGGCTGTACTGGCACCGCTCGGTGGATGCAGATGCCACACTCGCCCTCTTCGATGAGCGTTTCCGCTCCGGCTTCTCGTTCCTGTCCCCCTCCCAGATCTGTGAGATGTTCCTGCTGCCGAAGCGCGCTTCCAACACGGACACGGCGGTGCCGGTGATCTGGGCCAACACCCTGACAGCCAACCTCAGTCAGACCTCCACGAGCTCCATTTCCAAGTTCTGGCGGGATCATGCACCCACGGCCGACAACCTGAAGGAGAAGCCCTACGCCAACCTCTATCCGAAGCTCACCACCCGGTCGAACACCTTCCAGGTCTATGTCCGCACTCAAGTCATTCGGAAGAGCCGCTCTTCAGACCCCGCCAAGTACGTCGATGGCGCAGACCTCGTTACGGGTGAGTATCGCGGTTCCGCGGTGATTGAGCGCTATCTGGATGTGGATGCGCTGGCGGCACTGCCGGTCTCGCAGCGCGACTACGCCCAGGGCAGCGCCACCATCATGATGAATGAGAACACCCGGAAGCCTTTGGATGCCTACCACCGCTTCCGGATCCTTTCCCAGAAGAGCTTTGATTGATCCCCAACCCCCCGTCGCCATGAACGCTGTCCTTCCAGCCCTGTCCTCCACCAAGCAAGCCCGCCGTCGCCGGTTGGGCTTCTCCCTGGCAGAGGTGACCATCGCCCTCGCCATTGCTGCTGGCGGCTTCGTCTCCTTGCTGGGGCTGCTCCCTCATGGGCTGGATCTTTCCCGCCGCTCTGCAGAGATGGCTGCCAAGACCCGGATTGTGGACTTCATCTCCGGCGAACTGTCCTCCACGCCGTGGCAGAACCTGAACTGGACTGGTCATGGCACAACCAGTGGCATGCGGAGATACTTTGATGATCAGGGGGTGGAGATCCAGTCATCCGAGATCAACGCCGGAGCCTTCGTCAGCTATGTCGCCTCAGTGTATCTGCCTCCGCAGAACGCCATGGAAGTGAAGCTCCCGCTGACCTCGGGCACCTCACAACAGGAGAAGTACATGAAGCGCGCGCTGGTCTTCATCGCGCAGACCCCGGACCAGGATTTCGCCTTCCCGGCCCCGGACTCGCTGCCGCGCAACGTGAGCTACAACGCCCTGCTGATCCCTGACATGGGACTTCCTTGACGGAAACACTGAAGGCATTGCCACCGGCCATGTTGCGTTCTTCCTCCCCACTCCATTTCCGACGCCAGCCCCGGGCCTTCACCCTGGTGGAACTGCTCGTGTCCATGACCGTGCTGGCGATGATCATGGTGGTCTCCGCACAGGTGATCACGGAAACCCAGCGCACCTGGACTCAAGGCAGCGCCAGAGCCGAGCAGTTCCGGGAGGCGCGGGTCGCCTTTGAGGCCATCACGCAGAATCTGCGTCAGGCCACACTGAACCCCTACACCACCTATCTCTACAGCAACGGCACCACGGTGCCCAGCGACAAGACAGACGCGCCGCAGTCCTACGTGCGCAAGTCAGAGCTGCAGTTCATCACCGGCAGGTCGGCGACCTTGCTGGGCGGTGGCGATGCCTCCACCACCCCGCTGCACAGCGTGTTCTTCCAGGCCGCCCTCGGGGTGAGCAATCGCACCGGCTATGATGGCATGACCAATCTGCTCTGCGGCCGTGGGTACTTTGTTTCCTATGGCTCAGATCTGGGGTGGCGTCCTCCGCATGTCACCATCAACCGGAACCGGTACCGCCTCATGGAGTATCGTCCCGCCTCCGAGAAGAACAGCGTGTACTCCGTGGATTCAGGTTTGTGGTTCGCAGACGCGCTCAGTCAAGGCGTGACTGCCGCAGACTCCGGGACCTATCGCGCAGCCACCCGACCCGTCGCCGAGAACATCATGGCGTTGATCATCTCCCCACGGGTGGCCAAGGAGAACCTCGCCGGTGGGGGCGGTGATCCCACCTGGATCGCCCCCAACTATGAGTACGATTCGACGAAGGTCGTCGTGGGCGGCGGCAACACGGACCCCCAGGGCACCCAGCACATGCTGCCACCCATCGTCACCGTCACCCTGGTGGCCATTGACGAAGCCTCGGCCCGGAAGCTGGAGGAGACGGTTGGTGCCAACGCACCTTCGGTTATTCCCTCCAACCTCTTTACGAATGTCGCGAACTTTGAAAATGATCTCAACTCACTGGAGGCGTCCCTGGTGGCGAACAAGCTGACCTATCGGGTGTTCAGCTCGGCCGTGGCCCTCCGCAATGCCAAGTGGAAGAACTTATGACGTCAAACACCATCCAGGTTGCCATGCCTCCTGTGCCCCGGGCCCAGGAGGTATTTGTCGGTTCAGCCGCCTCGGGCCGTCGTCGCGCGTGGCGTCAGGGCTTTACGCTCGTGGAGATGCTGGTCGTGGTGGCCATCATCGGGATGCTGCTGTTCATCGCCACCCCGTCCATCCTCGGCACGATGGAGGCCAGCCAGCTCACGAACTCCGGCACGAGCCTGTCCTTCAAGCTTTCGCTCGCCCAGCAGATGGCTGTTTCGAGGAAGAAGCCGGTGGAAGTGCGGTTCTATACCTATACTTACAACGGCGTCTCCGCAGTGCGGGGCTACCAGCTCTTCCTTCAATCAGACCCCAATGCGGCGAACTTCGGACTGAAGGCCATCGAGGGGCCTGAGTACTTCGGCGACGGCAGCGTGGTCGGCCTGACCGGTACGCTTTCGCCCTTGCTGCAGGGGGCTGGCACGAACGCCACGGAGGAGCCCTGGGCCTCCAAGGGCGCCGGCACCACCTATCATCGTGTCGTTTTCTATCCGGACGGTTCCACCAATCTCAACCTCTCGCTCGCCCAGGCGTTTCTCACGCTGGGAGGCGAGCGCACGCTCACTGAAGCAGGAGCCGGCGTCGCCCCTCCCAACTACTTCACCATCCAGATTGATCCGGTCACAGGCAGAACCAGGACCTACCGTCCTTGAGCCTTCCGAATTGTTTCATCGATTTTCTCATTTTGCGCTGCTGATTCCCCATGAGTTTCCGTCCCCTTCAATCGCTCCTCTTGATTGCCGCCATCCAGGCTTGTCCGCTGCCGTCGATGTTTGGGCAGGAGCGGTACTTTGACGCAACCAATGCCGCCGGGCTCAACGGTCCCACCCCCTCCACCACCGTCGTGCCGTGGAACTCGAATGTGTGGCAGGGCACGGACAGTCCCGGCACCGCTGCCCCCTCTGGCTGGGTGGATGGGAGCACCGTCTTCTTCCAGACTCCGGACGTGAACCGCCTGGACGTGGCTGGGACCGTGGTGATCAATGAGCTCTACCAGACCCTGGGGAACGGGACTTACATCGGCGGCTCGGGCACGCTGGAAATTCAGGGGGGGTACATCGCGAACTATTCGTCGGGAGTGTTGCACTTTGCCAAAGGCCTGACTCTGGACCTGAACCCGGAAGCGCTGGATTCCACGGACCAGACGTGGGATACTGCCACGGGAGACATTGTGGTGGATGCGGTCCTCTCCGGCAACCTGCCCGGCAACATGCTCTTCGGAGGCGGACTGCTCAAGATGGGGACGAACACCCTGTACCTGAACAATGCGAACACTTACACCGGCGCGACGACGGTGAGCGAAGGCTGGATCCACCTTGGCAACACCCGGGGTCTGGGGCTCAGCAACGTCACCCTGGCCGGCGGCGGCATCCGGTATGGCTCAGGCATCACGGTGGATCTCTCCACCAGGATCACGGAGATCGCGGGCAGCGGCGGCATCATTGATACCAACGGCAACAACATCACGTTCAAGAAAAGCCTTGTGGGCAGCGGTGTCCTGACAAAGACGGGCGAGGGCCGGCTGACGCTGAGGGCCTCAGCCGGAGATGTCTCCTTTGGCGGCTCCATCATCGTGGAGCAGGGTGTCCTCGCCCTGGCGGCGGGCACGGGTTTTACCAATAACTTCATCCCCACTGGCGGCATCGTCGTGAATGACGGGGCCACGCTCGACATCTCCGGGCTGGTGGACACGGTCGCCACCGTCACAGCACCGATCACCCTCACCGGACGCGGTGTGGACAACCTGGGCGCGTTGGTGAAAAACTCCAGCGCCGATTGGGACCCGGGCTTCTCAGGCCTCACCCTCACCGGACACACCACCATTGGCACCTTTGGGAACCGTCTGGACATCGACGGCACCTCCGAGGCCAATGGCTACAGCATCACCAAGATTGGCAGCGGCTCCTTCCAGATGGACAGCTCGTTCAACAATCTGGGGAATGTGTATGTGAAGCAGGCCGAGGTCGGCTTCCATGGAGGCTCCAGTTTTGGAAATAACACCGGGGCTCTCGTGATCAACTCGGGCGCGGGTGTTTCCTCCTGGGAACGCGGTGCGGACGGGGACAAGGGCATCACTCTCAATGGCGGCTACATCTCCAGAACGGGCCGCAACACGGCTGCCACCTCAGTTGGTCGCCTGCTGACGGCACGGGGCGGGCTCAACCTGGCCTCCGGGCACTCGGAGTTCCGTAACAATATCGGCGCGTACAACTACGTCGTGTACCAGTTGAACACGATCAACCGGCAGATCGGCGCCACCTTGAATGTACAGGATACCTCCATGCTCTCCACCTCTGGCACGGTGGGCGGTACTCCGCAGCTGGGCAACCCCACGCTGGTGACCACGAGCACCACCAACACCAACGGGATCATCGGTGGTTATTTCATCTATGGGAACAACACCTGGGCGGTGAATGCCACGAACGCGGCCAACGGGACCGTGACCGGGCTCACCACCTTTGAGACCAGCCTTGATCCCACGGCGTGGGCAGATGCCACTCCGAAGAACGTCAGTCTGAATGGCAATGCGACCACCTCCATCGCCAGCGACCTCACGATCAACTCGCTCCGCCTCACCGCCGCCTCCACCGTCAACATCGACGCCTCGCGCACGCTGACCCTCCACACGGGCGGCTTGCTCGTCACCGGCAGCGGGGCCACCACCATCGGTGGGGCCGGCACCTTGCGCGGCGCGGCCGGGCAGGATCTGGTCATTCACCAGAACAGTTCCCAGACGCTGACCATCTCCGCCATCATCGCGAACAACGGCGGTGCCACTGCCCTCACCAAGACCGGGGACGGGATGCTCGTGCTCTCCGGCACCAACACTTACACCGGCAACACCTACATCAACGGTCGCGCCGGTGGTGGCAGCAGCACCGGGCAGGCCATCCTCTCCGTCACCAGCCTGGCGACGTCCGGCTTCGACAACCTGGGCAGCACCGGCAACCAGATCTACTTCAACAACGGCGTCCTCCGCTATGCGAATACGACGACGGATGCCACCACCAGTCGCACGGTGAACCTCCTCTCCGGCGGTGGCACCTTTGATGTCCAGACCAGTGGCCGCATTCTCACCCTCTCGGGCAAGATCACCGGGGAGGCCCTGGCCAGCGATGAGGGCTTCTACTTCGGGCAGGGCAACCTGAACAAAGTTGGCTCTGGAACCCTGGTGCTCACCAGCGGTGACAACGACTACACCGGCTCCACCATCGTCAGCGCCGGCACCCTTCGTCTCGCAGGCGCGGGCAAGCTGGGCGGCCGGAATGGGTACTATTCCCAGGTGATGATGAGCGCCGGGGCCATTCTGGAACTGAACGGCACCAGCCAGACCGTGGGTCTGCTCTCAGGCGCTGGCGGTTCCATCCGGAACAGCGGTGCGGGCACATCGGTGCTCACCATCGGGGCGGACAACGTGAGCAGCAGCAGCCCGCTGTGGGGTGTGGGGGTGGGCTTCGCAGGCGTGCTGGAGGATGGCACCTCCGGCAAGCTCTCCGTGGTGAAGACGGGCACCGGATTGCAGATCCTTTCAGGAAACAACACCTACACGGGTGCCACGGACGTGACCCGGGGCACGCTCCAGGTGGGCAATGGCACGGGCGCCAGCAGCGCGGCTGTGGCGGGCGCGGGCGGCACCACGGTCAGGGCCGGGGCCACCCTCTCCGGGAACGGCACCGTTGGTTCGGCGACCTCACTGACGCATGTGCAGAGCGGCGGCATCCTTTCCGTCGGCACGTTTGAACAGACCGCCGCCCAGATCCTCGCGATCAACGGCTCTTTCCTCAACGACGGCATCATCAGTCTCGATGTCTGGGGCGAAGGCCTGTCTGACAGATTGAAGTTCAACACGGACGCGTCCATCGACCTCAACGGAAGCCTCATCCTCAACAACCAGTCCACTTTCACCGCGTGGGAGCTGGGTGACAGCCTGCAGCTCATCGACTGGGGCACCGTTTCGCTGGCCAACCGGCACGTCAATTTCTCCAACATTGACCTGGGTTCCCTTGGCATACTGGGAGACGGCCTCATCTGGGACTTTGGCCGCTTCCAGAGCACAGGCGTGATCCGCATCATGGAGGACGTCCTCGCCGGAGCCCTGCGCTGGGATGCCAACACCGGCACTTCTGGTGCCCAGGACGGCAGCGGTGTCTGGACGACAGACAACCACTGGTGGAATCCCACCACCGCGGCGAATGTGGCATTCGTCAACGGCAGCAGCGTGATCTTCGGCTCCGGCAGCGGCGCAGCAGGCACGGTCTCCGTGGCGGCCTCAGGCGTGACGGTGAACCACATCACCTTCCAGAATGCCGGGAGCGGCACCTACACGATCGACGGACCCGGGGCGATCACCCTCTCCGCCAACAGCTGGATCACTGCCAACACGGATGCCACCATCAGTGCCTCAATGGTCGGCATCGGCGGCTTCACCAAGGCGGGCGCAGGCACGCTGACTGTTCTGGGAAACAACACCTTCACGGGCAATGTGACCCTCTTCAGCGGCGTGCTGGAGGTGGGATCCACCCGCGGGCTCGGCATGGGCGGAGCCGGCAGCATTGTCTTCGACGGCGGCACGCTGCGGCATGCCATGGGCATCACCAACGACTTCTCCTCCCGCTTCGGTGCGATCGGCGCGGGTGGCGCGGTGGTGGATACCAACGGCCAGAACCTCAGCTATGCCACCGGGTTCACCGGCTCCGGCACCTTCACCAAGACGGGCGACGGACGGTTGCTGCTGACTTCCACGACCAACACGTTTGCCGGCCAGATCATTGTGGACCAGGGGATCCTCGCCATTGGCTCTCGCAGTGTCTTTGGCACCAGCACCAACTTCACCAACGGCGTCGTCGTGCGCAGCGGCGCGACCCTGGATCTCTCCCCGGTGGTGGATGCCGATCTCACCAGCAACACCCAGGAGCGCATCGAGCTCTATGGACGCGGCGTGGACGGGTTGGGCTCCCTTGTCTTGAACACTGGCACGAACTGGTTCACCGGTGCCCCGCAGTTCCTCTATCTGCGTGACAATGTGACCATTGGTAAATCAGCTGGCGGTCGCCTGAACGTCAACGGTGATGCTGGTGGCTTTGCCATCACTTTGGTTGGCAACGGCCATTTCACGACGGACGGCTTCAACAACATGGGAAGCGTCTATGTGAAGGCCGGCCAGTATATGATGCAGTCGCCTAACTTCGGCTCGGCCAACACGTCGGCGGTCATCAACTCCGGTGCTTATATGAGTTTCTGGCAAAGAAGCAGCATCATTGGCAAGCGGGTTGTGCTCAATGGTGGCGCACTTTTGCGCACGGGTACTGTTGATGTGAAGTCGGCTGAGAATATGTACCTCGATATGACCGGAGGCTTGGTGCTCGGTGCCGGCAACTCGGAGATCCGTCACAGCGCCTCCCACATGATCTTTCAGTTGAATGAAATCAATCGTTCCACTGGAGGAACATTGAATGTTCAAGACACTTCTGGTCTGACCGGAAACAACACTCCGGCCATGGTGACCACCACCACGGCCAACACCAACGGTATCATTGGCGGGTACCTTACCTACGGCAAGAACACCTGGGCGGTGAACTCCGGAGCCACGGCCGTGGGCAGCAAGACGAATGTTATCACCGGTCTGGCCACGGCCGACTATGCCAGCGCCTTCACGGCCGCGGGTAACAACGTAGATGTCACCACCTCGAACCAGACGCCGGGCGCCGGATTCACAGTCAATTCCCTCCGCTTCAACCAGGCGGCAGCGGTGACCCTGTCACTTAGCGGCATCAACACGCTGCAGAGCGGTGGCATCCTGGTGACCTCGACCGTAGGAAACAACGCGGTCAATATCAACGGCGGGACGCTGGTGGGATCTGCCGGCACGGGTGGAGATCTGGTCATTCACCAGAACAACACGACAAACATCCTGACCATCAACTCCATCATCGCCAACAACGGCGCAAGTGCCACCGGCCTGACCAAGTCAGGTGCCGGGGCGTTGGTTCTCGGGAGCACCAACACCTACACTGGCAACACGTACATCAACGGGGATGCGGGTGGCGGCGGCGTCGGGGAGGTTCGTGTTTCTTCCCTCGCCACTTCCGGCAATGACAATCTGGGTTCGGCTTCCAATGCCCTGTACCTGAACAACGGTCGTCTGCGCTATACCAACAGCAGCAGCAATGCAGAGACGAGCCGCGCCATTCACCTGCTCTCAGGCGGGGGACGCTTCCAGGTGGATGCGGCCAACGTCACGCTCACGCTCAGTGGGAAGATCACGGGCGAGGCGCTCGCGTCGGATGAAGGCTGGTATTGGGGCCAGGGCACGCTCTTTAAAGATGGGGCGGGCACGCTGGTCATCACCAACGGCACCAACGACTATACTGGCGGCACCACCATCACGGCGGGCACGCTGCGTCTGAGCGGTGCGGGCAAGCTGGGGGCCTCTCAAGGTTACCTGAGCGTGACCAACGGCATCCTGGATCTCGGCGGCACCAGCCAGACGGTGGGGCTCCTTCTCAGTTCCTCGACCGGCGGCATCATCCAGAACAGCGGCACTGGCGTGTCTGTTCTCACAGTCGGCTCTGGCAATGCCAGCAGCGGGGCCAACGGCTCCACCTATGGCTCCGGCAGCGGCTACCAGGGCATCATTCGGGACAATGCCGGCACGGGCACGGGCACGGTGGCCTTGGTCAAAGTGGGCACGGGCCTCCAGATCCTGACCGGGGCCAGCACTTACACGGGCACCACCCAGATCCAGCAGGGCATTCTGCAGATCGGCGCGGGCACGGCCGCGACCTCTACGGCGCGCACCGGAAGCGGCCTGCATACGGTATCGAGCGGTGGCACGCTGTCTGGCAACGGCATCATCGGTGGCCATACTGTCGTCAATGCCGGTGGATTGATCAGCGTGGGCACCTTCGGGCAAACTGGTGCTCAGTCGCTCACGTTCAACGCGGGACTTACCAATCAGGGCACCATTGCTTTGGACGTCTGGGGCGCGACCTCGGTGGACCAGATCAAGTTCCTGGGCAATGCGGAGGTGAATCTGGGCGGCAGCCTGGTGCTCAACAACGGTGGTGCGATGGCCTCCTACGGTTGGCAGGTGGAGGAAGCTCTCACTTTGATCGACTGGGGGGGCATCTGGATGGAGAACCGCCATCTTGATTATCTCTCGCTGGACATGGCCCTCCTCGGTCTCGCTGATGGGGCGAACACTTACTGGGATCTCAGCCGTCTGGGCGTGGATGGCACCATCGTGGTGCGCTCCAACGACCTGATCTGGGATGCAAATACATCAACTGCAGGAGCCCAGGACGGAGCGGGGACGTGGACCGCGGACAATCACTGGGTGAGCGGCGGCTCCAATGTGACCTTTGCCTCCAATGGCAATGAGAACGTCATCTTCGGCACGGGAACCGGCAACGGGGCCAACGTGCAGATCAACAACCCCGGCGGCATCACCGTGCGGGACATCACCTTCAAGTCAGGGACGGGCACGGGCGCAGCCAAGTACTATGAAATCTCCGGTGCCGCAGGGGCTCCTGGTGTGTTGAATCTTGCTGCAGGAAGCTGGGTGAAGACAGATCACGCGTATGAGGCGGACTTCGGCTCCACCATCAGCGCTGTCATCGCGGGCACGAACTGGTCCAAGGCTGGCTCCGGGCGCTTGATCCTCTCAGGGGCCAACACCTTCACCGGCAACCTGTCTGTCCTGCAAGGCGTGCTCGACATCCGGAACGCCCAGGCTCTGGGCACGACCGCGGGCAACACCCAGGTCACCGGAGGGGCCACCCTGGAGGTTCGCGGCGGCATCACCGTGGCGGAAAACCTCGTGCTGAACGGGAACGGCTACAGCATCGGCGTGGATCCCATCGGAGTGCTGCGCAACAACTCAGGAAACAACACCTTCTCCGGCACCATCAGCCTGGCCTCGAACTCCCAGGTGACCTCGCGGGCCGGCACGTTGACCCTCTCCGGCGTCATCAGCGGCGCGGGAGCCTTGATCATCACGGGTGAGGACACCACGTCCATCGTGCAACTGACCGGGGGCTCCGCCAACACCTTCACCGGTGGAGTTACCGTGAAGTCGGGTGAATTGCGCCTTGGTAAGAACGCGGGGGTCAATGCCATCGCGGCCAACAGCCGTATTCAGATCGGGACCGGCGGCTCCCGTGCGGTGCTGCGCCTCGCGCAGTCCAACCAGATCGCGGACTCTGGCACGGTCCTCTCGTTCGCAGGTACGGGTTCCAGTGCAGGTGTGTTCCAGTTGATGGGCCTTTCCGAGACCGTTGGGGCCATTGAAAGCACCGGGGGAGCCGGCATCATCGAGAACGGCAGCGGCACGGCAGGAAGCCTCAGCACCCTGACGGTCAACCACACGACGGATCACGTCTTCAGCGGCATCATGCGCAACGGCAGCCAGGGCTGGCTGGCCTTTGTGAAGGGCGGTTCGGGAAAACTCACCCTGACCGGGGACAACAGCTACAACAGCACCACCGTCGTCCGCGGGGGCGTGCTGGAGCTGGCTGGTTCCGGCGGCCGCATCTCAGGCACCAGCGGGATCACCGTGGCAGAGGGCTCCGTCCTGCGGTTGACCAATGCCAGCGGTGCCGCCCAGGGCGACCGCCTCAATGACGCCGCCACCGTGCTTATGTCCGGCGGCACCCTGGACTTCAATCACGATGGGGCCGGGAACTACTCTGAGACAGTGGGCACCGTCCAGATCACCGCCGGCTCAAACGTGATTTCCTCGTCCCAGGCGGTTTCCGGCCGGACCTCCACCCTCATGTTGTCCTCCCTGCAGCGCCTCGATGGTGGTCTGCTGGAGTTCTCTGGCACGGGCCTCGGGGTGGACAACCGCAATCAGATCTTTGTCGGCAACTTCTCCGAGGACATGCTGGATCACGGCATGCTGGCTGCCTGGATGACCGTCGGTGACAACTTTGCCAAGTATGGCGACAACGGGGTGGTCTCCTTCGATGACGGAGACTACCACACCGGCGGGGAGTCGGGCTGGACCTTTGACAAGAACGTCAAGACGACCGCCAGCCAGACGCTCACGGCAGACCGCAACATCAACTCGTTGAATGTGGCGCAGTCAGGGGCGGGTCAAACCTTGAACCTCGGCGGTCACGCGCTGCGGGTGGAGTCGGGCGGCATCATCGTGAGCGGCGACTACAACTCGGCCATCGCCAACGGCTCACTCACGGCCGGTACCGGAACCCAGCAGGGTGGGGAGCTGATCATCTATCAAAACTCCAGCCAGGCTTTCACACTGGAGATTTCAGCGAACATCACCGACAACGGCACGCAGGCAGTGGGGGTGACCAAGTCCGGTGAGGGCAATCTCGTGCTCTCCGGCCAGAACACCTTCACCGGCGGCCTTGCCGTGCATGAAGGCAAAGTCACGCTGGCGACAGGGGCTGCGCTCGCTGCGGGCAACGACCTCCTGGTCAACGCCGGGCGATTTGACTTCAACGGTCAAAACCTCGTGCTGGGCAGGCTTGGCAGCGATGCGAATGCAACGACCGGGGTGGTGGAGAACCTCGGGGCGGCGGCGAGCCTGACCATCGGGGAGGGGAATGCCAGCAGCAATTTCTACGGCAGCCTGCGTGGTGCCGTCACCGTGACCAAGACCGGGACCGGCACCATGACCCTGGGCGGGAACAATACCTACACCGGCCAGACCATTGTGGAGCAGGGCATCCTGAGAATCGGCAATGCCAACGCTCTGGGGGCATTGGGCAACGCGGGGAACGGGACCATCGTCCATGACGGAGCAACGTTGGACGTCTCCGACATGCCGCGTCTGGGGGCTGCCTACGCCGAGTACATCACCATCTCGGGCCACGGGGTGGACGGTCTGGGTGTTATCACAAAGAACTCCGCAGAGGAGTGGAACTACGGCTTCGGCTACCTGTTCCTTGATGGGGATGTGACGTTGAACTCCAGCGGTGGACGCTTCGACGTGGAGACTGGCGGATCTGATGCCCGAGGTCACAGCATCACGAAGATCGGGACCAGCGGTCTCACCTTCGACGGCACCATGGCCAACCTGGGGAACCTGTACGCGAAGCAATCCAGCATCCAGTTCGCCGGGTCGGCGGACATGGGTTATTTCAATGATGCGTCTGGGCACAACTTCATCTATGTGCTCACCAATACGGGCTTGAACTTCTGGGACAAGACATCTGACTCCAAAGGAGTGGTCCTGCGTGGCGGCTCCATCAACCGCAACGGTTCCAGCGCTGGCTCGGTGAACGGAAACACCTTCGACATCGCGGGTGGACTTTATCTCGAGGCCGGCAACTCCGAACTCCGCTCCAGCAATTCGGCCTTGGTGTTCGCGTTAAACGGAGTGAACCGTTCAGTGGGAGCGACCCTGAACGTGGTCTCCACTTCCAGCGCGCTCGCCACCACCACCTCCGTGAATGTGAACGGCATCCTGGGGGGCTATGCCACCTACGGCGGCAACACCTGGGCAGTTGGCTCGACCAACGGGTCTGTCACCAACATCACGGGACTTAGCACCTATGAAACCAGCACCACCGCCACCAACTGGGCGGCGGAGGAGAACGTCAGTCTCGGTGCCAGCGCATCGGGGGTGGGCACTCAGACGATCAACTCGCTGCGCCTCACCGCCGCCGCCACGGTCACGATTGGCACGGGCAATACGCTGACGCTCAACACGGGCGGTCTGCTGGTGACTGGAGCTGGCGCGACCAAAATCACTGGCGGGACGCTGGTGGGGGCCGCGGGCAAGGATTTGGTCATCATCCAGAATGCCTCGGCCGCGTTGACGATTGAATCCATCATCGCCAACAACGGCGGCGCCACGGCGCTGACGAAATCCGGTACAGGCTCGCTGATCCTGACAGGAAACAACACCTATACGGGTGGCACCTACATCCATGGTCAGGCCGGTGGCGGCTCCCGGGGTGTGATTTCCGTGTCGAAGATCTCCGACACCGGAGACAGCAATCTGGGCAACTCCACCGGGGGCAGCAATGGCCTCTATCTGAACAACGGTCTTCTAGAGTACACCGGCGGCACCACGGCGACAACGACCCGGGCCGTGCAATTGCTCTCCGGCGGCGGGGAGTTCCGCATCACCGCGGCAGGGGCATCTCTGGAGTTGAACGGCGTGGTTTCGGGCGAAGCCCTGAACGAAGACGAAGGTTTCTACGCAGGGCAGGGCAATCTTGTGAAGAGCGGTGAAGGCACCCTGGTGCTGGGCGGCACCCAGGCCAACACCTACACCGGTGACACCACCATCAACGCCGGAGCGCTGCATCTGAACAAGACCACTTCCACGGAAGGGAGTCCGGTTCATGCCATCAACGGGAACGTCATCCTCAACAACAACAGCATCCTGATGTTGAAGGCCTCCCATCAGATCAAGGACACCTCCGTGATCACGCTCAACGGCACGAGCGTCTTCCGCCTGAACGGGCAGTCTGAAACCATTGGCGGCCTGGTCGGCACCGCTACGGGAACGCTCATCGAGGATGGCTCCGGCATGGATGCCTCGCTCACGGTGAACGTGGCGAATGGCAAGACCTACTCCTATGCGGGCTCGATTTCAGAGAGCGGCTCGATGCTGAAGTTCATCAAGGAGGGGGCCGGCACCCAGGTGTTGGTCCGGGGTCTGTCCACAGTCGGTGGTCTGGACGTGAACGAAGGCATCCTCCAGGTGGGCGATGGTCAGACTTCGGCCGGGTTGGGCAACGGGAACATCAGCATCGCCGAAAATGCAGAACTCGTGGTCAAGACGATTGCGGACATCGAGGTGATGCAGGACGTCTCCGGTGAAGGCACCTTCACCCAGGCAGGTTCCGGCACCACCACCCTTTCCGGTGCTTCCTTCAGCGCAAGTGCGGTGAATGTGCAAGCCGGCCATCTGGTCGTGAATTCCTTCGCGGTGTCGGCTCCGGTCGTCAATGTCACGGGGGGCACCCTCGGTGGATACGGCACGATCACAGGTAACGTGGTGGTCAAAGGCTCCGGTCAGATCAGTCAGAGGGATCACAGTGGCTTCAGTGAAGGGCTGGGCACCCTGACCATCGATGGCAACTTGGTACTGACGCGTCCCGAGGCCTCTGCGATGCCTCGCGTGGTGCTGGGGACAACCTCTTATGGTGCAACCTACCACGACGCGGGTCTGGCCACCTGGATCAACACCCATGGGGCCAACACCGCCGGCTACTTCAGCCTGGCCGGAAACGAGAATCTGATCTCCACGTCCTATGACGTCAATGCCGCAGGCAATCACGGTCAGCTGATCGTGAACGGCGAGCTGACGCTGGAGGCTGGAGCCCAGATCCTGTTCGAGAACCTCAACGGTTACGAGTTCCAGATTGGAGACGTCTTCAACCTCATCGACTGGGGCACATTGAACCTCGTCGCCTCCGGTTCGGACCGTGTGTGGAGCACGGACTGGGACCTTCTCCTGCCCACGCTCTCCGATGCCAACATGCGCTGGGACACCAGCCTGTTCGGCGAGCACGGGGTAGTGTTTGTGTCGGCTCCTGAACCCGGTCGCTTCTGCCTGCTGTTCCTGGCGCTGGGGTCCGTCATCTTCCGTCGCCGCCGTTCCGCCCGCGTCAAAATTTCCGTCTGAGTTTGTATCATGAAGCCCGTTTTCGCCCTCCTCCCTGTCCTTGCTGGAGCCTCTCTGCTGCTCGGTTTGCCGGGTCATGCTCCGGGACAATACTTTGATGGTGGCGCTGCCGCCGGGTTGAACCCAGCCCCGGCCGCCGTGGAATGGTCGGGTGCCTACTGGCAGTCGGTATTCAATCCCGGTGCGGTCGCTCCAGGAGCCTGGATGGATGGATTTGAGGCCTACTTCCAGACGGGCGGTGCCAACCTCGTGAATGTCACCGGAAGCATCATTGCCTATGACCTGCTTCAAAGTGGGACTGGCACCGCCACCTCCATCGGGGGCACCGGCAATCTGTTCCTCACTGGAGACAGCGTGGTCAACAGCAGCACCTTCGCGCTCCAGTTCCTGGACGGGCTCACGGTGACGGTGGACAAGGCAGGTGCAAACCAGGTGTGGAATGCGGATGGCGGCGACATCGTGGTGAATGCCGTTCTCGCGGGATCGGCGGGATCCGCCATTGGCGGGGGCGGTCTGTTGAAGACCGGCTCGGGCACGCTCTATCTCAACAAGGCCAACACCTTCGATGGCTACATCGTCCTCGCAGAGGGTGTGCTTGAGGTTGGCAACGCGGCGGCTCTCGGGGTGGGCACCAGCAGGCTTGTCTTTAATGGCGGTACTCTCAGGTACGCCACGGGGATCACGGAGGATTTCTCCGACCAGTTCGACCCCTTCACCGGCGACGCCGCCGTGGACACGAACGGGGGAAACATCACCTTTGCCACAGCCCTGACAGGCAATGGCGGCTTCACAAAGAAAGGGGCCGGGACACTGACTCTGGGGGCTGCGGCCACCTATACCGGAACGACCACGGTGGAAGCCGGGGTGTTGAAAATCGCCAGCGGCGCGATAGCCAGTGCGCTGGGCGCGAGCACATCGGTGATTGTGGCCAACGGAGCCACGCTGGATACAAACAGCAACACGGGGACGGGCACCAAGTATGACATCACCGTCAGCGGATCAGGTGTGGCAGGCATGGCCGCGTTGTGGAACTCAGGGGCCGGAGCAACCAACAGTTCCATCTGGAAGAAGATCACCCTTGCTGGTGATACGACCATCGGTGGCGTGAATCGCTACGACATCGTGGGTGCCATTGACTTCGTTGGTGGGACCTACACGCTGACGAAAGTAGGAGCCAACCAGCTCACTTGGTCACCGAACAACGGATCCACTGTGGGGGACATTGTGATCAACGCCGGCAATGTCACGGTGCAAAATGGCAACGTCGGCTCCACCGCCCATCGGTTCATCGTCAACAGCGCTGGAAACTTGAGCTCCTGGCAGGTGGCCAGCAATGGCAAGCAGGTGGAGATGAATGGAGGTGTGTGGACTTCTTCCGGAAGCGGCGCGGCGACCACCATCACCTGGAGCGGCACAGTCCACATCAACAATGTGGCCAACAACCGGATCAATCCCGGAACGGACCGCCACATGAAGCTGACGGGTCAGGTCACGGGCACAGGCGGTTTCATTGCGAACGGAGGTGGCATTCTGTATCTGGTTAACGGAACCAACAACTTCTCTGGTGGGCTGACCCTGGCGTCGGGCACCGTGCAACTTTCTGACGGTACTCTCAACGGCACGCTGGGCAGCACCTCCAATGCCATTGCGGTGAATGGCGGTGTTCTGGATCTTCACGGCACGACACAGACCGTTGGTGCTCTCTCCGGCTCCGGCGGGAACATCCAGAACAGCCGGGCCTCCACCACCTCCGTTTTGAAAGCCGGGAATGGCGGGGCAGATGCGAGTTATGCAGGCGTCATCCGGGACAACAGCGGCACGGGCGGCGTGATGAGCTTTGAGAAAGTCGGTGCTGGCAGGCAGATCCTCACGGGCGTCCAGACTTACACAGGCACCACGACGGTTACAGCGGGTGTGTTGCAGATCGGATCTGGCACGGCCGCCACCAGCACGGCGCGCACGGGAACGGGGAACGTAACGGTGGCCGCCACTGGCCGTCTGTCCGGCAACGGGGGCATCGGCAGCAGTGGCTCGCTCACCACCGTCGCCGCAGGCGGTTTCTTGAGCGTCGGCACCTTCGACGCCACTGGAGCCCAGAGTTTGCTCGTGAGTGGAGCGTTCACGAATCTCGGCGCGATCGAGATGGACGTGTGGACTTATGGTGCGGGCGGTGGCTCCACCAGCGATACGCTCGTCTTTGGCTCTGACGCCATGGTGGATCTCGGCGGCACCCTCGTCTTGACCAACCATACTGGTAACACGGCATGGGCTCTAGGCGACAGCATCCGCCTCTTCGACTGGACGGCGGTGACCACGGCGTCCAATCGCAATGTCGCGTTCAGTTCTGTGGACATGTCCTCCTTTGGCACGCTGGTTGCCGGTTGGCAGTGGGACCTGTCCCGTCTGTCGGATCTCGGAGTCATCTCGCTGGTAAAGGATGTGCTGACGGGAGCTCTGCGCTGGGACACGAATGCCGGGACCACTGGCGCTCAGGATGGCAGCGGGGTCTGGGACAACACCACCGCATCCTGGTGGAACGGAACTGGCAACGAGACGTTTGCCAGCGGGGACAGTGTCGTCTTCGGCGCCGCTTCAGGAGCCGCAGGAACGGTCCAGGTCGCTGCAGGCGGCGTGTCAGTTCAGGACATCACCTTCGAACCCGTCGGCAGTGGCAGCTACCAGATCAATGGCCCGGGGGCCATCACTTTGCAGTCAGACAGCTGGATCACCACCAATGCGGATGCTTCAATCAACGCCGTGTTGACCGGCAGTGGTACGGGATTCACCAAAGCCGGCGCTGGCCGCTTGACGCTCACCGCTGCCAACACCTACACCGGCACCACCACCTTGTATCAGGGAGTGCTGGCGATCGAGAACACCCGCGCACTGGGCGCAGGCGGGGCGGGCTCCATCATCTTCAATGGTGGCACGCTGGAGTATGGCCGGGGCATCGTGCTGGACTACTCCGGCCGCTTCGGCGCGATTGCCGCAGGTGGGGCCGTGGTAGATACCAACGGCAACAACATCACCTTTGCAGGGGTGCTGACGGGCACTGGATCCTTCACGAAGAAGGGTGATGGCCGTCTCTATCTTAGCGGGGACAGTGCCGCGTATGACGGGAAGATCATCGTTGAGGAGGGCATTCTGGCACTGGGTCACGTCAATGCGGCCGGGCTGGGCACTACCACGGCCAATGGGTTGGATGTGCGCAACGGAGCGACTCTTGACCTTTCCTTCGTGGGAGGAACTTCCCCGTTGAACAATGAACGCATCACTGCGTCGGGACAGGGCGTTGGTTATTTGGGAGCCGTCATGAAGAACGGAGGTTCCGGTCTGGTCATCAACCAGTTCGTCCTGACAGGCCACACCACCCTGAATACCAACGTCCGCTGGGACTTCGATGGTGTGATGGATGCGCAGGGGTTCAGCGTTACGAAGATTGGTTCGTCCGATCTGCCTTGGGAGGGCGGAGCCAACTCCCGGAACCTGGGCAATGCCTACGTCAAACAGGGGACTTTTAACTTCTCCGGAAGCTCCGACATGGGCTACTTCGACAGCGTGGTGTACGGGAACACGATCTATGTGAACTCCAGTGCCTCCCTCGCGTTCTATGCCAAGGGCAGCGATGACAAGCGAATCACCCTGCAGGGCGGCATCATGCGGCGCAACGGCGGTGCGGTGGGCGAATCGGCCGGTGCGATCCTCCGCATCACTGGCGGCCTGAACCTCACGGCCGGGCATTCCTCCATCCAGCACGGGAACTCCCAATTGGTCTTCCAGCTGGGCACCATCACCCGGGCCACCGGAGCCACGCTGGACATCCAGGATACCTCCGCCCTCGTGCTGCCCACCACGGGCAATCCGGTTCTGGCCACCACCAGCTCCACGAATGTCAACGGCATCCTCGGCGGGTATCTCACCTATGGCGGCAACACCTGGGCCGTGAACTCCACGAATGGGGTCAACGGAGCCATTGTGGGCCTTGCCACAGGCAGCTATGTCAACACCTTCGGTGCTGCGGCCAATGTGGATGTCCTGGCAAGTGAGGCCATCTCCAACGTCTCCGTCAACTCCCTGCGTTTCAACACCGCAGCCGCGACGACCCTTACGCTCACGGGCGCCAACACCCTGCAGAGCGGAGGCATCCTGGTGACCTCGGCTGTGGGAAACAACGCCCTCAGCATCACAGGCGGTTCATTGAGGGGTTCTGCATCGGGTGAGCTGATCATCCATCAGAACAACACTGCCAACACCCTGACAATTGGGTCGGTGATCGAGAACAACGGCGGTGCGACCGCCCTGGTCAAGACGGGCAGCGGCACGCTCATCCTGGCCGCCACCAACACTTACATGGGCCACACCTACATCAACGGTGCGGCTGGCGGCGGCAGCGCTGGTGTCCTGCAGGTGAGTGCTTTGCAAGCGACAGGAAACGACCAGCTTGGCTCCACCGCCAACCAGCTCTTCCTCAACAATGGGACCTTGCGCTATGCGGGCGCTTCGAACGCGGAGCTCTCACGCACGGTGAACCTGCTTTCGGGTGGCGGCACGTTTGATGTCCTCACCTCTGGCGTGGCTCTCAATGTCAGCGGCAAGATCACTGGCGAAGCCCTCGCGGCAGATGAAGGTCACTATGCCGGGCAGGGAAATATTACCAAGACCGGCAACGGCATCCTCATCCTGTCCAACGGGAGCAACGACTACACCGGGACGACCACGGTCAACGCCGGCATCCTGCGTATGAGCGGGGCTGGCCGTCTGGGGGCCTCCATCGCCAGACTGACCGTGAACACCGGCGGTATCCTGGAACTCAATGGCACCAGTCAAAATGTCGGCCTGCTCATGGGCAGCGGCGGCATCATCCGCAATGGCGGCGGCGGATCCTCCAAACTCACGATCGGTCATGATGACGCGACCTATGTAGCCAACGGGACGCAGTGGGGCACGGGAAATGGCTATGCGGGCATCATCGAAGACGGGAACGGCGGCGGCACGACCTCCCTCGCCAAGACGGGAGTGGGCTATCAGATTCTCTCCGGTTCGAGCACTTACACAGGCACCACCGAAGTCCTCGCCGGCACCTTGCAGGTGGGCGCGGGTACGGCTGCGGGATCCCTGGCCACCGCGCGCACCGGAAGCGGGCTGCACACGGTCTCCAGCGCAGCCACCCTCGCGGGGAACGGCGTCATCGGCGGCGACACCATTATCCAGACGGGTGGCCTGTTGAGCGTGGGCAACTTTGGGCAGACCGCTGCCCAGATCCTCACCTTCAACGGAGGCCTCTCCAGCCAGGGGACGATCAGCATGGACGTCTGGAGCGTGTCCTCTGTGGACCAGATTAAGTTTGCCGGCACGAGCCCGGTGGAACTGGGTGGCAAGCTCATCCTCAACAACGGCAATGCCGCCCTGCAGTGGCAGGTTAATGAATCCCTCAGACTCATCGACTGGGGTGTTGTTTCGGTCGTGGATCGCGACCTGGACAGCCTGTTGCTGGACCTCGCCTCCCTCGGCCTGACCAATAGCGCGGGGACCTACTGGGACACCAGCCGCCTCAAGGTGAACGGCACCATCGTTGTCCTCGCCAATGCCATTACCTTGGACAGCGATACCGCCACCACAGGAGCCCAGGACGGATCAGGCACCTGGACCACAGGGCCGGACATGCACTGGTGGAATGGTTCGTCCAACACCTCCTTTGTCTCGGACGGCACCCAGAACGTGATCTTTGGCTCGGCAGCAGGAGCGGCCGGGACCGTGACCATCAATGCCACAGGCGGCATCCTGGTGAACAACATAACCTTCAACGATGCGGGCAGCGGCTACTACACCATCGCAGGAACGGGCGCTGATGGAACGCTCACGGTGACCAACAACGCCTGGATCACCACCAACCACGCCTATGTGGACTCCCTGGGCACGACCATCTCTGCTGTGATGGCTGGCTCCGGTGCCTGGACCAAGTCCGGGGTGGGACGCCTCATCCTTTCCGGTGCGAACACCTTCACCGGCGCGGTGACGGTGGCCCAGGGCGTGCTGGACATCCGCAATGCCACGGCGCTGGGGACGACCGCAGGAAACACCACCGTGCTGGCAGGAGCCACGCTGGAGGTGCGAGGAGGCATCACCGTGGCGGAAAACCTTGTGCTCAACGGCAGCGGCCATCGCATCGGGGTGGATGCCCTGGGCGCGATCCGCAACCAGGCGGGCAACAACACCTTCAGCGGCTCGATCTCGCTGGCATCCACCTCCCAGGTGACCTCCCGCGATGGCGTGCTGACGCTCTCGGGCGTGGTCAGCGGTGTGGGCGGCCTGGTGGTCACCGGTGAGGGCCCCGGCTCCGTGGTGGTGCTGCAGGGTTCTGGAGCGAACACCTACACTGGAGGCACCACCATCAACTCAGGCATCCTGCGTCTGAACAAGAACCAGTACGTGAACGCCATCGCCGCCAACACCCAGGTCAATATTGGCGACGGCCAGGGCGGCAGCCAGGACATCCTGCGTCTGGCCCAGCACGACCAGATTGCAGATGCCGGCACGGTTCTGAACTTCCGCGGCACGGCCTCCCAGGCGGGCACGTTCCAGTTGTTTGGGTTCAATGAAACGGTGGGCAGCATCCGCAGCATCAACGGTGAAGGCATCATTGAGAACGGCAACAACGGCACCAGCACGCTGACCGTCAACAATGCCACGAACGACGTCTTCTCAGGCATCCTGCGCAACAACGGCGGCATTCTGGCCCTGACCAAGATCAATTCCGGCATCCTCACGCTCACCGGGGCCAGCTCGTATTCCGGCGCCACCACCGTGCGGGCCGGGGTGCTGGAGCTGGCAGGTTCCGGGTCCATCGGAGCCACAGGCCAGATTGTCATCACCACCGGCGGGACCCTTCGACTGACCAATTCCGCCAGTTCGAACTCCTCGAACCGGATCAACGATGGGGCTGCCGTGTCTCTCACCGGGGCCAGGCTGGAATTCAGCCACGACGGTGGCACTGTCAGCTACTCGGAGACGGCCGGGGATCTCGTGCTCGAGTCCGGAGCCAGCACGGTGGCCACCTCCCGGGCCGCCGATGGGCAGTCCTCGACGCTCCGCTTTGCCTCCCTGTCCCGAAACAACTCCGCCACAGTCGACTTTTCCGGTGCCGGACTGGGTCTTGATGACGGCCGCAATCAGGTGGTCTTTGACACTCCGCCGTCCGGTCTGGACCACGGCATGATCGGAGCCTGGGTGACCGTCGGCAATGAGTTTGCCAAGTACGGCAGCCGCGGCGTGACGGCCATGACCGCTGACGACTACACCATCGGCACTGCCGACAGCACCTGGACCTATGTCCAGAACATCAAGCAGACCGGCGGGTTCACCCTCGGAGCTGACCGGGTCATTAATTCCTTGAACCTGGCGCAACAGTCGGCGGCAACGGTGAACCTGGGTGGGCACACCCTGAGGATCGAATCCGGCGGTCTCCTGGTGAGTGGGGATTTTGACAGCGAGATTGGCGGGGGCACTCTCACGGCCGGTACCAGCGCGGACTCCCGTGGGGAACTGGTGATCCACCAGAACTCGGCGGGCCGGACCTTGAACGTCACCGCCTCCATTGCGGACAACGGCACCGGGCAGGTGGCTCTGACGAAGAGCGGCGCTGGCACCCTGGTACTGAGCGCGGCCAACACTTTCACCGGTGGGCTGACCGTGAATTCCGGCACCGTCCGGCTGAACCACGCGGATGCGCTGGCAGATGGCAACCGCCTCGCCGTGGAGGCAGGCACGCTAGACCTCAACGGTCACAGCATCAGCGTCAGCCAGCTTTCCAGTGCGGCGACAGCCACCGCAGGTGTCATCACGAACAACGGCGCCACCCCGACCGTCATCACGGTGGGAGCGGACGGCCAGAGCAGCGCCTTCTACGGCGTCATCCAGAACGGCACGGGTGCCGTGGCTCTGACCAAGGCTGGCACTGGCTCACTCACCCTGGGCGGGAACAGCACCTATACCGGTGTTACGCATGTGGAAGGCGGGAAGCTCATCGTGGCCAGCACGGGCGCGCTCGGCAACACCGCCGCTGGCAGCAACACGATTGTCAGCGCTGGAGCCACCATCGAGTTCGCGGCAGAGGGTGTTTACAACGAGTTCATCTCCATTGCTGGTGAAGGCGTCAACCGCCAGGGTGCGCTCACGCTGGCCAATGTGGCTGCTTTGCGGGGCGGGGCAGACCAGGTCCGGGTCATGAATCTGGTGCTCACCGGGGATGCCACCATCAACAACAGCAGCAAGCGCCTCGACCTGGACGGGACCTTGCAGGGCAACGGCTTTGCCCTGACCAAGATCGGCTCCGCGCAGGTGACCTATGAAGGCGGGCAAACCACCAATCTCGGCGATGTCTTCGTCAAGCAGGGGGACTTCACCTTCGGTGGTGGCGCCGGAGCCTTGGGCGACTCCACCAAGACGGTCTATGTCAACTCCGGAGCCACGTTCCGGTTCTACAATGTTTCCTCGCCCTCGAAGAACATTACCTTGCGGGGCGGCAGCTGGATTCGTGACGGCAGCGGCAACCAGACAACTCCAAACGTCTTCCGCGTCACCAACGGGCTGAAGCTGGAAGCTGGAGCCTCCGCCATCTCCCATCAAAACACGAACCAGGTGATCCACTTGGAAACGATTCAGCGGAGCACCGGGGCCACCTTGAACATCACCAACAGTTCGGCGGCACCAATCACCACGGACTCCCTCAACTCCAATGGTATCATTGGCGGGTATCTCACCTGGGGCGGCAACACTTGGGCCGTGAGCGGGGAAAGCGGATCGGACATCACCATTGGCGGTCTGGCCACAGGCTCCTACCAGGTGAACAACTTCAGCTCTGCCAGCAACAACGTGGACGTCACCAGCAGCCAGTCTCCTGCTGCTGGCTTCACGGTCAATACGCTGCGCTTCAATGCTGCGGCGACCGTGACACTGACCCTTCAGGGCACTAACACCGTTTCCAGCGGAGGCATTCTCATCACCTCCGCAGTCGCGGGAAATGTCTCGAAGATCACCGGCGGCACCCTGGTGGGCTCTGCTGGTGCCGGGGGTGAACTCATCATCCACCAGAACAACACGGGCTCGGCCTTCACCATCGAGTCGGTTATTGCCAACAACGGTCTGTCGAACACGGCCCTGACCAAGGCCGGGGCGGGACGCCTCGTGCTGACGGGGAACAATACCTACAGCGGCGGCACCTACATCACCGGCTCCACCGGTGGCGGCACCCGCGGTGTCCTCGCCGTGTCCAAGATCTCTGACACGGGAGACAGCAATCTGGGCCAGTCCAGCGGCGGATCCAATGGTCTGTACTTCAACAACGGGACCCTGGAGTACAACGGCAGCTCCAATGCCACCACAGGGCGCAATGTGGAATTGCTCTCCGGCGGCGGGGAGATCAACGTCACCAATGGGGCCGTCAGTCTGACTCTCAGCGGTGCCATTACCAATCCGGTAACGGATGCCGAGGGCGGCTTCTACGCCAGCGAGCATGCCCTGACGAAGAGCGGATCTGGTACCCTCGTCTTCTCGGGATCAGGAGCCAACACCTACACGGGTGACACCACCATCAATGGTGGCGTGCTCCTGCTGATGAAGACAGTCGGTGTCAACGCCATCAGCGGCGGCATCACCGTCAACTCCAACGGCATTCTTCGCTTGGGAGCTTCTCACCAGATTCAGGACACCTCTGTGGTCACCCTCGCGGGCTCCGGCCGCTGGGACCTGAACGGAGAGTCGGAGACCGTGGGCGGCCTGGCCGGGGCCCTGGGGACCGTGGGCAACGATGGCGGTGCTCCCTCAACTCTCACGGTGAAGGTGGCTGACGGCCAGACCGCGACCTACGGCGGCTCCATCGAAGATGGCGCGAGCGGCATAGGCGGGCTTTCCCTGGTGAAAGAGGGCACCGGCACCCAGGTGCTGACCGGCACCAACACCTTGTCGGGCACCACCACGGTCAGTCAGGGCACGCTTGAAGTGGGCACGGGAGGCAGCCTCATGTACAGCAACGTGGAGATCGCCGAGGAAGGTCGTCTCCATGTTAGCTCGGAATCGGACACAGAGTTCAATGGTGAAATCACTGGGGAGGGCTCCATGGTGAAATCTGGCGCGGGGACGACGACTCTGTGGAACACGGTGACTCTTGCTGGTGGCGTCAGCGTGACCCAAGGTGCGGTCTTCTTTAATAATCTGACCGGATACCTGGACGGGCTGGATGACAATCCCGTGGTGCAGGCTACTGGCGGCCGGATTGGGGGATACGGGACGGTGAATGCCAATGTGGTGGTGAAAGAGAGCGGTGTGATCAACGCTGGCGACAACGACGTCTCCAAGTTCGGGTTGTTGACGATTGAGGGCAGTCTCGATCTAAAGCGGGGTGCGGTTTCAGGATCTCCACGTGCCATCTTTGAGATGTCTGCATCGGGCGGTATCTTCAACGATGGGAACTTCGCACTTGATCCCAGCATCTACGAGAATCTCGGCGGCTATCTGGCCGGACTGGACTTCGAGAACGGCTTCGGGGGCATGAGCCTCTTCAACTACAACATCGGCGCTCACGACCAGATTCTCCTCTACGGTGATCTGACCCTGGAAGCCGGGGCCATCATCGTGGTGGACAATTCTGATGGCTATACCTTCCAGGAAGGTGACATGCTGGACCTCATGAACTGGGCCACCCTCCACAACAACGGGTGGGATGTGAATGCGGATCTCGTTCTTCCCACCCTCGCCGAAGGATTGCATTGGGACCGCAGCCTGTTCCTGTCTGAGGGGGTCCTGGTAGTGGTGGCCCCGGAGCCCGGCAGAGCCTTGCTCTTGTTCGCGGGACTGGTGTTGATGATGGCCCGCCGTCGTCGGCGGTAGAGTTTGGTTTGGTTTAGTTGGGGTGGAGCGCCCCGCTGTCGCTGGGATGAGTGACAGCGGGGCCAGTTGGTGGTTTTTTCCAAGGAAGCAGGGTTGTACGCCCGTGTCCTGCTCCGGCGCAGGCCATGCGGAATGCGGAAATCTCGAAACATCCGGACCGCGTTTTGATGCGATCCCGATGTGTGGAGAGTTCGCAAACATCCCCATCCTATTGTACTCCTCCTCAATGACTCACGACGCCACAAGGGTTCTCCCGGGATTTCCGTCCTTGGAATCCCTGCTATCCGCCATCATCGATTCTTCCGACGACGGAATCATCAGCAAGGATCTCAACGGCACGGTCACAAGTTGGAACCGCGCAGCGGAGCGCATCTTTGGCTACACGGCCGAGGAAATGATCGGCCAGTCGGTGCTGCGGCTCATTCCGCAAGATCTTCAGACGGAAGAGGCGGAAATCCTGCGCAAGATCCGCTCTGGTGAGCGGGTGGATCACTTCGACACCCGGCGTCAGCGGAAGGACGGCAGCATGGTGGATGTCTCCCTGACCATCTCCCCGGTGAAAAATGCGGAAGGTCAGATCATGGGAGCTTCCAAGGTGGTTCGAGACATCACCTCCCGCCGGCGCACTGAGGCGGCCCTGCAGGCGGAGAAGAAGAAGCTGCAGGTGCTGAACCGCCTGGGGCTGGACCTCACGGGCGAGAAGGATGTGCAGAAGGTGGTGCAGGCCGTCACGGATGCGGGGCGGGAGTTGAGCGGGGCTGCCTTTGGCGCTTTCTTCTACAATGTGGTCAACGCGCAGGGGGAGTCGTACATGCTTTACACTCTTTCCGGCGCACCGCGGGAGGCGTTTGAGAAGTTCGGCATGCCGCGAAACACGCCCATCTTTGAACCCACCTTCTCCGGGCAGGGGCCGGTGCGCATCGATGATGTGCTACAGGATCCGCGCTACGGCCGCATGGCCCCTCACCATGGCATGCCCAAGGGGCACTTGCCGGTGCGCAGCTATCTGGCGGTACCAGTGGTCTCCCAGAACCAGTCCGTGATCGGTGGACTGTTCTTTGGTCATCCAGAGCCCGGCATCTTCACGTCTGAGGCAGAGACCCTGGTGGTGGCAGTCGCTGTGCACGCGGCCATGGCGCTGGACAATGCGAAGCTCTACACGAGTCTCCAGGCAGAGGTGGAGCAGCAGCGCGCCATGCAAAAGGCGCTGCAAGAGAGCGAGGAGCTGAGCTCCAGCATCCTCAACAGCACGGCGGACTGTGTAAAAGTGCTGGATCTGGAGGGCAGGCTGCTTTCCATGAACCCACCTGGCGCGAAGCTGTGCGAGATCGATGACTTCGAGTCTGTGCGACTCAAGCCCTGGGTGGAGATCTGGCCGGAGGAAATGCGCGGCCGGGTGACCGCCGCGATTGAGGTGGCCTTGCGAGGGGAGACGGGCCGCTTCCAGGGGCCGGGCATCACGGCCAAGGGCACCGTCAGATGGTGGGACGTGCTGGTCACGCCCCTGCGAGATGCCACCGGCCGCATCACCCGGCTCACTTCCACCTCCCGCGATGTGTCCGAGCAGCGCCGGGCGGAGGAGGCCGTGCGCCAGTCTGCGGAGGAGGTCATCCGCCAAAGTCGGCTCAAGGATGAGTTCCTGGCAACGCTCTCGCATGAGCTGCGGACGCCGCTGCAATCCATCCTGGGCTGGACGCAGATCCTCCAGATGGACGACGTCACGGCGGAAGACCTCAAGCAGGGGCTGGAGGTCATTGACCGCAGCGCCCGGGCGCAGACCCGCATCATTGAGGATCTGCTGGACATGAGCCGCATCCTCTCCGGCAAGGTCCGCCTGGACGTGCAGAAGATGGAAATTGGCCCGCTCATCGACAACACGCTGGAGACCCTGAAACCAGCCGCTCAGGCCAAGGGCATCCGGCTCAGTGCAATGTTGGATCCGCTGGCGCGACCCATTTCCGGGGATCCAGCACGGGTGCAGCAGATCTTCTGGAACCTGCTGAACAACGCGATCAAGTTTACTCCACAGGGAGGACGGGTGCAGATCTTGCTGGAGCGGGTGAACTCGCATCTGGAAGTCGCCGTCACCGACACCGGGCGGGGGATCGCGCCCGATTTCCTCCCGCATGTGTTCGAGCGCTTCCGTCAGGCGGACTCCACCTCCACGCGGGAGCATGGCGGTCTGGGGCTGGGGCTGGCCATTGTTAAGCACCTCATTGAGCTGCATGGCGGGACGGCCCGCGTGAAGAGCGCGGGTCTCGGCCAGGGCTCCACGTTCATCGTCACCTTTCCTCTCCTGCCCCTGCACTCAGAGCCTGCTGATGAGCCTCGCCGCCACCCAGCTTCACCAGAAGGGGAGTTGCCGGAGATTCCTCTGCCGCGACTCGATGGTGTGCACTTGATTGTCGTGGATGATGAGGTGGACGCGCGCGGCGCGATCGCCCGCATGCTGACACTGGCGGGCGCGGTGGTGCGCACCGAGGGCTCCATGACCGGAGGGCTGAGGCTCCTGGCCGAGGCCCCGGCCGACATTCTGATCAGCGACATCGGCATGCATCCGCAGGACGGGTACGAATTCATCCGCGCCGTGAGAGCTCTCCCTGCGGACCAAGGCGGAAACATCCCCGCCGTGGCCCTCACCGCCTACACCCGCGCTGAGGACCGCATCAAGGCCATCACCGAGGGTTTCCAGATGCACCTCGCCAAGCCTGTGCACGCTCTGGAACTGCTCACCATCGTCGCCAGCCTCGCCCGCTTCGCGGGAGACAAAAGACTTGAAGACACAAGACGCAAGACTTGAGCTGGTGCATGGCCAGTGCGTCGGTTCGTCAGTGGGCAGTGCGTCAAGGTGTTGGGGCTGAAGCCGTACGGAGTCCAGGCTTCAGCCTGAGCAGGTCACAGAAATCTCTCAACGGAGCGGTCAGTAAGAGGAGCGAGGGACATTCCTGTCCCGATCCGCCCCGAGCGTCCCATGACGTTGCGCTCTTCTTGGGCCTCTCCCTCAAGCGTCAGCTCAGGGCTTGAGTCTTGTGTCTTCAAGTCTTGTGTCTCCGCGAAGCAGATCGTTTGCGCCGCCAATACAGAGAACGCCGCACACTTTTTTGTGGCAACCTATCGGCATTATGATTTATATGAACACATGGAAAGTGGTGCTCGCAAGGTGAAGCAGGATGACAGCAAGCCTCCCCGCACCCTTCGTGTCGCGGTGGTGGAGGACGATAAAGTCGTCCGGACCTTCATCGAGCGGCTGCTCGGCAAACCGGAGCACAACTGCCAGTTTGTAGGGGCTTGGGCGGATGCGGAGTCGGCCCTGCGGGAGCTGCCTGAATTTGAGCCGGATGTGGTCGTGGTGGATCTGGAGCTGCCCCTGATGTCCGGTGCGGAGCTGATCGCCGTGTTGTCCCGCAAGATGATCAGCGCTGCCTTTGTCGTGCTCACCGTGCACGATGATCCCGCCAAGGTCTTTGCCGCCCTGCGGGCCGGGGCTCACGGGTATCTGCTCAAGGGCTCCAAGCCAGAAGACATCGTTGGCGGCATCCGCTCCGCCAGTGAGGGCGGGGCTCCGCTCAGCCAGGAGATCGCCCGACTGCTCATCCAATCCTTCCAGGAACCGCCCAAGACGGAGAAGGCTCCCATCCCCGGTCTCACCCCGCGCGAGACCCAGATCCTGGAACGCCTGGCCCAGGGCATGGTGCCCAAGGAGGTCGCCTTTGAGCTCTCGTTGAGCTACGAAACTGTGCGGGACTATCTAAAGGGCGTGTATCAGAAGCTCCACGTGCGCTCCCGTACCGAGGCTGTGATCAAGTTCCTCCAGCACAACAACAACGAAGGTTGGGCGACTTGAGCCAGTGCGTCAGTAGGCGGTGCGTCAGTGGTCAAGGTGTTGGATCTGGATCTGTACGGAGTACAGGCTTCAGCCTGCGGAAGCTGATTCGTTGATCTGTAGTGATCGATGAGTGAGGGCTGGCCGATTGAGGTTTGAAGTTTTTGCCTAGCACCGCCCCTCAAATGAGGGCCTGTTTGCCAACGTCGGTTTTCATTAAACTACCGACCATGAACACAGCACTTCCCTCTACCCGCCCCACAGTCGGCGTGCTGATTCGCTATGCCCGCGCCTCCTCCACCCTGCCGCGTGTGATGGCGGCGCTGCAGGCGCAGACGTTGCAGCCGGACCGGATTCTAGGGGTGGACAGCTCGGGCTGTGTCGCGTGTGGCGAGCTCATCCGCTCCGCCGGAGGGGAGGTCCTGCGCTGGCAGGAGAAGTATGAACCCTCCCGCGTGCTCAATCACGGCCTGCGTCATCTGCCCACGGATCTGGTGCTGATCCTCAGCTCCCACACCGTGCTGGAAGATCCCCGTACCTTGGAGCACATGGTGGCCGCCATGGCGGATCCGCACGTGGCGTGCGTGAGCGGGAAGGGCGTGCGCGATCAGGAGTCGGATCGGGATCGCGACCACGGCAACGAGTACAGCGATGCCATCACCTGGCAGGAGATCCAGGAAAAGGGGCTCAAGTTCGGCTCCTTCTACAGCAACAATCTGGGCCTGTTGCGCCGCAGTTGCTGGGCGGAGTGTCCGTTCGATGAAACCCTGCCCACGGCGGAGGACTACGCCTGGGCGCTGGAGCAGGTGAACGCGGGTCACGTCTGCCGCCGGTTGAACTTCCCCTTTACCCTGGCCCGGCACAGCGCCTCGCGGGAGAAGCTCTTTTCCCAGATAACCTTTCAGCTCGCAGCGTGGCATCACTTGAAGCCCGCCTGGCCCGGAGTCTGGAGCTCCGTGCGGTGTCTGGCAGGCTACTGGCTTCGACCCAACCAGCCCGATGCGCGCGACCTCCGCGAGCAGTTGTGCGAGCGCCTCAAGGGCTGGCGGGCGTTTCATTTCTCCCGGCCTGTGTTGTATGGGTCGGGAAAGGGTTAGATGCTATGAGTTGAGCGCGGCCAATTCCGTTTTGGGAAACATTGCTCCAGCGTGAACAGCGTCGCGAAGCGTCTTGGAGTGCGTGTGGCTCGACACCGCTTTGGCGGGGCTTGTGATGGTCTCGAACCGCAAGAGTAGAGCAGGGCAGAGGTGCGTCCAAAGGCAGGGGGGGAGGGTAGGTTGGTCCGTTCGTCCGCTGTCCATGCCGCATGCCATCCCGGCGGGGACGCCGGGAGCACACACCGGCTGGAAGCCGGTGTCACTTGCTTGCCTTCCAGTTGCAGTCTTGGCTGAATGGTCAATGGGTGCCCCATGCCCCACCTGCGCCGTCGCCACCTCCTGATTTCCCTGCTTGTCCTCTCCGGTCTTCCCGTCCTCCCGGCCGCGGAGCCGGTCGAATCCGGGATCAATATCGTTTCCTTTAACCTCCGCAACGGCGGGCGGCGTTTCGACGGCCAGTATGACCACGCGTTGCAGCATCGCGTGATCGGCGAGCTCAAGCCGGACCTGGTGGCGTTGCAGGAGGTGGACCGCAAGACCACGCGGGTGCAGGGCCTGGATGTGCCGGCGGATTTTGCGAAAGCGCTGGGCATGACCTTTGCCTATGGGGCGGCCATGCCTTTTGCGGGAGGGGAGTATGGCACGGCGGCGATGTCTCGCTTTCCCATCACGGCCTCGCGCACCATCGCGCTGCCAGTGAAGGGCGGCGAGCCCCGGGCGGCCACCTTGATCACGGTGACCATCCCGACCGTCCCTCAGGCAGAGGTCACACTGGTGAGCGTGCACTTCGACTCCGGTGCGGACGATGCCGCCCGGCGGGAAAACGCCCGCGGCCTGATCGCCGCGCTCAAGGAAACAACCAACCCGGTGATCCTGGCGGGCGACTTCAATGATCGTCCGGACTCCGCCACTCTCGCCCTGCTTGCCGAGGCCGGATTTCGCAGATGCGTGCCGGAAGGCGATGCCAGCAGCTACCCTGCGGACCAACCGAGCGTGGTGATCGATCACGTGTTGCTGCGAGACGGAGCAAGCGTCCGTCTGGAAGATACCGGGACCAAGGTCGTGCCCAATGCGGAGGCAAGCGATCATCGGCCGCTGCAGAGCCGGGTGAGGCTCGCTACGCGAGAGACGCCAGACTTGAAGACACAAGACGCAAGACCTGAGCTGACGCATGGCGGGAGGCCAAAGAGATAGCGACGCCATGGGACGCTCGGCACGAACCGGGACAAGAATGTCCCTCGCTCCTTATACTGACCGCTCAATTGAGACCTTCCCTTGGCTCTCTCAGGCTGAAGCCTGGACTTCGTACCATCTCGACCCCAACACCTTGACGCACTGCCCACTGCCTACTGCCTACTGCCTACTGCCTACTGCCTACTGACGCACTGGCCCCCCCGCGCAGCAGGCCAGAAAATCCATCTTGCTCCCAACGCAGCGGGCCGGGTACGATCAGCCGTGTCACTTGTTGGCGTGACTGGCAGGTGGCCCGTTCCGGTTTGATGGAGACGGGTGAGGCTGGCGGAAATAGCGACAGCCGGTGTAAACGGGATGCAAAAAAGATTTATCAGACTCTGCGGTGTCGTGGCTGTGCTGACGGGGATCCTGGCGCTCGCCACCCCCACGCGGACCCAAGCCGGGGAGCAGTTCCTGGTGCGCTCCTGGCAGTCAGAGGACGGGTTGCCCAGCAACAGCGTGCGCGCCGTGGTGCAGTCGGCGGATGGTTACCTGTGGGTGGCCACGGCAGAGGGCGTGGTGCGGTTTGATGGCGTGAGGTTCACTTCCTTCAAAGGGGAGAACAGCGCGCAACTGGCCAAGCAGCCGCCGCGCGAGCTCTTCGCTCTGGAGAATGGCGAGGTCTGGATCTCCACTATGCGTGGGGGGCTCTTGCGCTGGGATGGCAGGCGTCTGGTGGATGCCTGGGCCGGGACCGTTGCTGGTGCCGTAGGGGTGCAGCCGGTGACCCGGGTGTGGAGCGATGAGGCAGGCGGCGCGCTCATCGAGAGCGGGGACAAGATCTACCATGCCGAGCGCGAGCAACCCCCGCGCCTGCTCAAGGAGGACCGTTATGCGGAGGCCCGTGCGAGGTCGAAGTTCGTCCCCTGGCAACGTTGCATCATGGCCCCACCAGGGGCTCCGCTCGATCTGATCGATGGACGAGGTCGCCGCTGGATGCGCACGCTGGAGGGGCATCTGGCCGTGTCTGACCCCTCCCAAGACGGGCCACTGGAGATCCTTACTGAGCTGTCTGAGGGCGTGCTCGTCATGGCCCTGCTGGAGGATCGCGAGAGCAATGTCTGGGTGGCCACGAACGGCAACGGCCTGGTGCAGGTGCGGGTGAAACGCGTAAACGTGATGGACGTCAGCAACGGCCTCACCAATCGCAACATCCTGGCCCTCCTGGAGGACTCCGTGGGCGTGCTCTGGGCGGCCAACAAGAGCGGCGGCGTGGACCGCATCCACGGCGGCTGGGTCAATCCATTTGTCCTTGGCGACCGGGACGCCTCCCGGATCGTCATGGCCATCGCGGAGGATCCCACCGGCACGCTCTGGCTGGGCAAGGAGAATGGCACCCTCTACTACCACGATGGCACCGCCTTCCAGGAACTGGTGCGCAAGACGCCCCTGGCCAGACGGTTGCGGGCCATGACGTTCGATAAAGACTCGCGCCTGTGGCTGGCGGGCGGGGACGGCGTCTCCCTTTGGGACAGGGGCGTGCTGACCCAGTTTGGCGAGGCACAAGGCCTTCCGCAGCAGGAAGTGACCTCCCTGATCATCGATGCCTCGGGTGCGCTCTGGGCGGGCACGAACAGCAGCACCCTCTATGAGCATCGGGACGGGCGGTTCACGCTCACTGCCACTCTGGGCACCACCCAGGTCTCCGCCATGCTGCCGGATGAGGAGGCCGGTGGACTCTGGGCGACCACGCTGGGCAGCGGTCTCTTCCTTCGCAATAAAGACGGGAGCGTGACGGCCTTCTCCAGCGAGCAAGGCCTGCCGGATGACCGCCTCACCTGTGTACTGGATGACCAGGCAGGCCACCTGTGGATGGGCTCCCTCACCGGTATCATCCGGGTGGCGAAGAAAGACCTGCTGCAATATAAGCCTGGCACGGCATCCAGCATCGCCTGGCTGCAGTTCGACCGTTCAGACGGCCTCATTTCCCGGGAGTGCACCGGCGGGTTCCAACCCGCTGGCTGGCGTGGGCAGGATGGTACCCTGTGGTTCCCCACCGTGCAGGGTGTGGCGTCGGTACGGCCGCAGAACCTGGAGTTCAATCGCGTGAAGCCCTGGGTGGCGATTGAGGAGGCCCGTGCTGGCAGTGAGTGGGCAGAGCCCGGCGCTGCTGAGCTCAAGGCCGGGCCGGGGCGCTCCCGCATCGAACTGCATTACACGGCGCTGAGCTTCAGCGCGCCGGAGAAGGTGAAGTTCCGCACGCGGCTGGAGGGGCTGGAGATCGAGTGGCGGGAGGCCGGGGCGCAGCGCATGGTCGCGTATGAAGCTGTGCCGCCGGGGGACTACGTCTTCCAAGTCATGGCGTCGAACAACGACGGCATCTGGAGTGCCACCGCAGCCTCCTTGCAGATCCACATCAAGCCGCACTTCTGGGAGACGCTCTGGTTTCGCGTCTCGTTCATCACCTTCCTGGTCGTCTGCGCCTCGGCTGTCAGCGCCATGGCGGTGCGCTCCCGGCTGCGCAATCGCATGCTGCAACTGGAAGCGCAGACCTCCCGGCAAAAAGAGCGCGAACGCATCGCCCAGGATCTGCATGATGACCTGGGGGCCAGCCTCACGGAGATCTCCCTGCTGGCCGAGCTGGCGGCGGAAGAAACCGGCCCGGAAGCGCGTCGCGAAACCGCCCCCATCATTGCCAGCAAAGCGCGGCACCTCGTGGGCACGCTGGATGAGATCGTCTGGGCGGTGAATCCCCGGCACGATACGCTGGCCTCCTTTGTGGACTACCTCACCGCCTCCGCCGCAGAGCTGCTGGATGTGGGCGGCGTCGCCCTGCGGCTGGAGATCCCTGATGACATCCCCAGCACCGCGCTGGATGCCGAACAGCGGCATGAGCTCTTCCTGGCCGTGCGGGAGGCGCTGAACAACACCGTGAAGCACTCGGCTGCCACCGAGGTGAAACTGCGTCTGCAGGTGCGGCTGGACGTGCTCACCATCGTGGTCATGGACAATGGCAAAGGCATCAGCGGCGACCAGTCCCGCCTGAGCGAAGGCCTGCACAACATGCAAAAGAGGCTGTCACGCATTGGCGGCACCTGCAGCATTGAAAGCGACTCCTCCGGCACCTGCATCACTTTTTCTCTGCCACTCCGCCGGAACACCTGATAGTACCTTGAGAAGGCATCGCGTAATTCATTGCTGCACTGAACCTCCCTTTCATGACCACCGTCGGCATCGTTGAAGACAATCTCGGACTCGGCGAGAGCTTGCAGCGCGTGGTGGAGAGCACCCCGGACTGTGAATTCGCCGGTCTGTGGCGCAGTGGTGAAGAAGCCCTGCACAAGGTGCCCGTGGTGAAGCCAGACGTGGTGCTCATGGACATCAATCTGCCCGGCATCTCCGGCATCGAGGCCACCGCCCGGCTCAAGCAGGACATCCCCGGCCTGCTCGTCATCATGGTCACCGTGTACCGTGATCACGACAAGATCTTCGATGCGCTGAAGGCCGGTGCCTGCGGCTACCTGCTCAAGCGCTCCTCACCCGCCGAGGTGCGGCGTGCCATTCAGGATGTGCGGGAAGGTGGCGCTCCCATGAGCGCAGAGATCGCCCGCCGTGTGGTGGAGGCCTTCCACAAACCCCAGCCCCCGGCCATCGCACCTGCGAGTGAGCAGGTGCACCTCTCCAAGCGCGAAACCGAAATCCTCGAGTTCCTCTCCCAAGGCCTCGCCAACAAAGAGATCGCCGAACGCCTGACTCTCAGTGTGGAGACCGTGCGCGTGCACCTGAAGCGCATCTACGACAAGCTGCACGTGCACTCCCGGACCGAGGCGGCGATGAAGTACCGCAATACGCAGCGAGGGTGAGGCCGGTGAGTCAGTCCGTCAGTGGGCAGTACGTCAAGGCTTTGGGCCCGAAGCTGTACGGAGTCCAGGCTTCAGCCTGCGTGAGTCAACGGAAGGGGGCTTCTCATCAAGCGCCAGCGCAGGGCGTGCGTCATGTGATTTCCTGAAGCTGATGAGCTTCAGCAACGCTGTTGGCAGCCTCTTATCCAGCTTGCCTCAGCTCACAACCGCTCCAGCGCCTGCCCTCTGCCCAAATACACACAACACCGGCCGTAGTTGTCGACGTGAGGAGAACCGACCAACCGCGCGCGTTTTGGGGTGGCTGCCAAGGAACCAGCTCTGGCAGGTCAATCTCAGTTCGAAGTTAATCCCCGAAGGGGATTTCTAGCACAGCCCAGCGGTTGGACGAGCCTTAAGCGAGTCAACCCTGGGTACCTCCGGAGATGTTGATCAGGTGGGAAGGCCGACAGCATCCGCTTTCTCCCCTCCGCCCTCTACACCTCCATGTCAGTCCCCCCCCGGGTTCCTTGGCAGGCACAAATTTCCCGGTCTGGGGCGATGTGGCAGGGAGAGGGGATCAAGGGGCCAAGGTGGAAGCTCGGGCGGGCGGGAGCGGGGCGGTGGGCAGGCGGAGATCTGTCGCGAGATTTACGCTGCAGGCGCTTCAGTCAGTGCCTCCTCACGTCGACAACTACGGTCGGTGTTGTGGCTGCCTCAGCAGAAGGTTTCGCCCCAGACCCAGCGTGGCCGTAGTCAAACTGATAACAACAGGCTGGCGGAGGGTCAGGGTTAACCCGATTGGGGTAATTGCCGGGGCACGGTGTGGTGGCAACTTTCGGGCTTCACCCTTCTTCCTGATCCCAGAGACCACCGTGATCATCTCCTTCTCCTTGTCTCGAGCTCTTGGCCTCCTGCTCGCCATCCTGGCCGGCAGCCTTCTTTCTTCCCACAATGCTCTCGCGGAGTTCGGCCTCATCACCGAGAAGAAACAGCATCGCGTGGACACTGGGGCCGGGCTGGTTTTCAAGGTGGATCGTCTCAACGGCGGCATTCGTAGCATCAAGTGGCAGGACACGGAGCTGCACAGCCCCTTTCGTGACTCCAGCAGCAACTCCGGCGTGGGCGGCAGCCATACCACGGTCACGACTCAGGTCGATGGCGAGACCATCATCATCACCACGCAGACGGATGCTGAAAACGAGGTGGTGGCGGACCTGACGCACTACTACATCGTGCGCAAGGGACTGAACCATCTCTACATGGCCACCTATGCGCAGAACGAGCCTTCCAACGGCGAGTTGCGCTGGATCACGCGGCTGAAAGGGGATCTCTTCCCCAATGCCCCGGCCCAGTCCGACCTGCGCGGCAGCACCGGGGCCATCGAGTCCCGTGATGTGCTGGGCATGGCGGATGGCACCTCACGGAGCAAGTACTTTGGCAATGATCAGGCCCGGGATCTGGGCGTGCGCGGTGTCACCGGGCGCGGGCGCGGGGTCTTCATGGTCTATGGCAACCGGGAGAGCTCCGCAGGCGGTCCTTTCTACCGTGACATCCAGAACCAGACCAGCACGGCAGCAGAGGTGTACAACTACATGAACTCGGGCCACAATCAGACGGAGAAGCTGCGGCTCGGTGTGCTGTATGGGCCCTATGTGCTGTGCTTCACGGACGGCTCCAAGCCCAAGGCACCCGATCTCAGCTTCATCGATGCGCTGGGCCTGAAGGGCAGCGTCAACAAGGAGGCTCGTGGCAGCGTGCAGCTCAGAGGGCTGAAAGGCCGTGATGAAGATCAGGAGTACAGCCTCGACGTGGCAAACGGCACCGCGCAGTACTGGGCACCCGTCTCCAAGGGGCGGGGCAGCGCCACCTCCCCGGATATGAAGCCGGGCATGTATGCCCTCACCGTCTACAAAGGGGAACTCGCGGTGCACACGGAAACCGTGACCGTCACGGCCAGTGCGATCACCGAAGTGGGGTCTCGAACCCTCACCGCAGACCCTTCCCAGACGAAGCCACTCTGGCGTATCGGCGACTGGGACGGCACGCCGCTGGAGTTCCGCAAAGGCCGCAGCATCGCCCTCATGCACCCCTCGGACAAACGCATGGAGCCCTGGCAGGGAGAGCCTTTTGTCATCGGGCAGAGCCGCGCTGGAGCATTCCCCTCCTGTCTGTGGTCAGATGTGAACGGGCAGCAGGTGGTGAAGTTCCAACTCACTCCGGAGCAGGTCGCCAGCCGGACGTTGCGCGTCGGCATCACCGCCAGCTTCGCCGGGGCGCGGCCAAGCGTGAAGCTGAACACCTGGAAGGCCTCCATCCAGCCCGCTCCACGCAAGGTGGACAGCCGGAGCCTCACCATCGGCAGCTATCGCGGAAACAACGCCACCTACACCTTCCGCATTCCGGCCCAGGCCCTGGTCGCCGGAGAGAACGTGCTCACCCTCTCCGTCGTCAGCGGCAATCGCGGTCCTCAGTTTCTCAGCCCGGGCTATGGCATCGACTGCGTGGACTTCTACTGACTCAAACCCTTCACCGTTTGCCTCCTATGATCTTCCGCTCCCTCAGCCTGACCCTTGCCATCCTATTTGCCGGTCCGCTCCTTCTCCATGCGGCCGACCTGAAGTTCTCCTTCGACAGCAAGCGTCCTGTGCCCGGCAGCACCGCCGTGGCCCCGGACCAAGCCTTTGATGAGAAGCGCGGTTTCGGCTTCGTGAGCAAGGCGGGAAATGCCCGGGTGTTCGGCGTACGGTTGGAGGAGGGGAACTACCACGTCTCCCTGCTGCTGGGGGACAGCGCCCGCCCCACCTCCACCACCGTCAAGGCGGAGAACCGCCGTCTCATGCTGGAAAAGGCAGAGACCTCCGCGGGCAAGTTCGAGGTGAGAACATTCACCGTGAACGTGCGCAAGCCCGCCATCGGCACCGGCGGCAACACCACGCTGAACGACCGTGAAAAAGGCCCGCCCCTCTCGGCAAGCTGGGATGACCTCCTGACGCTGGAGTTCAACGGCGAGAGCCCCGGAGTGGCCGCCTTAGAGATCAAGCCTGCCACCGACGTCACCACCGTCTTCATCGCCGGAGATTCCACCGTCACCGACCAGCGCAATGAGCCTTGGGCGGGCTGGGGGCAGATGCTGCCCCGGTTTTTTGATCGCAGTGTTGCCGTATCGAACCAGGCGGAGTCCGGTCTCGCCCTCCGTTCGTTTGAGCGGCAGAAGCGTCTCGACAAGGTGCTTAGCATGCTGAAGAAGGGCGACTACCTCTTCATCCAGTTCGGCCACAATGATCAGAAGGACAAGGCCACCGGAGCCGGTCCCTTCACCAGCTACAAGGAGAACCTCAAGCGGTACGTGGAAAGAACCCGTGCCAAAGGCGGCGTGCCCGTGCTCGTCACCCCCATGGAGCGTCGTCGCTGGGAGGGCTCCAGCCTGAGGCCCACGCTCTCTGACTATGCCGAAGCCGTCCGCCAGGTGGGTGCGGAGGACAAGGTCCCGGTGATCGATCTGAACGCGATGAGCATCAAGCTCTACACCGCCCTGGGGCCGGACCCGTCCATGCGCGCCTTCGCCTTCTATCCGGCCAATACCTTCCCCGGCCAGAGCGAAGCGCTGAAGGACAACACGCATCACAACACCTTCGGTGCCTATGAACTGGCCCGCTGCATCGTGGAAGGCATCCGCGCGCAACTGCCGGAGCTGGCTGTGCACTTGAGCAAGGATGCAGGCACCTTCGATCCTGCCAAGCCTGATGCCCCGGACCAGGTGACGTTCCCCCTCAGCCCGCCCTCCGGTGCGGTGCTGACTCCCGAGGGCAGTTAAGGAAGACGGTATCCAGGTCCCGGAGCCCAGCAGGATTGTGTCTGGAACCGTTCCTCCTACAATCAGGTCATGCACACCGCTTCTCCGTTGCTCGTCGTGGTCTTCAGCTTGCTTCTCGCGGCCAGGGGCATGGCGGCGACTTGGTTTGTAGCGCCGGAGCCAGCGGGCAGTGATCAGGCCATAGGCACCTTGGAGCAGCCGTTCGCTTCGCTGCAACGGGCTCAGGAGGCCGCATCCGCCGGGGACATCATTAACATCCGCGGCGGCACCTATGTGATGACGGAGCAGATGATTGCCAGCCGTAAACGCATCTTTGCCCGGGTGATCGCGCTCACCAAAAGCGGCTCCCGCGGCAAACCTATCACCTACCAGGCCTACAACGGAGAGCGCCCTGTCTTCGACTTCAGCGCGGTCAAGCCAGCGGGTCAGCGCGTGTCGGCATTTTATGTCAGCGGGAGCTGGATCAAGCTGAAGGGGATCGAGGTCGTGGGAGTGCAAGTCACGATCAAAGGGCACACGCAGTCCATCTGCATTGAGAGTCAAGGCAGCCACAATGTCTTTGAGCAGCTGGCTCTGCACGATGGGCAGGCTATTGGCATCTACCATGTGGATGGCTCGGACAACCTATTTCTCAACTGCGACGCCTGGAACAACTGGGACCACACCTCTGGCGACGGCCTGGGAGGGAATGTGGACGGCTTTGGTTGTCATCCGACACGTGGCAGCACGGGCAATGTCTTTCGCGGGTGCCGGGCCTGGTTCAACAGCGATGATGGCTACGACTGTCTGGGGGCTTATGAACCGGTGGTCTTTGAGAATTGCCGGGCCGCTTACAATGGATTTTCTCCCAAGTTCAAGAGCCTGGCCGATGGCAATGGATTCAAAGCGGGAGGCTATGGGGCGATGCCGCCGGAGCATCTGCCAAAGCGCATCCCCCGCCACATCGTCCGCTACTGTCTGGCTGTAGGAAACAAGCAGTCGGGCTTCTACGCCAACCATCATCCGGGCGGCGGAGACTGGATTCACAACACCGCCTTTCGCAATGGTTCCAACTACAACATGCTGGGCCGCCTGGCGGACAACCGCACGGATGTGGATGGCTTTGGTCACCGCCTCATCAACAATGTCAGCTATGGCTCCAGCCGGGACTTGATCCGGGTGGACTTCTCCAACTGCGAACTGCTGGGCAACACCTTCACCACCGGCCTCAAACTGCGCTCGCGGGACTTCCTCAGCCTGGAAGCCGATGAATTCATTCTGCCCCGCCAGAAGGGCGGCAGCCTTCCCGATATGCGTTTCCTGAAACCTTCTGCAAAGAGCCCTTTGCTTGACGCGGGGGTTGTCTTCGAATCCTCTTCCTCTGCGGGTAAGCCAGACCTCGGCGCCTTCGCGTCCTCTCCCGGCCGACCGTGAAAGTTCGCCTTGTCATCGAGCACCAACATCCTCTGGTGGGGCAGCGCGAAAGGGCGCTACCCTATTTTTTTGATTTTTCCGAATTTCGAAAGGCATCAGTGATTTTAGGCGCTCTCATGGCGCAATTTTGCCGTCAATAATTGGAGCAATGGAACCGTGATGGCGATTTTAAATCGCTCATAATGAGTCTATTACATGTGATTTACTGGGCATTAACCCGTTTGGGGTAATTGTCGCTCCCCCTCGTACTGATAGGCTGGTGGAAATTAATTGTCCATGCTTTCACCACTCGTACAGCCAGTCATTTCCAGAGGGTGCCAGGGTCGCCTCTTTGGAATCATCGCCCTTGGTCTGGGTGCTGCCTTTATGGGTGCTTCAATGCCCTGCGCACTGGCCACAAGCGACACCTGGGATGGTTCTGACAGCGCGCTTTGGTCGGTCAGCAACAACTGGCTGACGAATCCGGCCGCCGTGCCTGGCACGGGTGACACTGCCACCTTCAGCCAGAGCTCTGTCACCGTCAACGGCCGCACGACCCTTGATCTTGGCGCTGGGGTGACGGTGGCGGGCATCGTTTTTGATACCGCAAACGCCGCGGCCTACACCATCGGATCGGGTATCGTCGGTTCACAGACGCTCACGCTGGATACGACGGGCCTTGTGACGATGAATGCCGCAGTCGTCAACAATCAACTGTTCAATGCCAACGTGGTCCTTGGTTCAGCTACGGCAGGCACGACAACGATCACCAACAGCAGCACGACAAACAGTCTGACCTTTGCCGGCACGCTGCAGGGCGGCACCGGTGGTGCGGCGGGAACCAAGACGGTAAACACTGCCGGTGCAGGCACCATCAACTTTACCAATACGGTGAGTGCCGGGGGCGCAAGTGTGTTGAATCTTGCCAATACGGGTACGGGAACAGTCAACCTCACCGGAGCGGTTTCAAGCACTCTCGGTACACTGCGTGCGACAGGTGGTGGCACGGTGAACATTGACGGCCAAACGGTCACGGTCGCGAACGGATCCCAGTATGGATCGAGTACGGGAACCGGAAAGTTCGAGCTAAAGTCCGGCAGTGTGGCCTTCAACGGAGGCATGAGCATGAACTCCTCAGTGGGGGATGGGAGCTTGTTCAAGGTGAGCGGCGGTACCTTCAGTGCCGCATCTGTCAGCCTCCTTAGAACTTGGGGAAACTCCTCCGCCACCGCCACCACAGCAGCTTCGGCCACCACTGGTTTCGTGGTTACGGGCGGAACGGCATCCGTCACCGGGGTTCTTGATCTTGCGGGGTCAAATTCCAACACTTCTGCACTCGTTTCTGGTGGCAGTCTCACCGTGGGCGGGGAGGTTAGGATCGGTAACAGTACCAGTGGCACGGGGCGCTTCTTCGTCTTTCAAGTGAGCGGCGGCACCTTCACTTCTACCGATGCAACGGGCGGCATCATTCTCGCCCGCAGCTCGGCGAATGCCAACAACACCTCTCTGCTTCTGACAGGAGGAGCCACCACGGCTGAACGCATTGCCTTTGGTCAGAGTGCTACGGCCACAGGATCCACCGGTACCCTGACCCTCAATGGAGCGGCCGCTTCCCTCTACGTTGGGTCCGGCGGCATGGTGAAGCCTGCGCTAAATACCTATACCAGCACGATCGCACTCGCCGCAGGCACTCTCGGCGCCAAAGCAAACTGGTCTTCCTCTCTCGCCATGACTTTGAGCGGCACGGCCGATGCCCTGACCATCAAGGCTGCCGATGCCTCCAATGTCGCCCGGAACATCACTCTGGACGGTGCCCTTACTGGCACAGGCGGATACACCAAAACAGGTGACGGCATTCTCTCGCTGGGCGGCGCCAACTCCTACCAGGGTGAGACGAAGGTGAATGCCGGTACCGTACTCGTCAACGGCTCGCATACAGATGCTGGTAGTTACACCGTAGCTGCTGGAGCCAAGCTCGGTGGCGCGGGCAGCATCACGGGGGCGAGCGCCTCCACCATCACACTGGGATCCAGCAGCTTCCTCATGGTGGGCAAGACCCACGGGGCTGGTACGGGGAATGATCTGACGAAGCAGACCCTCACCCTCACCACAGGTGTCGGCGACATCAATCTGAACGGCACGCTGCAGTTCGACCTCTTTTCCACGGACGGCGACGTGCTCGACCTGAACTCCGGAAGTGGTTTCCTTGATCTCTCCAACGCCAAGGTGGAACTGGCGCTGGGGGAGGGGGCGAACACGAGCGGATGGGGAACCACTTTCACCACCTGGCGCTTGATTGACTGGACCAATCTTTCCCCCACCTCCACGAACCTTTCCCTCAGTGCCTCCACCATCAGCACCTTCCAGGGCCTGGGCTACACGCTCACGCAGTCCATCGTGGATGACGGCGGGGCCAATGCCGGTTTCTACGTAAACATCGCTCTCGTGCCGGAGCCCACTCGCGCCATCCTGCTCTGCCTGAGCCTGGGCACACTGCTTTTCACCAGAAGACGCAGTTCCCGCGCAGCCGACCCCTGTGATGCTTTCGTGCTCCAGTGAGCTTCAAGTCGTTACAACGCCATTGCAACCTACGATGAGATCCCACCTCCAGCCCTCCTCCGGATCCGGAAGCAGACCCCTGTGCAGACGGGCGGGTACTGGGAGCCAACGCTCTCTCTCCGCCGGATTCACCCTCGTGGAGATCATCGTGGTCGTGGCCGTCATCGGCCTGCTCACGGCCGTGGCCATGCCAGCCTTCAACGGGCTCTTTGCAGGACAGCGCATGACCAAGACGGTCTTTGAACTTTCCGGCGTCATGGAGCAGGCCCGCTCCCATGCCATGGCCAAGAACACCTATGTCTATGTGGGTCTCGTGGAGACGGATGAGATGGCCAAGGATCTGGTGGCGGCGGATGATGGGGGCAACCTCACGGTGGCCGTCATGGCCTCCAAGTCTGGCGTGCGGCCCCTGGCCATGAACGGGCCGGAACTCGTCGCCCTCTCGCCGCTCTACCACTTTGAGAACGTGAAGATGGCAGCGATCGGCACTGACGGTGGCCTTGCCCGCCGCACGGGCGATGATGTGGTCAATGTGGCTGACACCGCGAGCTCCAGCTTCGGCCCCATGGACTGGACCGCCTCGGTCGCCGGGAAGCTGGCGTTTGAAAAAGTCATTGAGTTTGATCCCCGCGGCGTGGCCCGCTTCTCCGAGAAGAGCAGCGTTGACGGCTGGATCGAGATTCCCCTTCAACCCGTCCACGGCAACACCGCCGACATCGCGGCGCTGCAGGTCGATGGCGTCACCGGATCCGTCAGAGTTTACCGCCCATGAAAACCAAGTCCCTCGCATCCACCCGTTCGCATGGCTTCACCCTTGTAGAGGTGACCATGGCCATAGGCATCGCTGCTGTCTCCCTGCTGGGGGTCGTGGCCCTGCTGCCCATGGGCATCGCCTCCAACCGCGACTCCGTGAACATGACCCATGCCGCCAGCGTGGCGGAGGCCCTGATCATGGACCTGCGCGGCACGGCAGAGAGCGGCACGTCCAGGCTCTACGGCCTGACGCTGGAGCCCAATGTCACCCCCTCGCTGGTGTACTGCAAGACAGACGGCACCCGGGTGAGTGAGGCCAACGAGGCCGACTATCGCGCGGCCGTGACCGTCGTGCCTGCGGCCTCCCTCCATACGCCCACCACAGTGCGCGTTGTCGTCGCCTGGCCCGCCACCGAGTACCCGGTGAATTCCTTTGAGGCTTTGACCGCACTGGAGCGGAACTGAGCTGTCAGGTCTTGAACCCCGTCCCTGCTCCACGTCCATGATGACCCACCTTACCTCCCTGCGGCAGCGCAAGCTCCGCGGCTTTTCCCTCCTGGAGTTGCTCGTGGCCATGGCCGTGCTCTCCCTGCTGGTCCTGCTGATTGTGCAGGTCGTCAATGGAGCCCTGGGATCAACGAACGTCAGTCGCAAGCGGATCGATGCCGACAGCGAGGCTCGCCGCATCTTTGACCGCCTGACCTTTGACCTGGCGGGCATGCTCAATCGTCCGGATGTGGACTTCCTGGTGCGAAAGAAGGCCGGCAATGACGAGATCTTCTTCTTTGCCGAGGCACCGGCCCGTCTGGCAGGGGCCGACCCCGCCCAGCCGGTATCGCTGGTGGGCTACCGCGTCAATGAAGCCGAGCAGTGCGAGCGCCTGGGGCAGGGCCTCTCCTGGGACGCCGCCGCGCCCAAGGGGCCCGTGTTCCTCACCTTCAAAGATTCCGCAAGGGTTGAGGAAAGCACCATCGAGGGCGCCTATGCCGAAGTGCTGGAGGATGTGGACCAGTATCACGTGGTGGGGGAGGGCGTCTTCCGCATGGAGATCGACTTCCTGCTCAAGAATCGCGTGGACAATGAGACGAAGTACTCCTCTTCGCCCTTCTACACCGGAGGCACCGGACCCTTCGTGAACCAGGGGGAGGGGATGAAGGACGTGCAGGCCATCGTGGTGACCCTGGCCGTGCTGGATGCCAACAGCCGCGTGCTTGCCGGGGACATGACCGCCGTGGTTGGAAAATTTCCTGATACTGTGGAGGGCGCCACCCCCGGCAGCTCGTGGCAGGCTGTCGCTGAGAACCCCGATTCCCTCGGCCTCGCCATCCCCGTGGCAGGCCAGGTGCGCATCTACCAGCGCATCTTTCCGCTCAATTGACCCTTCAGTTCCCCGCTCACCATGGTCGCATCTGTCTGTATGAAGAAGAAGCCCATCCACCACCACCACCACCACCACCGGTCGGGGTTCGCCATCGTCATCGTCCTCGGCGCCATCGTGCTGCTGGTCGGCGTGGCTCTCGCTTTCTTCTCCAACTCCCTCCTCCAGAAGCAGATCTCCCAGTCCAGCGCCTCCCAGGTGAAAACGGAGATGCTGGGGAAGGCGGCGGTGGAGAACATCCTCAGCGATCTACAGGCAGAAATCACGGCGAGCTCCAATCCGCCCGTGACCGCGGGCAAGGCGACCCTTTATTTCCCCAGCACCCCGGCCGGGATGGTGCCAGCGCTCGCGGGATCGAGCGGGTCCAATGGCCTGGAAAATCTGGTAAAGCGCAGCAGCGGCTTCCACCCCTTTTACCCCAAGGGCATCAATCGCGCCTCTCAGGTTCCCACCACCACGGAGTCCCTCGGTGGTCGGGCCATCTCCGCAGCCCGCTGGAACAAGCCGCTGCTCCTGCCGGCCACCAGCGTGGCCGATCCCACCCCGCCGCAGAGTGCGGGGTTCGAGGTGCCACACTGGATCTATGTGGCGCGTGACGGGTCCAACCCCGCCGCCTGGAGTGATGGCGTGCGGACCTCAAAGAATGAGACCACCACGGTGGTGGGCCGTTATGCTTTCACCATCTATGACGAGGGCGGCCTGCTGGATGTGAATGCCGCCGGCAGCCCGACGGACCTGCTCCCGAGCCTGAAGGCCCGGAAGAGCTCCCTGGCCTACGCGGATCTGGCGGGTCTCTTTGTGAACATGGGCTTCGGCAACTCCCGCGCCGACCAGATTGTGGATGCCCTGGTAAAATGGCGCAACGAAGCGACGATTGAGCTGAACAAGTCCGACTTCGACGCCTGGGCGACCTGGAACCCCAAGGGTTTCCTCACCACGGCCAACACCCGTCTTACCAAGGACCAGACCTCCGACCGCTACTTCACCAGCCGTCAGCAGATGCAGAAGTTCCTGCTCGAGCGCGTAGCCACGGCGAGTGAGAAGGAGGCCATGCAGAAGGCCCTGGTGTATCTGGCCACCTTCACGCGGGATCTCAACCAGCCTTCCTATGTGCGGACCCAGTCCACCCATGCGAGTCTGCCTGGCTATGAGACCAATGCACCCAAGGTGCAGAGCGTGGCGAATGGAGGAAACAACCAGGAGTCCCTCGATGCCTATGTGAACCCCGCTTTCCCGCTCGTGCGCGTGCGCAAGTCCTTCACGCGGTTCGACGGCAGCAAGGCCGAGACCGGTGAGCCGTTGGTGAAGCAGCGCTTTCCCCTCAGCCGCCTGGTCTGGCTCACCTGCAAAGGACCCAGCGCCTCCCGTGCCGAGTCGGATTCGGACATGCAGCTCCTCATCAACAGCCATCACGTCCCTTCGAGCTATCTCAAGAAGGGGACGGACGAGAACATCCGCAAGTGTTTTGGCCTCCGCTGGGTGAAGGACGAGAACAGCGAGTTCGGCAAGTGGGTCTATGACGTGCACTACGGGCCCACCGGCACCGGCCCTGAAGGGCCGATCATGCGCCTCGGCACCACGGGAGATGACGCAAGTGTGGCGGCGCTGGATCCGGCGCGGGAGCCTAATTTCTTCGAACTGCTCAAGGCGGGCGTCGGTGCGGGGTCCAAGGCCAAGGCTGCCACGATCAACCAGGGCACCACCGCCCCTGCGGACTACCAGGCGCAGTATGACAACTCCGTGGACTACGCCATCCTGCAGATGGGGGCCAATATCATTGCCCAGTCCCGGGTGGACGGCTATGGGGTGCGTCTCGGCTTCAGTGACGGGGCTCTTCCCGCCAAGGAATTCTACGGCGTGCTGAACCTCCCCTACATCTACCGCGCGCGGTGGGGTGTGCTCAAGGTGCGCAATGAGAGCCCTGTCGCCACCGGGGAACTGCCCTGGCCCAGCGCTGCTCCCGGCGTGGTGCCAGCCAGCGCTGGCAAGTGGCAGGCCAGCCAGGGGAAGCTGATCGATCCCGGCGTCTCCATGGTCCTCCTTATTCCGGAGATCTGGAACCCGCATGACCAGCACATCCCGGATCTCGCCACGGGACTGCGCCCCACCAACTTCCGCATTGTGGCGGACAGTGCAGACCCGGACATGGTGGTCAACGGCGGGGCCTACTCCCAGGTCACGGCCAAGGGTGCGGACAGCCGCTCCTCCGGCAACCCCAGCTCGACCGACAGATCGGAAGTCACCGGCAGCTTGGGCCAGCCCCCCTTCTCCCGGGCCCGCGGCGGCACGGGGCCGGAGATTACCGGCAGCTACAAAGGGTATCTGCACACCCTCACTGCAGCCAATACTGCGATGACCTTCAAAGTGGCGGACGTGGCTGCTTTCCGCGAACCCACCCTGCTGGCCCGCGTGGGCATTCCTACTGGCAGCGAACTGAAGATCGACTCGACCAAGTGGTCCCGCGATGTCGCTCCAGACATCGACTATCTGGACTTGGAAACAACTTCCGGGAAATCCTTTACTGAGAACGGCGGCTTCAAGGGAGATGTGAAGAATCCACTCGTGCTGCCCGATGCGGGTCTCGTCTCCAGTTCCACCCAGTACGTAGGCATTCCCTTCGGCCTCTTTCCCTGCCAGTGGCTCAGATGGCGTCAGTCGGGTGAACCCACCACCTCGCGGATGATTGCCCGCAGTGACCTCGCCAGCCCTGGTGGCAACAACGCCATCACGCTGCGTCTGCAGTACCAGGATCCCACGAACCTGGACAACTGGATCACCTATGATATGAAGTATGTGCGTCCCACCACACCCTTCATGCACAACATCCTCGGTCCGGATGGGGCCGGAGGGATGATGCAGGGGTTGGACATCTGGGCCTCATTCACAGACCCCAGGAGCACCCGATTTGGCGGCATCACGCCAGCTACCAACACCAGCGTCACGGACAGGTACAATGGACCGGGCTCGGCAAAGAAGGTGGCTCACAACAACAGTGCCCAGGCCTACGCCATGCCGGAGACCCAGCCCGCCAATGCCAAGGAATGGCTCAGCGCTGCCAATAATATCCTGATCACCAACCGCCCCACGGCCAATGCGGGATACTTCGTGGACAGCGTGCCCAACATGGCCCCCGGCTGGAGCAGCCCCAACATGCGCCAGGGCCTGCTCTCGCAGAACTCCTTCTCCTCCCTCAATGACAACCTGAAATACTCCGGTGTCTTTGGCACGGACCCGTACCAGATGAGCTCGGCCACGGTGGCCAACTACTATCAAGACGCAGACAACGTGGTGCGTCGCGCCATGGGAGCCTACGCCACTGGCACTACCACCGTCGGCCTGCCCATGGCCACCACGCTCAATCCTGATGGCAGCTCCATTGCCGGACAGAGACAGAGCCGCCCGTGGATGCTGAACCGTCCTTTCCGGTCTGTAGCAGAGCTGGGCTATGTTTTCTCCGGCACCCCCTGGAAGCAGCTCGACTTCTTCACTCCAGAGAGTGGGGATGCCGCGTTGCTCGATGTCTTCTGCGTCAATGAGTCGGAAAACACCGATGGCCTGCTGGCCGGCCGTGTGAACCTCAACACCCGCCAAGCTCCTGTACTCACCGCGCTGCTGGCCAAGGCCTATCGTGATGAGCGCGTGCCTGGATCGTCAGGGCTCGATGGAGCCACGAACGGCGTGGCCACCCAGGTGGCGGATGCCATTCTCAAGCGCACCGATCCGGCACCAGGAGCGGCCGCAGACACCTTCACCAATGTGAGCGAGCTCGTGGGTAAATGGGCCGGCTCGTCCAGCACGGCTCCCATCAACGGCTCCACCGCCTACGATGGTCTCACCAAGGACCTCACCGCCATCATGGAGAAGGCCTATGGAGCCAACAGCACGATGACCAACGTGCAACGCTTCCGCGAGTCCGCCATCCGACCGCTCGCCAGCATGGGCACCACCCGCGTGTGGAACCTCATGCTGGATGTGATGGTGCAGACGGGCCGCTTCCCGCCCAGCGCCACGGATCTGGCCAACTTTGCCGTGGAAGGGGAGAAACGCATCTGGGTGCATCTGGCGATCGACCGGATCACCGGGCAGGTGATTGACAAACAAATCGAACTCGTGACCGAATGAAGATTCTCCATCATTTGCTGACTGGTTTGGTGCTTGCCGCCGCTGTCTTGTGGACACCGTGCGCCACTGCGCAGTCGCGTGTGGAGCAGGCCCTGCCCTCGGGACCATTGTGCGCCACGCGCGCCCCGGACATGGCTCAATGGCAGGTCACCTACAAGGCGCAGCCTCTGCCCAAGCCGGCGGCGAATGGCGCGGCCGCCGCTCCGGCCACCGCCAAGGCACCGGAACCGGACGGGTCCGACTATCAGAAGATCATCGTCAAGAACCGCACCCTCTACCACGTGCAGTGGACCACTGGATCCCGCTTCGCCGTGGACAAGTGGTGCCTCCAGGATGTGCAGGTCACCACCCTCCCCAATGCCCAGCTGCCCGTGATTTCCACACCCGCGGAACGCGATGACTACTACATGGATTTCTCCAAAAGTGACTTCCACGGCTTTGAATGGATTTCAGGAAAGAATTTTACCGGCGTGCAGAGCATCGGCGGAGTGGAGTGCATGGTCTTCAAGGATACGTTGAAGGGCCAGGAGGGCGAGACACACGAGGCCTTGGCCGTCGTGGATTACAAGACCCGCCTGCCGGTTTCCCTCCAGGTGGGTGAGGGGCTCACGACCTATCAGTTCAGCCCCGCACCCTCCTCCCAATTGAATCCGCCTGCCAAGATTGCCAGCTTGGCGGATCAATGGCGGAAGCGCCTCAAGCAGGCCCGCCTGTCGTCTCCTCCGTGACATCTGTCCGCACCATCTCACGAACGGCCGCCAGACTTCACTTCCCGCTCACCAGCGGTTTCAGGAAGATTTCTTCCAGAGCCTGCAGGGCATGCAGTTTAAGGGGCTGCTGGAGGCTCTGCCGGACCTGGAGTTCTTCATCAAAGACAAGGAGGGCCGGTTCGTCGCCGCGAGCAATGCCACCCGCCAGCGGCTGGGTATTCAGGCAGAGGAGGACATCGTGGGGAGGCTGGATGTTGACGTGCACCCTGCTCCGGCGTCCACCCAGCGCAAGAGCGGGCACTTCACCACACGGCTCCCGCTCTTTTCCAACGACGGCCAGGTGGTCGGCAACCCCGTCTTTACCGTCGTCGTCAGCGCGGTGTGCGCAGCGGGGGCGAAGTGGTGAGGCTCGGTGCATCAAAAAACGCCTGATGCCCGGTTAAGGGTGCGGCATGAGAACTGGACCAGCATGCGTGGGAAGCGTTGAGTTTCAACGTGATCCGGTATCGGATGGGGGTATTTCAGCGGAATCAAGGCCTATGTGCCTGATAGCGTTGTGAAGCAGATACCCCTTGGGTCCAACCAGCATGCGGGGACTGCGCGAACCTCACATTGAAAGCGCGGTACTACCAGTGCCCCGCCAGTACAAAACGGAACCAATCCATACCATGAAAAATCTGTTCACATACGCGACTTGCGCGTTGCTCCTGGGGGCTGGCGTCGCCACGGCGCAGTCCACCAGCACCACCACCACGACCACGGCCGGTGGCACCACCACCTCGGTGACGACTTCCAGCGGGACTCTTCACGAGTACACTCCTGGAACCACCTTCATCGTGAAGGAAACCAGCGGCCCGGTGGCTTACAAGTATGCCAAGACCGTCACCTACGTGACCAAGTCCGGCAAGACTCTCACGGAAGACCAGGTGAAAGCCCGGATCAAAGTGGGGGTGCCCGTGCGCATCGCCTTCGACACTGAAGGAGACGTCCGCTACGTCAACCGCGTGGAAGTTGACGACGATTGATTTGTTCGTTGTTGGTGACTTCGCATCACAAAAAAGCCCCCGACGGCCGCCTGCCCCCAGGCGGCCGTTTTGTTGGAGACCATACTGATCTCCTGGTGACATTCTATTCTGGATGGCCATCAATCCACCGCGCTGCCCATTCGCCTGGCGCATTGACAAACCGGGTCCTCTTCTGCACGATGGTAGCGCCCGTTCACGGGCTGCATGAAAATTCCCCTTCCCATCCTCCTTTTTGGCATTGCCCTCTTTGGCTCCTGCTCCAAAAAGGAGAACATCGATCCTGTTGGTGCCAAGAAATGGAGCGAAACCGCCGATGCTCAACTGCGCAAAAAGGTGGCTGTGTACACGTACCAGCGTCCGGACTCGTCATGGGTGTACATCTCCACCGCAAAACTGATCGAGACATCCAGCGGGTTGGTTGCCGACAATGTGGAAATCCAGGATTCTGGGTACTTTGTTTATCCCGGCGGGCAGCGGGTCTCCAACATCCATCAAGCTATCGAGGCAGCCGGTGACCTGCCCCGAGGCATCGGCGGTGCAGACGGTAAGCCGCCGCAATCCTGACCAGACTGAGATGAAGCAGGAGTTTCTATTCTATGGGGAAGTCATCTCCGGGGCGGGCATCGAACCTCTCGCCCAGGCTCTTTCAACATGTTCCTGGCCGATCCACGTCAAGAAGTCGGGATGCAACTGAACGCTCGATTTGCAGACAACCGGGCCCGACGAGATCGACATTCGCATGGACTCGGGACAGTCTCGCGAATTTGTCTTTTCTGGTGACGTGGAGGCAACCTTGGAACGGGCTGTGGAGTTGATTGGGGACTTTTCACAGAAGTTAACCGCTGCAAGTTTTTTGCATCGGGTTGAACTCTACAACCTGGCTGATGAACTGGTGGGCTACTTTCATCACCGGTGGCCCCAAGATCAAGCGCGGCCCAACTGAATCAGCGAACACTGCCTCTTACATTTTGAACTCGCTTAGCCAAGAACTATTGGTCGCACGACAGCGCTTGGCATCGCTTCGCAGGCAGCCCGAAAGCGAGTACGGGGTCATTGCGCATCATCTGGAAACTCTGGCCGACATGTTTGATTGCACCTCTCGCGATCAACATCGGGAATTGGCGGCGGAGTTTCACGACTGCGCGGGATGCCTGCCGTATGTGGACGATGCGGACTTTGGATCCTTGGTCTTGGAGCATGCGGCAGGGACGGTACAGGATCCAGCTCTTCGTAGCTTCCTCCTTGCTGAGGCCGTGTTTCGGGCGCGTTGGTGTGTCCGGGCCGCGACGGGCGGAGGTGAATCTATTGCTAGAGGCGCAAGACTTGCGCGTTTGGAGCAAGCGCTGGCAGGGCTTCAATAGAAGAATGTGCACAGACGGGTGAAACCCTGCAAACTCCAGCGCCGTCCGCTGCGCGAAGCGTCTCGGAGATCGTCGCGGCTCGACGCCGCTTTTGCCTGCCGATTGCGCTCCAACTCTCCCTTCAACCTTCGCCAGCCCCCTGCCATCAGCTTGCCTCTGGCCACATAGGCCCTGTATCAGCACCTTCTGCCAGAGTTAGAGCAACCTGGTCGTAGTTGACGACGTGAGGAGAACCGACCAACCGCGCGCATTTTGGGGTGGCTGCCAAGGAACCAGCTCTGGCAGGTCAATCTCAGTTCGAAGTTAATCCCCGAAGGGGATTTCTAGCACAGCCCAGCGGTTGGACGAGCCTTAAGCGAGTCAACCCTGGGTACCTCCGGAGATGTTGATCAGGTGGGAAGGCCGACAGCATCCGCTTTCTCCCCTCCGCCATCAACACCTCCACGTCAGGCGGATACGATGTCGTGCGTTGACTGATGTTCGCGGCAAGATGCCGCGAACAGCACGCAGGATGCGTGCGCTCCCCAAGCTGCCCGGGCACAGACCATTTGAGGGCTGTCAGACCATGCGTTCCTCAGGTTCCTTGGCAGGCACTGACTGAAGCGTCTGCGGGGTGACTCACGCTCCAGACGCCCGCCTGCCCAACGCTCCGCTCCCACCCGCCCAAGCGCACACCTTGGCCCCTTGAATCCTTTTCCTGCCACGTCGCCACATACGGGGAAATTTGTGCCTCCTCACGTCGACAACTACATCGGCTTCGGGCGTGATTCGGCAGCAGGGAAAAGCGGGGGCCGTTGCAAGCTGAGGCAGGCTGAAACGAAACGTCTCCCTCCTGCCGCCTCCCTTACGGCGTAATAATCACCACGCGATAGAACTTCCTCGGCCCACTGCCTGCAGCGGTGTCTTTCCAGGACATGACGGCACCGGAGCCCGCATGCAGGGTGGCCGTACTCACGGGATCCCAGGTCTTCAGATCCAGGCTCGTCTGCACGGAATAGAATCGGCCCTGCTCGCTTGGCCAGGAGATCGTGATGCTGCCGTCTGTGCTCGCCTGCATCGGTGTGACCACGCTGTCAGATTGATTGGGGTCTGTGCCAGCGAGAAACTCGGCGAGATTGTTTCTGGAATCGCCGTCGTCATCCGCCGCAGGGTCCAGCACACTCACGGGATTGGCCCGCAGGCCGCCGTACTTCTGCTCCCACCAGTCCGGCAGCTGGTTGCTGTTGCTGTCACCTACCGTGAAGGTGGCCGTGGCGACTGGTCCAGTCAGACCTGCATGAATGCCCACGGCTTTCACTGTGGTGGTGCGCAGAGAGCTGAATGCCCCCAGATTGGCGAGGGTCGGGCTCTGCGAAGTGGGCGTGGAACCGTCCAGGGTGAAGTGAATGAACCCCTCTGGTACCGTGGTGCCGATTTTCCAGGGAATGGTGTTGGCGGACGAGGCCGTGGCGGGACTCAACGTGATCACCGGCGGAGATCCGTAAGCCGTCACTCCAGGGTTCGCGGTATCGACAATGATGAGGTTGTTGTCGGCGGGAACCAGCAGGCCTCCCTTGGGCAGGGTCTGCTGCACCGTGCCATCCGTCAGGCTGACGACGTGGGTGGTGCTGGCGGTGCTGACAATCACTCGGTCTTGTGTAAACAGAGGCTGGCTGGTTGGCGTCACGGGCAACGGAATGGTGCGTGCCAGCGCCCCCGTGCGCCGGTCAAACACGTGCACACCTGGAGTGCCGTCCTCATAGGCGGCATACACCACGCCCTGCCGCACGGCGGGGGTGAAAAGGTGCTTGCTGCTCGTGCTGCTCCAGCGCGTGAAGGGAGCCTGATGGGTGGCAACACAGTACAGCGTCCCTTCCAGATTCACCACGGCATCGCCGGCCTCCCAGACCACCGTGGAGTTGGTGGTGAGCAGGGCGGGATTGGGGCGGAAGGTCCAGCGGTGGGCACCATAGTTGGCATCCAGAGCGTGGATCGCTCCACCGGTAGCGGTGAGGATAAGATCGGCACCCTCAGTCGGCGTGCCCGTCTGGGCACCCGGCAGGGTGGTGATGTAGGCGGCCGAGGGAGCAAAGGGATACACTCCGTAGATCTTGGGGCCCGAACCACCCGGCATGTGGATCAAGCCATGGGATCCCAGCAGGGATTTGCCCAGCTCGCTGACCGTGGGATCGAAGGTGCCCCACCATTGGCCTGTGCCTGTGGCGGCATCCAGCGCCGTGATGCTGGAGGTGTAGCCGGGGTCGCTAAGCACATAGTAGAGGCTCGAACCATAGAGAAGCGGAGGGTTGATCCCTCCAGAGATGGTTTCGTTGCGGGTCCAGGTTGGGAGCCCGGTATCCAGATGCAATGCCTTGATCTCGTCGGAACCATCCGCCCGATGTCCGGTGACATAAACGCGGTTGTTGGCGACGACCGGCGTGGTGGGCACGCCTTGCAGCGGCTGCGTCCAGCGCAATTGCAGCGAGCCGTTCAGCACCGCGGGAAAGAGGCCGGAACGGTGGTTGTTTCCTCCAAGGGCAGGCCAGGTGCCGCCGCGCAGGTCGCCTAGGTGTACCGTCACGGTGGCGGTCGAGGTGCGTGCGCCATCTGTCACGGTGTACGTGAAGCTGGTGGAGCCGGAGAGGAATCCGCCACCGGGCTGAAAGGCGAGCGTCCCGTCCGGATTGGCCGTCACGGTGCCCAACGAAGGCTGGGTGAAGGACTGCACCGTGAGCGGCAGGTTGTCCGGGCTGTAGTCATTGCCCAGCACATTCAAAGACGAAAGCGGCTGCCCGGGCATGGCCGCGAAGACATCCGCCTCCAGCACCGGAGCATCGGCGACCGCGGAGACATTGATGGTGACTGTGGCCGGAGCCGATTCGCTCCGTTTGTCGCGTACCGTGAAGTTGAAGCTAGTGTACGGCGTCCCGTTCTCGTTGGTCTCCGGCAGATAGATGAGCTGGTGACTGGGGCTGCTCACGAGGGTGGGGGCCGTGGTGATGGGGACCGTCGGTTCAAATCCGTCGGAGGTCTGGAAAAGCCTCCCTTTGGTGGGGAGCTGCGTGATGTAATACTGCAGCGTGTCGTTGTCGGCATCAGATCCACTCAGATTGAATACCGTGAGCGAATCCTCGCTCGTTGACAAAGTGCTGGGGCCCGCCACCGGCACAGTGTTTGTGGTGGGCGTGACTTGCAGGGTTACTGGCAGGGTGGAAGCACTGCTGGTGGGATCATTGGTGGTGAGCGCCAGCAGTCCCTCATAGGTCCCGGCGGTGAGCCGGGAGGCATTGTACGTGACGGTGACGGTGGCGGAACCTCCCGGAGCAATGGTGCCCGAGTTTTGAGAGAGTGTCATCCAGTCCAGCGCGTCATTGGAAAACTCCACTCCGTCCAACCACGAGTTCACGTTGCCGCTGTAGTTGTAGGAAAATGCGGCGATGCACTGGTCGACCCGGGGGTTGCGGAAGGGGACCCCCGCCTGCACTACCGCACCATTCACGTAGTAGTCGAAGCTCTGGGTGTCCCAGTTGATGTTGCGGAACTCGATGTGGTACCAGGTGTCCTTGTCGTAGCTCACCAGCTGGTTGCCCCCCACATCCGCGTTCAGGTAAAAGCGCCCGTTCGGGTGGGCGAAGAACCAGATGAAATCCACCAGATAGCCGTTGTTCACATCGCACAGCACCATGTAAGCCGTGGCCAGATCCCGCGCCGCCGTGCGCACCCAGAAGGACACGTGCCCGGGCTGTTGCGCCCACTGAAACTCCTGATGAACCCCGGAGAAGTGGTCTTCTGTGCCGGCCATGTTGAAGCGGAAGGACTTGGTTCCCTCGCCTGCCGTGTTGGACACCACCTCACGATGCGCGTCCGTCCAGCTCTCAAACCACTTGTTGTAAGTTCCATCCTCGAACCCATCGGCGAAGGGCAGGTACGGATAGGTGGCCGTATTGTTGTCCAAGGCATTGAGACCGGGCCGGGCAGGCAGCAGACGTCCGGGGCCGGGGCCTTCTTCCACGGCCTGCACGGAAGAGCCGGTGGGCAGGAACGCAGCGGGATGCACGGGCTTCAATCCTGCCAGTTGGTTGGCCAACAGCTTGCCGGTGGCCACGTTGTCAGGTTGTGGGGTTTCCACCAGCTTCCAGGTCAGGGGCACGTTGCCGTTGTTTTGCAGGGTGATCGTCTGGGTGGTCGCGTCATCTTCCTCCACGGTCGCTCCCAAGGTGGAGGGGGTGATCTGGAGGGCCGAGTAGCCCAGGATCATGTTTACGTTCTCTGCGGAGGGTGGGACCACCACCGTCTGCGGGCTGGAGGAAACAAACCCTGCCGCGCTGGCGTGCACCGCATAGCTGCCATCCACCACGCTGGCGCTGTAGCTGCCGTCTGCGGTGGTGGTGGCGGTTCTGGTGATCGTGCCATTGAGATGCACGGTGGCCCCCACCAACCCCGAGCCATCGCTCACGTTGGTGACGCGGCCGCTGATCTGGGAAACGGTGTAGATCTCCAGCGTTGCCTCCTCGATCCGGTTCACACCCGCACCATCTGTGAAAGCAAGGCTGAGCGGCAGGCTGGCGGGCGTTGTGTGGTCCGCCGCCACGGTGATGGTCAGCGAGGTGCCGGTGTTGGCCTGGCGGGCGGCGGCTGGCACCACCCCGAAGGTCTGAGTGGTGTGGCCCAGCGTCACCTTGGGATCGGCGGTGTTCATCGTCACCGTGGCCTGGAGCGGGCCGGTGGACAGGCCGCCGAGATTCTGCACTTCCAGGGTGAGGGCCGCGGTTTCTCCGGGGCTGATGATGCCATCGGCATTGCCCGTGGTGCCGGGTGCTCCTCCATCCACGACGGTGGTCTTGACCAGCACGGGGTAAGCAGAAGTGGCCAGGTCTATCGCGTTGCCAACATCCAGACGCCCGCCGGTGCTCACCTTGCCGTTCAGATTGGCAACGGGATCCGTCTTGGCCAGAAGCGCCGCTTTGATCTGGGCAAAACTCATCGCCGGGTTCGCCGCCTTGAGCAGCGCCGCGGCACCCGACACGTGCGGCGTTGCCATGGAAGTTCCGCTGGAGTGAGCGTAGCCTCCGTCGCGGTAGGTGGAGAGAATGCTGTCACCCGGTGCGGCCAGGTGAACCTTGCTGGCTCCGTAGTTGGAGAACCACGCCAGTTGATCATTCGCATCCGTAGCCGCTACGGCGATCAGGTTGGCCGCCACGTAGTTGGAGGGGTAGTTGGGGATGACGTCGTTGTCGAGTCCGTCGTTCCCCGACGCCGCCACGAAACCCACGCCGTTGGTCCCGGCATGGTTGATGGCATCTTCCATCGCCTGAACGTAATCGCCCCCGCCCCATGAGTTCGAGGAAAGGAGGACACCTTTGGCCGTGGCATAGTAGATGGCCTTGATCGCGTCGGAGTCCGCGCCGGACCCCGCTGAATTGAGAAACTTCAGCGGCATGATCTTCACATGGTGGCTCACGCCCACCACGCCCGTGCCGTTGCGTCCTACCGCGCCCAGGGTGCCGGCAGTATGAGAGCCATGACCGTGGTCGTCTTCGGGGTTGGCATCGTTCGAGACGAAGTCGTAGCCGTGGATGTCATCCACATAGCCATTGTTGTCGTCATCCAGGCCATTGCCGGCAATTTCCCCGGCATTGGTCCAGAGGTTGGGCTCCAGATCGGGGTGGTCCATGTCCATGCCGGTGTCGATCACCGCCACGATCACATTGCTGCTGCCTTCCGTCACCGCCCATGCGGTGAGGGCATTGATGTCTGCTCCCGCGAGGCCGCCGGTCTGGCCCGTGTTGGAGAGCGCCCATTGCTGGTTGAAGGACGGATCATTGGGGACCGGAGCTTGCGCCTGGTTCTGCACGATGTAGTCCGGGTCGGCGTAGGCGATCGGGCTGCCGGCCTCTGCGAGGGCAAGCAGGGCGGCATCATAAGTCTCAAGACTCGGATCCTTTGTCGCCACCAGATAAAGGGGAGCGTTGGGGATGCGCTCACGGATGGTCAGTTGGTGCTGGCTGAGCCAGGCCTGAAATTCCGGCTCCGTCACGCGTGGCTTGAGCGTGACCATGAGGTGATCTGCCACCATCACATGCCGTTTCACCAGCACCTCTCCGCCATTGGCCAGGCGGTGCACCTGCTCCTCCATGCGCAGATGCGGGTACTTGAAGTTCGTCTCATGCAGCGTCACCCGTCGCTGCACGCCTTCCGGTGAGACTTCAGAGTTGTCCGTGGCCACCACCTTACCATTTGCGATTTCGGCGGGAACTCCCCGGCGGGGAGAGTTGGGGGCACCCGCTTGCACTGGGCTGGCAGGTGCTGCGGGGGCGGGGAACGAGGCGGATCCTGAGAGGGCAGCTTCCGGCTTGCCCCCGGCGGTGGAGCGGCTCAGATCCCACGGCTTCTGCGCGGTGGGACTGGCCGTCGAAGAACCCTCTCGCGAAGCATCGCTGTCACCACTTCTGTCGGAGTACGCATCACGCATCAGCCACGCGGTGGTGATGGCCAAGCCCGCCAACACAAGGATACCGCCTGCCAGGAAGGGGAAAATTCGGAAGGTACGCGTGCTCATGAGGAAAATCGCCCCATGCTACTGGGAACGTGCATTTTTGGCCACTGGAAGGTGAACCCCTGCGGAACCTGGAAGGCTACGGATTCTCCTGCACTGGCTGAACCGGCGGCGGAGGAGATTGCGGGGGCACCGTCAAACGTCGCCGGCTGGGAATGTTGGGACGGCCTGCGCCCATGTTGGGAGGCTGCCCAGGCTGGGGGCGAATGCCTGGAGGCACGGGCGTGGGAGCCCCTCCGCCATTCATCATGCCGGTATTGGCACCCTGCGGAGAGGGTTGACCATAGGCCCCTGGTGGGGGCTGGGGCGCCCCGCTCTGGTCCTGATCCATGTTGGTCATGTTCATGCCTGCGGTGGCTGGATCAGGAGCTGCCCCGTTGGAGGGTTGTTTTTGGCCCATCCCATGGGGAGGGGCTTGTGTCGTCGCGCCACCGCCCTGCCCAGCGGCCATCTGTTTCAGGAAGGCAGTGTCGTATCGCAGCGTGGCTTTTTCCCCTCCAGAGACGATCACGGCGTAGGAATCCCGTCGGGTGTCTGCGATGACGGACTCCGTCACCCGCATGCCGTTGGCGGCGGGTTCCTGGCCTTTGAGTCGCGTCCGCTCCCGTGTCTTGGTGTTCACCACCACCACGCAGGTGACTCCCTCGGCATCATCGTACATGCTCCCCAGGGCGAGATTCTTGGAAAAGGACTCCCGCTGGATGGCCACCGGAGCCGTCTTCAGTGTGAAAGGGTTCTTCCTCCAACCGTTCTCATACTTCTCCTCCGGGAAAGGCTGTGGCGGAACAAACGCTTGCTGTGCCGCTGCCTCGGATGCCAGCAGGGCCGGGAAGGCGCAGACCAGCAGCATCCACACCGCGGAGCGGCGGGGGAGGGCTGGCTGCAAACCGCAGGCTGGAGCGGAGGACATGGACTTGGGGGAAAAACGAGCGTTCCCACAGTGTCCTCCGAGTGTGACAATTCGCCACAACATTTTGACCGGTTCACCGACCGGATGCTTCAGCTGGCGGTTGTCCCTGGGGGCGGGCTTGCGGGAGATAGAGGCTGGTGGGATTCAGGTCCTTCCCTTTCAGAAACTGGCCGTCGGGCTCGCGTTGGAGGTCATCTTCCGTCCACATCTTCTGGTCCGGCCCGGCACTGCGGATCTCCAGGCGGTCGCGGCTCGCGGCATGGATGTAGAGCGGCGTTTTCCATCGGTCCACGAGCTGGCCCTTTTCATTGAAGACCGGGTGGTCATCCCGGAGGAACCGGATCTGGGCCTTGTTGCGGCCTTTGAGCGCGTCGGCGAACTCCTCATTGGCACCGAGCCGGAATGGATCGTTTCCTTTAACCAGGAGCGCCAGATTATCGAGCGCATGGGCCACCGCGTGCAGGTCATCCTGGGGACGGGAGCCGGGGCTGGCATACGCCTGCAGGATCATTTCACCCGGCAGCTTGGTGCCCGGTGGTGGATTCGGGGGCAACGGCCGGAGGGGCGGGCTGGGCGCTGGCGGGGTGGTGTTGGCAACCGGAAGGCCAGCCTCGGGTTTCGGCTTGAGGGCCAGCCACAAGCCTCCCGCAATCGCCGCCAGCAAAAGGGCTGCGGCGATGAGGCGGCCGGGGCGTTTGATCGCCGACCTGCCCGCCTTTCCTGATGTTGTCATGCGATGTAAAGGAGAAGCGAGGGGTCAGCTCCAGGTGCCGGGTTTCAGGAAACCGATGGGCAGGGTGGAGGAGCTCGCGTTGTAGAAGTTGCCCAGGTTGGGCAGTACATAGGGCATGTCCGAGGCCTTCACCCCGAACCATCGCAGCATCTCGCCCACGAACTGGTCCACAGACGTGGTGGGGATCATCCTGCCGCCGTAGCCGGTGTCATTGTTGCTGTCGATCGCGAGATTTGGGAAGGTGCCGTAGATCCTGCCGCCCTGCACGGGTCCGCCCATGACAAGGGCGTTCGCCCCCCAGGCGTGGTCGGTGCCGCGGCCGTTGCTGCGCAGTGTCCGGCTGAAGTCGGAGGAGGTGAAGCTGATGACGCTGTCCTGCAGGCCCATGGCATCCAGCGCCCGCTGGAAGCCCGCCAGTCCGGCGTCCAGCACGGAGAGCATGGGGGCCTGGGAGTCCAGCAGCTCCGTGTGGTGGTCCCACCCGCCGAAGCCGATGAAGAGCGTCTGCCGGTGGAGACCCAACGCCTGGCGGAGGCCGATCATCTTGGCCGCCGCCCGGAACTGGGAACCCATGTAAGAGTTCGGGAACATGCCGGCCACGGCGCTGTCGTCGTACGTGCTGAACTTCTGGAGGAAAAACTCCTGCAGCTCGATGCTGCTGCGCGTGAGGCCGGAGAAGGACTCCTGTACCAGATTGGAGTACTGCTGGGACAGGATGCTGCGGTGCGCAGAGTTCTTGATGCGGTGGAAGTGGCTCGTGTCTCCGATGTAGGAGCCCGTGAAGGTGAGGGCTCCCTGGTCTGTCACCACGAACTGGCTGGTCTGATTGCCCACCTGCAGGAGGTTGTTCCCCGCCAGGGAGAGGTTCATGGAAAAATTCGTCGCATTGGAGGAGGCGTGCAGCACGTCCGCCGCGCGGCCGGCCCAGCCGCTGAGCTGCGTCATCCCCTGGGGCACGGAGGTCTGCCACTGGTCGATCTGGTCACTGTGGGAGAAGAGCGCCCTGGGCAGCGGCATGGTCTCCGCCAGATATTGCGCCTTGGTCACGGGAGCGATGAGCGTGCCCACGTTGGAGATCCAGGCGGCGCGGCGTTTCGCGGTGTCCCCGCCCAAGCCGTTGAACATTTCCTGCAACCCCGGGCAGTTCGGATGCAGGCCGTACTCCTGCCCGTCCCCTCCGGACTGGGTCAGGGGCCGCAGGGTGTTTAGCCCCAGGGCCAGATTGTCCCGCGTGGTCGTGTACACCGCGTGCCGGGCAGCATCGCGGGGCACCAGCCAGTTGAAGGAGTCATTGCCTCCATGAAGGAAGACACACACCAGGGTGCGGTAGTCTGTCGGTGCTGACTGGGCGGCAGCGGAGCCAGCCAGCTTCAGATTCAGCAGCGTGTTGAGGATCGAGAGATTCCCCAGGGCCGCGCAGGCGGACTGGCCGAGGAACTGCCGGCGGTTTGGCCGATGAAAGGGGGACTGTTGGTCTTTCATGCTCATACGGAGAACAGCGTCGCGTTTCAATAAAGAGGGCTGGGGGGTTACCGGATCACGGCCCCCTCCGGGGAGACGATGGCCAGATACGCCGCCACCTGCGCGCGGATCGCCAGTTCATTGGCCGGCAGTTGATTGATCGCATTCAGGATGTAGGTGCGGGTGCCCACCTCCATGTTGCCTGCGCAGAAGATCGTGTTGAGGTGGTCCACCAGCAGTTCCGGCGTGGCGGCCAGCGCCTTTTCCCGCTCCATGTCCAGGGGGAATTGGTACACGTTCCAGAGACGGAAGCCGTATTGCACCAGATCCCAGAGCCGGTTGGGGAAGGAGATCGAGGAGAAACTGTCCGTGATCTGGAAGACCGGGGAGGACAGGCTGTTCTGCGTCAGCAGGCCCGGCGCCTGATAGTCAGGGCGGTAGAAGTTGAACACGCTGGGGGAGAAGGTTGGCTCCTGGCGGCTCACGTTGAAGAAGTCGTTCCAGTCCCACCAGAGCAGATTGGTCTCCCCCTTCAGGCCAAAGGCCCGCCCGATGGACATGGCGCGGATCACGGGTTCTTTAAGGCGGCCAAACGAGGCCCCGGAGGAGTAGCGTGTGTCACGGGCTTCTTCATCCAGCAGGATGGCCTTGATCACCGCCAGCAGATCGCCGCGCACACCCTGGCCGTTGTTGGCAAACACCGCCGAGACTCGCTGCACATAGGTGGGGCTTGGATTGTCTGTGACGAAGAACTGGATCAACTGCCGGCCCACAAACACACCCGTGTTGGGGTGCTCGAATAGCATGCGGATGAGGTCGTCGATGTCGCGCAAGGCATTCTCCGCGGAAGGCGCGCGGGAGGGCACCGCAAAGCCGCGCAGCAGCGTCTTCTTCCCGAAGTCGTGACGGTCCGAGTGCATCGTCATGGGTGTGGAGAAGGCCGCGTCATCCCAGCCGCCGTTGCCCCACTCCTGCCCGCCGTACCAGAGCCCGGTGAGCACGCGGGCCACCTGGGTGATCTCGGTGTTCGTGTAGGTGGGGATGGGGTGCCCGCCGCTGTCCAGCTTGCGCGTGCCATCGGGGTTCAGCTCCCAGAGCCCGATGCTGAAGAGCTGCATCACCTCACGGGCGTAGTTTTCATCCGGATACTGGTTGATCTCCGGATGCGCCTTCTGGTTGCCCACATGGCTGAGGTACCGCCCCATGATGGGGTGGAAGGTCACCTCACGCAGGACGTCACGGTAGTTTCCAAGACCGTTCCGGACGAAGATGTCGTAGAAGCTGGCCATGCCGATCGCCTTGTTCTCCAGGGCGGAATCGCGGCGCGAGGCCACGAGGATCTGGCTAAGGGCGAAGGCCATGCGCTGCCGGAGCTGGTCCTGCCCGTTCACAGCGCCCCGGGCAAAGGCGGTCATCATGTTGTTGCCAAAGAGGAAGTACTCATTGTCACTGCCGCCGTAGCTGTAGCCCTGGCCGGTGCGCTGCCCGCGAATGTCATTGTAGATCTCTTGAATGTAGGGCGAGTGGAGCGTGGGAGCCTGCGCCGCCTGCTGGGTGATCCAGCCTGCATAGCCCTGCTCCTGCACCGTCTGGATGTCCTCCGGTGTGGGACCAAAGGTGGATTGCGTGAGGAACCTCGCCGCCTGGGTGCGCGAGATGGCCGTGCTGCCACTGGCGATGCCGGTGCCGCCACTGCCCCCGCTGCCGGAGCCGGGAAATCCGCCCGCAGCCGTGGTGCCCTGGAGATGCTCCACCAGAGTCACATAGTCCCCGCTGTAAGTGGTGTCCACCACCCCGTCCTGGTTGGTGTCCACGCTGGTGGCGCTGCGGGAGCTGTTGGCCGCCAGAGGGTCAGAGCCCAGCACGTTCTTCTCCGTCCAGTCACTCACGCCATCGCCATCCCGGTCCAGGTCATTCACCCGCACCTTGTAGAACACCCGGGTGGGGCCGTTCAGCACATTGGTGAAGGTCTGCTGGTTCACGCCGTCTGTAGTGACCGGTGTGCCCGTGGCGGGGTTCCAGTCGGTGAGGTTGCCGCTTTCCCACACCGCATGTTGCTTCTGCACCAGCGCCGGCCAGCGCACCAGGATGTTGTTTCCTTGAGCGACAATCGCAGACCACAGCCGGTCCGCGGGATCAAAGGGATCCGTCCCTGCCGCGGCTTCCGCCGCATTGCTCATGCCGTCGCCATCGGTGTCCACATTGGCCACCAGGTTGAAGCTGCCGGCCCAGAGCTCCCAGGCATCTGCCAGGCCGTTGCCATTGAGATCTTCCCCCGAGTTCCCCGTGCCGCGGTAGAGAGGCGGCAGGCTCGTGGCCAGCAGCGGATTGCTCCGGCTGGAGACCTCCACGCCATCTGGAGCGCCATCGCCATCGGTGTCCCGCTGCAATGGGGAGGTGCCTGCCGTGTACTCATCCCTGTTTTTCAATCCATCATTGTCGGGGTCCAGGACGGCATCCGCCGTACTGTTGATGTTCAGACCATACTGGGTCTCCCAGACATCAGGCATCCCGTCATTGTCGGTATCCTTGTAGGCACTGAAGGCGGCGGTGTTCTCCAAGGGGGTCGCCTGGAAGTAAACAGTCACGGCATCCGGCACGCGGAAGTTGAAGCGGTTCACCACCGCCGGATCGTCATGGGTTTGCCACGTGGCGGTGTTGTTGTGCGCGCTGGTGGCCAGGGCGCACCCATTGTAAGTGCGACTCACCACCGTCGATCCAGTGCGCTGATTGATGATGGCGAAGGTCACGTTCCAGCTCGTCTGGGAGCCCGCGCTGGTGGCTGAAACCCGGAACCGCAGACGGTCGGAGATGTCCACCTTGCCGCGTCCGCTGAAGCCCATGGCCGATTTTAGATCCGCGGGAGTGGTGGACCAGTCGCTGTCCCAGACATGGGCGGTGTCATTGTCCGGGTGGCTGAATGCGCCCCAGTAGTTCGTGTGGAAATAGTAGGTGACGTTGCCGTTGCGAACCGGCAGGGCAAAGTACAGGGCATCCTCACGCGGCCGCGCAGCATTGGTGATTCCCAGCGCAAAGAGGTCGTCGTTGAAGCCCGAGTGATTGCGTGAGTGGTCCCAGACGAGTTGCACATTCTCCACCGTCCAGTCGAAGGTGCGAGAGGGCGAAGTGGTCACCACTGGCATGCTGAAGGTGGTCGCCTCAGCGGCCAGGGGGTTGGTGCGCTCCGTGGATTCGAGGAGATCACTCCGTCCATCGCCATCCGTGTCGGTCTTGTTGGGGTCGGTTGGCAGCGGCAGGGTGGCCACCTCGGCGCCATCCGTCAGGCCATCATTGTCGGTGTCTTGCAGCAGCGGATTTGAGCCCGTGTTGGTGGCGCTCACCCAGATGCCGGTGCCCGTCTCCACCAGATCCCGCAGGCCGTCGCCATCGGTGTCTGCCACCCGGGGATCCGTGCCGCGGTTTTTCTCACCCACATTGTTAAGGCCGTCGCCATCAGCATCCAGCGTGGCATCGGCATTGGACCCCGGGTTGAACCCGTAGCGATACTCCCAGTGGTCCGGCAGTCCGTCGCTGTCCGTGTCTGCGGTGGCATTCACGATCTGGATCCCGTGCAGGCCCACATTGTAGTAGCTCGTCCGATAGAGTTGCAGGTTGAAGCTGCTGCCCGTCACGTTGCGGAAGCGCACAGTGTTCCCGCGTCGGGGATAGGTCGCATTGTAAATGCCCTGCTCGATGAAGGTCTTCTCCGGCCGGGAGCTGGCACTGCTGAACCGCAGATCTGAGGCGCTGTTGTTGTTGAGCCGGATATAGCCTACTGAAGCCTCCGACTGCGCCCCCACATAGGCGATAACATCATAGGTAGCGTAGGGCACCTGCGTGACGGTCAGGGACGCGGGACTATCGCCCGCAACGGAGAGCATGCCGTCGAAGAGTTTCTGGGTGGGGCCGCCACCGTTGCCTGTGCCCCAGGTGTAGCCGGGGTTGGTCCAGGAGAACTTTACCCCGGAGTCCACTCCCGTGGCGTACGCCACCTTGCCCGCGATCGGGGTCACGATGTCAATCTCCGATCCGGCGGGGTCATTCCACGTGCTCAGGGGCATCGCACTGTTCCAGTTCATCTGCGGGGTGATGCCGGTCACCTCCTTGGGCAGCAGGCCGTGCTCCGGAGTGAGATCGGACACAAACTTGATGCCGATCGCACCGGGGAACGTCGGCGGCTTGCTGCTGTTGCTGGTCGGGTTGAATCCGGTGCGGACCTCCCAGGCGTCCGGGGCACCATCGTTGTCGGTGTCAGCCAGCAGGGGATTCGGGCGTGGGTTTAAGGAAACTTCCTCTCCATCCAGGAGCGAGTCCCCGTCTGTATCCGGGTTGTTGGGATCGGTGCCGGTGTGCGTGGCATCCACATAGGTGCCGGTGTTGGTCTCGTATCCGTCCTTCAGGCCGTCCGCGTCGGTATCGGCGTTGCGGGGGAGTGTCCTGCGGGTGAACTCCTGCGCGTTGGTGAGGCCGTCCTGATCGGGATCGTACCCGGCGTCGGCGGCGTTCTGGTCATCGAATCCGTGATCCTCCTCCCACCAGCGGGGCAGGCCATCGCCATCTGCATCTTGGAGCGCGGTGGGGTGCAACTCGAGTTGCAGGTAGTCGAACTGGATGGACCCGTCAGGGCTGGAGGGGCTGGTCGTCACGCGGGTGATCTCCAACACGTTCTCCCCTGTCACGAGTGTAAAGGTGCCTGCATTGGCCTCCACCAGCATTTCGCCCCGGGTGGTGAAAAGCTTCGTCCCGATGACAGCGCCATTGAGCTTTACCTGAAGGGAATGGTTACCGTAGCCAGGGCCCTGGGTGCTGGTCGCCGCCTGCCACCAGCCGCCCCACACCTGGTTGAAATGGAACCGGATTCTCGCCGTGGTGGTGGCCTGCCCGGCGTTGAGATTGAAATGGATGCGCTGAGTGTGGTTGGTCGTGCTCAGCACCCGCTCGAACTGCGCAGCGGGCTCGGTGGCTGCCACAGTACCGATGCCGTAAGTCCCGGCAAAGTAGTAGTCATTGTCGCGCACCGTCGCGCTGCCGGGCAGGTTGTTTTGGGGCCACGTTTCGCCCCCCAGCTCCTGGGGGTCGCTGTTTTCCACGCCGATGGACCAAAGTGTTGTGAACTGGGAGTAGAGCGCAGGCAGGGGCAGAATGGCCGCCCAAGTCACCAGCACCAACAGGGCAGGCATTCGCATATGTTTTGGAAGTCGGGGAGATTACGACTGTTCTAGAATATTAGCAATTTTCAGACCGCCTTAAGATCAAGTAGGGGCGGGGAGCAATGTCGCGCCTACACTACTCTTTTGATGTTGGCGGAGAAAAGTCCTCAATTGAGGGGTTGTTACCCATCCACGGCCGCGGAGGTAATATTTTTCCCTATAAAAGTCGTAGAAACGCAGAGTGTAATCAGTAAGGGTATTCCTCAACCCTCTTCATACACTTCATGTTTCTCACGCCCGTGGTGGGCTTCCACCGCATCTGTTGTGCTCTCGTTGTCCTGTGGATTTTTGGTGTAACTTGGACAGCCCAGGCTGCTCCCATAGCGCCATCGCTTTTACATGGGGTGGTGATCCAGCAGATCTCCACCAATCAGGCTGAGATCACGCTCTATTGGAACGATAATTCGGTGGGTGAGACGGGCTTCCGCTTTCGATACACTGCCAACGGCGGTGCCCAGCAGACATTTGATATCGGCTCAGGGTCTTACTCCGGCACCACGGGGGCTTTGGTGTCCAACGTCACGGTGGGATTGGGCATCACCTATGTGATCGATGTCTGCTCGTACGACGGTACGGGCACTTCTGCCTATTCGGGCCAGCCCATTACGATTGTCACCACGCCATTTAATGCCCCGGCGATCAAGGGCACCTACCTGCAGGCCGATGGCGCGGTGCTCATGCTGTGGACGGACAACTCCTATGCTGAGGCGGGTTATCTGGTGGAGATGCGGGAACAGTCCGTGGGGAATTTCCTCCCCGTGACCCCTGCCCGCGCGGCCAATAGCGACGGGATGTGGTTGCCGATCATGAAGCCCGGGGTGCGCTATGAGGTGCGTATGCGTGCCTTTCAGGGGGCGGCGGCCAGCCCATCTGCGGTCACCGCGTATTCCAATGTGGTGCTCACGGATGTGATCCCGGGCTTGGTGGCACCGTCGAATCTTGCCGTCACCGCCACGGATGAAACCTCCGTTTCCCTGACGCTGCGGGACAACAGCTTCAACGCCGTCGGGTATGAGGTGGAGATCAGCTATGCTGGAATGAACCAGTTCAGCGCCTTTGCCACGATGGCTGACCCCGCAGATACCGGCAATGGCCTGGACATCCTCAACTTCCTGGACAGCGTGCCACCCGGCACCGCGTTGGACTTCCGTGTGCGCTCTTTCTTCGTGGAGACACAGAATGGTCCCCGCACCTATTCTTCGTGGTCGCCCACCGGCACGGTGACCACCCCGTTCTACGCCCCCACGAACTTCAGCGCCACGGCCACAGCCAGCCCCTACCACATCACGTTCAACTGGACGGACCCCTCCAAAGTTGAAGAGGCCTATGAGCTCCAATTCCGTGAAGGTGGCGTTGGTGGCCTCTTCTATACCAGGAAGTACATCACGGGGAGGGACCTGGCTTCACCCTACCAGACGTCGTATGCCGATCTGCCAGGTTTCAAACCCGGTACCACCTACGAATTCCGTATTCGGTCCGTCCTTGGGGATCTGGAGACGGCCTACACACCGGTCGCGACGGTCACCACGCCCCCTGGATTCAGCAGCCAACCATCTGTCCAGGTGTATGTGAACGTGCCCTTCACGTGGTCTTTGAGCACGCTGAGCCAGACACCCAGAACGGGAATCAGTGCTTCTTCCCTGCCCACTGGAGTCACCCTGTTGCAGCCCTCCAACACCGCGGTGATTGGCACGATTACCTCGCCAGGGGTGTACACCTTCCCCGTCACCGCCACTTTCCAGGGTGGGGCCTCGCATCAGACTACCATGACGGTGCGGGCCATCCATATGCCTGCGGCACCCCTCATGCCGACTCCGGTGCCGGACCAGACCCTCACCTTGAGCAGCCCGGTGCAGATCCCCTTACAGAACTTCTTTTCAGATCCCGACTCCGAGTCCGTCCTGCGCCTCCACACCAATGTGGGTCACCTGGACCTGCTGCTCCACCAGACCGCCACGCCTCAGACGGTGGCCAACTTCCTGAGCTACGTGAACTCGGGCCGGTTTGATGGGGCGTTGTTCCACACCTCGGAGGATCAGTTCGTGTTCCAGGGAGGTGGCTACAAAGTGAATGGCTCGAATTGGTTCGAACCCATCCCTACCTATGCGCCTGTCCCCAATGAGCCGGGTCTGCAAAACGCGGTAGGCACGGTCGCCATGGCCAAGCAGGAGGACCTCCCGCACAGCGCCACGAGTCAGTTCTTCTTCAACATGAACGACAACCAGGCCAATCTGGATTTTCAGAATGGCGGGTTCACCGTCTTCGCCCGGGTGGGATTGGCCAGCTACCCCGTTCTCACCCAGATGGCCCTGGCTCCAGTGGGAGACTACAACGTCCCCGTGCAGTACGGACCGGGAGCGGAAGATGTCTTCTCCACTCCCTTCTACAATCTGCCACTCACGGCCACGCCTCCGACGGAGCCGCACTCGCTTGACCTGAGCAAACTCATCAAGATCACCTCGACGGAGCCGGTGCCAGCGCTGGTTTATGAGATCATCACGCCTCCCAACTCCGCGGTTGCCATCGCGTCGGTGGAAAGCGGCACCACGTTGAAGATCGAGCCGGTGGCACCAGGCATCACTACCCTCCGGGTTAGCGCCGTGGACCGGGATGGGCAGGCCACAGCTCACACGTTGAACGTCAATGTGACCCAGACCTTCGCTGAGTGGGCGTCCCGCCAGTCCCTCTCCGGTGCGGATGCTCTGGTCACCGGAGATCTTGATAAAGACGGTCTGTCCGCCCTGGAAGAGTTCGCCTTCATGGGTGATCCCACCAAGTCCCTCGCCACCGAGCGCCCGGTGGTGAGCACCGCCAGTAGTGGCGGAAGCACCTTCCTCCAGCTGACCTTCCCCGTTCGGCACCAGATCGCTGGCCTGACCTATGTCGTTGAGGGAAGTGACAATCTGGCCCCGACAGGCTGGTTGCCCGTCTGGAACTCAGGCGACGGTCTGACGGCCTCTGCCGTAGTCAGTGTCGTCCCGGGCGTGGGGTCCGACACCGTCACGGTCCGGGACAGCGTTTCCATCGCGGCTACCAGCCGCCGGTTCCTCAGGGTACGGTTGGTTGTCCCCTAGTAGCAAACTTTTGCGACTCCGTCGCCCCAACTACCTAATGGAAATCATGCCGAAGTCGTTACATCTGGCAGCTACCCTCGATGATTGCACGAAGCGATGGTTAAACTCGGCTAGGAGAATCCCCTCTAAAAACTGTAAAAAATCTTTATTTCAGCCTGTCCGGAGTGTATTTTTTTAAACGCGGGCCAGAACTCCATTCTTCTTGTTGAGATTCAGAAGCAATAGTGTTAGTGACAGGCCGCAGATTCCCCATCCATCTCTATGAACGCAAAAGCCCTCCTCTTGGCAGCCAGTTTGGTTGCTGCCTCAATCCCAGGGATATCCATGGCTGCGGAGGTGTCGACGGAACCGGTTGGATTTAACAAGGTAACGGCCCTAGGGAATTCCGATACCAGGTTTAGCCTGCCTTTGCATAGGCCTACTGTTTTCGCTGGAGCAGTTTTGAGTGTCAACAATAGCGTCTTGACGATCCAAGGTGGACAGACGCTAAGCGCCAATCAGCTTGTCTACTCTGCTGGTGTTCAATCCAATGTATATTATGTCACCTTTACGACTGGCACGCGGGCGGGAATGTATTATACGGTGGTAGCAAACAATGGTTCAACAGTCGCCGACGCATCAACGATTACCGTTGACTTGAATGGTGATACTCTCCAGGGGGCGGGTGGGGTGGTTGCCGGGGACAAGTTCCAAGTAGTCCCTTACTGGTCACTAAACACAGTTTTTCCTGGTCAAGTTGGAATTACGAAGACAGCACAGATTAATGGCGTTGGGGCACTTACACGAATTCTGTTCTTCGATCCAAATTTTGCGGGTGTGAACCCTGCTGCGAGTGCGATTTACTACTATTTCGAAGGAACGACTTTTGGGGGTAGCGGCTGGAGAAAGGTTGGGGGTGGTTTCACTGCAATAAAGAACGATGACATCATCCTTCCGGACATGTATGTTGTCATCCGTCAGGAAGAGGTGAGCACCTCACTCATCAACACGGCTGTGGGGTTGGTTCCCTCCGGAGAACGGAAATACATCGTGGGAACTCTGCTTCCTAACGCAGACCAAGATAACGTCTTGGCGATCGATATTCCCGTCCCAATGTCATTGGCGCAGTCGAATTTGTATCAAAGCGGAGCTTTCGTTGGAACTAGCCAAATTACTGGGTCGACTGGTGACAAGCTATTGCTTTTCGACGACTCCCTCGTCCTCAAAAACAAGGCTGCATCAAAGATTTATTACTACTTTACTGGCGACACCTTCGGCGGTCCAGGTTGGCGTATGCTTGGTGGTGGTTTCACGTCAGTTAAGAACAATGACGTGGTATTTCAGCCTGGTTCTGGCTTCATCATTCGGAAGCAGGCCACACCGACACCTACCACTACCGTTTGGACGATTCCGGCCGTGTATTAATTGCATCGAGGCTGCCAGCTGTTAACTCTCAAGCATTTCTCATGATTTCTGCGTTCAAAAGCTTTAAATTGCCTTTGGTCCTGTGTGGGTTGCTAGCCATCAGCCTAGGCGAAGCTGAAGCTGCAGTGACCTTTGATATCCAAGCTGATGCACTCAAAACCAATGGAGGTGCCCTCGCCCCCACCTCGACGTTGGTTTTGTTGGTGGCGGATACTGGAAACAATGGTTTCGGTCAGATTGCGGCTGGGCAAAGTCTCAGCGTAAATTCTGTTCTCGGTGGAAGCGATGATCGGATTGTGGGGATCTACGATCTGTCTCTTAACAACGTTGCCGGTTACTTTCAGGTCTTGGCGTCCAATCTCGAACTCACTTCCGTTACTGGGTGGAGCGTGGGGGATGGATTGGCCCTAGTCTGGTTCCCAACACTGACCCTGGGAGATATTAATGGTACTGTCAGCGCGAGCACTTCGTACGGAAGCTTCAGCGGACCTCCTGTAGTGGGAAATGCTTGGACCACCCCCGAGAACACCACGGCTAGCCTGTACTTTTTTAATGAATCGGGAACTCTCTCCCCCGGAACAATACCTGCGGCTGCTGGCAATGCGTCTAACACTGTCTCCGCAGTTCCGGAACCGAGCGTCTCCCTCCTCGCCATGGCAGGAGCCATGTTTGCAGTGTTTGGCCGCAGAAGACGCCAGAATCGTCACCCGTGAGGTGGCTCGGAGGCATGTCCTCCGACTTTCTCACCCCAAGTCAGGTTTGAACATCCCAATCGGCCAGGCCGATTGGGATGTGTTGTAAAAATTTCCGATGTTCGGGAGGATGAGGGGGAGGTCGCTGCGGTTGGCGCCGAGCCAGAGGGCGAGTTCGGCGAAGAGGGAGTCGCAGCTGGTGGTGGGGATGAACCGGCCGCGACCAGTGTCGAGATTGTTGATGGTCGGGCCGGAATCGGGATTTACCACCAGAGAGGGGTACTGGCCGTAGATGCGCTTGCCTACCACATTCCCGCCCACGATGAGTTGATTGCTGCCCCATGCGTGGTCGGAGCCACGGCTGTTGGAGGTGAGCGTGCGGCCAAAGTCTGAGGCGGTGAACAGGGTGACCTTGTCCTGCATGCCCATGGCTACGAGAGCGCTGTAGAAGGCCCCGATGGCGGCGCTCACCTGCGGGAGCATGGAGGCCTGGCCAGCGAGGACTTCACTATGGTGGTCCCAGCCGCCCCATTGGATGAAGAAGGTCTGTCGCTTGGCCTGGAGGCGGGCATGATTGTGTCCCTGAATGGCTTTGGCGACCATCGCGAGACGCTGGCCCACATAGGTGTTGGGGAAGGTGACTCCGGCAGGGAGGGCAGGCGCGGTGGCCGTGGCAAAGATGTCGTAGGCATCCATGGCCTGCTTCTTCCGCGAGTTAAACGTCTGGGCCAGCAGGTTGGAGTAATCCTGCGCCAACTGGCTGTCCACTGCGGCGCTCAGGGCGTTGCGCACGCTCTGGTTGGCCTCGTAAGCGGTGTTGTAGTTGCTCAGGTTCACGGCCCCTTGGGGCGTGATCGCATACTCCGCCACCGTCTCTCCGGTCTGCCACACGTTGCCACCATCCAGGCTGATCTGCATGGGCACGGTAGGCACCGAGTTGATGTGCTGAATCAGGTCTGCCAGCCTCCCTCCCCAGCCAATGCCGGAGCGGGAGTGTGGCACCCCGGTCTGCCATTGCTCAATCTGGTCAGAGTGAGAATAGAGACCCAGCGGCAGCCGTTTTTGGCTTTGCTCCACCTCGGCCTTCGTGAATACGGGTTCGATGAGCGTACCCACATTCGCCACAAAGGCGGCGTTGCCGTTATTGAAGAGCGTGGCCACCTCTGGCATGCCACCGTGGACGGCAAAGGGCGGCAGCCCCTCTGGCTGGATGTTGATCAACTGCGCGTCTGTCAGCGCCAGGTTCGATCGGGAGGCTTGATACGTGGCATATGCGCCGGGTTCGCGTGGCACCAGCATGTTGAACGAGTCGTTGCCGCCTGCCAGGAAGAGGCAGACCAGGGCGCGGTAGCTGCCAGGCTGCGGAGAGGACGCCTCGGCAATCCCCTCAGCCAGCCGCAAGTTCAAGAGCGTGTTCAGCAGCGGGATGGAACTGACGCCGGCGCAACTGGCCTGGCCCAGAAACTGGCGACGGTTCATCGAGGGGGCGGGCTTCATGAAGGGAAGGAAGAGGTGAATGGATGAGCCAGACTGCGCATCAGCGCTGCACGTTGAAGTCCGATGAGGTGACGATGAGATAGGTCGCCAGGCGCAGACGCTGGCGGTGCCACTGCCATGAGCTGGTGGGGATTCGCAACATTGCCTCCCGGATGATTTGAAACTGCCTCGGGCTCAGCGTGCCCCCAGTCAGGGCCAGATCCAGCCGTCGCAGCAACGGATCAGGATCCATGGCGGAGGCGCCGGAAGGCGTGTCCTGGTTGATGAGGTTCGAGGGGACAATCATGCCCAGTTCCGGATCGTTCTGCAGCCTCACGATATACGTCGCGTTGCCGTTCCCGTAGCGATGCAGGCTCCCCTCAATGGCGTTCCAGAAGTAGTTGGGGCCGGTGATGGCGGTGCTCGCATTGATGATCTGGAACTCCGGGGCCACCAGCCCCTCCTGCGTGATCGGCCCGGGTGGGCTGTGGTTGGGCAGGAAGAAGTTGAACACACTGGGAGAGTTCATCGGATCCTGCATGTGGTCCGTGCTGAACTGATCCAGTGGGTAGTGACCGGAGGTGGAGGAGGCATTGAAGGCGCGGGCCAGGTTCACCACCCGCAGCAGCGGTTCCCGCAACCGCCCCCAGGTGGGCGCGTCCATCATGGCGGGATCTCGCGCCTCCGGATCCAGCAGGATGGCCTTCACCACCGCCTTCATGTCACCCCGCACACCGCTCCCGTTGTCGGCAAACGCCGCAGAAACCCGGCCCACGTACTCGGGGCTGGGGTTCGAGGTAACGAGACGCTGAATGAGCTGCCGACCGATGAAAGGCCCCACGTTGGCGTGGTTGAAGAGATTCTGAATCGCCGCCGTCACATCCGCCAGACCGGCGGTTCCAGTGTTGCCGTTGGAGGGCGTCCTGATGGGGAGGTTCAATCCTCCCAGCAGGATCTTGGCGTCACAGTCGTGGTAGGCATCCCACATCTTCATGGGCACCGTGAAGTCCCGGGGATAAAGCTGGAAGTTGGCGTTGTTGCCGAAGGAGAGGCCGGTGAACACCCGCGCCAGCTCCGTGATGTCGCCATTGTTGTAGGTGGGAACCGGATTGCCGTTGACGAGTTTTCTGGTTCCGTTGGGGTTCAGCTCCCACAGGCCGATGCTGAAAAGCTGCATGACCTCCCGGGCAAAGTTCTCATCCGGGTAGATGCGCAGCGCGGAGTTGGCCTTCTGGTTGCCCAGATGGCTCAGATAGATGCCCATGACCGGATGGGTGGCCACGGCATAGAGCAGGTCTTTGTAGTTGCCAAAGGCATGCTGCACCATCTGGTCGTAGTAGTTGGCCATGCCCTGCTGCTCCACCGCCAGTTGTTCCGGCCGGTCGGAGGTCACCAGAATTTCACTCAATGCAAAGGCCACCCGCTGACGCAGTGCGTCGTAGGGCTGCACCGGGCTGGCGGGTGCGGTGGGGCTGAGTTTGGGCGATCCCATCACTCGCCCCCACCAGGCGAATTCCTTGTAGTTGCCATACAGTGCGAGCCCCTGTCCGTTGGGCACCGCCCAGTCCACATACGGCTGCAGCTTGCCCACCGGCGTCATCGCGAACTGCTGATCGATCCAGCCCTCAAACCCCAGCGCCATCACCTCTTCCACATTCTCCGGGAGGGTGTCCGCGTCATTGCTGTCAGAATCTGGGCCAAAGGCGGCCTGGATCAAGAATCGCGCCGCCGCTTTGGGGTTGGGCAGGGCGCTGGCGTCCGCCAGATTCACTGTGGCAGCGGTCGTGGTCCCCAGTGTGTATCCGGTTCCGCTCGTGGCCGTGAGGATGATCGTTTCCGCCCCCTCCGTTTGCGCATCCGCCAGGGGCGTGAACTCCACCCACACTTCGCGTACTCCGAGGGGGATTGTCACCTGGCTGCCGATCACCGGGCAGGTGTAGTCGGTGTTGCGGGTGGCGGTGCCCGTCAGCGTGAGATTGACCGTGATGGGTTTGAGTCCCCCGGTCCGCCGGATCGCCACCAGCCCTTTGTCTGGCCAGTCTTCATTGATCTCCCCGTCCAACAGCCCCACCGTCACCACGCTGGTGCCGGTCCACTCCGTGTTCACCCGGCTGAAGTCGGAGGTCGCCTGCCGTTCCGAGGCGCTGCTGCGTGGATCCAGCCCCAGTTGCCGTTCCTCCCAGTCGCTCAGACCGTCCAGGTCGGTATCGATGTCGCTGACATTGAGCCGGAAAAACTGAGAGCCTTGTGCCGTGGAAATCGGCAGGTCGAAGATCTCGCCCGTGCCGTCCACGGTGAGCAGCGGCTGCCAGGAATTGAGCGCCAGGGTATTGCTGACATCGATCCGGTACCGCTTGCCGGGAGCCGATTGCCACGAGAATTCGACGTCATTGCCTGATCCTGCCCCGATGCCGATGGCCGGCCGGGAGGTTGCATCAAAGGGGTTGGTGCCGCCCGCTGCCTCCTGCAAATTTGTGAAACCATCGTTATCCGTGTCCAGTCCTGCCGCGAGCCCTTGGGCGCTGAACTGGAGCTCCCAGACGTCGCTGAGTTGGTTGGTGTTCTTGTCCAGCTCGGCCAGGGCTGACGCTCCTGGGAAGAGAGCGAATAACAGGGGCAGGGCCCAAGCAAGCCGGGAATCTGTGACGCGGGAAGGACTGACCAACGATGCGGGAGATCGCATGGAGGTAAAGTACCACTGGCCAATCGTGCTATGCAAATGTTCCCAGCAAGGTGAGAAATTGTTTCGAGTTGAAAACTTAATGGGTCAGGGGTCGGGAAAGCCCTCTCTGCGCGTGAGTTTATCTCGGGAGGCCGGGATGTAATTTCCTGAAGTCTCCAAGACAGGTCCGCTGCTGCTGGTGTTGTGAGGTTCTAGCCTATTACAGGCGCCGCCTTCGCCTGCCGGAGCGTGAGCTGTTTCCTAAAATCCCCCGCCAGCATCCGGGCAAACAAAGGAGAGGGCCACCCCCCCCTCGATGGCCTCAATCTCCAGCCGCCCCCGCCCACAACGAGCCCCCGCCCGAAAATGCCTGCTTGTCAGCCGTGGAAATTTTCACCTATGATGTCGCCCGATGTCACTCCTGAACACCGGATTCCTCTGGGCGCTGGCCGCATTGTCGGTGCCGCTGTGGGTGCATCTGCGCCGCCGCATGCAGTACCGGCAGCTCCCGGTGGGCAGTTTGCGGTTTCTCAATGAGGTGTTGCAGGAGCGGCGGCGGCGGTCGCGGTTTGAGGAGATTCCCCTCCTGCTGCTCCGGCTTCTCTGTGTGGTTCTGCTGGCCGTGGTCTTCTGCCGGCCCTTTCTGAGCTCCAGCGTCAAGACGGTGGCTGATCCGGCGGAGACGGTGATCCTTCTGGATGCCTCCGGGAGCGTGACGGAGGCGATGAAAACCGCAGGGATGAATTTTGTCCAACGCGCCGCGTTAGGTGTCACCGAGGGCGGCAAGCTGACATTGGCCCAGTTTTCGGATGACGTGGCGGTGATTCCCGATGCCGGGAAATGGGCCCCTCGCGCCGGGTCCCCCACAGACTTGACCCGTGCCATGAACTGGGCGCTGGACCGGCTTGGGAATGGAGGAGCAGGCCAGTCAGGGAAGGTGGTGCTCATCGCGCATCTGGCGGAGGGGAGTCTGCCGCCCAGCCCTCCACGGGTGTGGCCTCCGGGAGTGGCGCTGGAAGTGCATGCCCTGAAGCCCGCTTCGCTCCAGAACGCTGCCGTGAGCCAGGTCACCCTGCTCACGCCCTATGTGATGGAAGAGATGGAGATTGAAGCCGAGGTGCACCTGCCCACCGGAGTTGACCGCAGGGTGTCTTTGAAGGCTGAGGGCATCACGATCACCCAGTCGGTGCCAGAAGGGGGTGACCGGGTCATCTTCAGACTCAAGCCACCTCGCGATGAAGTGCGCGGTACGATCTCCCTCAGCGGCGGGGATGACTGGCCTGCGGATGACGAGCGTCCTTTCGCGGTGCGCTGGGTGCAGCCACGGCAGGTCATGCTGGTGGACGGCAGCCCGGGCAACACCCCGTTTGAAGGTCAGGCCTACTTCGTGGACAAGGCGCTCACGGCTTCTGGGGCGGCGCATGGGAAGACACCGTTCCAGCCTGAGATCGTTTACGGCCTCTCCGCCCGTCAGGGGGCTGCCGACTTGTCAGGGGTGGCCGCAGTGGCGTTGTGCGGTCTGCCCGTAGTTTCCACGGCAGATGCGCGTTTGCTTGCCCAGTATGTGGAGACGGGGGGCGGTTTGCTGGTCGCTCTGGATGCCCGCTGGACCCGGGGTGCCTCCGCTGTCCTGGAAACGGCAGGGCTCCTCCCTCCCGGCATCCGTCCTGCGACAGGGGCCAGCATGCCGGCTTTGGCAGAGGAGGCGGGCCCCGTGCGGGCTTTGACGACCTGGGAGCGGACGCATCCCATCCTGGCTCCCCACGATGGCAAAGATGGCGGCGATCTCCGGGAGGCCGAGTGGCGGGATGCTTTCGATGTCCCGGTGGAAACAGGCTGGAAGGCACTGGCCACGCTGGATGGAGGACACGCGCTGCTGCTGGAAAAGTCCGCTGCCGCCACCTCGAAGGGGCGCGTGCTCGTGCTGGCCCACTCTTTGACCCGCGAGTGGACAGACCTGCCGAGAGATCCTTTGTTTGTGCCACTGGTGAAGAGCCTCTTCACCCATGTGGCGCAGGCCGAGGCCGCGAGTCCTGAGCTGAAGCCCCACTATCCAGGTGTGCATGAAAGTCGTCCACCGGGCCTCTACACCGATGCCGCTGGCAACACGAATATTGTGGCCGCTGCGCCCGCGGAGTCCCTGGTGAATGACGTGGAGGTGGTCGCGCTGCGACAGGCCTTTGGTGCCCCAGACTCAACGATTCCCCTCGTCACTCCGCAGAACGACCTCGCGCTGGCGAGGGCATCCGTCCCCTGGCGGCACGAACTCTGGCCATGGGTGGTGGTGGCGCTGCTGATTCTCCTCATGGTGGAGAACGTCGTTGCCGCCCGTCGTCTACAACCCTCATCCGCCCGGTGAAAAATCCCTCTTATCCTCGGTTCGATGAGTCACCGGTGCACGCCGTCGTGCGTCGTCGCCGACTGATCGACGGCACCACCGCCTTGCTTGCCGGGCTGGTGGTGTTGTTGGCCGCCGTCATGGGCCTGGCATACTTCGATCTCAAAGAAGCCTGGCCCGAGCAGGCGCGGCTTTGGGTTATCAGTCTGACGGGGGCCGGGGTGCTGCTGCTGGTTCTGCAACGCTGGCTGGTCGGCAGGAAGAGGCGGAATGCCCTGGCCGTGGTGAAGGCGATGGAGACCAGTAACCCTGCAGACGGCCAGATGCTGCGTACTGCCTGGGAACTATCGGGCAAAGAGGCTCCGACATCGACAAAAAGCGACCAGGAAGTCCTGGCCTCACGTTTGTTGACCGAGGCGGAGGATCGCCTGCGTCGTGGCAAGTGGCAGACCCTCGCGCCAGTCGGGCGTCTGATGGGATGGCTTGCCTTGAGTGGCGTCCTGGCCGCGACGCTACTAGCGGCGGTCCAGCAGTCGCAGGATTTTCGGACCGCCTTGCACCGCATCTTGTTCCCACTTGGGGCACCTACTTACACCACGGTCGCCTGGGAGTCGCCGCCAGCGCGTTATGATGACCGGCATCCTCCGCGTCTCGCTGTCACGGTTGTGGGTCGGAACGCTGAGCCACAGCTCCTGGTGCAGACGGCGGGTTCGAGGGAATGGCGGTCACAGGCACTCACGACGCTGGCAGATGGGCGCACTTATGATGCCGTGCTCACCGGTATAACGGGTGATTTCCAGGCGCGCGTGGTGGCAGGCGATGGCACGACGCCGACGCACACGGTGAAGTATCATCCCATCCCCCGGTTGGAGGAAGCAAAGGTAACGGTGCACTTCCCAGACTACACGGGGCTCAATGCCGAGGAGCGGCCGGGCGGCGATGCCAGCGTGGTGGAGGGCAGCCGCCTGGACTGGAGTTTCAGGTTTAACACCCCGCCCGACCGGGTTGAGTGGTCACTCGCGTCCGACACCAGTGCGCCGCAAACAATTACCACGCAGGGGGATGGGGCGGTGGTTCAGGCGTCATGGAAGGCGCCGCTGGGCAAGTACTCCGGTGTCCTAAACGTCTTCGACAAAGCAGGCGTCCTGCTGGACACCTGGCGCTATGAGGTGGTCGGGCTGGCAGACCGGTTGCCCACCGTGGAGCTGCTGGAGCCGGTGAAAGATATCCAGGCCACCTGCGTGACGGAGCTGCCCGTGCGCATCCGGGCTCGTGATGACTTCGGCGTCGCGGAGGTGGGCTTGATCATGGAGGCTGCAGGTCAGACTTTGTGGACTCTTGAAAAGGTCATCACTGAGCGGGACCAGCGCGACATTTCGGAACTCACCCGCGCCATGCTGGAGACGGTGCCGTTGACCATCAACGACAACATCAAGCTGTATGCCTACGCGCTGGACCACAAGCCGCGGGGCGGTCCCCGCAGCGTCAGCGCGCTGCGTTGCATCGACATTCGCGACTTCAAGAAGCTGGCCGCACTGGCCAAGGGACGCCCGCCCAACGGCACCCCCCTGCAGATCGCGAAGCTGAACGAACTCATTCGCGGTCAGCGGGTGGTGGTCTCTGACTGCCATGTGCTGAAGGAGGCGGCCAAGGATGAAAACACTGAAGGTGTGGGTCAGAAGTGTCAGGAAACCGACGTGAAACAGCAGGAGGTAGTCCTCAAGGCGAACGCCCTGCTCGCCATCTGGCAACAACTGCCCAATGCGTCTCAGGACGACGTGACCCTTCTGGGCACCGCCGTAGCGCAGATGGCGGAGACCAGCCGCCACCTCACCCGTCTGCTCACCGAGCCCGCCCATCAGTCGTCTGACCGGGCCTTGAGTTCTTTGCTCCAGATTCGCAAACACCTCATCCTGCTGATCGGGGATGCTGGTGAGGGCGAGCCGGACGAAGGCGAGGACATTGAAATCAAGAGTCTGGAAGAACTGGCCCGCGAGGCCCAGCGTCTGGCGGAAGAGGAAAGAACGGTGCGGGAGCAGATCGGACAGGGCGCGGCCAGGCCTATCGCAACGCTTGACTCCTCCCGCCGCCAGCAGGAGGTGGCTGTGGCCGATGCGGGTGAACTGTTCTCCATCATCGTGACCCACCCGCAGAAGAACGACTCGATGCTAAAGCTGATGGCCGCCTCGGAGAACTTCATGCGCGATGCGGACGAGCGCCTCCACTCCAAGGAGCATCTCACGGCGCTGCCACCCCTGGCAGATGCGGAGCAGCGGCTGCGGGACCTATCCGACTTCATCCGTGCGATGATCGAGGAGAAGCTGGCCGACACCCTAAAGAAGATGGCCGCCAAGGCCCAGGCGGATGCCCAGAAGTCCGGCTCCAAAGGCCAAGGCCAAGGCCAGGGCAGCGGCAAGGGAGAGGGTGAGGGAGAATCCTCCCAGGGCGGGGAATCTGGAAAAGGAAACAACCAGAAGGGGGCGGACGGCAAGGCTCCTGAGCTGGCAAAGAACTCCCAGGGAGAAGCGGTTGGCAAAGACGGGCGGCAGGCTGTTGAAAAGGCTGCGCGGAATGCGGAGCTCGCTGATGAAATCCTCAAGGCTCTGGAGGCGCTTGCCGCCGCAGGTGGCAGCAAACCGTCCAATACGCCAGGGGGAGATGGCAACGGCAAAACACCAGGCGGGAAGGGTGCCGGTGCAGGTCCCGGCCCCGGCACGGGAGCTGCGGAGCTCGCCGCCCTCCGGGCCCGCGCTGGTACAGAAGCACTCGCCAAAGATCTAAAGGCGCTCGCTGGAAGTAATCAAGGGAAGGGAGAGGGGCCCGGATCCGGCGACAAACCTGACGGCACAGGTCCGACGGGACTGGGAGATAAACCCGGTGAAGGCGAAAACCCAACGGGAGGGCCGGGCATTGCGAAGCGGCTGGAGAAGATGGCCCAGGAGCTGAATGCGGAGGCGGCCCGGCTGAATGCCTCACGTCTCGCGCAACTCACCGAGCTCCGGGAGAAAGCCAGGGCCCTGCGCGACCAGTCGGCCCAGCAGGGTGAGGGGGCCGCTCCGCCTGAACAACTTCTGGCCCAGGGCGGGAAACCAACCTCACCAACCCCCGGTAGTGCCAATGGCAAAGGGGAAGGTCCCGGCGAAGGGGAGGGCAAGCCAGGTGCAGGCAGCGCCAAGGCGGACATTGATCGCTTCTCGGCTGAAGCAAAGCGCCTGGGTGATGAAACCATCACCGGACTGGCGAAGCAGCTGGACACCGTGGTGCCTTCTCTCTCTGCCTTTGACGGCATCATCGAACGTCTGGACCTCCTCATGGCCAGCCTTCCGGGTCGCGTGACTCCTCAAACTGTGCAGAACCGCGTTCCGGAAAAATACCGCCGCGAGATCGAAGCTTATTTCCGCAACCTTTCCGATGACTTTGGCAATGAACCCCAGTAAGGCCGCCGGCCTCGCCAGCATGCTCTGTCTCCTGTCGCCCTTGGCGTTGCGGGCGGAGGTGCCCCGTCTCCCGGCAGGCCAGGGCGCAGCGCTCTTTGCCGCGCCTTCGGGCACGGCCCCTGTCTATCCCAGCGATGCGGACCTGATCGACACGGTCACTCCTGCCGTGGTATCGGTATTTCCCGCCCGCATTGTGGAGGGGCCTGATGCGGAGAATCCGCTCGACCAATTCTTCAACCGCGATCGCTCCGCCCCCAAAGGCAATGGCGGGGACGGGGGCAGCCGGGAGAATGAGCGTGTGCAGGGCGTGGGCTCGGGTGTGGTGATCAGCGCAGACGGGTGGGTTGTCACAAACAGCCACGTCATTCATCTTCAGAATGGCAAGCAGGCGGATGCAATCTCTGTGGAGTTTGCCGACCGTCGGCGTTATGACGCGGAGGTAGTAGGGGATGATCCGCTGACCGATCTGGCACTGCTGAAGATCAAGGCCACTGGGCTGCCCTTCTTGAAGCTTGCAGACAGTGACTCGGTGCGTGTGGGAGATCCCGTGTATGCCGTGGGCAATCCCTTCAAGATCGGCATCACCGCGACAAAAGGCATGGTCTCCGCCGTGCGGCGTGCGAATCTTGACCTCACCAGCGGTGGGTTCGAGAGTTACATTCAGACGGATGCCGCGATCAATCCGGGGAACTCCGGCGGTTTGCTCGCAGACAGGCATGGGAGGCTCGCCGGGATCAACACCGCCATCTGGGGCGCGGCAGGGCGTTTCAATGTGGGCATCGGATTCGCAATTCCCTCGAACCTGGTGCGGAATGTGGTCACGCAGCTTGCGGAGCAGGGCAAGGTGGAGCGCGGCTTCTTTGGCTGGCAGATTGAGGAGCCCTTGCGCAAGGACATCGAGGCCGCGGGTCTCGTCAGCATGGCGGGGGCGAAGCTCGGCCAGGTGATGGAGGGTGGCCCGGCCGCGGTTGCGGGATTGAAGGCGGGCGACATCGTGCTGGAGGCATCCGGCGGCAAGGTCTACGCCCGTGGGGACCTGCGCTTTATCGCTTCCATGGTCAGGCCAGGAGAAGCGCTGCCAGTGATCTATCAGAGGGCAGGTCAGAAGCTGACGACCACTTTGACCGCGGGACGCAATGACCCGCAGGCCGTTCCTGCCGGATCCACCTTCCGCCTCGACAGCCTGCCTGGCATTGATTTTCGCAAGGGGCGGAAGGGGCTCGTGGTGGAGCAGATCGGAAAGAAGGAGAAAGCGAAAACGGGACTCGCCGTGGGTATGGAGATTGTGGAGATCAACGGCAAACCCGTGCTGGATGCCGTCGCCGCCGGGGCGGCGCTGGTGGAGGGGGTGAACCAAGTGAAGGCTCGAACCGGAGCGGAGGAGCAGACGCTTGCCATCCGTCTGCCCTTGAACGCAGAAAGGGAGTAGTCACCCGCATCACTCTCTTCCTGCATGAATCTGTATTTCACTCTGCAACCTGCGCTGCCCGTGTCTTTGATCGTGGGACTTGCCGCGTGCGCCGCGCTGCTGGCCATCGTGACCGCGCTCCGGGGCAGCCCGTTGCGTCCGGCCTGGCTGCAGGCTCCCGTGCTGTTGTTGCGCCTGAGTGCCATCGCCCTGCTCGCCTTCATCTTGTTGAACCCCTCGGAGAATGTGAGCACCCCTGTGAAGGCTTCACGGAGTCTGGTGCTGGTGGATGCCTCAGCGAGCATGACGATGGCGGGCACGGAGCAGGGAACGCGCTGGGAAGAGGCGCTGGAGTGGACGGCTTCACTGGGATCTGCGCTACAGCGTGCGGGATTGTCGGCGCCGGAACTCCGCCGTTTTGCGACGGAATCGGAATCGATGGATGGCGGGGTTGAGGGAACAACCCACGCGGCGCCCGAAGGCCAGGAAACCCTGCTGGCCGCAGCGCTGGAGCGGTTGTCTGCCAGCGGCGGGACATCGGCTCTGGATCACGTCATCGTGGTGTCAGATGGTTGTGTGCATGATGCCCCGCGCCTCAGTGCGGCACTAGGGGCGTTGCATGAGTCAGGCGTTCGCCTTTCCACCCGGCTGGTGGGTCGAGATGTGCCGGCGCGCAATGCCGCGCTCGTCTCCGTGTTGCCACCGCGCATGGTGCGTGCCCAGTCCCGCGTGGTGGTGCCCGTGGAGCTGGAGGCGGGCGGCGTCTCCAAGACGGAAGGCTTTGATCTCATCCTCCGGGATGAGGAGGGTGCGGAGATCACGCGACAGGCCGTCAGCTTCTCGCCCGCTTCTGACTCGAGTGTTGCCACCGCCTCACGCAAGCTCTTCTTCGTGAGCCCGGCCCGCACCACGAAGTACACGGTGGAACTCAAGGGACCAGGTGCTGAAGCAACGCTGGAGGACAATCGCTTCACCTTCACGCTGGAGGTGGTGACCACGAAGCTGCGCGTGCTGGTGGCAGAGGGCACTCACGCCAAACGCTCCCTGGGGTCCGAGGGCCACTTCGTCAATGACATTGAGATGATCACCTCCGCCTGCACCGGCACAGGCGAGATGGAATGCGCCACCTTCACCCCGGTGAGCCAGTATGTGGACCGGCCCAACCTCTTTGGCGTGAAGTTCGCCAATGGCGAGATGCTGGTGGACTCCGCCCGTCCGTTTCCTAAAACCCGTGAAGAACTGCACAGCTATGATGTGATGATGTTCAGCGATGTACCGGTGGGGAATTTTTCTGAGGAGCAGATGCAGTGGGTCGTGGAGTGGGTGGTGGAGCGGGGCGGCGGCTTCCTCATGGCCGGGGGCAATACGGCATTCGACTCCGGCAACTATGACCGTACGCCATGGGAAAAGATCACTCCGGTGGACATGGTGGACTATGGCGACGGCAACTACGGTGGCACCCTGGAAGTTGCCATTCCGTCCTCGGTGCGGAACCATCCCATCTGGCAGATGGTGGACGATCCCAAGGAGAATGCGGCGATTCTGGACACGCATCCCTCCTTCAGCGGGATGAACCGGGTGCGTCGCGCGAAGCCCGGGGCTACGATCCTTGCGGTGGTGAAGGATGAGCCCGATCAGCCCGTCATCGCCGCCCAGAATTATGGACGGGGCCGGTCCATCGCCTATCTGCCAGATCCTAACGGTGGCTGGGGGTCGGAGGTGATCCGCTGGAGCTCTGACCACGCGCCCACCTTGGGGGATCGCATTGAGCTGGGGCAGGGGGCGTCGCTCACCACCCATCCCAGTGAGGCGCAGGCACCCACCACGCCGCGCCCGCCGCATCCCTCCCCATACTATGCCGCCTACTGGGTGAACACCATGAAGTGGCTCGCGGAAAACAGCATCCGCTGGCGGCGGGACAAGCTCTCAGGAAAGGTCCTTGTGGCGCAGGCCCACCCGGGCAGCAAGCTTCCTGTGGCGGTGGAGTTCCTGGCGGAGACGGATCCAGAGAAAGTGGCCGTTCAAGAGATCGGTGCCCGTCTCGACCTGCCGGGAAGCGCCCGCGTCCGTCTCACGTACGACCGGGATCGGCGGGAATTCACGGGTGTGCTGCAGGTTCCGGGAAATATCGCCGCCCAGGAGGTGCAGGTGCTCTTCGACACCAACACGGACCGCGAAGTTCTGACGGATGCGGTGAAGTGTGGTGTGCTGGTGCAGAGTCGTGAATACACCCGCTCCGCTCCCGATGGTGAACTCATGGCCGGCCTGGCCAAAGCCGGCGGTGGTGAGGTGCTGACCACCGTGGAGTCTGCCGTGGCTGCGAATCGCGCAGCGTCTGAGGCCCATGCCGCACGGGAGTCGCGGGCCTGGCCGCAGCCCGTGTGGAGCTGGTGGCCGTGGTGGGCGGCCATCATGACCCTGCTTGCCTTGGAGTGGCTGTTGCGCCGCGTCGGTCGCCTCAGCGTTACTCCTTTAACCCCTCTCCCTGGTGTCGCATGAACCGAGTCTTCGTCACATGGCTA